>NZ_JBHYDR010000004.1:0-438460 GCF_051860605.1 Phreatobacter sp. | reverse complement strand
ATGGCCCCGGTCGCTGCCGATGCCGGGCAGCCGGTTGAAATGCAGCGTCGCGGCGGCGGGTTCCGTGGCGGCGGGTTCCGTGGCGGCGGGTTCCGCGGCGGAATGGGCGGCGGCTTCCGCGGGGGCATGGGCGGCGGCGGGTTCCGCGGCGGCTTCCGCGGTGGCGGCATGCGCTTCGGTGGCGGACCGCGCTTCGGCGGGCCGCGCTTCGGTGGCGGACCGCGCTTTGGAGGCCCCCGTTTCGGAGGACCGCGTTTCGGCTTCGGCCCCCGGCCCGGCTGGGGCGGTCGCCCCGGCTGGGGCCGTCCCTTCCCCGGGCCTCGCTACCGGTACGGCTGGCGCCGGCCCTGGGTGGCGCCCTTCCTGATCGCACCGCCCGTGGCGGCCGGCGTCTGGGCCGGCGGCAATTGCCGGCGCGTGCTGCGGGTCAATCATTGGGGCGAGCGGTTCTGGGTGACCCGCTGCTGCCGCGTGGTCGTCGACTATGACGGGTTCCCGCGGCGCATCTGCCGCCGGGTATAGCGTCCGGCCTTGTGCGTCGCGCCGGTCAGATCGGCGCGACGCCAACGGTCATCCCGCCGCAGACATAGAGCACCTGGCCAGTGACGAAGCCCGCCCCCTCCGACAGGAAGAAGTCGACGGCATGGGCGATGTCCTCCGGCTGGCCGAGCCTCTGGACCGGCACGCCGCGGATGATCGCCTGGGTGCGCGGCGAATTGTGCGGGTTGGCGGACTTGAACAGATCGGTCTCGATCGGGCCGGGGCCGACCGCGTTCACGGTGATGCCGTGCGGGGCAAGCTCCAGCGCCCAGGTGCGGGTGAAGCCGATGACGCCGGCCTTCGTGGCCGCATAGGCGGTGCGCAGCTCCTTGCCGAGCGCCACGCGCGAGGAAATGGTGACGATCCGTCCCCTGCCCGCCTGTTTCATGCCCGGCACCACCGCCTGGGCCGCCAGCATGACTGCGCGCAGGTTGATCGCCACCACGCGCTCGAAATCCTCTAGCATCGTGTCCTCCAGCGAGGCAGGCGGAGAAATGCCGGCATTGTTGACCAGCCAGAGCACCGGCTGGGCCGAGACGATCTCGTGCAGCGCGTCGCGGGTGGCATCGACATCTGCAAGATCGACCTCGACATAGTCGGCGCCATTGTCGGTTTCCGGGGGCGCGCGGTCGATGTTGATGACCGGTATGCCGCGAGCGATCAGCCGGCCGACAATGGCCGCGCCGATGCCGCGGGAGCCGCCGGTGACGATGGCTGCGGGTTCGTTCATCGGTGTGGTCATGCGTTTCGTCCCTCGCTGCGGAGCGCTTGCCGGCCCCGTCCTTGGCCCTGTCGGTCCGGTCCAGACCAGACGGGTCAGACTAGACGGCTCGCATGGCATCCGGCGACAGGCTGGCTTGCATGACCCGACTGCGTCCTTCGAGGCTCGCTCGCTGCGCTCCCTCGCACCTCAGGATGAGGACGGGGGAGCTTGGCATCGGGTCCATGGTCGTGCCACCGCCCCCAGTGCGACCGCCATGCAATCCACCATCCCTCCTCATCCTGAGGTGCGAGGCCGAAGGGTGAGCCCCGAAGGACGCAATCCGGCCGCTGCAGGGGCCCGGTCGATCAGTTCAGGCGCCCAAATCGGCCCCACCCTCCCCCTCACCGCTTCGCGGAGAGGGGGGACTCTGGGGTTGTGCCAAGCAGCGTCCGTGGCGCCAGGCCCGGCGGCTGACAATCTGACGAGCGGCCGTGGTCTCCCTCTCCGCGCGCCAGCGCGGGGAGGGTCAGGGTGGGGCCACTCAGGAGCCGCGATGCGGCAAGATCCGCATCTACCAGACCGTTCCTCACATCCTGAACACGCCGAACTTCGTCGGCGGCACTGGCGCATTGAGGCAGGCGCTCAGCGCCAGTGCCAGCACGCGGCGGGTCTCGGAGGGCAGGATGATGCCGTCGTCCCAGAGCCGCGCCGTGGCGTAGTAGGGATGGCCCTCGGCCTCGTAATTCGCGCGGATCGGCGCCTTGAACGCCTCTTCCTCCTCCGCCGGCCAGTCCTTGCCATCGGCCTCGAAATTCTCGCGCTTAACGGTGGCGAGCACGCTGGAGGCCTGTTCGCCGCCCATCACCGAGATGCGGGAGTTCGGCCAGGTGAACAGGAAGCGGGGCGAATAGGCCCGCCCGCACATGCCGTAATTGCCGGCGCCGTAGGAGCCGCCGACCAGCAGCGTGATCTTCGGCACCTGGGCGCAGGCAACCGCCGTGACCAGCTTGGCGCCGTCCTTGGCGATGCCGCCGGCCTCGAACTGCCGGCCGACCATGAAGCCGGTGATGTTCTGGAGAAACAGCAGTGGAATGCGGCGCTGGCAGCACAGCTCGATGAAATGGGCGCCCTTCATGGCGCTTTCCGAGAACAGGATGCCGTTGTTGCCGATGATGCCGACGGGCATGCCGTGCAGGCGGGCGAAGCCGGTCACCAGCGTCGTGCCGTAAAGCGCCTTGAACTCGTCGAACTCGGACCCGTCGACCAGCCGCGCGATGATCTCGCGGATGTCGTACTGGGTCTTCAGGTTGGTCGGGACGAGGGCCTCCAGCTCGGCGGTATCGTGCTTCGGCTCGCGCGGCTCGGCGAGGGCGATATCGACGGTCTTCACCGAGTTGAGGTTGGAGACGATGCGCCGGGCGATCGCCAGCGCATGCGTGTCGTCCACGGCGTAGTGGTCGGCGACACCGGACTGGCGGGCATGGACATCGGCGCCGCCGAGATCCTCGGCCGTGACGATCTCGCCGGTTGCGGCGCGCACCAGCGGCGGGCCGCCGAGGAAGATGGTGCCCTGCCTGCGCACGATCACGGTTTCGTCCGACATGGCCGGCACATAGGCCCCGCCCGCCGTGCAGGAGCCCATGACCACGGCGATCTGGGGAATGCCGGCAGCCGACAGATTGGCCTGGTTGAAGAAGATGCGGCCGAAATGCTCGCGGTCGGGGAAGACCTCGGTCTGGTGCGGCAGGTTGGCGCCGCCGGAATCGACCAGATAGACGCAGGGCAAGCGGTTCTGCAGCGCGATCTCCTGCGCGCGCAGGTGCTTCTTCACGGTCATCGGATAGTAGGTGCCGCCCTTGATGGTGGAATCATTGGCGACGATCATCACCTCGCGGCCTTCCACCCGGCCGATGCCGGTGATGACCCCTGCCCCGTGGATCGGCTCGCCATACATGCCGTTGGCGGCAAGCTGCGACAGTTCGAGGAAGGGCGAGCCGGGATCGAGCAGGCCGGTGACGCGGTCGCGCGGCAGGAGCTTGCCGCGGCCGACATGGCGCTGGCGGGCGCGCTCGTTGCCGCCGAGGGCAGCCTCGGCGCGTTTGGCCTGGAGGTCGGCGACGAGTTCGCGCCAGGCCCCGGCATTGGCGCGGGCCTCGGGACTCGACGGATTGAAGGCGGATTTCAGGATGGCCAAGGCGTCAGGGCTCCGGCGAGGCTGGTCGGGCCTGTCTGGTTAGCGCGGGACGGAGAGCCTGTCATCCGGGCGATGGACCGAGGGAGCCGGCGCCGCCGGTCAGACCACGTCGTCGCTCTCGGCCAGATACCAGGGCTCGGCCCGCCCGGCCTCCACCCATTCCTGCCAGGCCGGCAGCGCCATGACCGCCTGCATGTAGGCGCGAGCCTCCGCCGGAACATCGACGGCATAGCTGTGGAAGCGCGAGACGACCGGGGCAAACATGGCATCGGCAGCGGAAAAGGCACCGTAAAGGAACGGTCCTTCCGCGCCAAAACGCCGGCACGCCTCGGTCCAGCCGGCGACGATGCGCACGACATTGGCCTCGACCTCGGCCCCCAGCACCACCGGTTTCGGCGCGCGGCGGACATTCATCGGGCAGCGCGCGCGAAGCGGCCCGAATCCGCCATGCATCTCGGTCGCAAGCGAACGCGCATGGACGCGCGCGGCCAGGTCCACCGGCCACACGCCGCGACCGGGAAACCGCTCGGCCAGATATTCGATGATCGCCAGGCTCTCCCAGACCAGGAGGTCGCCGTCGATCAGGACCGGGACCTTGCCGCCGGGGGATACGGCCCGGATGCGCTCGACCCAGTCATCCCTGTAAAGCGGGATGAGATCCTCCTCGAAGGGCAGGTCCAGCACCCGCATGAGGATCCATGGCCGGAGCGACCACGAGGAATAGGCCTTGTTGCCAATGACGAGCTTCATGACGATCCCCCGTGCTGGAGGCGTCACGATGCCGGTCTGCCGGGCGGCAGGCCAGCAAATTGGCTTGATCGGTCCATTCGCCGGCGTGATGGGTGGCTCAGGCCTTCGGCTTGGGCACCCAGTCCTCGACCGGGCCGCCGGTCTTCTTCCAGGCCCCGAACCCGCCTTCGACATGGGCGACCGGCTTCAGGCCCATGATGTGTGCCGTGTGCGCGGCGAGCGCCGAGCGCATGCCGCCGGCGCAGAAGAACACGAATTTCTTGTCCTCCTGGAAGACCGGCTTGGCATAGGGGCTTTCCGGATCGATCCAGAATTCCAGCATGCCGCGGGTGCAGTGAACGGCGCCGGGAACCTTGCCATCGCGCTCCAGTTCGCGCGGGTCGCGGATATCGACGAAGACCACGTCGTCGCGGCCATGCAGGGCCTTGGCCTGTTCGATGGTCAGCGTCTCGATGACGGAATTGGCCTCGTCGACGAGCGCCTTGTAGCCCGTGGTGATGGTCTGCGGCATGAAGTCCTCCAATCGCTGGCTGCCAGCCTAGCATTGCCGGAGACCGCGGCGACAGCCTGCGGGGCGCAAGGGACTCGACCCCGCCCCGCATGACTTGCTACGGCTTCATCATGTTCGGTCTCACCGCACTCGACGCCGCCGCCTTCGGCTATTTCGTGTTCTGCTGGGCCGCCTATGCCTGGATCGTCGAGATCTGGGGCGGGCGGCAGCGCGGGCTGACCGCCATCATCTCCGACTATCGCGGCCGCTGGATGGAGGAGATGCTGGTGCGTCCCAACCGCATCGTCGACACGCAGATCAACATGACGCTGCAGCAGGGCTCGTCGTTCTTCGCCTCCACCTCGCTGCTGGCGGTCGGTGCCTGCCTCGGCCTGATGAACGCCTCCGACCGGGCCGTGCAGGTGGTGCAGGCGCTGTCCTTCGGGCAGGCCGGCACGCGGGAGTTGTGGGAGTTCAAGCTCGCCGGGCTGATGGTGATCTTCGTCTATGCCTTCTTCAAATTCGGCTGGGCCTACCGGCTGTTCAACTATTGCGCCATCCTGATCGGCGCGACGCCGGAGGGCGAGCGGCGCACCTCCGATGCCGCAAAGGCGATGGCCGAGCGGGCGGCGCGGATGAACACCATCGCGGCCGCGCATTTCAACCGCGGCCAGCGGGCCTATTTTTTCGCGCTCGGCTATCTCGGCTGGTTCGCCGGCCCCATCGTGTTCGTCGTGGCGACCACGGCGGTCTTCGCCGTGCTCTATCGCCGGCAGTTCCACTCGGACAGCCGCAGCGCGGTGATGTGACGGCGGGCCTCGACCTTTCCGACCGGCTGGGGCATCAGCAGGCCATGACCGTCGAATCCGATCTCGAAGCCGCCATCCTCCAGCTTGCCCGTGCGCGCGGGCCGGACAAGTCCATCTGCCCCTCGGAGGCGGCCAAGGCGGTCGGCGCGGGGCGCGGCGTGGACTGGCACGCCCTGATGCAGCCGGCGCGGCGGGCCGCCGTGCGCCTGGCGCTGGAGGGTCGGGCCGTCATCCTGCGCAAGGGCAAGCCGGTGGACCCCGCCGATTTCAGGGGCGTCTACCGCATCACCGTGCCGCGCGAGGAGTAGGCCTCAGGGCGCGGGGAACAGGGCGTCGGTGCGCCCGCCGGCGCGGTAGGCGAGAAGGCCGAGCCATTCGCGCGTCATGCGGTCGACGAGGTCGAGCCCGCGGCCGGCCGGCAGGATCGGCTGCCACAGTTCGCGATCCGTGCCGCGCGTCTCGTAGTCGGTGGGGTAGGCCACCACGTCCCAGCCGGCCCGGCGGAAGATGCCGACCGAGCGCGGCATGTGCCAGGCCGAGGTGACGAGAAGCCAGCGCTTGCCCGGTTTCGGCTGGACGATCTGCTTGGTCAGCACGGCATTCTCGAAGGTGTTGCGGCTCTCGCGCTCCAGCGTGACGCGCTCCGGCGCGATGCCGAGATCGGCGAACAGGCGGCCCGCAGCCCCTGCCTCGTCGATCGCGTTGGAACGCAGCAGCGCGGCCGAGCCGCCGGTGAAGACGAGCCGCGCGCCGGGATAGCGGCGCGCCAGCGCCACGGCCTCCGTGATCCGGCCGGGCGCGCCCGACAGCGTCACCTGCCCGCCTCGCGCTTCGGTCGTGTGCGGATTGACCGAGCCGCCGAGCACGATGATTCCGGTGGGAGGCGCCATGGCCGGCGACATCAACGGAAAACGGTTCTCAAGCGGGCGGGCGAGCCAGGTGCCGAGCGGCGAGACGGCGCAGACCGCAAGGCCGAGGGCACCGGCGGCCACAAGCCGTCGCCCTCCCCGGCTCCAGCGGGTGAACAGGCCGAGCGCGCCGAGGACGATCACCGCCGCCAGCAGGTTGGACGGCGCGGCGAACCACCAGAGGATCTTGGAGAGGGTGAAGAACAGATCGTTCAGGAGGCTCACATCGTCTTCGCAAACAGTTCGCGCCCGATCAGCATGCGCCGGATCTCGCTGGTGCCGGCGCCGATCTCGTAGAGCTTGGCGTCGCGCAGCAGGCGGCCGGTCGGATAGTCGTTGATATAGCCGTTGCCGCCGAGAAGCTGGATGGCATCGAGCGCCATTTTCGTGGCGTTCTCGGCCGCATAGAGGATGGCGCCGGCCGCATCCTCGCGTGTCGTCTGGCCACGGTCGCAGGCCTTCGCCACCGCATAGACATAGGCGCGGGCGGCATTCATCGAGACATACATGTCGGCGAGCTTGCCCTGGACCAGCTGGAATTCGCCGATGGCCTGACCGAATTGCTTGCGCTCGTGGACATAGGGCATGACCACGTCCATGCAGGCCTGCATGATGCCGATGGGGCCGGCCGCGAGCACCGCGCGCTCGTAGTCGAGGCCGCTCATCAGCACGTTGACGCCGCGCCCGACCTGGCCGAGCACGTTCTCCTCCGGCACCTCGCAATCCTCGAAGACGAGTTCGCCGGTGTGCGAGCCGCGCATGCCGAGCTTGTCCAGCTTCTGCGCGCAGGAGAACCCCTTGAAGCCCTTTTCGATCAGGAAGGCGGTCATGCCGCGCGCGCCGGCGGCCGGATCGGTCTTGGCATAGACGACGAGCACATCGGCATCCGGGCCGTTGGTGATCCACATCTTGGTGCCATTGAGAATGTAGCGATCGCCCTGCTTCTCCGCCTTCAGCTTCATCGAGACGACGTCGGACCCGGCGCCCGGCTCGGACATGGCCAGCGCGCCGACATGCTGGCCGTTCATCAGCTTCGGCAGGTAGCGGCGCTTCTGTTCCTCCGAGCCGTTCTTGCGGATCTGGTTGACGCAGAGATTGGAATGGGCGCCGTAGGACAGGCCGACCGAGGCCGAGGCGCGCGAAATCTCCTCCATCGCCACGCAATGTTCGAGATAGCCGAGGCCGGTGCCGCCATAGTCCTCCTCGACGGTCATGCCGAGCAGGCCGAGGTCACCGAACTTCTGCCAGAGGTCCATCGGGAACTGGTCGGTGCGGTCGATCTCGGCCGCGCGGGGCGCGATCTCGGCCTGCGAGAAGTTGAACACGGTCTCGCGCAGCATGTCGGCGGTTTCGCCGAGGTCGAAGTCGAAGGGGCGCGGCGCGTTCCTCAGCATGGCATTCTCCCGCAGACTGGTGCTTGCCGCCGTTATAGAAGCGCGGCAAGGCCCTGTCATGATCGGCCATGCGGAAGGCTACGGAAGGAAGACGCCATGGCGGACGACAACCCCTATGCCGAGCGGCCGAACCGGCATCCCCTGCCGCCGCTCATCTTCTTCGGCTGCGTGGCGCTGGGCTACGGGCTGAGCCAGGTGCTGCCGCCCATGCCCGCCTCGCAGGTGCTGAAGGCGGCCGGCGCGCTGGCGCTCGGCGCCGGGCTGGCGCTGGTCATGTGGGCCTCGCTGACGCTCGCCCGCGCGCAGACCGCCGTCCTGCCGCACCATCCGGCGCGCCGGCTGGTGACGGGCGGGCCCTTCGCGCTGTCCCGCAACCCGATCTATCTCGGCGAGGTGCTGATCCTGTCCGGCCTCGCCGGCATCGAGGCCTCGGCCGGCTATGCCGCGGCGGCCGCGCTGCTGGTGGTGCTGGTGACACGGTTCGCCATTGTCCGCGAGGAGGCCCATCTCGCCGCCCGCTTCGGCAAGGCGTGGAAGGCCTATGCCGGACGGGTCCGGCGCTGGCTGTAGGGGCGGGTTGGCACCTGATGACCACCGGCGAGGGTGGGGCCATCAGAAAACGGTGACTCATGCGGGCCTGCTGCCCGACACCCGCTCGTCAATCGCAGAGCCGTCCGGCCGAGGCGTCAAAATCTGGGGCGAGAGAGCGGCAGCGGCGCCGTCGTCATCGCCGGGGTATCGGCCGGCGGAACGGCCGCGGGCGGCACCTGTGATCCGGCGGTCGGCACCTGCGCGGGCGGCGCATCGGCACCGGCAAAGGCCAGCGCGCGGGCAGGCTCGGCCGCAGCCGGCGCGGCCGGCGGGGTTGCCGCAGCGACCGCCGTCGCCCCGGCACCGTGGTGGTGGAACCGGTTCTGGGCCAGTTGCTGCCATTGCTGGCGCGTGCCGGCGAAGACATTGCGGTCGACATTGCCGGTGATGCCGGCGATCCGGCCCGTCGCGGTGATCTGCCAGAAGGCCCAGCGGCGGCCCGGATAGCGCTCGTGCGGCACGGCCGCCACCGAGCGGACCCAGAACGGGTACTGGGCGAACTCGCCGTTCGCCAGCACCTCGCGATGGAACTTGATGTCGGCATAGATGATCGGGCGCTTGCCGTAGTGGCGCTCGATGGCGTGCAGGAACTCGCGCATCTTGGCCTGGGCCTGGGCGACGGGAATGCGCCGCGGACAGGTGGGCGACTGGAAGTTCCATTCCACGTCGAGCACCGGCGGGAGCGCATCGGGATCGCGCGGCACGTTGCGGATGAACCAGGCGATCTGGTCGGCCATCGGCCGGCACCAGTAGGTGAAGTGATAGGCGCCGCGCGGAATGCCGGCCCGGCGCGCGCCCTCCCAGTTCTCGTGAAAGCGGGAGTCCAGCCGGTCGCCGCCCTCCGTCGCCTTGATGAAGGCGAAGGACACGCCGGCCTCGCGCACCTGCTGCCAGTCGATCTGGCCCTGGTACTTGGACACGTCGATGCCGTGGATCGGATGGGCGTGGTGCCCGACCGTCTGGGTCATCGTCGGGAAGGGGTGGCCGCCGCCGGTCGGGGCGGCAACCTCCGTCGGAACGGAGCCGCATCCGGCCAGCGTGAGGCCGGCCAGCACGAGAACGATCGGGGGAACGAGTGCGGACCGCATGGACAGCCCTTGGCGGCAAATCATGGCCGACGCAAGGCCGGCCGGACCCTGATCTTATGCTTTACGACCCGTTTCCTTTTCGTAACGGGCCTTGGTCTCGGCATTCGGCGGATAGAGGCCGGGCAGCGGCACGCCCTTCTCCACCTCGCCCATCAGCCAGGCTTCCAGATGCTCCTGCTCGACCGCCGCCTCGACGACCTGCTCGACGAGGTCCTGCGGGATCAGCACGGCGCCGTCACCATCGGCCACCACCACGTCGTTGGGGAACACCGCCACACCGCCGCAGCCGATCGGCTCCTGCCAGTTGATGAAGGTGAGCGCCGCCACGGAAGCCGGCGCCGCCGCTCCCGAGCACCAGACCGGCAGGCCGGTGCCGCGGACCCCGTCGGCATCGCGCACCACGCCGTCGGAGACGAGCGCCGCAACACCGCGCTTGGCCATGCGGGCACACAGGATGTCGCCAAAAATGCCGGCATCGCGGATGCCCATGGCATCGACCACGGCGATGACGCCCTCCGGCATGGCCTCGATGGCGCCGCGGGTGGAGATGGGCGAGGACCAGCTTGCCGGCGTCGCCAGATCCTCACGGGCCGGCACGAAGCGCAGCGTGAAGGCGCGCCCGACCTTGCGCTTGCCGGCATGGCTGAACGGCGCGGTGCCGGCCATCCAGACCTTGCGCAGCCCTTTCTTGAGCAGGACCGTGGTCAGCGTGGCGGTGGTGATGGTCTCGAGCTTCGCCCTGATGGCGGGGTCGAGCGGCAGGACGTCAGTCATGGCGGGCTTTCGCGTGGGGTGGAAAGTCGGCGGAACCTGCCCCAGCGGATCGCCAATGTCGAGCGCGCGGGGCGCGGACCCGGCTACAGCCGGAACCACCAGGTGGCAATGGTGAGGAAGACGAAGAAGCCGGTCACATCGGTCACCGTGGTGACGAAGGGACCTGAGGAGATCGCCGGATCGACCTTGAAGCGGTCGAGGGTGAGCGGGATCAGCACGCCGCCGAGCGAGCCGGCGACGAGGTTGCAGATCAGCGCCAGGCCGATGACCAGCCCGACGCCGGCATTGGTGAACCAGAAGCTGGCCACGGTGCCGGTGATCAGCGCGAACAGGCAGCCGTTGATCAGGCCGACCATCGCCTCGCGGCGGATCACGCGGCCGGCATTGTGATGGCCAAGGTCGCGGGTGGCGAGCGCGCGCACGGCGACGGTCATGGTCTGGGTCGCGCCACTGCCGCCCTGGCTCGCCACGATGGGGGCGAGAATGGCGAGCGCCACCATGGCCTCGAGCTGCATCTCGAAGGATTTCAGCACCGTGGTGGCGGCAAAGGCCGTCACCAGATTGATCAGCAGCCAGCGGAACCGGCCCCTGGCCGTCGTCCAGACGCTGTCGGACAGTTCCTCGTCGGCCTTGACGCCGCCGAGCGCCTTGATGTCCTCGTCCGCCTCCTCCTCGATCACGTCGACGATGTCATCGACGGTGAGCACGCCGACCAGACGCCCGGACTCGTCCAGCACAGGAGCCGACAGCAGGTTGTAGCGCTCGAACATCAGCGCCACGTCCTCCTGGTCCTCGGAGGCAAGGACCGTGCGGACATCCTCTTCCATAATCTCGGTGACGACCACCGGGCGCTTGGTGCGCAGCAGGCGGTCGAGGCGGACATGGCCGAGCAGGCGATAGGCCGGATCGACGATGAAGATTTCGGTGAAATCGTCCGGCAGATCGGCGGATTCGCGCAGGTGGTCGATCACCTGCCCGACCGTCCAGAACGGCGCGACCGCGATGAAGTCGTCCTTCATGCGCCGGCCGGCGGATTCCTCCGGATAGTCGAAGGCGCGCTTCAGGGCGAAGCGCTCGCCCTCCGGCATGCGATCGAGAATCTGCTCGCGATCCTGCTCGTCGAGATCGGAGAGGATGGTGACGGCATCGTCGGTCTCGAGATTGGCGATGCCGTCGGCGACCTGCCCCGGCTCCATCTCCTCGAGCATCTCGAGGCGGATGGTCTCATCGACCTCGGTGAGCGCGGTGAAGTCGAAGGCGGCGCCGAGCAGTTCGACCAGCGCCAGCCGGTCCTCGGCATCGAGCTGGACGATGAGCGCACCCATGTCGGATTCATGCGCCTCGGCGACAAGGGCGGCGAGAGCCTCGCGGTCCCTTGCGGCCACCAGGCGCGTGACAGCCTCGACGACGTCGGCGCGCAGCTCGCCATCGGCGTCGCGCCAGTCCTCCTCGCGCCAGTCAACGGGACCGGACGTGCCAGGCGAAACGGTCTCGGCCATAAGCGCCTCCGTGACGTGCTGCTGCGGTGGGAGAAGGGTGCGGCCTTGCCGGCGGCGCGAGGCCTTCTTTGGCCGCCGTGGGACGATTTGGCAAGCGGCCGGGTGGCCGCGTCAGGCATGGCCACGACCGGCAGCTGGTCACCCTGGCTGCGAAGGTGACCTCCTGAGAATTGCCGGCGATTGCGGCTGGCACCCTCTGGCGCGACACAACCTATTCGTGTATTTGATATCCGGGGCGCGCCAATGGAGCCGACCATGACCGATCACTCGACTCTGCTGCCCATCTGCCAGTCAATCGGCCATTTTCTCGAGTTCTTCTGCGTTCATGGCGTGCCGGGCAACAAGGATGCCGCCCGGCCGGTCTCGATCATCG
Organism: Phreatobacter sp.; assembly: GCF_051860605.1. Lineage (GTDB taxonomy): Bacteria > Pseudomonadota > Alphaproteobacteria > Rhizobiales > Phreatobacteraceae > Phreatobacter. The sequence continues at coordinate 426,347 of NZ_JBHYDR010000004.1, read as the reverse complement.
TCAATCACGGCTATGCGCTTGGGTTTTCCCCCGCCCGGCTGCAGCCGGTCTGGGCGGCCTATCAGGTGAGCGCGGCCCGGAAGGATGTCGACTACGAGCGGCCGGAATTCTTCTACGAGGACCCGCGGCTTCCGAAGGACTGGCAGATTGGAACGGCCGGCTTCAGGCCGATCGGCGAGATGAAGTTCGACCGCGGACATCTGGTGCCGAACTTTGCCATCAACACCCAGTTCGGCCGGGTCGCCCAGTCCGAAACCTTCTTCATGTCGAACATCATGCCGCAGCGCTCGACTACCAACCGTGGCGCATGGCAGCGAATGGAGAAGGCCATCATTCGGGCCTATGCGCCGATGCGGAAGCATGTCTGGGCGGTGGTCGGACCGATCTTCGGCGACGATCCGCCGATGATCGCTCGCCGCAACGGCCTCCAGGTGCCCGTCCCGGAAGCCTATTTCCTCGTCCTCGCCGATCCGGAACGCTACCCCTACGACGCGCCGGACAACCTGAACATTCTCGCCGTTCGCATGCCGCGCGACTGGGGCTCGGGTGCACTGTCGGACGATCTGGTGACGTCCCTGCCGGCCATCGAGGCAGCCACGGGGCTGGAGTTCTTCCCGCGGCTGACCGCGAGACAGAAGGCAAAGCTTGAAAACCAGACGAGCCCGGTCATGTGGCCGTTCGACGCCATCGCGGCCAGTCCCAACGACCCGCGCCCGCCGTCCTGACCGAAGCCGCGGCTCACGCCATCCGGAACGGCGAGGGATCGCCGCGTTCGACGATCACCTGCTCATAGGCACGGGCCACCGCCCGTCCGTGGCGGCGGAAGATGGTGCCGGGGCCGGGCGAGGCGGCGCCGAGCGCCGCGTCGATGGCGGCAAGGGTGGCGTCCACCCGCTCGTTGGCCGCCTGGCGGGCAAAGGCCAGCGCATCGAGCGGCGTCGCGATGCCGGTCCGTTCGTTGAGGTCATCGACCAGCAGGCGGATGGCGCGGATGCGGACGCGGAACTCGAAGTCGTCGAGCCGCGCACATTCGTGCTCCTGCTTGCGTGTCAGAACCTTGGCGACGTCGAGGGGCGGCATCGAGAAAAATCTGGCCAGCCGGCAGGCGGATGGCAAGAGGGCTGTCCGCAAGTGCGCTCCCGCCGCCCCAGTGTGTCGCCCTCGACTAAAGCCATGCCGTACCCAATCGCACCCCGGAGAAGACAACAATGCTGACAAGCCGCTACGACGACGCCTTCCGGTATGCTCACGATCTCCATCGTCACCAGACCCGCAAGGGCTCGGGCGTACCCTATGTGGCCCATCTGATGGCCGTGTCGTCTCTCGTGGTGGAGAGCGGCGGTGACGAGGACCAGGCGATTGCGGCCCTGCTGCACGACGCGGCCGAAGACCAGGGAGGCGCAGCAACGCTGGCGGACATCTCCCGACTGTTCGGTCACGACGTGGCCGCTATCATCTCAGACTGCACCGACAGCTGGGAGGATCCCAAACCTGCCTGGCGGCCCCGCAAGGAAGCATATCTGAGGCTTTTGCCCACCAAGCCGGCACGGTCGCTCCTCGTGTCACTTGCCGACAAGACACACAACGCCGAAGCGATTCTGACAGACTATCGAACCATAGGCGACGAAATCTGGAGCCGGTTCAATGGCGGGGCCGAAGGCACGCGCTGGTACTACAGCGCCCTCAGTGCCCTTTTCTCGGTCATCCTGCCGGGCCCGTTGTCCGGCCGGCTGGACCGGGCGGTCCTCGGCTTTCTTGCGCCTCTCGACCCGGGGGAGATTCGGCGCGGGAAAAGTCACTCGTAGTCCGGTCGGACGACTGCCGCACCGGACAGATCAGGGAGGCTCCCGACACGGAAGCCTCCCGTAGCTTGCGGTGTCAGCGGGTCATGCCCGGAGACCCTCGGTGCGGGCGTCCACGGTTCTGTCGAAAGTGACTGCAAGCGCCATCAAATCGGCGGGAACAGGCATTGGCGCATCGCGTGCCCTCCCTCCCACGGCCGCAACCCGCAAGGCAGCTTCTGCGTCCCATGTTTGCACGCCGCATACAGTCCACTTGGGCCTGGCTCACGACAGCGACTGTGATTTGACCGCTTGTCATTTCGACCGGAGATGATGCTGATGCCGGACCTGCGAACAAAACACCACATCCGACAAACAATATCGCAATGAAGGCGACAATTTTTCCCACCAACGACCTTCGTTCATTTTTCATAATGTGACTCTCATGACATGAATTTGGCGATATACACAAACCCGTCAAACTCCAACAAGGGATATTGTGTATTCGCGTGCGACATCATCATGAAGATACTTCTGTTCGCCAAGCCCATCGCGTGCATGGCGTCCCTGCCGCTACGTGCCGGCACGAAGGAACCTGTGCCCCGCCGGGTATGACAGCCGCGCCCGGCCGTTGGCGTGACATTCGGGGAGGCAAACACGAGCGGACGGCGGCGGGCCAGCGGCCGCCCCATCCGTCCGGTCAGAGGCTTGCCTTCAATGGGGGGGCGTCAGCCGCCCTCGTATTCCTTCACCCAGTGCTCGGCGATCTCGGTGCCGGTGGCGAACCAGACATCGGGGAAGGTGCGGATGAAGGCGACCAGTTCGCGGATCAGCGCGATGCGGCTCGGCCGGCCGCCGAACTGCGGGTGGAAGATCATGTCGAACAGGCCGCCCCACCTGTAGATCTCGCGGAACTCCTCCTTGTAGACCGACAGCATGTGCTCGTTGGTGAAGATCGGCCGCGGTGTCTTCACCGAGAACAGCGCGAAAGGCGCGTCGTCGAGACTCCAGTGCCAGGGCAGTTCGACCGGCCCCTTCGAGCCGTCCGGCAGGATGTGGCGATAGGGGTTGATGTCGTCCATCAGCGAGGAATCGTAGAGGAAGTCATGCTTCTGCAGCAGGCGGAACAGCCCTGCCGAGACCTCGCCGGCCGGCGAGCGATAGCCCTTCGGCACCACGCCGACGACGCGCTTCAGCGCATCGAGCCCCTTCTCCATCTCCTCGATCTCGGCCTGGGGATCGTCGCTCACCCATTTGTGCGAATAGGAATGGTGGCCGATCTCGTGACCGTCCTTGAGGATCATCTCGACGCGGTCGGTATGGTTCTCCACCGTCCAGCCGGGCACGAAGAAGGTCGCCTTGATCTCCTCGTCGCGCAGCGTGTCGAGGATCTTCGGCACGCCCACCTTCGAGCCATAGCGGCCCTGGCTGAGGATGCCCGGCCGGTTGGCGTTTTCCGGATCGCGCGAGGTCCAGAGCGTCTCGGCGTCGAAGTCGAAGGTCAGCATCACGGCGCAGCGCGCCCCGTTCGGCCAGCGGACGCTCATGTCGTGCATCGGTCGTCTCCCAGTTCAGAGCCAGGTCGTTTGAGTCATACCCTGCCGTGGCGGGCGGCGAGAAACCCGCCATCGACCGGCAGCACCGCGCCGGTGACGAAGGCGGCATCGTCGGAGGCCAGGAAGGCGACGGGGCCGGCAATGTCGGCCGGGGTGCCCGGTCGCTCCATGGGCGTGCCTTCCACCATCAGCCGTCGATAAAGCGCATTCTGCATGTGGCCCGCGGTCATCGGGGTGGCGATGAGGCCGGGCGCCACCGCATTGACGCGGATGCCCTCGGGCGCGAGTTCGCCAGCCAGCTGGCGGGTGAACTGGGCGATGCCGGCCTTGGCCACGGCATAGGCCGTGGTGCCGGGATAGCCGGTGATGCCGAAGATCGAGGAGATGTTGACGATCCGCCCGCCCGGTCGCGGCAGGTGCGCCAGCACGGCGCGGGTGACACGCAGCACGGCGGCAAGGTTGGTGTCGATGAACCGGTCAATCAGCGCGTCGTCGGACTCGGCAAGCCGCTTCGATCCGCCGATGCCGGCATTGTTGACCAGAATGTCGATGCGCCCGAAGACGGCAAGCGCCGCATCGGCCATGGCCTGCCCCGCGTCCCGGTCGGTGACGCTGCGGATCAGCGCGACCTGCCCCAGCCGCCGGGCTGTCTCCTCCACCTCGGGCAGGAGGTCGACCAGCAGGACGCGCGCGCCCTCGCCCGCAAGCCGTTCGGCAATGGCCTCGCCGATGCCGCGCGCGGCACCGGTCACGATGGCCACCTTGCCGTGAGAGCGGGCCGGATCAGGCAAGGCGGCCTCCATCGACCGGCAGGGCGACACCGGTGGTGAAGCCGGCCGCGTCGCTGAGCAGATAGAGCACAGCGCCGGCCACTTCCTGCGGCGTGCCGAAGCGGTTCATCGGGTGACGGGACTTCTGGAAGGCCGCGCGCGCCGCCTGTGCGGCTGCGTCCCCCGACGCGGCGATGGCGCGGTCGTTCATCGGGGAATCGATGGTGCCGGGGCATACGCAATTGACGCGGATATTCTCGGTCGCGTGATTGAGCGCCAGGCTTTTCGCCAGCAGCGTCACCGCGCCCTTGGACGCCGAATAGGCGGACAGGACGGGTGAACCCTGCAGGCCCGATGTCGAGGAGAACAGCACGACCGAGCCGCGCCCCAGTTCGCGCATGTGCGGGATGAACGATCTGGCCGCGAGCCAGGAGCCCTTGACGTTGATGGCGAAGACCCGGTCCCAGTCGGCCTCATCGACCTCGATGGCGATCTTCGAGGGACCGACAATGCCGGCGGCCACCGCCAGCAACTCCACCGGCCCCAGTTCGCGGAGCGCCTTGCCCGCCGCGCGTTCCATGTCGGCCGCGCTGGTGGTGTCGCCCGCGCAGGTCACCGCGCCCGGGCAGAGCGCGGCGGTTGCCTCAAGCCCCTCCTCGTCGCGGTCGAACAGGAAGAGCCGCGCGCCTTCCGCCGCGAGGGCCACCGCGCTGGCCCGACCGAGGGCACCGGCGGCCCCCGTCACAGCCGCAACGCGCCCCTCGAACCTCGCCTGCATGACATCGCCTCCGGCACTCGCATCAGACCGTATCGCCCTTCGATACGGCCATATCACCATCGTGAGGCGGGCCTCTGCCGGGTGTCAAACCGCATGCGCGCATGGCCGCCCGCCGGATTGCGGGGAGCGGCGTTTCAGGCGTGAGGCCGTGCAGCCATCCGGACTTCAGAGGCTGGTCCCGAAAAGGCTGCGAGATGCCCATTGCGTCATGCCCGGCCTTGGGCCGGGTATCCGCGACGAACCCTTTCGGTCGTGTTCAAGTCGTGGATGGCCGGGACAAGCCCGGCCATGACGTCGAAAAGGGCGGCGTTTCCACGTTCCGGGTCAGCCTCTCAGGACCCCATGGCGCGCGCCGCCTCGATGGCGAGCGGCCCGAAGCGGCGCCGGAACGTGTCGATCGACCATTCGCTGAGCGAGCCGGCAATATGCACGGCCCCCACCGGCCGGCCCTGTTCGACCACGGCCGCGGACAGGACCACCTCGCCGAGCAGGGCCTCCTCGGCGGCATAGCTGTAACCGTCGCGCCTGGCCTCGCGGATGCGGTCCCAGATCATCGGGATGTCGGTCATGCTCTTCGGCGTGAGGGGCCGGCGGTCGGAGCGGGCCAGGATGTCGTCGACCTCGCTGTCGGGCAGGTGCGACAGGCAGGCGCGCCCGCCCGAGGACAGGAAGGTCGGGATGCGGCGCCCCGGCAGCGTGGCGTAGAAGGTCTCGCGCTTGCTCTGCAGGCGCAGGGCATAGACCGTCGTCGTGTCGTCGAACAGGCTGAGATCGACGCGCTCGTCGATGCGCTTGCGCAGGTCGATCAGGATCGGGGTGGCGCGCTCGATCAGCGGATTGGAGCGCAGATAGTCGAAGGAGCGGTCAAGCAGACGCCGTCCCAGCGTCAGGCGGCCATTGTCCGCCCGCTCCAGATAGCCGCGGCTGAGCAGCGTCTGGCCGATGCGCTGGGCCGCGCTCTTGTTGATACCGGCCGCCTCGGCAATCTCGCCAAGCGATCGCGGCCGGGGGCCGGCTGCGAAGGATTCCAGCACGTCGAGAGCGCGGGCCACCGACTGGAGAAAGAGCCGCTCGTCGACATCGGAGGGCAGTGCCTTGCCGCCCGACGGTGCGCCGATCGCCCGAATGCTGTCCATGGATGTCCCCTTCAGCCTTCCCTGTCGGCGGCCTTTCCGGCCTGCGGAACCTGCGACCGGGGATTGCTCCCCGCTTTGCCGGCGACCACCGCGTGCTTTCGCGCGCCAGCCTCCCCCGTTTGTGCAGGGGCGGGCTGTCTCCCAAGCAGGGCCCTTCCCTTGCGGTCGCGACCCTGCAACTCTAGCATTATCGGAACGCTCGTATTGCTGAGAAATACGACATGAACCGTGATCGGGCAAGCCCCATCCTTTGCCTACCCCGGTCACTGCGACCGGCCTTGCCCGCATGCCGCATGACCCGCTTCACACGCCTCCGGAGGAACCAGCCATGATGCTATCCCGTCGACAGACCCTTGCCGCCGCGGCTGCGCTTGTCGCCGCGCCCCGGCTGGCGAGTGCCCAGGCCCAGGATCGGCCGTTCCGCTTCGTGGTCAATGTGGGCCTGCAGAACCTCGACCCCATTTCGAGCCCGTCCTTTGTGACGCGCAATTTCGGCTATCTCGTCTTCGACACGCTGGTGTCGCTGGACGGGGCAGGAAACTACAAGCCGCAGATGCTCGAGGGCTGGGACGTCAGCGCCGACCGGCTGACATGGCGCTTCCGGCTGCGCGACGGCCTCGCCTTCCACGACGGCAATCCAGTGACGCCCGAGGACGTCATCGCCTCGCTGAAGCGCTGGGGCGCCCGCGACTCGATCGGCCGGCGCCTGATGGCGGCGACCGCAGAACTCGTCCCGGACGGCCCGAAGGGATTCCGGCTGACCCTGTCGCGGCCCTTCGGCGGCGTCATCGAGGCGCTCGGCAAACCCTCCGTCCATGTGCCGATGATCATGCCGGCGCGCATTGCCGGCGCAACGCCCCCCACCCAGCAGGTGTCCGAGATCGTCGGCTCCGGTCCGTTCATCTTCAACCGCGCCGAATGGGTCCCCGGCGACCGCGCGCACTTCACCCGCAACGAGAAATATGTGCCGCGCAGCGAGCCGGCTGACGGCCTTTCGGGCGGCAAGGTCGCCAAGGTCAACCGGGTGGAAATGCTGACCCTGCCCGACATCGCCGTGCGCTATGCGGCGCTGACCCGCGGCGAGGTCGATTATCTGGAATATGCCCCGGTCGATCTGATCCCGCGCATGCGCCGGGACCGCAACCTGACCTTCGCCAAGGCCAGCGGCCGCGCCGAACTGATCTATGCGGTGTCGATCAACCATTTCGAGGCGCCGATGGACAATGTCCTCGTCCGCCGGGCGTTGCAGCAGTGCCTCGACCGGGCCGAGGTACTGGCCGGCGCCGGGTTCGGCGGCGATCTTGGCAATCCGGACTGCACCTCCATGCTCATGTGCGGCGCGCCGTTCGAGAGCGATGCGGGCAAGGACATCATCGGCAATCCGAGCATCGACAAGGCCAAGGCCCTGCTGGCCGAAGCCGGCTACAAGAACGAGAAGATCGTCCTGCTCCACCCGCTCGACAGCCCGCTGCTGAACCCCTACGGCAGCGTGCTCATCGACCGCATGAAGCGCGCCGGCTTCAACGTCGATGTGCAGGGCCTGGAATGGTCGGCGATCGCCCAGCGCTGGGTCCAGCGCAATCCGCTCGACCAGGGCGGCTGGAGCGTCATTCCGGTGGTCTATACCGGCTTCGACATGTCCGACCCGCTGTCGAACCTCGGCATCGGCTTCAACTGCACGGGCAACCAGCCCTGGGGCTATTGCGTCGACCGCATGAAGCCGGTGCTCGAGCGCTTCGAGGCCGAAAGCGATCCGGCGCGGCGCAAGGCGCTGGCCGCCGAGTTGCAGCTGATGGCGACGGAGGATGCCACGTTCCCGATCGCCGGACAGTTCCGCAGCCCGGCGGTGTGGCGTTCGGAGCTGAAGGGCGTCATCGACTTCGGGTTCCCGGTCATCTGGAACATCGAGCGCTGACACCCGCCCCGTAAAAAAAGGCCGCCGCCGGCTCGTCCTGCGGCGGCCTTTGTGTGTTCAGCTCAGCATCCGCACATCGGCGCAGACCGAGATCGCCTGACCGGTGATGGTGCGACCCCGTTCGGAGGCCACGAACACGATCTGGTCGGCGATCTGCTGGGGCGTGACATAGGATTCCATCGACGTGAACTGCAGCGCCGAGCGCTCCATCTCGTCGAAGGAAATGCCGCGCTGCTGGGCCTTGGCCTCGAAGACACGGCGGATGCGGTCGCCGGCAACGACGCCCGGCAGGATGGCATTGCAGCGGATGCCGTCCGGCCCCAGTTCGATGGCCAGCGACTTGGTGAAGCCGATGACACCCCATTTGGCCGCCGCATAGGGGCTGCGCAGGGCAAAGCCGAGCCGGCCGGCCACCGAAGACAGGTTGACGATGGAGGCGTTGCCGCTCTTGCGCAGGTGCGGAATGGCAAGCCGCGCGCAGTTGAACTGGGAGGTGAGGCACACCTCCACGCAGCGGTCCCAGTCCTCCGGGTTGATCTCCTCGGCGCGGCCCGTGGGACCGGCGATGCCGGCATTGTTGACGAGCACGTCGAGACCGCCGAGGCGGAGAGGCGCCTCGTCGAACAGCCGCGCCACCTGGGCGCGATCCGCCACGTCGCAGCGGCTGGCCGTCAGGCCGGGATCGCTGGCGGCAAGGGCCGCAAGGGCCGCCTCGTCGACATCGCAGACATGGACCCTTGCACCCTCCCTCAGAAAGGCGCGCGCCGTCTCCAGCCCGATGCCGGCGGCGCCCGCCGTCACCAGCACGCGCGCACCCGAAAGTCCCATGTCCATGATCCGGCCCTTCCCTCTGCGCCGCCCATCCGCGGGCGGCGATGCCATCCGGCCAATTGTGCGACCCGGGGGCCGTCGCGGGCAATCGCGAACTCACCCCTGCCCTGCCGGACGGCGCAGTGGTGCCCGTGCGCCGGCCGGTCCAGCATGGCGGGCGGCCCGACTCGCTTCGTGCGACAGGGGCCTGAGAAGATGTTCGCGTGGCTGAGAGGACCGGAGGCGCCCGATGACTGCCATCGCCATCGTTGGATCGGGCCTGATCGGCCGGGCCTGGGCGACCGTTTTTGCCAGCCACGGCTTCGATGTGGCGCTCCATGACGCGGTGCCGGGCGTGGCGAAGGCGGCCCGCGCCCATATCGGCCGCAACCTGAAGGAACTCTCAGGCTTCGGCCTTGTCGACGACCCGGCCGAAGCGCTGAAGCGCATCCGCCTCGCCAGCGACCTTGCCGACTGCCTGAAGGGCGTGGCCCTCGTGCAGGAGAGCGGCCCGGAGACGGTGGAAGCCAAGACGGCGCTGTTCGCCGAGATGGACGCGCTGGCCCCGCCCTCGGCCGTGCTGTCCTCGTCCACCTCGTTCATCGTCGCTTCGGTCTTTTCGGAAGGGCTGAAGGGCCGGGCGCGCTGCCTTGTCGGGCATCCGGTCAATCCGCCGCACCTCGTGCCGATCGTCGAGATCGCGCCGGCGCCCTGGACCGCCCCGCAGGCGGTGGAGAAGGCACGCCGGATCTACGAGAAGGCCGGCCAGGTGCCGATCGTCCTGCGCAAGGAGAGCCCCGGTTTCGTGCTCAACCGGCTGCAGGCGGTGCTGCTGGCGGAGGCCTTCCGCATCGTCGGCGACGGCATCTGCTCGCCCAGGGACCTCGACAAGACCATCCGCGACGGGCTCGGCCTGCGCTGGGCCTTCATGGGGCCTCTGGAGACCATCGAGCTGAATGCACCGGGCGGCATCCCCGACTATGCAGCCCGCTATTCGGCGTCCCTCGACCGGATGGTGAAGCAGAGCGAAGGCCAGCCGGCCTTCACGAAGGCGACGATCGCGGCGATCATGGCCGAATGGCCGGAGCCGCAGGAGGCAGACCGGATCCGCAAGCTCAGCGCCTGGCGCGACAGCCGCCTGGCCGCCCTGAAAGCCCACAAGCGCGCGGCCGCGCGCAAGCCGAAGTGAACCGCAAGACGGGAATGGAATGACGATGAGCAAGAACCGCAAGGTCATGATCACCTGCGCCGTGACAGGCGCGATCCACACGCCCTCGATGTCGCCTCATCTGCCGGTCACGGCCTCCGAGATCGCCGATGCGGCGGTGGAGGCGGCCGAGGCCGGCGCCGCACTCGTCCATGTCCATGCGCGCAATCCGGTCACCGGCCAGCCAGACCAGTCGCCCGAGGCGTTCGAGCCGTTCCTGAAGGTGATCAAGCAGCGCAGCAAGGCGGTGATCAACATCACCACCGGCGGCGCGCCGACCATGTCGGTGGAAGAGCGGCTGACCCCTTGCGCCGTGTTCAAGCCGGAAGTCGCATCCCTCAACATGGGCTCGATGAATTTCGGCCTCTATCCCATGCTGAACCGCTTCAAGGAGTTCAGGCACGACTGGGAGCGGCCCTATCTGGCCGGCTCCGACGACCGCATTTTCAAGAACACGTTCAAGGACATCGAGAACATCCTGACGACCTGCGCCGAGAACGGCACGCGCTTCGAGATCGAGTGCTACGACATCGGCCACCTCTACACGCTGGCCCATTTCGCCGACCGGGGCCTGGTCAAGCCGCCGTTCTTCGTCCAGTCGGTGTTCGGCATCCTCGGCGGCATCGGCCCGCATCCGGAAGACGTCTCGCACATGAAGCGCACCGCCGACCGGCTGTTCGGCGACGACTATCGCTGGTCGGTGCTCGGCGCCGGCCGGAACCAGCTGGCGATCGCCGCGCAGGCGGTCTCCATGGGCGGCAACCTGCGGGTCGGGCTTGAGGACTCGCTCTGGATCCGCCCGGGCGAACTGGCGAAATCGAATGCCCAGCAGGTGCGCGCGGCCCGCCAGATCGTCGAGGCCATGGGCCTTGAAATCGCAAGCGCCGACGAGGCGCGCGAGATCCTGCAGCTGAAGGGCGGCGACAAGGTCAATTTCTGACCGCGGAGCCTAGGCACCGGGGCGGAGAAGCCTGAGCCGGGTCAGCCGGCTCGGATTGCCCTCGGCCAGCAGGATGTCGCCATCCGGCGTGCCGAACAGGCCGTGAGCCCCGTTGAGCATCGGCCGGCAGCGACCGATGCGGCTGCCGTCGGGGGCGATCTTCGTCAGGCTCGGCACCATGTCGGTGATGTAGGCGCAGCCCTCCGCGTCGCCCCAGATGCCCACCGGCTGGTAGAAGTCGTGCCAGGTCTGCAGGTGCCGGCCCTCGCCGTCGAACACCTGGACGCGGTTCCAGGTGCGGTCGACGACCACGACGCGGCCATCGGCGAAGGTCCAGATCGCATGCGGCCAGACGAACTGGCCGTCGGCATCGCCCTGCCCACCCCAGCTCTGGATGAGCGCGCCGCCTGCGCTGAAGCGATGGACGAAGGCCGCTCCATAGCCGTCCGCGACATAGATGTCGCCCCAGGGCGCGACTGAGACATCGGTGGGATGGTTGAAGGGGGCATTCGGGCGACCGCGCGTGCCGAGCTGCCCGACCCGCTCGCCGGCGGGCGTGAACCAGATCACCTCGTGCATGTCGCGATCGACGGCGATCAGGTGGCCGGATGCGGTCGCGGTCAGCATGTGCGAATCGGCGATCGCCTCGCCGCCCCAGCCGGCAAGGTAGCGGCCCTGCGGATCAAGCTCGATGACGCGCGGATCGGCCGGGTGCACCAGGGGGTCATGGCGCAGCATGACGAAGACATGGCCGCGCCAGTCCACCGTGACGTCGGTGACAAATCCGGTATTCGCCGGCCATGCGCCGAAGGGGCGCTCGACGCGATAATGGGTGTCGCCGAGGGCGACGATGAGGTCATGGGCCATGCGATACGTCCTTCGGGTGCGCCGTCACCCCGCGAAGGGATGCGTCTTCGCCCAATGCTGCGCGATGTCGAGGCGTCGTGTCACCCACACGTCTGCATGGCTCTGCACATAGTCGAGGAAGCGCGCCAGACCCGCCGCACGCGCAGGATGGCCGATGAGGCGCATGTGCAGCCCGACCGACATCATCTTCGGCTGCGTGCGCCCCTCGGCATAGAGCATGTCGAAGGCATCCTTGTGCCATTCGAAATAGTCGGCGGAGGTGGCGAAAAATCCCGAGCCGAACTTGCCGTCATTGTTGACCAGCGAATAGGGCACGACCAGGTGGGGCTTGCCATCGACGACCTTCCAGTAGGGCAATTCGTCGTCATAGGCGTCTGAATCGTAGAGGAATCCGCCCTCCTCCACGACCAGCTTGCGGGTGTTCACGCTCGGCCCGTAGCGGCAGTACCAGCCGAGCGGACGCTCGCCGACCGTCTGCTTCAGCGAGGCGATGGCCTTGGCGATGTGCTCGCGCTCGGTCGCCTCATCGAGGTCATAGTGCTTGATCCAGCGCCAGCCGTGGCAGCACACATCGAAGCCCGATGCCCTGATGGCCGCCGCCGCTTCCGGATTGCGCTCGATGGCGAGCGCGCAGCCGAAGACGGTCATCGGAAGCCCGCGCTCCTGGAACAGGCGCATGAGCCGCCAGAACCCGACGCGGCTGCCATAGGCGAACATGCCCTCGCCGGCCAGATCCCGGCCCTTGACGCCGGTCGGCAGGCCGTTGGCCTCGGTCAGGCCGATTTCGGTATAGCCCTCGCCGTCCTGAACGGAGGGCTCGGAGCCCTCCTCGTAGTTCATGACGAAATTGATGGCGATGCGGGCGCCGCCCGGCCATTTGGGATCGGGCGGGCTCGCGCCATAGCCGATCAGGTCGCGATCATAGGGCGTGGTCATGTCCGGCTCCGCGGGGTCAGGCACTCATGCGGCGGGTCAGACCGGTCAGCCGGTCCATCACCACCAGGAGAACAAGGGTCGCGAGGATCAGCACGCCGGCAATGGCAGCGATCCGCACGTCGAGGGTCGATTCCATCATGCCCCACATGCGGATCGGCAGCATGGAGGTGCGCGCCGTCGACAGGAACAGCGAGACCGGCACGTTGTCCATCGAGGCGATGAAGGCAAGGAAGGCGCCAGCCGCAATGCCCGGCGCGATCAGCGGCAGGGTGATGCGGCGGAAGGCGTAGAGCCGGCTCGCGCCGAGATTGGCGGAGGCCTCCAGCAGCACCGGGTCGAGCTGGGTGAGGCTTGCCAGCGTCGTGCGGAAGACGAAGGGCGCGATCACCACCAGATGGCCGGCGATCAGGAGGTTGAGCGAGGGGCGGATGCCGAGCACCGAGAAGAACATCAGCGCCGCCAGCCCATAGGACAGGGTCGGCAGGACCAGCGGCGACAGGAAGCTGGCCTCCAGAACCTTCGCCGACGGGCGGCTGACGCGGGTGATGGCGAGCGCTGCCAGCACCGAAAGCACCGACCCGATCAGCGTTGCCAGGCCCGCGACCCAGATGCTGTTGGCCGCCGCCGTGTGGATCGGCGCCGACCGCACGGGGTCGAAAAGAGCCACATACCATTGGGTGGAGAAGCCGGGAGGCGGGAAGCGCAGGGTCTGCGTCGTCGTGAACGAGGTCACGATGACGATGACCACGGGTGCGACCAGGATCAGGATGGCGAGGCCGGCCAGGAAGCCGACCGTCCAGTTGAAGCTCACGTCCGCGGGGGTCGATCGCTGCATGGTCGCCTCAGTTCGTTCGTGCGAAGCGGCCGAGCCAGCTCAGCGCCATGATCCCGGCGAGAACGGTGAACAGCAGCGTCAGCGAGGCAACCGCCGCAAAGGGCCAGTTGTAGACCACCATCGACTGCTGCCAGATCAGCGCTGGCAGGTAGACGAGGCGGGCGCCGCCGATCACCGACTGCGAGATGAAGGCGGTCGTCGCCGAGGCGAAGACAAGCGTCGCGCCGGCGATCCAGCCCGGCAGCGTCAGCGGCAGGATGACCCTGAAGAACGTCCGCCATTTCGATGCGCCAAGGGCCCGCGATGCGTCCACCAGGCTCTGGTCCATCTGGTTCATGACGGTGAGCAGCGGCAGCAGCATCAGCGGCATCTCGATCTGGGTCAGCGCGATGACGAGGCCGAGCTCGGTCTGGAGCAGGTTGAGCGGCGTCGCCGTGAGCCCAAGGGTCATCAGCGTCTGGTTGATCACGCCCTCCCGCGCCAGGATGACGATCCAGGCGAAGGTGCGGATCACCACCGAGGTGAGCAGCGGCATCAGGATGATGAAGACCAGCACGCGCTGCATGCGCGGGCCGGAGGCACGGAACATCAGCGCCAGCGGATAGGCCAGGATCGTGGTGGCGATCACCGCCAGGACGCCGAGTTTGAGCGTGTCGAAGATCACCTTCAGGTAGAAGGGATCGGTATAGAACTTCGCCCAGCTGCCGAGGCCGAACACCGTCTGCTCGGAACCCGAGTGAAGGCTCGTCCAGAGCAGGATCAGGAAGGGCGTCGCGAAGAACAGGAGGTAGGTCAGGCCGAGCGGCGAGGCGAGCCGCCAGTCGACCTTGTCCCCCGCCGGGGCCTGAGCCCCGGCTCCGATCGCTGCCGCAGCGGCCACGATGCCGATCCTATTTCGTGATCTCCTTGTTGAACCGTTCGATCCAGGCCGCGCGCTGCGGATTGATCGTGGTCCAGTCGTGGGTGACCATGCGCGACAGCTCGTCCACCGACTTGATGTCGAGCGTATCGACCAGCGTCACGTCCTTGTTGATCGGGATCATGTTGTAGGGCTGGCGCTGCAGGGCGCCCTGCACCTCGGCGGAGATGGCCGCGTCGATATACTTGTAGGCGTTGGCGACATTGTCGGCGCCCTTCACGATGTGCAGCGTCGTCTGGAAGGTGATGGCGCCGGTCTCCGGCTTGATGAACTCGATGTCGACGCCGCGGCCCTTGAGGATCGCGACTGTGTTGGTGTTGGTGTACATGATGTCGATCTGGCCCTGCTGGAACAGGCCGGGCATGGCCGCAGGCGCGGCCACCGCCGCCGCCTTCGACACCGCCTTCTTCAGTTCGGCGAAGACCGGCTCGACATTGGTGTCCGAACCGCCGAAGACCTTTGCCATCTCGATGATCGACACGGTGCCGAACGTGGTCTGGAAGCCGGTCAGGCCGAGCCGCTCGACATAGGGCGACCGGAACAGGTCGGCCCAGCCCTTCGGCGGCGCCGGGAACTTCTTCGGATTGTAGGCAATGCCGACCACCTGCGCGTTGCAGGTGACGCCGTGCGACTTGATCAGGCCGGCCGGGATCTTCGCGGCATTGGTGAGCTTGGAGGCGTCGATCGGCTCGAACAGGCCGGCGGCCTGGGCGGCCGCGGCCGGACCGGGATCGAGCACGAAGCAGTCGAAGGGCGGCACGCCGCGCGCAGCACGCACCTTCGCGACCTGGTCGACCGCGAACAGCGGGTCGAAGGCAATATCGACATTGGATGCCTTCTTGAGGGCCGGCGCGACGACCGCGCGGTAGGCCTCTTCCCAGGTTCCGGGATAGATCGCGGCGGTCACGCTTCCGGAGGCCGATGCGCTGCGGGGCGAGAGGCCCGCAAGGCCGAGCGCACCAGCGCCGGCCAGAAGACTGCGTCGTGTGAAATGGGCCATGGTTTGCTCCTTGGTCGCTGAGTGTGGGGTGTTGGGGATCAGGATGCGTCGACGGGAAACAGTGCAGGCCGCGCGTGAGCCGCCAGCGCGCAATAGGCCCGGCCGGGCGGGGCCCCGGCCACTCCGGGTCGCCGCGGCACCGCCACCTTCATCGTCTCGCCGGTGATGCCGAGGACATCGTGGATGAGGGCGCCGCCGATCGGCAGGCTCAGCTTGAGATCGACCGGCAGGCGGTCGGGCGCCGCCTCGTCCGCCAGCAGCATCTGCTCGGGCCGCACGGAGACGAGGACCGGCTGGCCAGGCGAGAAGGCCGCGCGCGAGGGAACGGTCCAGACCGTGCCGCCGTCGAGCACGATCCGGTAGCCGCCATCGACGGGCGCCTCGATCCGGCCAGCCAGGAGATTGCTCGAACCGATGAAGTTGTTGACGAAGAGCGTGGCCGGCTCGTCATAGATCTCGACCGGCGAGCCGAGCTGCTCGATGCGGCCCTGGCTCATCACCGCGATCCTGTCGGCGATCGACATCGCCTCGTCCTGGTCGTGCGTGACCATGATGGCGGTCAATGCGAACTGCCGCTGGAGGCGCTTGATCTCGATCTGCATGTCCAGGCGCAGGTTCTTGTCGAGTGCCGCGAAGGGCTCGTCGAGCAGGAGGATGCGCGGCCGGATGGCCAGGGCGCGGGCGAGCGCGACCCGCTGCTGCTGCCCACCGGATAGCTGGCGTGGTTTGCGCTCGCCGAAATCCTCCAGCCGGACGATCGCCAGCATTTCGGCCACGCGTTCGCGCTGGGCCTGGCGACTGGCGCCGCGTGCGGCAAGCCCGTAGGCGATGTTCTCCGCAACCGTCATGTGCGGGAACAGCGCGTAGTTCTGGAAGACGATGCCGATCTCGCGGCGGTTGGGCGGCAATTCGTCGATCGGACGCGAACCGATCACCACCTTGCCGTTGGTCTGCTGGATGAAGCCGGCGACGATCCGCAGCAGCGTGGTCTTGCCGCAGCCGGAAGGCCCGAGAAGGGCGACCAGTTCGCCGCCCTTCACCTCGAGCGTGACATTGTCCACGGCCAGGCCGCTGCCATAGCTGTGGGTCACGCCGTCCAGCGTCAGGGGCTGAGCGGCGGGGTGGCTCGGGCTCGTGCCGGCCGTTGACGGATCGGGGTTTACGGATCTGCTCATCGGTGACGACGGAGCAACGGCTGTGCCAAACGCGCCGGCGGGAGCGGGCGGCAGCCATCCGGCGGCATTCTGGGACCGCGACTTGCATGGCTCCAGAATGGATTGCCAAGGGAGGGCCGCCGTGCCGATCGACATGACCGAGGCCTATACCTTCTGGCCCTCCGTGGCGGAGATCGCGGCGGCAGTGACCGCGGGCCGCAGTTCCGCAGGCGCAGAGACGCGTCGCGCCCTTGCCAGGATCGCCGCGCTGGACGGCGCGATCAACGCCTTCACAAGCGTCGACGAAGCCGATGCCATGGCGCGCGCAGCGGCCGTCGATGGGCGGATCGCGGCCGGCGAGCTTCTGCCGCTGGCGGGCGTGCCGGTTGCCATCAAGGACAATATCTGGGTGAAAGGCCGCCCGATCACCCAGGGATCGAACCTTTTCCGCGATTTTGTCGCGCCTGACGACGCCGAGGCGGTCGCCCGTCTCGTAGCCGCCGGCGCCGTGATCGTCGGCATCGCCAACTGCTCCGAATTCGCCGCCAAAGGCCAGACGACCAACCGCCTGCACGGCGCCACGCGCAATCCGTGGAACCTTGCCATGACGCCCGGCGGATCGTCCGGCGGATCGGTGGCGGCTGTGGCGAGCGGCATGGTGCCGCTGGCGATCGGCACGGATGCCGGGGGATCGAGCCGCAGGCCGCCGGCCCATACCGGGCTGGTCGGGCTGAAGCCGTCCTTCGGTGCCGTTCCCTATGGTCCCGGCTTCGAGGAACCCTTTTTCGGCATCTCCTGCATCTGCCCGATCGCGCGGACCGTGGCCGATGCGGCCCTGGCCTTCGAGGTCATGGCCGGGCCGAGCCGCCTCGATCCGCATTCGGTTCCGATCGCGCCGGACGGCCTGTGCGAGCCCTTGCGGATGCGGATTGCATACAGCCCGAAATGGGGGCTCGACGTGCCGGTGGAGCCGGATGTCGCAGCCCTGACGGGGCATTGTGCAGAACACCTGCGACAGGCGGGATTCGACCTTGTTGCCGCCGATCCGGACTGGCCCGAGGGCGCGGCGGAGGCAGGGCTCGGCGCCATCCAGCAAAGCGGGCTGGCGGCCCTCCACGGTGCCGCCTGGGCAACCCGACCCGCGCTCATTGACCCCGATCTCGGCGCGCAGATCGACGCCGGTGGCAGGCTGGCCGGGACCGATGTCGCGAAGGCGCTTCTGCTGTCCGAAGCGGTTGCGGTTGCCGGCACAAAGTTCTTTTTCGCCAATGGCCTGGACGCCGTCATCGGACCGACGACGCCCTGTGCCGCCTGGCCTGTGGAACGTCTGGGGCCGAGTATGATCGCGGGCGTTGATGTCGGCCCGCGCGGCCATGCCGTGTTCACGCCGCTGTTCAACCACACGCGCCAGCCGGCGATATCCATTCCGTGCGGCTTCGACCGATCCGGCCTGCCGATCGGCCTGCAGGTTGTCATGCCCCGAGGACGCGATCGGGCGCTGCTCGTCCTTGCGGCAGCGATCGAGCGCACACTGGCCATATCTGTCTGACCCGCGGTTCGATCCGGCGCCTGAACTGCCGCCTCCGGCGCCACAGCTTTGCTTATTTTTTAATCACATCTACTGATTGGGCACCTTCGTCCAATGCCGTTGGGGCCGGCACGCCTCTTGCTGCCTGATGCGGACAACCGCCAGCTCTTGCTGCCTGACGACAAGGAGTTTCCCATGGCCACCCTGCTCACCTTCGGCATCGACCGGCGCAGCCTGCTGGCTGGTCTCGGGCTCAGTGCCGCGACGGGCCTTGGCGCACCGTCCGTCCTGCGCGCGCAGGCCCGCGAAATCGTCGTGGGCGGCGCCGCCAGCCACAAGCCATGGGTCGAGCAGCACGTCGCTCCCCTGTTCGAGCGGAAATACAATGCAAAGCTGACTTTCGAGGGGACGCGCTCGCTCGTGAACCTCGAGAAGATGCAGAAGAACAAGGATCGGCCCTATCTGTCGGTGGTCCAGATGGACGATCCGGTGATGATCCTTGCGGTCCGCGAAGGCCTGCTTGAGCCGATCACCGCCGCCAAGGCGTCCAACCTCGCCAAGCTGAAGCCGGGCACCGTCCATATGGACGGCCAGTGGGCCAATTACCTGCAGCCCTGGCAGGGCATCGCCTACAACACCAATGTCATCAAGACGCCGCCGACCTCCTGGGCAGAGGCCTATGATCCCAAGCACAAGGGCCGGATCATCATCCCCTCGCTGCAGAACACGGAAGGCCTGCCGAACCTGTTCATGGCCTCGCATCTTGCCACCGGAAAGCCGATGGCCGAGGCGACGCTCGACACCGAGTCCGGCTTCAAGAAGCTCATTTCGCTGAAGCCCAACCTGCTGACCGTCTACAACCAGATGCCGCAGGCCTTCAGCCTGCTGGAACAGGGCGAGGCGCACATGATCGTCGGCGCCCTGTCCTCCTTCGCCCTCGCGCGCAAGCAGGACGGCGCGCCGCTCGGTCTTGCAGCGCCGAAGGAAGGCATCTTTCCGGTTCCCTCAGGCATCGCCGTGGTCAAGGGCGGACCGAACCAGGACCTCGCCTTCGCCTATGTGAACGAACTCCTCGGTGCGGAGATCCAGTCGAAGATCGCACCGCCGACCTTCGCCCTGCCCACCAATGTCGACGTGCCGCCGCCGCCCGGCATGCCCACCGGCATCGCCGTCCACACGATCGACTGGGGCTTCGTGGCCGAGAACCGCAACGCCTGGGTCCAGCGCTGGGATCGCGAGATGTCCATGTGAGGCAAGGGCGGGCGGTCCCGGCCTGCGCCGGGACCCGCCTGACCGATGGCATCATGACCACCGAATCTCCCTTCCTCGACATCCGTGCCGCTGCCAAGACGTTCGGCGGGACCACCGTCCTCGACGGCGTCGATCTCGGCGTTGCCAAGGGTGAGTTCGTCTCGCTGCTGGGGCCTTCCGGCTGCGGCAAGACCACGCTGCTGCGCATCGTCGCCGGCCTGCTCGCCGCCGACAGCGGCACGACGGTGCTCGACGGCACCGACATTTCGCGCAAGCCCCCACACCACCGCGACGTCGGCGTGGTGTTCCAGAGCTATGCCCTGTTCCCGCACCTGACGGTGGCCGAGAACGTCGCCTTCGGTCTGGAGGCGCGCGGCCTGCCTCGGCAGGAGATCACCGCGACGGTTTCGCGCTATCTCGACCTCATCCACATGAGCGCCCTCGCCGACCGCTCCGTCAGGGCCCTGTCGGGCGGACAGCAGCAGCGGGTGGCGGTGGCCCGCGCGCTTGCCGTGAAGCCGAAGCTGATGCTGTTGGACGAGCCCTTCTCCGCGCTCGACCGCAAGCTGCGCGAGACCATGCAGATCGAACTGAAGCGGCTCCTGCGGGAAGTCGGAACCACGGCGATCTTCGTGACGCACGACCAGGAGGAGGCGCTGACCATGTCTGACCGCATCGCGGTCATGAACAGGGGGCGCATCGAACAGCTGGCGGATCCGGCGACCATCTACCAGCGGCCGGCGACCATCTTCGCGCTGGAGTTCGTCGGGCTGTCGACCCGGATCGCCGGCACCGTCGCAGGCTCCGCCGACGCGGGCGAGGTCCTGATCGATACGGCCTTCGGGCGCGTGCGCGCACGCGGCAGGTTCGCGGCCGGCAGTCCGGTGCTGGTCGGCGTCCGGCCCGAGCTCATGGCGATCGGCGAACAGGCCGGCGCGAACACGATCCGCGCCAAGCTGACGGACATCGTCTTCCAGGGCTCGCGCGTCCAGGCCCACTTCGCCGCCCCTGAGGGCGAACAGATCCAGGTGGAGAGCGTCGGCGCCCTCCCCGACGGACTTGCGCCCGGCGCCGACGTGCCGGTGAACTGGCCGGTCGCCGATACGCTGCTCTATCCGGGTTCGACGCCATGAGCGCCGCCGCGCAGACGGACCGCGTCGCCTGGCTGGCCGTGCCGGCCGTCGCCTATCTCGGCCTCGTCTATGCGATCCCGCTGGTCTTCCTGCTGGCGCGCAGCGTCACCGGGCCGGACGGCTTCACGCTGTCGCTGTTCGTGCAATTCTTCTCCGACCCCTATTCCTGGCGGGTCATCGGCAACACGCTGCGCATCGCGGCAATGACCACCTTGGTCTGCCTTCTCATCGGCTATCCCGTCGCCATCGCCATGGCGCGGGCGACCGGCCTCATGCAGGTGGTGCTGCTGACCGCGATCATCCTGCCGCTGTCGATCGGTGCGGTGGTGAAGGCCTTCGCCTGGCAGATCGTCCTGCGCCGCGACGGGGTGGTCTCGCAGTTTCTGGTCGGAACGGGCCTGTGGAGCGAGCCCCAGCGCCTGCTGTTCACCGAAGGCGGGCTCGTGATGGGTGCCGCCAACATCTTCCTGCCGTTCATGATCCTGCCGATCTACTCGGTGGTGAAGCTGATCGACCCGCGCCTGACCGAGGCGGGCGCGACGCTTGGTGCCAGTCCCTTCTACCGGTTCCGTCGCATCCTGCTGCCGCTGACCCTGCCCGGCATCGTGTCCGGCATCGCCTTCGTGTTCTCGATGTCCGTGTCGATGTTCGTCATTCCCAGCCTCTTGATCGGCGACCGTTTCCAGATGCTGGCGACGCTGACCGGCCGCTCCTTCCTGCTGATGCGCGACGAGGCACTGGGTTCGACGACGGCGGTGGTGCTGCTGGTCCTGGCGGTGTCGGTGGTGTTGCTGTCGGCATGGCTGGCGAGGCGTCTGGGAGGCTCGACATGACGGCCATCGAGCGGGTGACCTCCGCCATCGTCTGGGTCGTGGCGGTGGCGGCCGTGATCTTCCTGATGACGCCGCTGGTGGTGACGGTTGCTGTCTCCTTCGGCTCGTCGGCTGTGTTCACGCTGCCGCCGCCCTCCTGGTCGATGCGCTGGTACAACCAGCTTCCCGGCACGCGCGGCCTCTGGTCGTCGCTGGCGACCTCGCTGCAGATCGCCATGCTGTCGACGATGATCTCTCTGGTGCTTGGCACGCTCTGCGCCATCGCGCTGGTGCGCGGTCGCTTTCCCGGGCGGGATGCGATCGCGACCTTCCTCGTCTCCCCGCTCATGCTGCCGGGGCTGGTGGTCGGCATTGCCATGCTGCAGGGCTTCAAGATGGTCGGGCTGCGCGAGGCCTGGACCAGCCTGCTGGTCGCCCACGTCGTCATCACAATGCCCTATGTGGTGCGCACGGTGCTGGCAGCGCTGAGCCTCTTCGATTTCACGCTGATCGATGCGGCCCGCACGCTTGGCTGCTCCTATGCGCAGGCCCTGCGCAAGGTGATGGTGCCGGCCCTCGCACCGGCCTTCCTCACCTCCGCCATGTTCGCCTTCCTCGCCTCGATGGACAATTATCCGATCTCGATCTTCTTCACCGATGCCTGGACCAAGACCCTGCCCATCCAGATGCTGCAATATGTCGAGGAACGACCCGACCCGGTGATCGCCGCGATCTCCTCGGGACTGATCCTGCTGGCTGTCCTCGCCATGGTGATCGGCGACCGGCTGGTGGGGCTGCGGCGCCTGGCGGATTTCTGACGTGGCGCCGCCCGTGCCCCCGCCCGCGACCGACCGGGACTTTCGCGGATATGGCACAACGCCGCCCCGGATCCGCTGGCCGGACGATGCGCGGCTCGCCGTCTCGGTCGTGGTCAATATCGAGGAAGGCGCCGAGCTGTCGATCGGTGCCGGCGACGAGGCCAACGAGTTCATCTACGAGGCGGTCGAGCGGGTCGAGGGCGTGCGCGACCTGTGCATGGAAAGCCACTACGAATATGGCACGCGGCGCGGCTGGCCGCGCATCCGCAAGGCGCTGGCCGACCACGGCATTCCCGCGACGCTGAATGCCTGCGGGCGGGCCATCGCGCTGTCGCCCTGGCTGGCGGAGGAAGCGGTCGCGGACGGTCACGAGGTGTCCTGCCATGGCTGGCGCTGGGAGCGGCACGTCCATATGGACGAGCCGACGGAGAGACAGGCGATCGCCCGCACGGTCGATGCCATCGCGGGCGCAGCAGGCTCACCGCCGGTCGGCTGGCATACGCGGTCGGCGACGTCCATCAACACCCGCCGGCTGCTGATGGAGCATGGCGGCTTCCTCTACGATTCCAACGCCTACAACGACGATTGTCCCTTTCTGCATCACGACGGCGACCGGGACCTGGTGATCCTGCCCTATGCCTTCGACACCAACGACATGCGCTTCCAGCCTGGCGGCGGCTTCGTGCAGGGCGAGGACTTTGCACGCTACTGCATCGCCGCCTTCGAGCGGCTCTACGCCGAGGGCGCCGACGAGCCGCGCATGCTGTCCATCGGGCTGCATCTGCGGATCATCGGGCGCCCCGGCCGCATGGCCGGCCTCACCATGCTGCTCGACTATCTGGCAGCCCGGCCCGGCGTCTGGTTTGCCCGTCGCGACGCCATAGCCCACCATTGGCGCGCCGGCGTCGGGCTTGACCCGTGGCAGGCCCGGGCGCCTTCTTCTGTCTTCAGTCCATAGAGCTCCGGCCCGCCATGCGCCTGCTGATCGCCAACCCCAACACCACGCAAGCCGTCACCGACAAGCTGATGGCGGCGGCGCGCGAGGTGGCCGCGCCGGGCACCGAACTCATCGGCCGCACGGCCCACCGGGGGGTGCCCTACCTGTCGACGCGGGCTGACGCGGTCATCGGCGGGGCCGTGACGCTGGAAATGCTGGCCGAGATGCACACGGAGGTCGATGCCGCCATCGTCGCCGCCTTTGCCGACCCGGCGCTTGGCGGCGCCCGCGAACTGTTCGACATCCCGGTGGTGGGCCTTGCCGAGGCCGCCATGCTGACCGCCTGCATGCTCGGCCGCTCCTTCGCGATCGTCACCTTCTCGGGCGGGCTCGTGCCCTGGTATCGCGAGTGCCTCGACTGGAACGGTCTCGGCAACCGCTGCGCGGGCATCTTCGCGCTGGAGGGCACGTTCAAGTCGCTGGCCGACGTGCAGGAGGAAAAGGGCGAGGCGCTGGTGGCCCTCGCCAACGAGGTGATCACCCGACACGAGGCCGACGTCATCATCCTCGGCGGGGCGCCGCTGTCCGGGCTGGCACGCACCATCGGCACGCGCATTCCCGTGCCGCTGATCGACAGCATCCAGGCTGCGGTGAAGCAGGCGGAGACGCTGGTCACGCTCAAGGCGCGCAAGGCCGTCACGGGAACCTTCCGGCGGCCGGCCGCGAAGGAATGCACTGGCATTCCGGATGCGCTGCGCGCCCGGTTCGAACGCCGCGATGGCTGACCGCGACCTCGTCGGATATGGCGGCACCTGGCCCGACGTCTGCTGGCCCAACGGCGCGCGCCTCGCCGTTTCCATCAACATCAATTTCGAGGAAGGCGCCGAACTGCAGGTCGGTGACGGCGACAACGCCAGCGAACGGCTCGGCGAGGTTGTCAGCGTCGTCGAACCGGGGCGCCGCGACCGCGGTCAGGAGCAGATCTTCGCCTATGGCACGCGGGCAGGCCTGTGGCGGATGCTCGACGGCCTGGACGACCGGCGCCTCGACGCGACCTTCCTGTTCTGCGGGCGGGCCGTGGAGCGCTCACCCGATCTTGCCCGCGCGGCAACCGACCGGGGCCACGAGGCCGCCGTCCATGGCTGGCGATGGCGGCCTCATGCCGACTACCCGTCGCGGGAAGCTGAAGCCATCGAGATCGACCGCTGCATCAGCGTCATCGAGACGGCCTGCGGCGTGCGCCCGACAGGCTTCTTCTGCCGAGGTTCGGAGAGCGACTGGACGCGGGACCTGCTGATCGCGCGGGGATTCCTCTATACGTCGAACGCCTTCGACGACGATCTGCCCTACTGGGACCGGTCGGGCGAGAGCCCCCTGCTCGTCGTGCCCTATGCGCTCGACAGCAACGACATGAAGTTCTTCCACCCGAACGGCTTCGTGCGGGCGCAGGACATGGTCGATTATGTGGACGACGCCCTGGAGGTGCTGCTGGCAGAAGCCGCAACGGGCAAGCCGCGCCTCCTGAACCTCGGCTTTCATCTGCGCATCTGCGGGCGCCCCGGTCGCTTCGCGGCCTTCGCACGGATCCTCGACCGCCTGAACCAGCTCGGCGATCGCGTCTGGATTGCCCGCCGCGACGCCATCGCCTCTGCCTTTGCCGCGGCCGTGCCATCGAGCCCGCCCGACCCGCAGGAGACGGATTGCGGCCCTGACCCTCAGATGGCGTCCTCGCCCGAGAGCCAGCCGTCGTAGAAGGCCTTCACATACGGGAAAACCGCGCGGGCGAGATCGGCACGCCCCTGCTCGGCGGGTGTCGCGGGTCGCGCAAAGAAATCCGCCAGTTCGGCATGGACCGCCTCGCGATCAAGTTTCGTGAAGCGCCCGCCGTCATAGACGACCTCGCCGGCGATCATGACCGTCTTCACGGCCTCGCTTCGCGCGCGATGGACGAGCACATCGATCCAGGCGGTGTCGGGGTTCTGGTAGGGCCGGGTCACGCGCGCCCAGTCGAACAGCACGAGGTCTGCCTCCGCGCCCGGCGAGAGCGAGCCGATGGCCGAGCCGAAGGGCGTGGTTCCCGCGCCGTTCTGCGTGGCCATGCGCAGCACCTCGGCCGGGGAAAGTGCAGGCGTGTCGATGCCGGGGGCGCGATGGACGGCGAGGACGAGCCGCATCTCCTGCAGCATGTCGCGGTCGTCGTTGATGCCGGCCTCGTCGATGCCGAGCGCGACGGGAATGCCCTCGGCGGCAAAGCGCATGACCGGCGCCCGGCCGCTCCTCAGGCGGAAGTTCGACGAACAATTGTGGCAGATGCGCGTGCCGGTCTGCGCGCAGAGATGGATGTCGTCCTGGCTCATCCACACGCCGTGACCGATGGTCAGGCGTTCGCCAGTAAGGCCGATATGGTGGAGGTGCGCGAAGGCGGTTCCGCCGGTGCGCCGCCGCGCATAGGCGCGCTGGTAGGGCGTTTCGACCAGGTGCATGTGCAGGGGAAGGCCGGTTGTCGCGGAGAGTTCGCCGGCCGTCTCCAGCGCCCTCTCGGAGAGCCAGTGGAGGTTCGCCGGCGCGATCTGCACCGCGACGCGCCGCTCGCCCTCCACCATCCGGCGCAGCGCGTGGAAAATGCCGACCTGCTGCTCCAGCGACAGGGTGAAGCGCCGGAAATAGTCCGCCATGGCCGGCCGCAGGGCTTCAGGCAACCGCGCGATGAAGGCCTCATCGGCCTCATAGACGAGCCGGTTCTGGTCGCGGAGCGCCATGGAATAGGAGACCCGCATGCCGATCTCCCGATAGGCGCCGATCACCTCTTCGGCTGCCCGCACGACATCGTCGGGCGAGCCGGGCGCCCGGCTGTGCAGATGCTGCACGGTGGTCACGCCGCTCGCGATCATCTCGAAGGCGGAAACAAGGGTGTCGAGCCGCAGATTGACGTCCCGGAGGCCGAGCCGCGAAGCGAACCAGAGTTCGAGCGGATGGTCCGGCGAACCGAGCTGGAACGGCGTGGACCCGACATGGTGGTGGGCATTGATCAGGCCCGGGACCACCACGACGTCGGGTCCACCGATCCGGCGGGCATCGGGCGCCCGGCGGGCCATATCCCCGGCCGGGCCGATCGCCAGCACCCGGCCATCCTCGACCAGAAGACCGGCGTCGCGGTGAACGATGGCCGCGCCGTCCGGCGCGAACCCCTCCAGAATGTGGCGGCCTTCGACGATCAGCATGGCGGGTTCGGCCCCATCTTTCAGCGGACATGGCGGGCCGATGCGACCGGGCATCGGCGGCGGGCGGGCCCGAATGCTGGCACGGCCGCTTGACCGGCGCAGCCGATAAACCTTGCAAACCGCATTCCAGCAGATGGCAGGCAATCGCTCCAAATGCACTGAATGCCCCGCATGGCAGCCAGACCCTGCAACCCTTGCTGACGGTTCGCCGGCCTGTGATAGGCCTTGGCCGATCCACAACGGGCGGTCTGCAGCGTGACCATTCTGATTTCAGGCGGCACGGGGTTTGTCGGCGCCGCGACACTTGCCCACCTCGCCGCCGAAGGGCGTGAGGTCGTCGTGCTGGCGGCCCATCCGGCCGAGCCCGGCTGGCTGCCCGCCGGTGCCGAGGTAGTGATCGGCGACATCGGCGATGGCGAGGGCCTCAGATCGCTCATGGCCGGGCGGCGCGTCAGCAAGGTGATCCATGCGGCGGCGATCACCGCAGGCCCGGACATGGAGCGCCTCCACCCCGAGCGGGTCATCGCCGTGAATGTCGCGGGAACGGCCGCCATCATGCGGGCGGCTGCCGAGGCCGGCGTCTCGCGCGTGGTCATCGCCTCCTCGGCCAGTGTCTATCCGCTGGCGAAGGCCAATGGCGGACGCTTCCGCGCCGATCAGGACGCGCCCGCCCCCGCGACACTCTACGGCCTGACCAAGAAAATGGCCGAGGATGTCGCCACCCGCCTCGGGGCGGTCTATCGGATCGACACCCCCATCCTGCGCATTGCCGGCGTCTACGGTCCCTACGAGCGCGACACCGGCGTGCGCGAAATCCTCTCGGCGCAGGCGCAGGTCGTGGCCGATGCGAGGGCCGGACGGCCGACGCGGCTGTCGCGACCCGGGTTCGGTGGCTGGCTCTATTCGCGCGATGCCGCAGCGGGGCTTGCGGCCCTGCTTGAGGCGCCCCTCGACGCCGCGGCCCCGATCTACGATCTCGGCGGGCCGGAGGTGTTCTCCCTCGACGCCTTCTGCGCCGCCCTCGCCCCGGCCTTTACGGGCTGGAGCCATGCGATCGACCCTGACGCGCCGACCGTCCGATTCCAGATCCCGGTCGACAAGCCGGCGAGCGACTTCGAGCGCCTGAGCCAGGCGACCGGCCTTGCGCCCCGCTTCGGCATGGCGGCCGCCGTCGCCGACTACCTCTCCTGGCTGGAGCGGCATCCATCCGCCTTGCGGGTTTGACCATGGCCGGGGGGTCACCCTAGCCTCATACGGGAAGGAACAGGACCATGGACGATCCCGGACACCGCTGGCTGAACCAGCACCGCAGCGGCCAGAGGCTGCCGCAGGCTGTTGGCGGCGAAGGCGTCCATGTGATCGACGAGGCCGGGCGGCGCTATCTCGACGGCTCGTCGGGACCGGCGCTGTTCTGTCTCGGCCACGGGCATCGCGAGGTGATCGAGGCGATCAAGGCCCAGTATGACCGCCTGGCTTTCGGCTATTCCGCCGATTTCACCTCCGCGCCGATCGACGCGCTGGCCGAGGCCCTTGTCGAGCAGGCCGGCGGCGGCATGAGCAGGGTCTCCTTTGTCTCCGGCGGTTCGGAGGCGACCGAGACGGCCATCAAGATCGCGCTGCAATACCATCTGGCGCGCGGCCATTCGGGCCGCACCCATTTCTTCGCCCGCCGCCAGTCCTGGCACGGCTACACGATGGGAGCGCTGTCGCTGTCGGGCCATCCCGCCCGGCGCAGGCCCTATGTCGGAGCCTTGATGCCGGTCACGCATCTGTCGCCGGCCAATGCCTACCGCCCGCCGGACGGGGTCGCGCCCGACGATCTGGTTGACCATCTGGCGGCCGAGTTCGAGCGCGAGATCCATCGCGTCGGGGCGGAGCGGATCGCCGCCTTCTTCTTCGAGCCCGTCGTGGGGGCGGCCGGTGGCGCGGTGCCGGCACCCGACGGCTATGCCCGCCGGATGCGCGAGCTCTGCACCCGCTACGGCATTCTCATGGTGGCCGACGAGGTGATGTGCGGCGTCGGCCGCTGCGGCACCTGGCGTGCGCTCGCCCATGATGGCGTTGCACCCGATGTCATGGTGACGGCGAAGGGCCTTGCCGGCGGCTATGCCCCGCTCGGCGCCGCGCTGATGACCGAGACGGTCTATCGGACGATTGCCGACACGTTCGGGACCATCGCCTCGGTCCACACCTATTCCGGCCATACGGCGGCCTGTGCGGCGGGCCTTGCGGTCCAGAATGTCATCAGGCGCGATGGGCTGGTCGCCAAGTGCCGTGACGACGGCGCCTATCTGATGACGGCCCTCAACCAGACCTTCGGGCAGAACCCACATGTCGGCGACATCCGCGGCCGCGGCTTCTTCGTTGCCGTTGAACTGGTCAGGGACCGCGAGTCGAAGACGCCGTTCGACGCGGGCCTCGGCCTGTACAAGCGCGTGAAGGACGAGGCCTTCGCCCGAGGGCTGTTGTGCTACCCCTCGCCCGGCACCGTCGACGGGATGTCCGGCGACCATGTCATCCTCGCGCCGCCCTACATCATTTCGCGCGCCGAGATCGACCGGATGGTCGAGGTGCTCGGACAGGCGGTCGATGCCGCCGTCGCGTCGGCCCTGAAGGACGCGTCGTGATGCGCCTTGCGGGCAAGGTTGCGGTGGTCACCGGCGGCGGGTCGGGCATCGGACGGGCGTCGGCGCTGCTCTTCGCGCGCGAGGGCGCGCGCGTGGCGATCATCGACCGCGACGCCGCCGGCGCGGCCGAAACTGTGTCGGCCATCGCGGCGGCCGGCGGCGAGGCCATGCTGGCGATCTCCGATGTCGGCGAGCCCGGCACTGCCGACCGTGACGCCACGGCCGTCCAGTCGCGCTTCGGGCGGATCGACATCCTGCTGGCGGCGGCCGGCTTCTCGGTCGGCGGCACGATCCTGACCACAAGCCCGGAGGACTGGGACCGCGTCTTCCGCGCCAATGTCGGCGGGACCTGGCTGTGGGCCCGCGCGGTGGTTCCGCTGATGCGCGCGCAGGGCGGTGGGTCCATCGTGACGACGGCCTCGCAACTCGCCATTGCCGGCGGGGCGGGCAATGCGGCCTATATCGCGGCCAAGGGGGCCATCCTCAGCCTCACCCGGACCATGGCGCTGGACTTTGCCCGCGACCGCATCCGCGTCAATGCCCTGGCGCCCGGCGCCATCGACACGCCCATGCTCCGGCGCAGCTTCGGCCGCGCCGCGGACCCCGCGGCGGCGGAAGCGAAATCGGTCGCCCGGCACCCGCTGGCCCGGCTCGGGCGCCCCGAGGAGGTCGCCGAGGCCGCCCTCTATCTTGCCAGCGATGCCTCAGCCTTCACCACCGGCTCAACCCTGGCTGTTGACGGCGGCTGGCTCGCAGGCTGACACTGCTGAAACTTTGTGCACGATGGCGTTCATCCTGCCGAAAGCCGCAAGAGCCGAACGCGGTTTTTGCGGTCTCGGCCGGCGGCAGTAGGAAATTCCCCCAAAACCCGCATGGCATGCCCATAGCAGCCTGCTGGTATGGAGCTTGCTGACAAGGCCTGGAAGCCTGGACCGAGGCCTTCGGTCCGCGCGCGTCAACGGAGACTGCGTCATGAAGCTGAACCGCCGCGACCTTCTTGCCGGCACCGCCGCCATTGCCGCCGGCCCCCATCTCGTCGGCCCGGCCGGCGCGCAAACCCGTGCCGAGACGCTGCGTTACGTCACCGGAAATGCCGTCAACACGCTCGACCCCACCATGCCGGGCGCGACCCGCGAGGCTTTCGGCGTCAGCGTCAACGTCTATGACCGGCTGGTCTCGTTCGGCCGCAAGCTACGCGAAGGCAACTGGGTGTTCGACATCGACAACATCCGCGGCGAGCTTGCCGAGAAGGTCGATGTCAGCGCCGACGGCATGACCTTCACCTTCCACCTGCGCAAGAATGCCAAGTTCCATGACGGCGCCCCGGTCACGGCCGAGGATGTGAAATGGTCGCTCGACCGGGCAGTTTCGGCCCGTTCGCTGGCGGCGGCCCAGGTCGGCACCGGCTCCTGGACCAAGCCCGAGCAGTTCAGGATCGTCGATCCGCACACGGTTGAGGCCAAGGTCGACAAGCCGGACCGCCTTGCGCTGCCGAACCTGTGCACGCTCTACGCCGTGATCTTCAACTCGGCGCTGGTGAAGAAGCACGTCACGGCACAGGATCCCTGGGGCCAGGCGTGGACCAAGGACAATCCGGCCGGCTCGGGCGCCTATATCGTCGAGAGCTTCAGGCCGGGGGAACAGGTCATCCTGCGCCGCAACGACGCCTGGGTCGGCGCGGCCGACGGCAAGCCGGCCCCCTTCCGCCGCATCATCTGCCAGACCGTGCCGGAGCCGGCCACCCGCGCCAGCCTGATCGAGCGCGGCGACGCGGACCTGTCCATCGACCTGTCGCCGAGCGACATCGACACGCTGGTGGCCCGCGGCCGGGTCAAGGCGATCTCGACGCCGCAGTTCAACGCCTTCACCATGATCGCCTTCAACACGCAGATGCCGCCCTTCGACAACAAGAAGGTGCGCCAGGCGATCGCCGCCGCCTTGCCCTATGACGCGCTGTTCAAGGCCGGCCTGTTCGAGCGCGGCGCCAAGCTCTATGGCGGCACCTGGAGCGGCTCGCCGAGCGATGCCACCTTCCCCCAGCCCATGCCCTACAAGCAGGATGTCGCCAAGGCCAAGGCCCTGCTTGCCGAGGCCGGCATGGCCAATGGTTTCGACACGTTCTTCGCGTTCAACCTCGGCTCCGCCGCCTTCGCCGAGCCGATCGCCGCGCTGGTGAAGGAGGCCCTGGCCGCGATCAACATCCGGGTCGACATCCAGAAGCTGCCGGACGCGCAGATCTCGACCATGGTCACGGAGCGCAAGCTGCCCTTCTTCGTCGAGACCTCCATCGCCTGGTTGCCCTCGACGGACTATTTCTTCCGGACCTTCCTCTATGGGCCGCAGCGCTGGAACTATTCCGGCTGGAACGACCAGCGCATCGCCGATCTTGCCGGCAAGGCCCGCTTCGAGACGGACAAGGCCAAGTATGACGCGACCTGCAAGGAGATGATCGCGATCATGGCCGACGAGACCCCCATCGTCATGCTCTGGCAGCCGAACCAGGATGCGGTCATGCCGAAGAACATCGAGGGCTACACCTACGGCTACCACCGTCAGGTCGATTTCCGCGATGTCCGGCGGGCCTGACGGGCCGTCGCGATGAACCTTGCAGTTGCCATCGGCAAGCGCGCGGGACGGCGGGCCCTGTCATCCGTTCCGGCGCTTTTCGGCGTGATCGTCTTCACCTTCCTGCTGATGCGGGTGCTGCCGGGCGATCCGGCCATCTTCTTTGCCTCGGGCCCCAATGCGGGCGAGGCCGAGATCCAGATGGTCCGCGAGCAGATGGGCCTCGACAAGCCGATCCTCCAGCAGCTGGTGCTCTATCTGAAGGACATTCTCACCGGCAATCTCGGCCGGTCCATGAACACCGGCCAGCCGGTGGTGACCGACCTGATCAACCGGCTTCCCGCCTCGCTCGAGCTGACCTTCACGGCCCTGCTGCTGGCCCTGTCGCTGGCGCTGCCGCTCGGCATCCTTGCGGCGCTGCGGCCGAACTCCATCGTCGACCACGGCGTGCGCTTCCTGTGCTCGCTGGGCGTCTGCGTGCCGACCTTCGTGTCCGGGCTACTGCTGATCTACGCCTTCTACTACATCCTCGGCATCGCGCCGGACCCGACGGGCCGGCTCGATGTCTTCGCCGCGCAGCCGCCCACCGTCACGGGCTTCCTGCTGATCGACGCCGCGCTGGCAGGCGAATGGGAATCATGGCGGGCGGCGGCGAGCCAGCTCGTGCTGCCGGCCGCGACCATGGCCCTGTTCGTTCTCGCCCCGCTCGCCCGCATGACCCGCGCGGCCATGCTGTCGGTGATGACCAGCGATTTCGTGCGGACCGGCGAGGCACTCGGCCTGTCGCGGCGGCGCGTCGTGCTCGTCTATGCGCTGCGCAACGCGATCCTGCCGGTGCTCACCATCATGGGGATCGTCTTTTCCACCATGCTGGGCGCCAACGTGCTGGTCGAGAAGGTCTTCTCCTGGCCGGGCGTGGCTTCCTACGCGCTCGACGCGCTGCTGACCTCCGACTATGCGCCGGTGCAGGGATTCGTGCTGCTGATGGCCTTCATCTTCGTCATGGTCAACCTCACCATCGACGTACTCTACGGGCTCGCTGACCCGAGGATTTCCGTCGAATGAGCGCCGTCCTCCGCCACTCGGCCTATGTCCTGCGCGGCAACCCGGTCACGCTTCTGGCTGCGATCGGGGCTTCTGTCCTGATCCTGATTGCCCTCGCCGCCCCCTGGCTCGTGCCCTACGGACCGACGGTCTCGAATGTGCCGCTGGCCCTGCAGCCGCCCAGTGCCGCGCACTGGTTCGGCACCGACCAGCTGGGCCGCGACGTGTTCTCGCGCGTCATCGTCGCGACCCGGCTGGACCTGGCCATCGCCGCCTCGGCGGTGACGCTGTCCTTCGTGGCGGGCGCCATGATCGGAGCCTTCTGCGGCTATGCGGGCGGATCGCTCGATCGCTGGGTCGGACGGTTCGTGGACGTCCTGATGGCCTTCCCGCTGTTCGTCCTGGCCATGGCGCTGGTGGCGGCGCTCGGCAACCGCGTGGAGAACATCATCTACGCCACCGCCATCATCAACCTGCCGTTCTACATCCGCTTCGCGCGGGCCGAGGTGAACGTCCGCCGCAATTCCGGCTGGGTGGAGGCCGCCAGGGCCTCGGGCAACAGCCACACGCGGGTGGTGCTGCTGTTCCTGCTCCCCAATGTGCTGCCGGCCATGGCGGTCCAGATCTCGCTCAACCTCGGCTGGGCCATCCTCAATGCGGCCGGCCTGTCGTTCCTCGGGCTCGGCGTGCAGGCGCCCACCCCCGAATGGGGCATCATGGTCGCGGAAGGTGCGCGCTTCATCACCACCGGCAAGTGGTGGCTGGTGGTGTTCCCCGGCCTTGCGCTGATGAGTGCGGTCCTGTGCTTCAACCTGCTCGGAGACGGGCTGCGCGACATCCTCGATCCGAGGATGCGCACGTGAGCGCGCCGCTCCTGACCATCGACGACCTCAAGGTCACGTTCTCGACCCGCAACGGGCTGGTCGAGGCGCTCAAGGGCGTCTCGCTCAGGCTCGATGCCGGAGAAACGCTGGGCATTGTCGGTGAATCCGGATCGGGCAAGTCCGTCACCGCCTTCTCGGTGATGCAACTGCTGGACCGCGCCGGTCGGATCACCGGTGGCCGGATCACCTTCCGCGGCGAGGACATCACCCGCGCCTCGCGCAGGATGCTGCAGCCGCTGCGCGGCGCGGCCATGTCAATGATCTTCCAGAACCCGCGTGCTGCGCTCAATCCGATCCGCACGGTCGGCCTGCAGATCGCCGACGTGCTACGTGCCCACCAGTCGATCTCCGCCGCCGAGGCGCGGGAGAAGGCGCTCAAGCTGCTGGAATCCGTGCTGATCCGCGATCCGGCCGCGCGGCTCAATTCCTATCCGCACGAACTGTCCGGCGGCATGTGCCAGCGCGTCATGATCGCCATGGCGATCGCCTGTGAGCCGACGCTGCTCATCGCCGACGAGCCCACCACCGGGCTCGACGTGACGACCCAGAAGACGGTCATGGACCTGCTCGCCGAGATCACGGCCAGGCGCGGCATGGCGATGATCCTGATCACCCACGATCTGGGGCTTGCTGCCCAGTACTGCCAGCGCGTTGCCGTGATGGAGCAGGGTCTGGTCGTGGAGGAGGCGCCGCCCGCGACACTGTTCGGCAATCCGCGCCATGCCTATACCAAGCGCCTGGTCGCGGCCTCCCCGACACGGACCTCGACTGTCCAGAGCCTCGTGGTCGAGACCGAGGCGCCGCCGGCCGCGCCGGCGCGCGTCACCTCCACGCGCTCGTCCGGACCCCTGCTGCAGGTGTCCGGGCTTGTGAAGACCTTCGATGACGCTTTCCGCGCGGTCGACGATGTCTCCTTCGACCTGGCGCCGGGCGAGAGCCTTGGACTGGTCGGCGAATCCGGCTCCGGCAAGAGCACCATCTCGCGGCTCGTCTGCCGTCTGCTCGACCACAGCGAGGGCACCATCGCCTTCGACGGTGAGGATATCGGCAAGATCGGCTCGCGCGAGTTCTATCGCTCGCGATACCGCCGCGACATCCAGATCGTCTTCCAGGACCACGGCGACAGCCTCAACCCGCGCTTTTCCGCCTTCGATTGCATCGCCGATCCGCTGAAGCTGCTCGCGGGCGTCCAGGACAGCCGGGACCTGCGCGCCAAGGTCACGGAATGCGCCGAACGCTGCGGGCTGCCGGTCGACCTGCTCGGCCGCTTTCCCCATCAGCTCTCCGGCGGCCAGAAAGCCCGGGTCGGCATTGCCCGCGCCATTGCGGCACGGCCACGGCTTCTCGTGCTGGATGAACCGACCGCTGCCCTCGACGTCTCGGTGCAGGCGGTGATCCTGCACCTGCTGGACCGGCTGCGCCGGGACACCGGGCTTTCCTACCTCTTCGTCAGCCACGACCTGAACGTGGTGCGCATGATGTGCGAGCGCAGCATCGTCCTGCAGAAGGGCCGGATCGTCGAACAGGGGCCGAGCGATGCGCTGTTCACCCGTCCGGCCTCCGACTATGCCCGCCAGCTCATCGCCGCCATTCCGCATTTCGACCCGCAAGCTGCGATGGAACGGGCGAGGCAGCCGGCGGTGGCGGGCTAGGTCATCAGCGCGGCAGGACTGGCGGTCCCTATTCCGCTGCCTGCCCCAGCCCCGGCACGGTGTCACGCACTTCGGCCTGCGCCACGTCATAGGCGAGGAAGGCCTGCCAGTGCGCCGCGACGTCCTCGCTGAACAGCGCGCGCGTGATGCCATCGACAAGACGGGGCACCGCCGTGGTCATGGCGTTGATGGACGACCCTGACGGCCCGAAGCTCATGGTCGAGGCGATCGAGAACAGGTGGATGCTGCCGATCCAGGGCGTGCGCTCGGGATCGCGGGCCATGAACTGGTAGTCGGGTGACAGATAGGGAAAGGCCGACAACCGGTCGTCGCGCTCCTCTGCCGGCGGGCGATAGCGGTCCGCCCAGGTCAGGATGTTGTCGTGGAAGGCGGCCAGTTCCGGTCGTGCGGCGAAGTCCATGGCGATACCGGTGCCGCAGATGAGGAAGTCGGCCGTGAAGGCGCCATGGGGTGTCTCCACAACCGCCCTGTCGTCCTCGACACGGGCGGCCGTCCACGGCGCGCCGGTATGGAGCACGAAGTTCGGGTGGACCGCGCAGCGATCGTAGGTCGCCTGGGGAAAACCCTCGCGCAGACCCAGCACCCGGCTCATGAACCGCCAGCGCCAGGCATCGTCGAGGTCGGCCAGGTGCTTCATGAAGCCCCGGAACGTGATCCAGCGGTAAGGCTGGATCACCTGCGGTTCCAGCCGGCGGCAGAACAGATGCACCGATCGCGCGCCCGCCTCCAGCGCCACCGCGGCATTGTCGAAGGCCGAGGCGCCCGCCCCCAGCACCGCCACCACCCTGCCGTTGAGTGCGGCGAAATCGATGGGGTCGGCCGCATGGGCGCGCAGGCGGGGCGGCAGGCGTTCCACGAAGTCCGGCATCCACCACCTCCCGGTGGATTCCTGCCCGGTCGCCAGAACCACCTTGCGGGCGAAGACCGTGCGCTCGCCCGCCGGGCCTTTCAGCCGCGCCGCGACAAGCCCGTCCGCTTCCTCCAGCGACAGGAGTTCGGTGTCGTTCTCGACCGCAACGCCTGTCACCTGGCGGACGAACAGCAGGTAGTCGTTCCAGTCGGCCCGGTCGATCAGGTCGAGAGCAGCCCAATGGTCGGCCCCATACCGGGCTTCGTGCCAGGACTGGTAGGTGAGGCTTGGAATGTCGAGATCGGGACCCGTGAAATCCTTCGGGCTGCGCAGGGTGTTCATGCGCGCGAAGGTGACCCACGGGCCTTCCTGCCCATAGGGCGCCTTGTCGATGACGAGAACATTGTCGACCCGCGAGCGCTTCAGCCCGAAGGCCGTCACGACGCCCGACTGGCCGGCCCCCACCACGAGCACGTCGAGCGCCGTCGATCCGTCCGGCGCCTTGCGCGCCTTCAGCCAGGGCGCACGCGGATGGGCGATACGCGCAAGATCATCGCGGATGCGGGCCGCAAGGTCGGGCAGGCAGGTAGGTGTCATCTCGGTCTCGGACGGCATGCGAAAGGGGGCACGGCTCGGGCAGGCAAGATGCCGGCCATATCCTGACCCTCACCGCAATGGCTCACAAGGCGGGTCATGACACGGCTTTCGCCCATTCGGCGTCCTGCAGGGAGCGCCAGTCGAGCTTGTTGGATGCGGTCCGCGGCAAGGCTGCCACGAATTCGACCAGCCGCGGCACCTTGTAGGCGGACATGGCCTCGCGCGCCCAGACGATGAGCTCATCGGCCGTCAGATCCATGCCGGCCCGCCGGACGACAAAGGCCTTCACCGTCTCGCCGCGATAGGGGTCAGGTGCGGAGACGATGCAGCATTCCTGCACGGCGGGATGGCGGTAGAGCACCGCTTCGCATTCCGACGGCCACACCTTGAAGCCGGATACGCTGATCATCCGCTTCAGGCGGTCGACCATGTGGAAATAGCCCTCCGCATCGACGGAGGCGAGGTCGCCGGTGCGCAGGAACCGCTTGCCGTCGAGCATGATGAAGGTCTCGGCGTCGGCCTCCGGCCGGTTCCAGTAGCCGCGCATCACCTGCGGCCCAGACACCACGATCTCGCCGGCTTCGCCCCGCGGCAGTTCGCACAGCGTTTCCGCATCGATGATGCGCGCATCGGTTTCCTGCACCGGCACGCCGAGGCATTGCGGCTTCGGCCTGTCGACGGGGTTGAGATGGCTCGGCGAGATGGTCTCGGTGAGCCCATAGCCCTCGACATAGGAGAGGTTCCAGCGCCGCTTGAGTTCGGCCGCGACCGCCGCCGGCATGGCCGCGCCACCGCCGGTGATGATCTTCAGCCGCGCGAAGGCGGCCTCGTCGAAGCCCTCGGCGGACAGCGCGTCGACCACCATGGTCGGCGCGGCGCTCCACAGGGTCACGCCGTAGCGCCTGAACAGCGGCGCGACGAGATCGCGGTCCCAGCGGGCCATGACCACGACGGTGGCGCCGCAGGCCGCGCAGCCGTTGAGCGCCAGCTGCATGCCCGCGACATGGAACATCGGCATGAAGCCGGTGAGCACCGTGGCATCGTCGTAAGAATACCATCGCGCCTGGACGAAGGCGGTGAACAGCACGCTGCCATGGGTGTGCATGCAGGCCTTGGGCCGGCCGGTCGTGCCCGATGTGTAGGGCATGACACAGAGATCGTCGGTCCCGCTGATATCGTCGAGCGGCGGACGCTCCTCGCCCAGCGCCTCGGCCCAGGCGATGAAACCGGGTGGAGGCCTGTCGGCAAGAACGCTTTCGCCGATCACCGGCGGCAGGCGGAAGGGCGTGTCGCCAGGAATCTCGTCGCCATAGGAGGCGACGATGACATGGCCGAGCGGCGACGGCGCAAGCGCCGCAAAGCGGCCGATCAGTTCCGCGCCAATCAGGGCAGCCGTGGCGCCACTGTCGGCCGCCAGATAGGCAATCTCCTCCGGCACGGACATGGGATTGACCGGCACCACCACCGCGCCCGCCCGCACGATCGCCTGATAGCCGATGATGGCATGGGGCGAGTTCTGCATGTCGAGCAGCACGCGATCGCCGTGCCGGACCCCGCAGGCGTGCTGGAGGAAGGCCGCGAGCCTCTCCACACGCCGCAGGAGTTCGGCGAAGCTGATCTCTGCCCCGTAGAAGGCGATGGCCAGCGCCTCGCCGCGCCGGGCCGCCGTCTCCCTCAGTGCCGCGCCGAGGCTCTGCGGCAAGGGGCCGAGGGTGCGCGCGACACCGGCCGGCCAGACGCTCATGCGAGAGGCGTCCCGAAGCCGCCGCCGCCGCAGCTCTCCAGCGTCACGAGGTCGCCGGCCTGAAGCAGCAGATTGGCCTTGCCCGACAGCCGTTCGGACTGGCCGGCGCGCTCCAGGGTGATGCGGTAGGGCTGGCCGTCGCCGCCGCCCCTCAGCCCGTAGGTCGGAATCACCGACCGCTCGACGCAGGTGGTCAGCCACATGCTCGGGGCCAGAACCCGATAGGACCGGACCACGCCATCGCCGCCGCGATGAGCACCGTGCCCGCCGGAATCCCGGCGGATCGCCTGCCGCTCGACCCGGATGGCGTAGTTGGCCTCGATCATCTCGGCCGGCGTGTTGGAGGTATTGGCCAGATGCACGCGCGTCGCCGGGCAGCCGTCGCGGTCGTGACGGGCGCCCTCCCCGCCGCCATGCACCTCGTAGAGCATCCGCCAGGAGCTGTCCGGCATCGGCTCGGCAAAGGCGAGGAGGCCCGAAGTGGCCGGCCCGCCGGCCGAGAGACGTTCGGGAATGACATGCTCCATGGCCCGGAACACGGCATCGACCACCCGCATCGAGGTCTCGTGGTTGCCTGCGGCCACCGCCGCGTTCCAGCCGGGCTCCAGGATCGAGCCGGGGCGCGTGACGATGGTGATGGGACGAAGCGCGCCGGCGTTCTGCTGCATGTCGCGACCGCTCATGATGCGGGCGGCATAGACCACTGCGGAGCGGGCGATGAACGGCGTCGTGTTGCAGAAATTGGCGACCCGGTCGGCCGAGCCCGACAGGTCGAATGTCGCCTCGTCGCCCCGGATCTCGATGGCCACATGGATTCGCGCGGGTTCGCCTTCCGGCCCTCCGTCGTCGAGGAAGTCCTCGCCCTCATAGGTGCCGTCCGGCAGGTCGGCGATCGCCGCGCGCATCTCCGCCTCGGACAGGTCGTGAAGGCGGACCATGGCATCGACAAAGGTCTGCGTGCCGTGCTGGGCGCAGATTTCACGGATGCGGCGCTCGGCAGCCAGCGTCGCCGCCATCTGGGCCATCAGGTCGCCCTCGCATGAGACGGGGTCGCGGACATTGGCCAGGATGAAGTCGAGCACCGGGCGGTTGAGGCCGGCAGCGCTGGCAATCGGCATCGGCGGAATGCGGATCGCTTCCTGAAACGTGTCGTGGGCCTGTGCGAAATAGCTTCCGGGCCAGTTTCCGCCGACGTCGGGCCAATGGGCGAGGCTGAGCGCGAAGGCGATCAGCCGGCCATCGACGAAGACCGGACGGGCCACTTTCACGTCATTCAGATGGTTCCCGCCGAGCGCGCCGACATTGTAGATGATCGCGTCGCCCTCCTTCATGCCGGCGGAGGGGCAGACCTTGAGCAGTTCCCGGATCGTATAGGCCATGGCGCCGAGATGGATGGGGATGTCCCGCCCCTGCCCGACCAGACCGCCCTCGGCGTCGGTGATGGCGGAGGACAGGTCGCCGGCCTCGCGCAGCAGCGGCGAACGCGCCGAGCGCGTCATGACCAGGCTCATCTCCTCGGCGGCGGCGGACAGGCCATGACGGATGACCTCTACCACGAAGGGGTCCAGCGTGCTCATGGCTTGCTCCGGGTCAGGAAGAGATTGCCGAGGCTGTCGGGCCTGGCCTGCCAGCCTGGCGGCAGGACGACGGTGGACCAGGCATCCTCGATGATTGCCGGGCCGTGGACAGGCGCGGCCAGCGTCTCCCGCGCAAGGATCGCGGTCGAGACGGGCCCGCTTCCGTCGAAGATGCAGGGGCGCGAGCGCTCCCTGACCGGCGGGCGGCCGACATCCGGCCTGGAAAAGTCCGTCTCCGATGTCCGGGTCGCCCGGACGCGCACCGCCTCGATGACGCAGTCCTCGCCCGTCGCATAGCCGAACAGCTCATGATGGCGGGCATGAAAGCGGGTCACGAGGTCCGCCGTATCCATCGGCATGTCGAAGCCGATCGCGATGCTGTCGCTCTGTGCCGCGTAACGCATCAGCGCAACATGCTCGATCGCGATGTCTGCGGCCGCGACGCCGCTGGCGAGCAGCGGCTCGCGGGCCTCATCGACCAGTTCGCCGATGCGTGCATCGAAGATCTCGGCCGCAAAGCCCTTCACGGCCATGCGCAGGGTGCGCTGCTGGAGAAAGGACAGGTCGGCGGTGAGGCAACCGAGCGCGGAAAAGGCACTGGAGGCGGCCGGAACGATGATCTCGGCCAGACCATAGAGGTCGGCAAGGCCCGTCGCGTGCATGGGGCCGCCACCGCCAAAGGCCAGCAGCGTGCAGTCGCGCCCGTCGATGCCGCGCTCGACCGTGACCCGCCGCAGGGCCCGCGCCATGGTGGCATTGGCCACCTTGACGATGCCGAGCGCCGTCGCGTCGAGGGCAAGACCGAGCCTGTCGGCAATCGGCTGGATGGCCTGGCGGGCCGCCTCGATATCGAGTTCGATGGCGTCGCCAAGCCGGGCCTCCGGGTCGAGATAGCCGAGAATGGCGTTGGCGTCGGTGATGGTGGCGCGCCCCCCGCCCCGGCCGTAGCAGGCCGGACCGGGCACCGCCCCCGCGCTCTTCGGGCCGACGGTCAGCCCGCCGGGCCCGATATCGACGATGGAACCGCCTCCCGCGCCGATCGAATGGACGGCGAGCATCGGCTGGCGCAGCGGCCGCCCGCCCACCATGCGGGTATCGGCCATCTCGGCAGCCCCGTCGACGATCAGGCACACATCCGTGGTCGTGCCGCCCATATCGAAGGTCAGGACCCGCGGCCGGTTCAACTGGCGGGCCATGCGCGCGGATGCGGCAACGCCTGCGGCGGGGCCGGACATGGCCATGACGATCGGCCGGCGCTTGACGGCCGGGACCGGCACCATGGCCCCGGCCGAATGAAACACCTGCAGGCCGGCGCCGAGCGGAAGCTTCTCCTCGAGCTCGGTGAGATATTCGACAGCAATCGGCATGGCCGCCGCGTTGAAGGCCGTCGACGAGGCCCGCTCGTATTCGCGCGCCTCCGGATTGATCTCGTGGGAGACGCAGACATGCGGCACCACGCCGGCAAGCCGTTCGGCCAGTCGCTTCTCGTGGTCAGGATTTGCGTAGGAATGCAGCAGGCAGATCGCGACGCTTTGCACATCGTTTTGGCGGAGCCAGGCGACGAGACGGTCGATCTCGCCATCCTCGAGAGGCGTCAGAACCGCCCCGGCATGATCGACGCGTTCGCGAAGGCCGAAGCACAGCGCGGCCGGCACCAGCGGCGGCGCCTTCGGCGGGATGTCGAGGCGGTAGAGCTCCTGACGCCGGTAGCGGGCGATTTCCAGCACGTCCTCGAAGCCCGCCGTGGCCACCAGCGCCACCCGCGGCAGGCGCTCCTCGACCAGCGCATTGGTGATGCGGGTGGTGCCGTGCACGAAACGGCGCAAATCGCCTTCGCCGAGGCCGACAGAGGCCAGCGCCTCCAGCATCGCTCTCACGGGCGCGTCGGGCCGGGAGGGAACCTTGGCGATGCGGGTCTCGCCGGTGTCACCGCTGACGGCGATAATGTCGGTGAAGGTTCCTCCGATATCCGTGCCGACATCCCATAATCTGCCCGCCAACGCCGATCTCCCCAACTCGTCCTGCCGTGCCGTCATGCCCTCGGCCGCGAGCGCGACATGCAAGATCCGCGCTCAGCCTGCCGCGCCGCCGGGGGCCCGCGCAATCGGGTTCACGGAAAGAGCGAGAATAGCCGCCATGCATGGTCGGGGCTCCCGCGGGGGGGGGGCCGCTCCCCTTGACCTGCCGCCGGCTTGCGCGAGCCGATCCGGCTTGCGCCCTCAGGGCATCGCGCGCTCGATCCGCGAGGAGGTTTGGCGCAGCGCCTCGACAATGTCCGGGATGCGCCGGTGGGAGAGCCGGCGGGTCACGCCTGCCACGGTCAGCGCCGCCGAAGGCTGGCCGGCCATGTCGCGGAGCACGATGGAGACGGCCCGGGTGCCGGGGACGATGCCGCGGTCGCGCAGCGCATAGCCCAGCCGGCGCGCATCGCGCACCAGCGCCATCGAGGCCTCCACCGTCAGGCGGTATTCCGAGAGGCGCCGTGCATTCTGAGCCAGTATGTCCCGCGCCTCCTCCGGCGGCAGGGCGGCGAGCAGGGCGAGCCCCGCACTGGACACGCCGAGCGGCCGGCGGTCGCCGACCCGCAGCGGCACCACCTGGACCGGATAGGCACCAAGCCTGCGGGCAATGCAGATGGTCTCCGCTCCCGTCCGCTGGGTCAGGAACAGGGTGTCGCCCACATCCTCGGACAGGCGGTCGAGATGGGCCTCGGCCGCCTCGATCAGCGGCGACTGGCGCGAGCGCGCGAGGGCGAGCAGATGGATCTGGTCGCCGAGCATGTAGCGCTGCGTCGAAGCCTTCTGCTCCACCAGGCCCTCGTCCATGAGCGCCCGCAGCATCCGGTGCACGGTGGGGTGCGACAGGCCCGTGAGCCTTGCAAGATCGGTGAGGCCATAGCCGGTCTCCCGGGCCATCGACAGGACGCGCAGGAGGTTGACGGCCCGGCGGATGGCCTGCGCGCCGTCGCTGGTGGCGGGTCGTGACGGCATCGAACCTCCCTTCACGAACGGCATCGGAGGAGGCGCGTCCCGCAACGGCCTCGTGTCCATCATATGGACAAGTGCGGCAGCTTTCCATTGAGCCCGGCGCAGGGCCGGCCATGATGGCACTCAAGAGATCGAGCCCTGCCAGGGGCCTGCAGGAAACGCATCGGGAGGCGTCAGATGAGGGTTGCGAGCTACCGGCTCTCCGGCCGCGACAGCTACGGGATCGTCCGCGACGACGGCATTCTCGATCTGGGTTCGCGGCTGGCGGACGCGCCGGACCTGAAAGAGGCGATCGCTGCGGGATTGCTGTCGGAAGGGCTGTTTGCCAGCGAGCCGAGCGACGTTGCGCTGTCCGACGTCTCGCTGCGCATCCCGATCCGCACGCCCGAAAAAATCTGGTGCATCGGCGTCAACTATGCCGACCGCAACGCCGAGTACAAGGACGGCTCGCAGCTGCCCAAATATCCGAGCCTGTTCTGCCGCACGCCGTCGTCCTTTGTCGGCCATGACGAG
This sequence comes from Phreatobacter sp., assembly GCF_051860605.1. Taxonomy (GTDB): domain Bacteria; phylum Pseudomonadota; class Alphaproteobacteria; order Rhizobiales; family Phreatobacteraceae; genus Phreatobacter. The sequence continues at coordinate 382,982 of NZ_JBHYDR010000004.1, read as the reverse complement.
CCGCTGGAGCGACCGAAGGTCTCGACCCAGCTCGACTATGAAGGCGAGATCGTCCTGGTCATCGGCAAGGCGGGCCGGCACATCCCGCGCGAGCGCGCGATGGACCACGTCTTCGGCTACACGCTGTGCAACGAGGGCAGCGTCCGCGACTGGCTGCACCACGGCAAGTTCAACGTCACCCAGGGCAAGAACTTCGACCGTTCGGGCTCGATCGGTCCGTGGATCGTGACGCGGGCAGAGGCCGGCGACGACCGGCCCTTCGAACTGACCACCAGGGTCAATGGCGAGGTGCGTCAGCACGAGAGCACGGACCGGCTGATGTTCCCGTTCGACTATCTCATCGCCTATCTGTCGACCTTCGCAACCCTGAAGCCCGGCGATCTCATCGTCACCGGCACGCCCACCGGCGCGGGCGCTCGGTTCGATCCGCCACGCTGGCTGAAGCCCGGCGACACGGTCGAGATCGAGGTTCCGCGGATCGGCCTCCTGTCCAACGGGGTGGCCGACGAGGCCTGATCCCTCCCCCCGCCTTCCCCGTTCTGTTTTCCTGCCGCGAGACCGCCATGCTCACCAAGGCCCAGATCGACGACGCTGCCGCAAGGCTGGAAGAGGCGGAGCGCAGCGGCCGGCAGATCGGCCAGCTCAGCCTCCAGTATCCGGGCCTGACCATCGACGATGCCTACAAGGTCCAGAGCGCCTGGGTGGCGCTGAAAGTATCCGGTGGACGGGTGATCAAGGGCCGCAAGATCGGCCTGACGTCGCGGGCGATGCAGAGCGCCGTCAACATCAACGAGCCCGACTACGGCGTGCTGCTCGACGACATGTTCTTCGCTGATGGCGGCACGATCCCGACCGACCGCTTCGTGCAGCTGCGCGCCGAGGCGGAACTCGCCTTCGTGCTGAAAAGCAGGATCGAAGGGCCTGACTGCACCATTTTCGACGTGCTGAACGCCACCGACTATGTCGTGCCGGCGCTGGAAATCCTCGATGCCCGCATCGAGCGTGTCGATCCCGCCACCAAGGCGACACGCAAGGTGGTCGATACCATCGCCGACAATGCAGCCAATTGCGGCATCGTCATCGGCGGGCGCCCGTTCCGCCCGGATGCGGCGGACCTGCGCTGGATCTCGGTCATCTGTTCGCGCAACGGCCAGATCGAGGAGACCGGTGTCGCCGCCGGCGTTCTGAACAATCCCGCCAATGGCATCGTCTGGCTCGCCAACAAGCTGGCCCCGCACGGCGTGGCGCTGGAACCCGGCCAGGTGATCCTCTCCGGCTCGTTCATCCGGCCGATCGACTGCGCCAGGGGCGACACGATCCATGCCGATTACGGCCCGTTCGGCACCGTCTCCTGTCATTTCGGCTGAGGGCCCGCACCATGGCGCGCAGAACCAGCATCTATGTCGAGGGCTTCGGCCACAAGAACCCGATCCCCGCCGCCAGCCGGGTCGGCAACATCCTGATGTCCGGCATCGTGTTCGGCCTTGATCCCGCCACCGGCAAGCCGGCCGATACGCTCGACGAGCAGTGCCGCCTGATGTTCGGGCATATCCGGGCGATCATGCAGGCGGCCGGCGGCAGCACGGACGACATCGTGAAACTGACCGTCTGGCTCGCCGACCGCAGCCAGCGCGAACCCGTCAACCGGGAGTGGCTCGCCATGTTCCCCGATCCGGCCACACGGCCGGCACGGCAGGCCATGGCCGGCGATCTCGACGGCGGCAAGCTCGTTCAGTGCGACTTCGTGGCGGTGATGGACTGATGGATGCCGTGACGCAGACCACCGACATCGCCGCCGCAAGCCTGCCGGCCGAGCAGAGCTATCGCCTGCTCACCGGACTGGTCGTGCCGCGGCCGATCGCCTGGGTGACCACCCTGTCCGATAAGGGCGTGCTCAACCTCGCGCCGTTCAGCCATTTCACCTTCGTCTCGCCGAAACCGCCCCTGCTCGCGATCAGCGTCGGGCGCAAGGGCGACACCTACAAGGACACGGCGACCAACATCCTCCGCAGCGAGGAGTTCGTCGTCCATATCGCGGATTCCTCGCTTCTCGGGCCGCTCCATGAAAGCGCCGAGGAACACCCTCCGGAGGTGAGCGAGGCCGAGGTCCTGGGTCTGGAGACGGCGCCAAGCCTGCACGTGCGGGTGCCACGGCTGCGCGCGCCGCCAGTCGCCATGGAATGCCGGCTGCGTCATTGCATCGAGTTCGGCGAGACCCGCAGCCGGCTGCTGGTCGGCGAGGTGCTGGTGTTCCGCCTGCGCCCCGATCTCCTTGAAGACGGCAAGGTCGATACCCGCAGGCTGGACCCGGTCGGCCGTATTGCCGGGCCGAACTACACCCGGCTCGGCGAGATCATCACCCAGCGTCCCCTCCACCAGACCTCGAAATCGTGACGGCGCCGCAGGACAGATTCATGGCCACCTACCTTCCCTTCAATCCCCATCCCCGGCCACCGACACGGCCGCTGCCGCCGCTCGCCTGCGACAGCCAGTTCCACGTGCTGGGACCTGCCGACCGCTACCCGGTGCGGCCGGGTGCGGTCTACGAGATGCCGACGGCGACCATCGAGACCGCGCTGAAGCTGCATGCCACTCTCGGAATCGCCAGGGGCGTCATCGTCCATCCCACGACCTATGGTGCCGACCATGCCGTTACGCTCGACGGACTGGCGGTCGCCGGCCCCAACTATCGCGGCTGCGCCAATGCCGCGGTCTTTGCCGAGAAGGACGACGGCTATCTGGAGCGGCTGCATGCGGCGGGCGTCCGGGGCGCCCGGTTCACGCGCGCGGGCCTCGGCATTTCCTTTGACCAGGCGAGCTTCTCCCGGACGCTCGCGCGCATCCGCGAACTGGGCTGGTATGTGAAGGTGCAGCCGGAGGTTGAGGGCGTCGCCGGCAATATCGAACCGTTCGAGAGGCTCGATATCCCGGTGCTCCTCGACCATATGGGCCGCCCGAACCCCGAAAACGGCGAGAGCGACGCAAGCCTTGCCAAGGTCGTCGACCTGCTGAAGCGCGGCAATGTGTGGGTGATGCTCTCGCTCACCGAGAAGATTTCCCGCCGCGGCGCGCCGTGGGACGATGTCATACCGGTGGTGCGCCGGCTGATGGAGACGGCCCCGGACCGGGTCGTCTGGGGCAGCGACTGGCCTCATCCCGTCTCCACCAAACAGCCCCCGAACGAGGGCGAACTCCTCGATTTCATCGACCGCGCCCTCGACGGCGAGGCGGAGCGGCAGGCGGTGCTTGTCGACAATCCCGCGCATTTCTTCGGCTTCAACACATGACCGCAACCAGAACCTGGGAGGAAAACATGAGACGCATTCTGGCTGTCGCCCTGACCGGCGTGGTCCTGGCTTTCACGCCGCTCGTCGCGGCACAGGCGCAGGAATGGCCCGCCCGACCGGTGCGCCTCGTCGTGCCCTATCCGCCCGGCGGCAACGTGGACGTCGCCGCGCGCATCCTCGCCGAACGGCTCCAGCAGGAGCTTCGCCAGCCCTTCATCGTGGAGAACCGGGTGGGCGCCGGAGGCCTGATCGGTGCCGAGTCGGTCGCGAAGGCCGAGCCTGATGGCTATACGGTGCTTATCGGGGCCAATGGGCCGATCCTGTTCGCACCGGAAATGGCGGCCCGGCGGGCCTATGAATGGCGCCGCGACTTCATCCCCGTGACCGCGGTGACCCTCACCCCACTCGTCCTGCAGGTGCGCCCGAATCTCGGCACGGCGGATTTCGCGGCCTTCCTCGCGCGCGCCCGCCAGTCGGGCGAACCGCTGAAGATGGCATCGCCCGGTGCCGGAACGACCAACCACCTGATCAGCGAGGTCATGCAGGCCAAGCTCGGTGTCAGCTGGACGACCGTGCAGTATCGCGGCAACGCGCCGGCCACCAGCGACGTGATCGCCGGCCACATGGACTTCAACCTCGACCAGCTCTCCGTGGCGACGCCGTTCCTGAAGGACGGCCGCACCCGCGCGCTGGCCATCACCGGCGCACAGCGCTCACCCGACCTGCCGGATGTCCCGACCTTCATCGAGCTTGGCTACCCGGAATTTGACGGGCAGACCTTTACAGGACTGATGCTGCCGGCGCGCACGCCCGAGGCGATCGTCGAGAAGCTTCACGCCGCGGCGGTCAAGGTCCTGTCCGAGCCCGCCGTACGCGAGCGTCTGCGGACCATCGGCACCATGGCTGCTCCGATGAGCCGTGCCGCGTTTGCCCAATATCTGGAGAAGGAAGACACGACCTGGTTGCCGGTCATCAAGCGGCTCGAACTGCGTCCGAACTGAAACTTTCCGCCCCGAGCCGGCTACCGCGGCAAGCCGCAGCCTTACCCGAGGCTGCGGCAAGTCCGTTGTTGCCCCGGTCAGGATGGCAGCTTCCCGACAATGGCTCCCGTTCCGCTACTGGCGCGGAGTTTCGCGTCCCGGCGGAGCATTGCTTGGCACACCGCCCGAAGACGGGCTTCGCGGATTAGGGGTCGGGTCAACCTCGACAGCCTCCTGCCCTTCGCGCCTGTTTTGTTCATCGCGCTGCGGACGACCCTCGTGCCCGGCCTCCACGCCCTGCGCCAGTTCGTCGTCGCGGGTCATCCCGCCGCCCGAAGACCCACCCGCAGAACTGGCTCCGCCCATGCCCCCATCGGGCTGGGCCGGGGGAACTTGGGCGATGGCGGAAGGCATGAATGCGATTGCGAAACATCCCACGAGAAGCCGGCGGTTCAACATCTGTCTTCTCCTCATCCTGCCGACTTCGGCCCGTCTGCGGTGCGGTCGGGAAGCGCTTTTGCGGCCGCATCGGCGCCTTCATCCGATCCCATCACTCCGCGGCGCAAAACCTTCGTCGCTGCCTCGTCCTTCAGGTCAGGCCGGGTGGGAACAGGGGTCGTGTCGGGCGTGGCAGACAGCCCGATGTCGTCAGGCTTCCTGCCGCCTGCCCGCGAGGCTTCGCCGAGCGTGGCAAGAGCCTCGGGCTGTACGGATTTTCGATGACTGGTCATGGTGATCGCCTCTTGGTGCTGCAGGCCAGGTATTGACCAACGGACCAGGACAAGCCGGGTTCCATGAACCGCTCCGGCTAGGCTCTCCCAAGGCGGCCGGCCCGGACGGGCACCGCGCATCCCGCTGTCGCAAAGGCGGTGACGCAGGCATGGCCTGCGCTGGAACGCTGTCGCGCCGCCCGCAGGCGCGCTAAGCCGTTTCCCCCAACCGCGGTGACGATCCGTGACGCTCCTGTCTCTTGCCATCAAGGCCCTATCGACGGCCTTCATCGTCGTCGCGGCCTCTCTCGTCGCCGAGCGCACGCGGCCGTTCCTCGCCGCCATGGTCCTGTCGCTGCCGGTCTCGACCGGTCCGGCCTATGTCGTGCTGATGCTCGACCACGACGCGGCCTTCATCGCCGAGGCGTCGCTCGCCAGTCTGTCGGCCACGGTCGCGCTCGTGCCGACCGTCATTGCCTATGCCGCCGTCGCCCGTCGCGGCGGCAGCCTTGCCACATCGTGGCTGGCCATGCTGACCGCCTGGCTCGCCTTCTCGCTGGCGACCCGGCTGGTGGACTGGACGGCGCCCGCCGCCATCATCTGCAACCTCGCCGGCTTCGCGCTCGGCATCCTGGCGACGCGGCGCTGGCGCCATGCCCTTGTCGCTGTCCCTCCCGTCCGCAGATGGTTCGACATCCCCTTGCGCGCGATGATCGTGATGACCGTGGTGGTCACGGTGGTTCTGGTGTCGGAGAGCATCGGGCCGGGCGCTTCGGGGATCGCTGCCATGTTCCCGGCGAGCTATACGAGCTTCATCCTGATCATGCATCGCAGGCTCGGCGGCACGGTGGTGGCCGCAGCGCTCGCCAACGGGCTGGTCATGCTGGTCGGGTTCGTCGGGTTCCTTGCGGTGCTGCATGTGCTGGCGGCCGCAGGACGACCCTGGACGGGGCTGCTGGCGGGACTTTCGATCCCCGTCGCATGGTCGGCGCTCGTACTTGTCGCCAGCCGACTCGAAGGCCTTGGCGGCCGCAGCGCGGACGATGCCCGCTCCTGACCCCGGCAGGGTCACGCTTCACGCGGCCGGCCTTGCCAGCGCCTCCTGTGAAGCCTCGGTTTCGCCAACGGCCTGCCCGGACAGGATGCTGTAGGCAACGGGAACGACATAGAGCGTCAGCAACGTCCCGAAGCTCATGCCTCCGACGATCACCCAGCCGATCTGAGAGCGGCTCTCCGCGCCTGCACCCGTCGCAAGCGCCAGCGGAATAGCGCCGAGCGCCATCGTCCCCGCCGTCATCAGAATGGGCCTCAGCCGCAGGACCGCCGCCTCGACCAGGGCCTCGGTCTTCTCGCGGCCCTCCGCGCGCAGCTGGTTGGCGAATTCGACGATCAGGATGCCATGCTTGGTGATCAGGCCGATCAGCGTCACCAGCCCGATCTGGCTGTACACGTTCAGCGTGCCCCCGGTCAGCGACAGGGCGAGCAGCGCCCCGGTCAGCGAGAGCGGCACCGACATCATGATGATGAAGGGGTCGACGAAGCTCTCGAACTGGGCTGCGAGGACGAGATAGATGAAGCCGAGAGCGAGCAGGAACACCAGAAAGATGCTGGCGCTCGACTGGCGGAACTCGCGGCTCTGGCCCCCGTAATCGATCTGCACGGTGGGCGGCAGCACCTCGCGCGCGGCAGTTTCCAGCGCCGCCAGCGCATCGCCGAGCGAATAGCCAGGCGCAGGCGTCGCAGTGATGGTTGCGGCGCGCAGCTGGTTGAAGCGGTTGAGCTCGCGCGGCGCGATGGTTTCGGTCGTCGTCACCACGCTGGAGAGCTGCACGATCTCGCCGCGCGAGGAGCGGACATAGATGGTGCTGAGGATGTCGGGGGTCGCCCGCTCGGCGTCCGCAACCTGCACCACCACGTCGTATTGTTCACCGTTCATGGTGAAGCGCGTCACCTGCCGCCCGCCGAGCAGGGATTCAAGCGTGCGTCCGATGACATCGATCGAAAGGCCGAGGTCCGCCACGCGCTGGCGGTCGATGCCCACCCGGATCTGCGGCTTGTTGAGGACGAGGTCGCTGTCGAGGTTGCTGAGGGCGGGTGAGTTTGCGGCGGCCTCGAGCAGGCGATCCGAATAGGTTTTCAGCGTCGCATAGGGCTCGGACGTGCGGATGACGAGCTCCACCGGCGTGTTGGCGCGCCCGCCGCCCAGGGAGGGCGGATTGGTCGCGAAGATCCGGATGCCGGGGATCTTCTGGAACTCCCGGTTGAGCTCGGCGACGATCTGTTGCTGGGACCGGCTGCGCTCCTCCCATGGCTTCAGCCGGGCGATGACGATGGCCCGCGTCACCTCGGGAAAGCCGACGATGGTGAAATAGGCCTGGACGTCGGGATGAGCGGCCAGAACCGGCTCGATGCGGCGGGCATATTCGGCGGTGAAGGCCAGCGTTGCGCCCTCCGGGGCGGTGCCGACCGCGCGAACCGTGCCCTGATCCTCCACCGGCGACAGTTCCGAGCGCAGCGTGGAGAAAGACAGGGCGCCGACGGCGGCCGTGGCGAGCGCGATGACGACCACCAGCCAGCGGGCCGCGAGAGCCGCGGCGAGCGATCGCCGGTAGCCGTTGGTCAAGGCCTGGAACCCCCGCTCCAGCGTGTTGTAGATGCGGCCGTGGCTCTCCTGGCGGCGCAGCAGCTTGGCGCACATGACCGGCGTCAGCGTCAGGGCGACGAAGCCCGAGACAACGACGGCGCCGGCAAGAGTCAGGGCGAACTCGATGAACAGCTTGCCGATGCGGCCGGTGGCGAAGGCCATGGGCGCATAGACTGCGACCAGGGTCAGCGTCATGGCGACCACGGCGAAGGCGATTTCGCGGATGCCGCGGATGGCAGCCGCGAGCGGTGCCATGCCGGCCTCGACATGCCGGTAGATGTTTTCCAGAACCACGATGGCGTCGTCGACGACGAGACCGATCGCCAGGACCAGCGCGAGCAGCGTCAGCGTGTTCACCGTGAAGCCGAACATCAGCATGATGGCGAAGGCGCCGATCAGCGAAATGGGAATGGTGACAAGCGGGATCAGCGTGGCGCGGGCCGAACGAAGGAACAGGATGATGATGAGCACGACCAGCCCGATCGCCTCGGCAATCGTGACATAGACGGCCGAGATCGAGCGCGCGATGAAGACCGAGCTGTCGTAGGAAACCGCAAGGCGCATGCCGGTCGGCAGATCCTCGATGAGGGCCGGCAGTGCCCTGTTGACGCCTGCGGAGACATCCAGCGGATTGGCGGTGGCCTGCTTGACCACGCCGAGCGTCACCGATGGGACACCGCCGAACCAGGCGGATGTCCGACGGTCGCGCGGGCCGATATCCACCTTCGCGACATCGCCGAGGCGCACGACCGAGCCACCGGAATCGCGCAGCACGACCTGGCGAAACTGCTGCGGCGTGGTGAGGCCGGTCTGGGAAAGCACCGTGAACTCGCGGCTCTGGCTCTCGACGAGGCCGGCAGGGATGTCGATGTTCTGCGCGCGCAGCGCCGCCTCCACCTCCTGCACGGTCAGGCTGTAGGCCGCCAGGCGCGCCCGGTCGATCCATATCCGCATCGCATAGGTGCGCTGCCCCTGGATGCGCACCTCCGACACGCCGGTGACCGTCTGGATGCGGTCGACGATGAAGCGGCTCGCGAAATCCGTCAGTTCGAGGGAACTCAGGCCATCCCCGGTCAGCGACAGGTAGATCACGGGCTGGGCGTCGGCCTCGACCTTGGCGATGATCGGCTCGTCGATCTCGTCCGGCAACCGGCCGCGCACGCGCGACACCCGGTCACGCACGTCCGAGGCGGCGACATCCGGATTGATCTCGGGACGAAAGCGCACGGAAATGTTGCTCCGCTGCAGGCGGCTCTGCGAGGTGATGATCTCGATGCCTTCGATGCCGGCGATCGAATCCTCCAGGACCTGGGTGACCTGCGTCTCCATGATCTCGGCGCTGGCACCCTGATAAGTGGTGCGCACGGAGACGACGGGTTCGTCGATATTGGGAAACTGGCGGACAGTGAGTCGCGAATAGGAGACCGCGCCGATCAGCACGACGAGGATGCTGAGCACGGTCGAAAGGACCGGCCGGCGGACAAAGATCTCGAACGGGTTCATGGGACCGCCCTCGCCGGAGCGGGAATGGGCTGTGCCGCCGCTGAGGTCGCGGAGGCAGGCGCGGGAGGCTGCAGCCGGGACGGAGCCTCCGTCACCGTGACGCGGGCGCCATCGCGCAGGCGGACGTGACCGGCCACCACGACCTGTTCACCGGCCCTCAGCCCCTCGGTGATCTCCACCTTCCCGTCGAAGCGGCGGCCGGTGGCGACCACCTTCATCGCGGCGCGGCCCTCGGAGATGATGTAGATCGCCGATTCCTGGCCCGTCCCCGAGGCGACGAGAGCCGCCTCCGGCACGACGATGGCATCATCGCGCACCGCGGTCGTGAGAGCGACGCGGGCGAACAGCCCCGGACGCAGCGTCCGGTCGGCATTGTCGATGGTGGCGCGCAGGCGCAGCGTCCGGCCGGAGGGATCGACGACGGGATCGATCGCATAGACCTTGCCGGTGAAGCGCCGGTCCGGGACGGCATCGACCCGGACGTCGACAGATTGACCGGTGCTCACCGAGGACAGGAACAGTTCGGGAATGGAGAAATCGACCTTGATCGGGTCGAGCCCGGTCAGGGTCGTGATGGCCTGCCCGGCTGGAATGATCGTCCCGACGCTGGTCGATCTGAGGCCGACCACGCCGCTGAACGGCGCGGACAGCGTCAGCTGACCGAGCTTCGTACGGGCCGCAGCGGCATTGGCCCGCGCGACGGCAAGCTGGGCGGTCGCCTGTTCCAGCGCGACCTGCGTGCCCGCGCCGCGCTGCACGAGCGTCTGGCTGCGGTCATAGACATCCTGGGCGAGAGACAGGTTGGCCTCCGCCTGCTGCAATTCCGCCTGAGCGATCGTCGGATCGAGATCGACCAGCCTGGCCCCCGCCTCGACCTCCTGGCCCTCGCGAAAGTGGAAGGCAACGATGCGACCGGCCACCTCGGCAGCGATCGGCACCTGTTCGTTGGCCGCGAGCGTTCCGAGGGCCTCGACCTGATCGGCCACGCGCTCCGTCGCGGCGCGCACTGTCTCGACCGGGGTCCCGGCCTGGGCCGCAACCGGCCGGTCGGAACGCGAAGGCTCTCCCGGGCCGAGGCCGATCCAGCCCGGCCGGAGCAAGGCGATCGCCCCGATCATGGCGGCGGCGAGAACAATCGCGGCGAGCGCGACGCGCCAGGAGGTCGAAGTGGCAGAGGCGGGTGACGCCATGATGGGTCCTTCGGATCGAGAGCCCCGCGCAACGGGCGGTTCCGGCCGGAGGCAAGATCTCGCCGGAGGCTGATATATCGCCGGGGCAAGCGACTTGCGGAAGGCAAGCGTCCTGGCCGGACCAATTGGGCCGCAATGGCCCGCATCGACGCGCCTGTTAACATCGGCGAGCCCGGCTGGTTCCCATATGAGGCGCCAGCGCGGCGTTCCGCCGCGGGCCGGACCCAGCCGACAGCGCCTGGAACGGAACGGGTATTCCCTGCAAACTGTGTCAGGACGGAGGACTGGCGGACGACCCGTGCATCACTTTCGCGTTGAGAATTGCCCCCGCAAACCCGGTCAGCTCGCAACGCGGGATCAATGGCTGCTTTGCGAACCGGGTGGCCATAGGCGGGCCATTCGAGTCCCGAAACGCCGCCAGCGCGCCTTGGGCGTTGGGGATATGTCAGGACCGATCAGCGGCAAGGCTGCCAAAAGCAGGGATTCGAGTATTCGAAATCGGTTGGCTGTGCTGTCAGACAAACCAAACTGGTCTCAGAGTGCCCTACCCTCGCGCATTGTCAGGCCGCGCAGAGCCGGCGCCATTCTGCGAGAGCGGCGGCACGTCGGGACTTGAAGTTCTCGCGGCATGAGAGGTGTCGGTCCTGGTTGAAGTGGTTGTGGACGGAGCCGTGGAGGGCCGCGAACTTTTGAAGGCTGTGCATACGTCGGAACCGCAGCATCGCCCGCTCGCGTCTGCGGAATGGCAGATGAGAGTTCTCGACCCGGTTGTTCAGACCGCGGCCGACCTGACGCTTGTCCTCGGCGCCGATAGCCTTGAGGGCTGCGCCGTATGACGCCAGCCGATCGGTCACGATCACCTCGACCGGACCGTGGCGCTTCAGGGATTTGCGCAGGAACTTCAGCGCCGCCGCCTTGTCGCGCTTCCTCGTCACGAAGCTCTCGAGTACCTCACCCTCATGGTCGACGGCACGCCACAGGTCGTGCTTCACGCCGTTGATCTTCACGAACACCTCGTAGAGGTGCCAGCGCCGATGGCGGAATGCCCGCATCGCCTGGATGCGATTGCGGCGGATTTCTGCCGCAAAGGCCACACCGAAACGGTTCCACCAGAACCGCACCGTCTCGTGGGTGATGTCGATCCCGCGCTCATGCAGGAGGTCTTCGACATTGCGCAGGGAGAGCGGGTAGCGGACATACATCATGACCGCCAGGCGGATCACCTCGGGCGACGTCTTGAAGTAGCGGAACAGGCGGGCGTGAGACATAGCCCCGAGCTAACCGCCCTGCCCCTCTGACCGCAATCCCAGTTCCTCTGACAGGCCCTTGGAATGCATTCACTGGTCTGCTGTGCGCCGCCATTTCGGACATCGGACTTGACGCTGTCAGCGGAACTTCGCGCCACGGATTCGTTTCGTCGGATCTCAGTACGTAGTCGGCCATGCCGCCGCCACGCCGTCAGAAACTCTGATCTCCGATCGGCCGGCCCCGCGCTTCTCGACGCGCACCTGAACGGCAATCCGATCAATCATCGCTGCGACGTGCGTGATGACGCCAACCTTCCGACCCCTGCCCTGCAGGCTTTCCAGCGCATCGACCGCCACGTCGAGTGTCTCCGCATCGAGTGATCCGAAGCCTTCGTCGATAAACAGCGTATCTACGAATGACGACCGGCCCTCAAGGCCCGACAGGGCGAGTGCTAGCGCGAGGGAGACAAGGAAACGCTCGCCACCGGAGAGGCTGCGCGACCCGCGAAGCTCGTCGCCCATGTCGCAATCGACGACATGAAGGGTGAGATCGGAGGACGTTCCCCGTGCCAGCCGATACCGCGGCGTCAGGGCACGAAGGTGATCGTTCGCCAGCTGTACCATGTGGTCGAGCGTGATGCCCTGCACGAAGCGGCGGAACCTGTCGCCACTGGCCGAGCCGATCGCTTCGTTAACCGCCTGCCAGACCGCGAGTTCTGCCTTCGCGGTATCGATTTCTATTGATAGGTTCGAGGCAGCTCGGCGCGCCTCGTCGTCACGCGCGAGCGTGACGGCAACTATGCCCGTCCGCTGCTGCAAGCCGCCGATCTCCGCCACCAGCGCAGCAACGCTCGCGGCCAGCGTCTCGGCGTCAGCGGCCTCGTCGAAGCCTTCGAGCGCCCTTTGCACGTCGTACCGGCGCATCAGCACGGCTGCAGCAGCATCGCTCACGCCCCGGTCGATCTCGGACAGTCGCGCCCTCAGCGCGCTGATCACGGCGGGGTCGACTGCGATGAGGGCCGCGACCTGATCCGGCGAGCGCGCAATGCCCGAGCAAGCAGCCGTGAACGTCTCCTCGGTTGAGGCGGCCAGACCCCTTGCGGCCTTCATGTTATCATCGGCATCGCCGCAGCGCGCATCAGCTGTCGTGAGCCCGGCATGCGCGGATGATTTAGCCTCGCGCGCGCTCGCGAGCGCCTGGCGGCTGGCCCGACATGCCTCGCTGATACGGGCGCGGTGGCTGGCTGTCGCCTCGCCATCGAGCAACTGGGCACGTGCGCCTGCCTTCGCGGCCTCAGCCTTGCGGCGCTGGTCAAGCAGGCGTGCAACGTCCGCCGCATGGTCCTGCGCATGCCTGAGCGAGGCGCCTGCCGCTGCGCGCTCCGGCGCCAGGCGCTGCAGCGTCGTCTTCAGTTGCAGGACCTGCCCGCGAAGCGCCGAGTATTCCGCCGAAATGGTCGAAAGCGCGACGCCAACTCCAGTAGGGTCGGCGTCCAAATCACCCGCGGTGAGGCCCGACGCGGCGAGAAAAGGCATGATCTCGCGGCGGATCGAGGCAAGGCGCTCGGCAAGGCCCTTGGCCTCGGTCGCGAATTCTCTCGCCTTCAGTTCCTCTGTATGGATATCGGCGCGCGCCTTATCGAGCGACCGCGCGGTTGTCTCGATCGCATCGCCCAACGTGTCATGCTGCCGCCGCAGGCCGTCGATTTCGACCCGAAGTTGTCTCGCCTCATCGAGCGGAATCGCAATCGCCGACCGATCCGCGCCGACGAGCTTCACGAGGGCGGCCAGTTGCGAGGCAGTCTCGCCATCGAGAGCGGAGGGCACGCGCCCCTCGATCGCGGCCTTTGTGCAGAGCTCGTTCAGCGACGGCCATTGTTCGCCATAGCTGCCGGTGGCGGCCTGGATCTGCCCCCGCGCCGTATCGATCCCGCGACCGGCCTCCGTCTGGCGAGCTTCGCCGGCCGACAAGGCGCGCGTGGCAGCGCTCAGGCGCTTGTCCGCTTCAGCGAGCGCGGCGTCGAGCTCGGCGCGGCGGCGGCGAAGCCTTTCCGCCATGTCGTTGAGTGCGCTGGAATGAGCGAGATGCGGATGGTCAGTGCTGCCGCATACCGGGCAGGGAACATCGGGAGCCAGCAGGCTGCGCAGGTGAGCGGCTTCGGACGAGATCGCCTCAGCGGCAAGTTCTGCCAGCGGGACGACCTCCGCGCGCGCGGTATGGTCGCGAAGGCGATCTGCTTCGGCTGCGACGATCTTGCCTTTCGCGGCGCCCACCTCCTCGGTCGCCCGCGCATGCTCCGCTTCCCGGTGCACCAGATCGGCCTCGGCCCGCCCGTGTTGCTCGCAGGCTGCGTTCGCCTCACGCAGGGCATCGAGAACGTGCTGCAGGCAGGCGTCCCGCTCCTGAAGCGTGGCCTCGTCGATAGCGGCAAGGCGGTCTCTCCGAACGCCGATGTCGCGACCGAGGGCGTCCCTTCGCTCGCTGTCGCCGGTGAGCTTGTCCACCAGAGCAGCCATCCTGCCTGCGAGGTCCGCCGCCGCCTTTTCGGCGGCAGTGGCCGCCGATGCAGCTTCAGCGTGATCTCTTTCGAGCGCTCCATGCTTGTCCAGCAGGTCCGTCGCATCACCAAGCCGATCGGCGACGAGGGCGCGCGAAGATTGGCAGTCGAGCTGCGCGGCCATAATCTCGTACAGCTGCGATGACTCGCCGAGGGTCCGGTTGATCGTCACCAGCGTATCGGTCGCGTCGCGCAGCGCCGCTTCCGCCTTCCGCGACTTGTCCACCGCATCGTTAAGCTCGTTCCGGGCCGCCGCCAGTTCGGCGTCGAGCCTTTCCGCCTCGGTCCAAAGCGGATCGAACAGCCTGAGCCGTTCTTCCGCCGCCTCGCTGGCAGCTTCCGCATCCTTCAACTGAGCTTCGGATGCGGCGTCCAGCGCCCGCGCCGCCTCGCATTCTCCGCGCAGGCGGTCGATGCGGGCTTGAGCCTCCGCTATCCTCCCCCGCGCCGTATTCACGTCAACCGCCAGCGGACGCAGCGGCTCGACAAGCTCGAACTCTGCGAGAGAATGATACTCGTCGGCCGCCGCCTCGCGCGCCGTGTGCGCAGCGGTTGCCCCGGCTTCCGCCTTTTCGAGGTCATCGCGCACGGCAGCGACGCGCCTGACATGATCCAGGCCGCGGCTCTGTTGATCGCGCTCCGCGTTCTTCCGGGCGATGGCCGAGGCGAGCTCTCTCTGCTCGTCCAGCAGTGCCTGCCTGCCCGCGTCATCGAGATGACCGATGTCGCCTCGTCGCTGTTCCAACTGCTCGACGATCCGCCGGCGTGCGTCAGTGCCCTCGTGAACGCGCACGGAGATTGACGCATAGATTTCGGTGCCGGTGATCTTCTCCAGAAGTTCGGCGCGTTCGCCCTCGGCAGCTAGCAGAAACGCGTCGAACTCGCCCTGCGCGAGCAGCACCGTTCGCCGGAACTGGTCGAATGTCAGATCGGTCCTCGCCTCGACGGCCTCGCGCACCTGGGTTTTGCCGGCCGCAATCGCACTGCCGTCGTCCAGCCGGACCAGCGAACGCTGCTCGTTCTGCAGCCGCCCGTTGGCTCGCCCCCTCGCCCGATTGGCCTCCCAGCGGACGCGGTAGCCTTCGCCGTCCTGCCCGACGAAGTCGACCTCGGCATAGCCGTTGCCGGAGCCGCGGCGCAGGATCGCTCGGCCATCGTGGATCGAGATCGCCTCCCCGCCAGGGTCCGGCGCGCTTTCCCGCCGGCTGACGGAGACGCGTGGATACTCGCCGTAGAGCGCGAGGCAAAGCGCGTCGAGGATGGTCGACTTACCCGCGCCGGTTTCGCCTGTGATGGCGAAAAGGCCGGCGCCCGCCAGCGGTTCTGCGGCGAGGTCGATCTCGAAGGGAGCGCCGAAGCTTGCCAGATTCGCGCCGCGGATGGCCAATATCCGCATGGCTATGCTTCCGCCTGCGCCCGGTGGAACACATCGAGGTGCGTGGCATCGGGCTCGACGCCGAAAGTGCGCTCGAAGGCGGCCTTGAACAGATCCTCCGGATCCCTCTCGGCCAGCCGGACCATCGGATCGGCGGCGACGGCAACACCGTCGAGCGCTCCCGGCACCGCCGCGACGCGGATATCGACGACGCGCACCGGAAAGCCTCCGGCTATGCGATCGACCTCTTCCCTGAACCCCGGCGGCAGTCCTTCGCGGGCAAGCCTGACCTGGACGAAGGGCCGTTCGTGAAGCGGCAGGTCCGACGGAAGGTCCAATGCCCTCAGATGGTCGCTCAGTTCGCCGAGGCGCATGTCGCCCGCCCCGGGCAAGCGGATGAAGGCAACCGGCCGTTCGATCGGGACATGCTCCGAACGCGCGATCCTGCCATCGAGCGTCACGAGCGTAACGCCATGCATATAGGGCTGTTCCGTCGCGGACAAGGGGATCAGTGAGCCGGAATAGCGGACGGTATCGCGGCCGATGGCCTGTGCCCTGTGTAGATGACCGAGCGCCACATAGCTTGCTTCTGCAGGGAAGACGTCATGCGGCACGGCATGCTCACCCCCGACCAGGATTCGCCGCTCAGCGCCTTCCGACTCGATGCCGCCTGCGACATGCAGGTGTCCCGTCACGACGAGCGGCAGGCCGTTCATCGGCTCCCGCAGGCTATCGAACAATTCGGCGTAAAGATTGCGCACACCGCTGATGACTGGCGAGCCGTGTTCACCGTCCAGGCGCGCCAGGTTCGGCAAACAGGCCGCAGTCGGATAGGAAACCGCCAGCACGTGAGCGGTGATCTCGCCATTTGCCCTAGCAAGGGGAACGAGGTGGCGAGCCGAATCGATCCGCCCTTCACTCCGCCGGATATTGCCGACGACGCGGATGTTGAACGCCTCCAGCAGAGGACGCGGCGCCTCCAGCCGACCGGCGGCGTCGTGGTTGCCGGCGGCGATCACCGTAGTCATACGCGGGCTGGCCCGGCTCAGCCGCACTAGCGTTTCGTACAGGAGCCTCTGTGCCTCGCCAGAGGGATTCTGGCTGTCAAACACGTCGCCTGCGACGACGAGTGCATCGATTTCCCGTTCAGCGACGATCTTTTCCAGCTGCTCGAACACGTTGCGATGCTCGTGTTCGCGCGAAAATCCGCGAAGTGTTTGCCCGATATGCCAGTCGGCCGTGTGGAGAATTCGAACCATGGCTTACTTTCACGCTGGACCGTGTGCCGCACACTCTGGTGCTCAACTGCAACCTTGGAAAAATAAACTGCCGTCGACAGGCCTCGTCGGGAGGCTAATAGTCCTGATGCGTAGTTCAGAAGTGACCTGCCACTGCTTTGTCATCCAGCGACGTTTAGAGCCTCGGCGGGTTTTGCGCGGGATTGCGCAGCGGTGGTGAGCTTGGCGGCATAAGATGCCGGCGGAATGTATCCGAGCGCCGAGTGGGGGCGCCGGAGGTTGTAGTCGTCGACCCAGGCGGAGATTCTGATCCTTGCATGGTCGAGGCCGAAGAACAGGCTCTCATTGAGCAGCTCATCGCGCATGCGGCCGTTGAAGCTTTCGCAGAAGCCGTTTTGCATGGGCTTGCCCGGCGCGATGAAGTGCCAGGTGATCCGGTTCTCCTGCGCCCAGGCTAGCATGGCGTTCGAGGTGAACTCGGTTCCATGGTCGGAGACGATCACGCCTGGCTTGCCCCGCCGTTCGATCAGCCCTGTCAGTTCGCGCGCCACGCGCCGCCCCGAGATCGAGGTGTCGGGAATGGCGGCAAGGCATTCCCGAGTGACGTCATCGACCACGTTGAGGATGCGGAAGCGCCGGCCGCAGGCAAGCTGATCATGGACGAAGTCGAGCGACCAGCGTGCATTGGCCTTCGCTTCGACGAGGATCGGTGCCCGTGTTCCGACCGCGCGGCGTCTGGCGCGTCGCTTGCGCACGGTCAGACCCTCCTCGCGGTAGAGCCGGTAGATGCGGTTGATCCCGGACTGTTCGCCGTCGCGGCGCAGAAGCACAAATAGCCTGCGATAGCCGAAGCGCCTCCGCTCATTGGCGAGGTCGCGCAGCTGGGTTCGCAGGGCCAAATCCGGCGGACGGCACGACCGATAGCGGACCATCTTCCGGTCAGCGTCGACGATGCTGCAGGCCCGCCGTTCCGACAGGCCCATGACGGCCGCAGATGCGCGACTGCCTCGCGCTTGGCGGCGGGCCCTACCATTTTTTTGCGAGAAGCTCGCGCAGGGCAGCGGCGTCGAGCATTTGCTCGGCCAGAAGCTTCTTCAGCTTGGCGTTCTCGTCCTCGAGCTGCTTCAGCCGCTTCGCCTCGGAGACATCCATCCCGCCATGAGCCAAGCCTTCCAGTTGTACAGCGTCGCTTCCGAGATCCCGTGCTTGCGCGCCAGGTCGGCGGTCTTCGCCCCCGCCTCGTGCTCGCGCAGAACCGCGATGATCTGCTCCTCGGTGAACCTTGCTCGCTTCATCTGTCCGTCCTCGTCAGGGCCGGACTCTAACTCCGCGTGGAGGAAAAACTCAGTGGCAGGTCAACTCTGACAGTGCCCTCTGAAAGTGCCTCCACAGGCACGCCCCCTATCTGACTGGCAGCAATCTTCCGTTCATGCTTAAATATTGGCACATATTTGAGCGTTTACGTTTTGGGGGACGACCGATGATTTTTACTTGCCTGGGCAACACCGACGACGGCAAGACCTGACATGCCTTCAGGACTCTTGGCCTATCCCGACTGGACCGAGTACAAAAGGAAGAGCGGCCTTGATCCGCTTGGGATGCAGAACAGCAGCATCAATCTCTACCAGCGGCTTTTGCCCGGCGTCAGCAACGTGACCCTGCGCATCCGCTATTACGGTCTCTACGCTTGGCTCGCATCGGTTTACGCGCGCAACGTGCGAGACACGAACCCGAGGTCGTGGCAGACCTTTGTTAGGCGCGCCGAAGCGGTCTACGCGCTGGCCGCCCAAGCGCGCGGCGGTGAGGTCGGCATGGCCGGCGTACAGTGGGCGCAGCGCAAACTCGCCGCGGCCCCAGACACTGCCGTAGACTTTGCCCCGCATGCGGACCCGGATGGAGAGGGAACTCCGTATTTGCAGCAGGCGTGGGGGGCGTACGGCGCGGCCTACGCTAGCCAGCTTTTCGAAATCGGTGTCTATGCTCTCGCCAAAGAGCATCAGATTCCGGTGCCGAGCCCCGAATTTGGTGAGGCCCTTGCCCGGGCATTTGAAAAGTCCGCCGGGCAACTCGCGCTGCGCTTTTTCAATGTCGTGCAAAGCGGCGTAGTCACGCGTGAGGATCTCGACGAGTTCGCAGAACTGACGCCTTCTTCCATTCCGGAAGAAGGTGACGAACGCCGCTTGTATCAGGACCTCCTTTTTGCGGCAGGCTCCCTGCAGCGGCCCGCCGATCTCTCCCGCCGGCAAACATTGTTGCTGCTGTTAGCGGGAGCGGACCATTTACAGGAGACACCCGACGTCGGGAGCGCGCGCTGGCTTCTATACGCCCAGGCCAGCCAGGACGACCGAGCATTCTCAACCAAAAATCCATACCTGGATCAACAAAGACTCCGGTGGTCCGTATACCAGGCGAACGATCTTCTGCACTACAGTTATGCGACACTACTCAAATACTGTCTGGACGCGCTTGAAGATTTTCCCTCAGGGATCGCCTTAAACAGGCTGATCGCTGAGGCCGTGTCCGACATCTCGACGGTTGCCGAAAACTGGCCTGCAACGTGGAGCGAATTCCTGGAAGAAACCATCCCCACGCAGAACGCCAACGGCGAGAGTCCGTTTTCGGAGCGCCGGATTGTCGAAGCGATCGATGAAACATCCGGTACAAATCAAAAGACGTCCGCCGAGGCGGCGTGGGCTGCACTGCAACTGCTGGTAATTGTGCTGCATCGCGCACAGAAAATGAGCGCCGCCGTCAAAGCGGACTTGGCACATCTCGATGCTGATGGCTTTCACTCGCTCGTTACGGAGACGGCATTTCTGCACGCGCGAAGCGATGCAAACTTCACGCGCATGGTTGCCCGGATCATCGAGGAACGGGTCATCAAACGCCACCTATGGGTGGCGCACCGTAAATTCCGATACCAGAACGACTATACTTTCCTCATCGAGGTGGATGACGGGCGGGTACGGCCGCGCGCTCAGGCCGGGCCTGTTTTCACGAACCCCCGCCTAGGCCCGGCAATCGGTTTCCTCGAGGACCTTTTGCTGATCGATGATCAAGGTCTCACGCCGCGCGGCAGAGCGCTGCTGGAGACAGCATGAAGCTCTACGAGCATTTCGGAAAAAACGGTTTTCATACCTGTCTGGTGACGACCTTCGGCATCGACTTCGATGCCTATGAACACATCATCCTGGCGCGCGCCCGGGGTGCGGGGTGCCACAACAATCTGCTCCTCGCGGATAGCAGGATGATGTCACTCGCCCTCGACGGAAATTCTTCTCTCCCGCGCCACGCCGGAAAATTCTACACGGTGACCGGCATATCACCGGGCGGCGTGTTTCATCCGAAGATCGCATTGCAGCTCGGAAAATCGGGCGGGCGCGTGATTGTCAGCTCCGCCAACGTCACCGCGGCCGGACTCGCCGGCAATTTGGAGATTGCGGGCGTCATCGAATGTACGGCCGAGGAGTCAGGGGAACGCCAACTTATCGAAGCGGCGTTTCGGTATCTGCGAAGATTTTTGGACGAGAAGGACCCCGGTATCCGGCAGCAGCTCGAATGGATGCTGGCGCGGACACCTTGGCTCATGGAAGGGGAGCAGAATACCGGCCTCGTCACACTGCAAGACGGCTCCCGCGCCGCCTTCTTTACCGGCGGAGGCTTACAGGGCATTGCCAGCCAGTTTCTTGCGGCCATCGGTGAGGAAAAGCCGAAGCGGATTATCATCGTCAGTCCCTATTGGGATCAGGACCTGGCAGCGCTCCATCATCTTGTCGACAGTACCGCTGCCAGCGATGCGGTGATCCTGATCGATGAAAATCGCCATATCTTCCCGGCGTCAGCGCTCGATCCAAAACGCGGGATCAGCTTGCGCACTTTCAACTGGCCGGATGCAAAACGGTTCATCCACGCCAAGCTCATAATCGTCCAGACCACGCAGGCCGATCACGTCCTCTACGGCAGCGCCAATTGCACAGTAGCCGCGCTGGGAAATTCCAATTTCAACGGCACCAACGAAGAAGCCTGCCTATACCGCGCGCTACCGCCTAACGCGGCCATCGAAAATCTGGGCATTGCCGGATACTTGGACTCTGCGCCCCTCGACCCGTCGACCATACCTTATCAGCCGCTAGACGATCCGATACCCCTGCGGGACCTCGAACTTCGATATCCGGGCCGGTTCATTTGTCTCTTCGATACGCTGACGTGGCTGCCGCCCCCGAGCGTAGCCGATGCAAGCCAGCTTGAATTTCTGTCAGTCGACGGGGAGTTGATGGCGATCACACTTCAGGCGCTGCCGTCGGCAACGGCGGGGGAGCGGCGATACCGGATGTCCCGCTCCGAGGGAGCTCGGCCGTCATTTGCGCGGCTCCGGTATCCTGGCGGCGGCCTATCTGCTCCCGGTATCATTCTCGTCCAGGACGAACTGCGCGCGGCCGTTCGCGATGCGCGCACTCGCCGCGTCGACGCCGCCATCGAGAAGCTCGATGGGGAAACGGATGTAGGTCTATGGCTGCTCGAAACAATCAATGACCTGGAAGCTGCCGAGTTCGCTCTGCGTCAGGGCACGCCGGTCAAGCGCCAGGTCGCAGCGCCACCCGCTGGCAGACCCGAGAATGCTCCTACCAATGCGCCCCTTAGCTACGAGAGCTTTATCGCCGGGCGGGAATTGCGCGCGGATACAACGCTTTCACGCGACAGTTTCAGTGGCAGCAACCTTTCTTACATTCGCAGCTTTTTGAACCGGATTCTGGCTCTAGAAGGGCTGCCGGCGAACACCGGCGAAGAATCGGGCGCGAATGTCCTCGAAAAGGCGTTCGATCTTGGGGACGAGGTTGCGGATGCAAGCGACGCGCTGGAAGGAGGCGCCAATTTTGATCCTGCGCCCCATGTGCCGCCGCCGCCCCCTGGAGATCCGGAATTGGAGCGTGAGGCTCAGCTGCGAGCTGCACAATTGCGCCGCGCCAATCGAGACCAGCTGATCGCCGCCGTCGCAAACCTGCAGAAAAAAATCTCCTCGAAAGCGCAACTCTCGACCATAGACTTGCTGCGCTTGCGCGCGATGCTGATGGTCATCTTGGCGGCGGCTTGGGATGGAACATCACGGCAGACCAGCAGCCTTCAGGTGCTTCGCTCGTCCGGCGACGCGGACGGTGCATGGCCGCGCCTTCTGGGTAGATGTTTGTTTGCCTATTTCGGCGGTAATAACCCACCCATTCGAAGGCTGGTCATCGAGGATTATTACGATCAAATCCCCGACGATGTACTCGAGTGTTGGGCCGGGTGTCTGTGGGCAATCCAGGTTCTTTTGGAAATCGTTGCGCACCATGCCGAATACAACACGCTCATGGCGGCCTTTAACAAGCTGGGCTTGTCGATTTACGAGCACACAGGGTTGAAGAAGGATGAGTTCTTCGATCCCCGTATACTGAAAACATTCGACGCGCTCAGCAAGAGATTTGCAGAGCCCCTAAAATTGAGTCCTACGAAGATAAATGCCAACCACAAGAAGGCCATCGCGATTCTGCAGGAGACCTCGGCGAAGGCGCTGCAGAAACCAAAATGAGGGAGCAATATACAACCGACTGCGGCTCGGTCATTGGCATCGATGTGGGATGCTCCCCGACGCGGCGATCAAGTGCGATTTGTCGACTTGATTGGTCGGCCTCTCGCGTTGAGTGGGAGATCATGCGCTTCCGGGCGGTGGAACCGGAACGCGAGAACACTATCGCAGCAATAGCCGGCCGGCAGCCGATCGTCGCGGCGGCGTTCGATGGCCCTATCCGGCGAGGTTTTGACGTCATCGGGCGGTACCGCACAGCCGAGCGGATGCTGACGAGGCGCCTTTCGCCCGTTTATCGGCAAACCCGGGCAATCGAGCGCGCCTGTTGGCAAACTGCTAAACCACCATGCGAACGAATGCGTGCGCCATCTCACTGCGCACTCTGACGTGCACGACGCCCGGCACGGCGTGCCAATCGATCGCAAGGCATTGGTAGAGGCATTTCCCAGTTCGTTTCTCGGAATGATGATCCAAGAACCGGCTCTCCTTGGCGCGCGTAGGGGCGATCGCTCTGATACCTTCTTCCAGCATCTGGCGACGATTGGCGCGCTGCAAGCACTTATCGAGCATTGCCTGCCCGGAAGGCGCTGCGAACAGGCGCTCAGCACCATCGTCAATCACGACGACCGCGCCGCCATGGTCTGCGCGCTATCGGCGCTGTGTGTCGCAGCAGACGATTTCGTTGCCGTCGGGGACGAAGACGGATGGATCATTCTGCCGCCCCGGCAATTTATTCAACCCGCACAATGGTCTCTCCTGGAAGTCAACGCAGGAGAGGAGATCGCAGGCGCGCTGTATACAACATGATCTAAGCCCAGCAAGCTGGGCCATTCGGAGTTTGAGTTTTTCCCGTCGTTTCGCGTGGGCTGGGAGGAGCGGAAGACGATGTAGGCTAGCAAGTCTTCACATGCGCAGAAGGCGTGCATCCTGAAGCAGGGTCGCGGCGTAACGCTACCGTCGTGAGTACAATGGCGATATGGCGTTGATGTTGTTTGTGGATGTCCCGTACCGTGACCCGTGTTTCCGCTGGGAGTGCGATGGAGGTGAGTGTGGGTTGCCGGGAGTTGCGATCCGAACGCTATTCAATAGCGCCAAACGAGTTATTTCCTGTCCGTTTCATGCGCACTCCATGCCAATTTGAGTGCAATCGTAATGCTTGAACGTAGAATTCTCGGCCTAATCGAGCTTTCTGCGACCGGTGTCACGAACGGGCAATTGCTTTGGCGTTTGAATGCGGGCGGCACCCGATACGACGCCTCTCAACTGCAGACTGCGCTGGACAATCTGGCGCGGGCGGGGAGCATCCGCCGCGACGACGCCCGCTGGTGGCCTGCGAGACGATCCCCTGGACCTTCAAGGGCACTGAGTCAGCGAACTGGCAGCGTCTCGATCGGACAAGCGGACCTTTTGCAGGCTGCGCCTGCGAGCCTTAGAGCGGTCCGTCACGAGCCGCCATCCGTTTCTCTGAGCGAGCAGGACGCCCTGGTCCTTCCTGACTCTGCGAAACTGTTGCGCTATTACGCTGCCACCCAACGTCGCGATCCACGTGGTGCGGTCGAGGCTTTCCCTGATGGGCATGGGCTGAAGTGGCACCTGTTCGATTGTCGTGGCAGGTGGTGGGATGGCGCAGAAATTGCGGTCAGCTCCGCATTGCTGGAAGGCGGCTTCCTTCAGGCAGTGGCTGAATCGGGTTCCGAAGGCTCGGCAGCCGTTGGCTGGCCCATCGGCGTGTTCCGCGGATCGGCAGGAGTCGAATGCATTCCGGCATTGCTGTTTCCAGTCTCGTGGAGGCTCGGCGACGAGCGCCTCGTGATTGTTGTTGATGTCGTGCAGCCGGCCCTCAATCCGGCGTTCGTTCGCCAAGTGAAGAGGCTGACACGGCTCTCTGAAGATGCCCTCCTGCGAGTCTTGGAGCCCGGCGAGGGTGAAGTCTCATTCGAAGTGATCTGCAAGCGGTTTGGCCACCTTCTCGCAAAGATTGGGGGACAGGGCCTGCGCGCGGGTGACCTGCTAACCGAGATCTCCCTGACGGGCGAAGGCCTGCGCAACGCTGCGGCGATCTTTCTGGCGGACGAGTCCTCGTTCACACGTCGCGTGGCTGAGGATCTGGATACAATTGCCGAATGGCCCGAGGAGCGCCGCAGAGGAACAGCTCTTCACGCCCTGCTGTCCCACTCGGAAGACCACTTGTACAACACAAACTCGACCCTGAATGTGGTCGAGATCGAGCCGCTGACCGAGAGGCAGTTTCTCGCGGCAGATGCCGCGCTCTCAGGTGCGGTCACGGCGATCCAAGGACCGCCCGGGACAGGCAAGAGCCAGACGATTGTCGCCTTGCTCGCCTCCGCTTTGGCTGAAGGCGTTAGCGTGATCTTTGTCGCGAGAAATCACCGGGCTCTCGACGAGGTCGAGAAGCGGCTATTGGAATTACTTCCTGGCTCGGTTGCCATGGTGCGGGCGCGGGACGCTGACGGCGAGCGCGATACCAGCATGTACGATGTGCTGGTCGAGCTTGCGAATGGCGGTGCTGTGGATGGCGAAGCTGTCGAAGCCGTTGGCGATCGCCGGAAACTGCTTCTCGATGCGGCAAGAACCAGGGTCATGGCCTTCCGCGCGGAGGCCGAGCTTACCCGCTACCACCTCACCTTGGCTGATCTGGTCGAGCGTCTGGAGGATCTCGAAAAGACCTATGCCGCGACAGGGGCGAGTTCGTCGCGTCGCGGCTGGCATCGTCTCATCGAATGGTTGCGCGGATGGTTTTGGAGTGAGCCGGAGGACCTGCATTCGGCGATTCCCGGCAATTCCCGTCCCGAGGAAATCAGGCGGAGGATTGCCGCGTTGCGCAGCAAGCTGTCGATGCTGCCGGCGCCTTCGGAGCCGCCTCTCCCGCCGGTTCACAAGCATCTTCTCCCGCTCGTTCAGACCCGAGAAGTGCCAGATGCGGAAACCCTGCGGCATCTGAGATCGCGAAAAAGCGACCTCGAGTTCATGCGCAGTGGCGCGCGCATCCGTCACCTAACGGCGGATGATGCGTCGATCCTCCTGCGCTATCGACCGGTCTGGGCGGCGAGCACCCTTTCCGTGCCAGCCCGGATCCCTCTGGCGCCTGCCCTATTCGATCTTGCCATCTTCGATGAAGCCAGCCAGTGCGACGTCGCATCCGCACTCCCGATCCTGGCGCGTGCGAAGCGCGCCGTGATCGTAGGTGATCCGGAACAACTGTCCTTCATCCCGTCGCTCGGCAGGGCGCAAGAGCACGCCCTGATGGATGCGGCCGGGCTTCCGAAGGCAGGTCGCGGCGCATGGGCGCAGAGCCGTAATTCACTGTTCGACTTCGCTCGTGCACGCATGGGTGTGGACCGCCTGCACCTCTTGCCGGACCAGTTCCGCTCGGCGCCAGCGATTGTCGATTACACAAGTGAGACGTTCTATGGCGGACGCCTGCGAGCGCGGAAGGACGATGACGACTTCCACGCTCCTCGGAGTTATCGCCCGGGCCTTCACTGGGAGGATGTCCGCGGAGCCTGTGCTCGCGAGGACGGCGGCAACATCAACCGCGCCGAGGCCGAGTGGATCGCCCAGAGGATCATGAGCCTCGCCGGTGAAGACGGTTTCGAAGGGTCGGTCGGTGTCATCTCGCCCTTCACGGCGCAAGTCGCATTGATCCGTCGGCTGGTCGAGCAGGCTGTCGCGCCGGAAGCTCGTGCGCAGTTTCGGCTCGGCATCGACACGGTCGACGCGTGGCAGGGCGGAGAAGCTGACGTCGTCTTCATTTCGCTGGCCGTCGGTGCGAACGCTGCTCACTCGGCAATCTCCTTTCTTTCAAAGGAGCGTCGCAGGTTCAATGTGGCCGTCAGCCGCGCGAAGGCAGTAGCGACGATCGTTGGCGATCTCGCCTGGGCGCGCAACTGTGGCATCACTCATGTCGAAATCCTCGCCGAGCGCGCTACGCGACCGGCCACCACATCGCGACTTGGGTTCGACAGCCGATGGGAGCGACGGGTGCATGAGGCGCTCGTCTCCCGCGGTCTCGACCCGAAGCCTCAGTATCCTTTGGGCAGGCGGTCGCTCGACTTTGCGCTCTTCAACGAACCGGTCCGGCTCGATCTCGAGATCGACGGTCGGAAATGGCACACCGGCGCGGGTGGCGAGCGGAAGGTAGCTGACCGCTTGCGGGACCGCGAGCTGATCGCGAAGGGCTGGAAGGTACGCCGGTTCTGGGTGGATGAACTCGCAGCAGATATGGAGGGTTGCCTTGACATCGTCGAACGCGATCTCGGCCTCAAGGCCTGAGAACAACTTGCCGCCCCTTCCGGCAAGCCGCCCGTTTCCGATCCTGTGGATCGGCGGCGGAGGTCTCGCCGTATTGGCCCTTCTCGGCGTCGTCTTTGCCCAGATCTCGGGCGAACGCTCGCGTCTGATCACGCGCGAGGCGGATGTGCTCAGGCTTGAACAGGGTGTAACCGGCCTCGCGCAGCGGCGGGATGCGCTGCTTGCGGAGTTCAGCAAGCTGGAAGCGGATCGCCAATCCGCCCAGCAACGCCGAGAAGAAGCCGTGAAGGCCGCTCAGGACGCGCAGGAGCGCAAGACCGAGCGGGATAGATTTCAGGTCGAAGTCGCGACGGCGCGTGAGGAGCTGGCAAAATCGAGAACGTCCCTAGACCAGGCTCGAAGTGACTTTCAGGCTGCCGAGCAGGCGAAGCGCGCGCTCGAAACCGAAATCGGCCAGCTTAGCAATCGGATCGGTACTCTCCGGACGGAGCAGCAACAGGCCAATGCTGCAGCTCTGCAGGCTCGAGAGGCCGCCACCCAGCATACTGCAAGCCGCGATCAAGTGAATCGCGAGCTTACGGGGGTGCAGCAGCGTCTGGTGCCGCTGCGAACCGAGGTGGCAGATCTAGATGGTCGTAAGAACGCCCTAGAGGCTCAGCTGCGCGGCATCCAAAGCCGCCTAGAGCAGGCTCAGAAGGCGACGGCCGAAGCCGAGGTGCAGCAAAATCAAGCCGGACAGCGCCTGTCCGCAACGCAGAATGCAGTGGCTGCCCAAAGAGCCGAGGAACAACGGCTTATAGCGGCCATTCAGACACTGACTCCACAAGTGGCTGCTTTGGAAGCCCGCAGGGCAGAGTTGTCTCGGGTTGATGCGCGGCTTGCGGAGGCCAATGCGCGCCTCGCACAAATCGGCGCCGACGAGGCCCGTGCTACCAAGGCACGTGGGGATGCGACGGCCGCCGAACGTGATCTGCGCGGTGTGACGGATACGCTTGTGGCCGCGCGCGCAGAGGAGGCTCGCCTGCGTCAATCGATCGAGGCCGCCGGCAATGCCCAGGCTCGATCTGAGGAGGCGGCACGGCAGTTGGAGATGCGGCGTGTCGAGCTCCAGAGAGCAGATGCCTCAGTTGCAGCGCTTAGGCAGCAGGTTGCTGCCGCGGAGGCCGAACTGCAGCAGAAGCGCACCCTGTCTTCGCAGATCGCAGTCGATCAGGCCGCCGTCGCGGCCGCCCGCGCAGCTCAGGAAAAGGAAGAAGCTGATGCTCAACTCGCGCGAACAACTCGCGAGGAGCTGCAGCGACGACTCCGCTTGGAGGAAGCAGCGCTGGCTCTCCTTCAACAGCGAAAACAGGCGGCACAGGTCAATGAGGCTGAAGTTCGGGCTATCGAAGAACGTCTAGCGGCCTTGCGGGCCGAACTGTCCGCCACGCAGGGACGACTAAACGCGCTTCGCCTCGAGGAACATGGGCTCCGTGGGCGTCCGCCGGCCGGAATTGATCCCGTGACTACACCGGCGCCCGTGCCTTCATCAACGCCCCGCCCCTGAGACCGGACGCGAAAATGTCATTTGATCCAACGCTCATCACACTCGTTGCGATTCTAGGCGTCATGGTGCTGGCGATCTTTGCCATGTTTACGTGGGGCCATTACCACCTGCGGGCTAGCCGCCTTCCGGAAGCTACACGCCATGACGATATCCGGGAGCGGCTGGCTATCGCTACTGATGAGTTTGCCCGCAAGCAGACCGAGCTGCGCGAACTCGATCAGAAGATTCACGAGCGAGACCGGTTCGCCGCAGAGGCCGAGAGCCACCAACGTCGGCTGGAGGAGATCAAGCTTGAGCTTGAGAACCTATCTGACTCGCGCGACGAAATCGCGAAGGTAAAGAACGATGCTGCGGAGGTCGCTGCTCAGAAGGCAGAGCTTCAGAGAGAGCTTGATGAGCTGCTGAAGAAGTTGGCGGATGTGCGTGCTCAGCTCGATCCGGAGCGGATAGCGGAACTGCAGCGGCGCAAGGATGAGGCCGAGCACGAGCTCAATCGGATCAACCGCGAACTAGAGACAGTGAAGACCGAGTGGGAGGCCGCGCTGCGAGTGAACCGCCCCGGGTTTGCCGGAGGCTGTTTCGTTTGAGTCACGCCGCCAGCTTCTGCTCATCGAGCATGGCGTAGTCCCGCTTCTCAGCTTCTGCCGGCGGGATTCTGCCGATTGGCCTGCTTCGGTCCCGCGCTTCAGCGGATGCCTTTTTGACCTGTCATTCACGCACAACCCACCACTCGGGCCACCTCACCCTATGTGGCGTCCGCGTTGCGTTGGCAACCGTCCACTGTTCCGCCAGCGACAGTTGCCGATCGCCCAACCTCGCCAGTGCGGCCTCCACGATCCACGGTTCCAGCATCACCTTCGCGGCAGGACGATAGCGGTCGAGTTTGCGCGCCATTCCCAACCGCTCCAGTGTCGGCATGAGGCTGCCGACGCTGACCAGTACGACGACGAGCGGCTCGGCGGCACCGGAAGGGCGCGCCTGGCGCGCGGCCTCGATGGACTGCAGGGAAGCGCGTGCTGCGGCGCCATCGCCTTCAAGCCCCTTCTTTGCGAGTTGCAGAAGGAATGCTTCCGCCGCAGTCACCCTGCGCTCGACAGCGCCTTCGCGGATTGTGACCATCTGGCCGAGGACCGCTTCATAGGGTGCTTCGCGATGACGCCCCCTGGGCCGGCCGCGCGGATTGCCGCTCTGCCCCTTGACGAAGCGGGTCGTCCGCGGCGGCTTCCCGTAACCGACGCCGGGCATGTCTTCGGCATCTGACGCGAGATCGCTGCGGTCACTCATTCGGCTGTTGCCTTCGGCAGGGTCAAGGTTGCGGCGTCGCGGGTCGTGCGCCTGATGTCGTCGATCTCCTTTTCTGTCAGACCCCTGGCGGTCTTTCTGCGGCGGAGCGCCAGCGTGACCGCCCAGGGTTCCAGAAGCAGTTGCGCCCGCCCGTTTCCGTAGCCCTCCCTCGATCGATCGTGGCTGGCGATGCCGAGCAGCAACAGTGCGTCGTCGGCATTGGCAGGATCGTTCTCCGTCAGAACCGTCACTCCCGAAGGCTGGACTGTCGGCATGGTCTTCGCGCGCCATGCCTCGCGCTTCTCGATCCATCGAAGCACCTCGCGGCGGGCCATCCGCTTTCCGGCGAGCGCGTCCTGGTAGGTCCGATGCTGGAGCGCCTCCTCCATGGTGATCTGGCGCTCCACCCCGTTGCGGGTGACGGTCAGGGTCTTCTCGACGATCACGTCGAAGGGCGACGTTGCGGGAGCAGTCGAGCGCTTCGGCCTGCCCCTCGGGTTGCCGCTCTGGCCCTTGGCGAACTGGCCCCGGTTGCCGGTCATGGCTCGGCGCTTTCCAGTTTGGGTTCGAGACCGGTGCGCGCCGACCAGCGCTCGACCGCCACGTCCACGTAGCCGGGGTCGATGTCGATCCCGCGGAACCGCCGTCCGGCCCGGTCCGCGGCCATCAGCGTTGTGCCCGAGCCAAGGAACAGGTCGAGGACGAGATCGCCACGCCGCGTCACGTCCTGGATGGCATCGGCCACCAGACCGGTTGGCTTGACGGTCGGATGGAGGGCAAGGTCGTCCCGCCTCGATCCCCGCATCGAGTTGACGGAGGCATAGTCCCAGACATTCGTGCGGTTGCGGCCGTGACGGCCGAGCTCGACCATGTTGAGGTGAGGCTCCTTGCCGACGCGATAGACGAAGACCAGTTCGTGCTTGGAGCGGTAGAGGGACCCCATACCGGCGTTGGACTTGTTCCAGACGCAGAGGTTGAGAAGGTCGCCGTAGAGGGCGCGCCCGACCGCCGAGACATCGTCCATGTGGCGCCAGTCCATGCAGACGAAGTGGACGGCCCCGGACCGGGAGACCTCGACCGCAGCACCGAGAGTCTGCGACAGGAAGGACCGGAACTGCGCCTCGCTCATCTCGCCGGAGGCAAAGGCGAACTCTCGGTGACGCCCCTTCGCCACGGCATGCCCGCCGATGGGTACGTTGTAGGGCGGGTCAAGGAAGGCGGCATCGACCAGTGTGCCCGAGCCGATGATCCGCCGGAGGAAGGCCGGATCGCGACAGTCGCCACAGCCAATGCGAT
This sequence comes from Phreatobacter sp., assembly GCF_051860605.1. Lineage (GTDB taxonomy): Bacteria > Pseudomonadota > Alphaproteobacteria > Rhizobiales > Phreatobacteraceae > Phreatobacter. The sequence goes on along the minus strand of NZ_JBHYDR010000004.1, from coordinate 352,289 downwards.
GATCGCCGAGCACCCAGATGTCGCCGGTGCGGGTGCGGGGCTTCGCGGGAACGGCCGGGATGACCTCGTCATCGGGGTCGGCAGCCTCGTTGAGGATCACGTCGATCTCGCCGGTGGAGAACCCGGTCAGCGTGACGTCGATGTCACCGTCAAGCGCCGACAGCGCGCCAAGCTCGCCCTGGAGGATCTCGAGGTCCCAGCCGGCGTTCAGGGCAATCTTGTTGTCGGCGATCAGAAGCGCCCGCTGCTGGGCGTCGCTGAGGCCCGCCAGCGTGATGACGGGGACTTCGGCAAGGCCCTTGGCCTTCGCCGCAAGGAGGCGGCCATGGCCGGCGATGATCCGCCCGTCGGGATCGGCAAGGATCGGGTTGGTGAAGCCGAACGCCTCGATCGATGCCCGGATCTGCTCGATCTGGCGCCTGGGATGGGTTCGTGCATTGCGCGGATCGGGAACGAGGCCGGCGGGCGGGCGATAGGTGATCGCGAGAGGATGGATCAAGCGGGTAATCCCGTGAACGGTTGCGGGATTCGAACATACCATGAACGACAAGTTCCTGCAGCACCATGCGATCGATCTCCACAGGGGGTGTGGACAATGGGTGCAAACAGAGCATGAGTGTTCGCGCGCCCGCCTTACGGGCCTGACCTGGTAGCGGCGGCATGTTCCGCTTGCGGCAACCAGGGAACAACACGATGTCCAACAGGACCAAAGCTTCAAACGCCACTGGCACACGCAAGGGCGCGAGCACGAAGGCCTCCCAAACGGCGGAGAGGGCGCCGGCAAGGCCCGAGCCGGGCCCGGCCAGGGCACCCTCGCGGCTGGCGACCATCATCAGCCATCTGCAATCCCCGACCGGCGCAAGCATCGCCGAACTCTGCACGGCGACCGGCTGGCAGGCTCATTCGATCCGGGGCGCCATCGCGGGAGCCCTGAAGCGCAAGGGCCACGTCGTCACCTCAAGCATCGAGGACGGGGTCCGCCGCTACAAGATCACGGCAGCGGCGTGAGAGCCTCGCCCTCGCTGGAGACCGAGGTCAGGGCGCTCGATGCGCTCGACCTCGATGGCCTGAGGTCAGCCTGGCGCAGCAGGTTCGGACCGGCGCCGAAGCTTCGCTCGGTCGAGCTTCTGCGCCTGATGCTGGCCTGGCGCATCCAGGCAAAAGCAACGGGTGGTCTCGACTTCACGGTCCGCCGCGCACTCGAGCGCCGCGGCGCGACTGAACGGCAGGGTCGAAGCCTTGGTCTCGGCGCCGTGCTGCGCCGGGACTGGCAGGGTCAGACCATCGAGGTGGTCGTCGAGGAGGCGGGCTTCCGTCACGCCGGCAGGCTCTACCCGAGCCTGTCGGCGGTGGCCGAGGCCGTCACAGGCACACGCTGGAGCGGCCCCCGCTTCTTCGGCCTCAAGGGTATGCGCGCATGACGTCGACGCCATCGAACCGCCGCGCCGCCATCTACACCCGCAAGAGTTCCGAGGAGGGCCTCGAACAGGACTTCAACAGTCTCGATGCCCAGCGCGAGGCCTGCCTCGCCTATATCCGCAGCCAGAGGTCCGAGGGGTGGCGACCGGTCCCCACCGCATACGATGACGGTGGGCATTCCGGAGGATCAATGGAGCGCCCTGCCCTCAAGGCCCTCCTCGCCGATATCGCCGCAGGACGGATCGACATTGTCGTCGTCTACAAGATCGACCGCCTGACGCGCTCGCTTGCCGACTTCGCCCGCATGGTCGAGGTGTTCGAGCGCCACCAGGTCAGCTTCGTCTCGGTGACCCAGGCCTTCAACACCACGACCTCGATGGGCAGGCTCACCCTCAACGTGCTGCTCTCCTTTGCCCAGTTCGAGCGCGAGGTCACGGGCGAGCGCATCCGCGACAAGATCGCTGCCTCCAAGGCGCGCGGCATGTGGATGGGAGGCAATGTTCCGCTCGGCTACGATCGACCGTCGTCGGGACCGCGCACGCTCACCATCAACGAGCCGGAAGCCGCCATCGTCAGCCATATCTTTGCGGCCTATCTCGATCTTGGCTCCGTCCATGCCCTTGAGCGCGACCTCATCGCCCGGGACATCCGGACCAGGGTCACAACCTCGGCCAGGGGACGATCGCGCGGCGGGGTACACTTCAGCCGCGGCAACCTGTTCCACCTCCTGCGCAACCGCCTCTACCTCGGAGAGATCGTCCACAAGGACAGGCACTATCCGGGGCTGCATCCGCCGATCATCGACCGCGCGGTGTTCGAGGCCGTCCAGGCACGGCTCGACGGACAGGCACGCCGGCAGGGCAAGGACGGAGGCGGAATGGCCAGAGCCGGATTGGCCGGAGGCGGCAAGGCAGCATCAACACTGACGGGGAGGATATTTGACGCAGACGGCCATCCGATGTCGCCGACCTTCGCCTATGGCCGCGGCGGCACGATCTATCGATACTACGTCTCCGCCCCCCTCCAGCAGGGCGGCAAGCTGCCCCCGGCCGACGACACGCCACGCCGGATCTCCGCCACCGCTATCGAGGACTTTATTGCCAACCGTCTGAGCATGCTCGGGACCACGGGCGATCGATCCAAGCACCTTGAGCGTACAAGGCGCATCGAGGTTCTGGCCGGCCGCATCAGGATCGAGGTTCTGGCAGAGGACATCAGGAATGCGGGCTCAACACCTGGTGCCGACGAAAGCGCGATTCCGCACCCCACAGATCCCGAGAGAACGATCCTCAGCCTCGCCTGCCGCTTCTCGACGCGCCGGGGTCGCACCGAGATCGTCGAAGGCGACCGTCACGGTCCTCGCCCCGACCGCGCACTCATCCGCGCGCTGCGTGCAGCCCATGCCGCCGTTCGCCGGGATGCCCTCGGCCTGCCGATCCTGGACGAGGCCCCGAAGACACCTCAACGCCACCGCATGGTCCGTCTCGCCTTCCTCGCGCCTCAGATCCAGAAGGCGATCCTTGCCGGCACCCAGCCCCCGTCGATGACGCTCGCAAGCCTCACCCAGGGGACCATGCCGATCCTGTGGACCGACCAACTGCGGCAGGTCGGAATGACGTGAGGGATCAGCGCGGCGAAGGCTCCCATCACGCCGCCGCCTGTTCCTCGGCGAAATTGCCTGATAGCCCGCAAAAAATACCCTGATACGCTCGAAAAATGCCTGTTCCGGCCAAAAACAGGAAAGCAGGCTTTTGCCAGCACAACCCGTTGAAATTGCGAAGGTTTTGACGTTCCTGCCGATGCAGGAACAGGAAAAGCGTCTGAAAACCGCGCGAGTTCGCTGCAAATTCCCTGTTACCAGGGAAAACAGGCGAAACTCACCCTGCATCGCGACAGCCTGAGACCGCCCGCCAAAGACCCGCAGACGGCGCGCCTGGAACGGTCGGAACTGGCACGCAGGATCGGGATTGGCAGAAAATTGGCGCGACAACGCCGAGGATTGGCGGGCAGCGCAGAGATCAGAGACAAATTGAGCGGGTGGCTGGCTGGGGGACCTGGATTCGAACCAAGATTCTCGGAGTCAGAGTCCGATGTTCTACCGTTGAACTATCCCCCAGCAGGGCTGCGCGAGGCAACCTGTCGCCGGTGCGAGGCGGCGTGATAGTCGATTAGGCCGGCGGGTTCAAGACCCCGGCCCGGTCTTCCTTCGCTTCGCCCGTTCGCCCGGTGCCCGCCCGATCCTCGCGGCCGCTGCCCGTTATCGGCCTTGCGGCCGGGCGGGTCGCTGCTAGAGTTGGTTTCAACTGAACGAGACAACCGCTGGCTCGTCGAGCGCCTTCGCGCACTCCGGTCCGTCGGTGGAAAGGTCGCCATGACCCACGAACCGCGCGGCGGTTCGCCGGGTTCCGGGGGCATCGGGGCAAATGAAGGGAACAGGGCCGGTGACGGCCGTCCGCCCTTCCAGGCACGGCCGCGCAGGCTCTATGCCGCCCTCGACCTTGGAACCAACAATTGCCGCCTGCTGGTCGCCCGGCCGGAGGGGGCGAGCTTTCGCGTCGTCGATGCCTTCTCGCGCATCGTGCGGCTCGGCGAGGGGCTTGCCCAGACCGGCCGGCTGAGCGAAGCCGCCATGGACCGTGCCGTGGAGGCCCTGAAGGTCTGCCGCATGAAGCTGCGCGACCGTCAGGTTGCGCGCGCGCGCCTGATCGCCACCGAGGCCTGCCGTCAGGCGGAGAATGGCGAGACCTTCATCGCGCGGGTGAAGGAGGAGACGGGCCTGGCGCTGGAGATCGTCGATCGCCACACCGAGGCCCAGCTCGCCGCCCAGGGCTGCGTGCCGCTTGCCGATCCGAAGGCGCGCGGGGTCATCCTGTTCGATATCGGCGGCGGCTCGTCCGAACTCGTCTGGCTGCTGCCGCGCGGTCCCGGCCGCAATGGCGGCCCGCCGACGGCGGAGATTCTGGGCTGGACCTCCCTGCCCGTCGGCGTGGTGACGCTGGCCGAGAGGCATGACGGCAAGCATGTCACCCCTGAGAGCTTCGCCCGCATGGTCGACGAGGTGGCCGGCATGGTCGAGGGATTTGCCCATCGCGCGGCGATCCGTTCCCAGATCGAGCACCTTCACATGCTGGGCACGTCCGGAACGGTGACGACGCTGGCCGGCGTGCATCTCGGCTTGCCGAAATATGACCGCCGGCGGGTCGACGGGGCCTGGCTGGAGGCCGGACAGGTGGACACGATCCTCGGCGGCCTGCTCGAGATGAGCTACGAGGAGCGCATCGCCCATCCCTGCATCGGGGCGGAGCGGGCGGACCTCGTGCTTGCCGGCTGCGCGATTCTGGAAGGCATGCGCCGGCACTTTCCCTGCCAGCGGCTGCGGGTTGCCGATCGGGGCCTGCGGGAGGGCATCCTTGTCGGCCTGATGCGCCAGGACGGGGTCTGGCGCCGCCCCTTCCATCACCGGCCCTGGGAGAACAACCGGCCCGGCGAGGGAGGCATGCGATGACGACCAAGCCCGGTGGCGGCCGCCAGCTGGCGGTGCGCCTGAAGACCGCCAAGAAGCGCACCACCAGCCAGCAGAAATGGCTGGAGCGCCAGCTGAACGATCCTTACGTCGCGCGGGCGCGCAAGGAAGGCTGGCGCTCGCGCGCGGCCTTCAAGCTGATCGAGATCGACGACCGGATGAAGCTGCTGAAGCCCGGCCAGCGCGTCGTCGACCTCGGGGCTGCGCCGGGCGGCTGGCTGCAGGTCGCAGCCAAGCGCATCGGGCTCGACAAGGGCCAGGGCAAGATCGTCGGAATAGACCTCCTGGCGATCGATCCCGTGCCGGGCGTCGACTTCATCCAGGGCGACTTCACGGACGATCACGCGGCCGAGCAACTGAAGTCCCTGCTCGGCGGTGAGGCCGACGTCGTCCTGTCCGACATGGCGGCCAATGCCATGGGTCACAAGAAGACCGACCACCTGAAGATCGTCTATCTGGCCGAACTTGCCATCCATTTCGCCCGCGAGGTTCTGGCCCCCGGCGGCCTCTTCCTGTGCAAGGTGCTCCAGGGCGGCACGGAGGGTGCACTGCTCGCCGATCTCAAGCGCGACTTCACCACCGTCAAGCACATCAAGCCGAGGGCGAGCCGGCAGGACTCCAGCGAACTCTATGTTCTCGCCACCGGGTTTCGGGGACGGGACCAGAGCCCCGCCGAGGCCTGAGCAAAAACTGCTCGCACGCTTTGCTGCAATGCGGCGGCCACGCAACGAGCGCTCACATCATTGACGCGCGTTAAGCTGATTCCGCGCAACCGCGCGCAATTCGAATTAAATCGAGAATGACAGACTGGCTTCGTTCAAAGAGGGCTGTCTGCGTCATGTTTCACCTGTTCTCCCACCGCATGCACCGCGACGCCGGCCGGCATCTGTCCCGATTGGTCCGCGACCGATCCGGCAATGTGGCGGTCGTGTTCGCCATTGCGGCGCTCCCGCTGCTCGCCGCGGTGGGCGCGGGTGTCGACTATTCGCGGTCGTCCGGTCTTCAGGCGCGCATGCAGGCCAGCCTCGACGCGTCGCTGCTGGCCGGGCTGCGGGTGAAGGGCCAGGAAACAGCGACTGCCAGGCAGACGTTCTCGGCAAACTTCTCGACGCCGGGGGAGGCCGCGCCGACGGCCACCTACAACCTCAACGGCAACACGCTGAACGGCACGGCCGAGGTGATGCATGAAAACGTCTTCGGCGGCGTCCTGCATGCGCGCACGACACTGATCCGCGTCCAGGGCTCGGCGATCCGTACCGCTTCTTCCGAAACCGCCGCTGCAGGCCCCTGTCTCTATGTGCTGGACCCGAAGGCCTCGCAGTCGCTGCTGGTCAATTCGGGGGCGAAGCTGAATGCGCCGGACTGCGAGGTCCACGTCCATTCCAAGCAGAACCCTGCGGCGATCTTCAATGCCGGCACGACGCTGAATGTCCGGCGGTTCTGCATCGCCGGCACCAACATCATCAAGAACACCTCGGCCAGCCTGCCGATCGAACTTGGCTGCGCCGCCCAGCCCGACCCCTTCGCCGGCAAGCTGCCGACGCCGACAGCGGGCAATTGCTCAAACACGAAGCAGGTCTATGACCCGCCCCAGAGCGGCACCCATGTGATGGCCGCCGGGTCGACCTGGTGCTCGGTCATCTTCAACGGCTCGCCCAAGATCGTCTTCCAGCCCGGCCTTCACATCATCAAGGGCTCGATGATCATCAATTCCGGATCGACCGTGACCGCCGAGGGCGTGACCTTCTTCTTCGTCGACACGGGCGCCGGCATCCAGTTCAACGGCGGCATCACGGCCGTGATGACGGCGCCGACCAGCGGCACCCATGCCAATATCCTGATGTTCGAGCCCTCGGGCGGCACGAACCGGTCGAGTTTCGTGTTCAACTCGTCGGTCAGCGAGACCATTTCGGGTCTCATCGACCTGCCGAACCGGAACGTCACCTACAATGCGACGTCAAACATTGTCGGCAGCAAGGTGACCATGGTGTTCAACACACTGATCCTCAACCAGCTCGACTGGAAGCTCGCCCCAGGGACCTCGCCGCTCGGAACGGGCGCGGGAACGCCGACGCAGGTCCGGCTGACGCAGTAGGCCGGTCCGCGCTCAGGCGGCGGCCTCGAACCCGCCGAGCACCGCCGTCAGGTTTGGCCCGAGCCGGTCCGAGAGGTAGCCGCCCTCCTGGACGAACAGCGTCGGCAGGCCCATCCGCGCGATCGCCTCGCCGGCGCGGCGGAACCCATGCTCGGTGACTTTCGCCCCGCCGAAGGGATCGTCGGCGGAGGCATCAAGGCCGAGTGCCACGACAAGAATGCCCGGCGCGAAGGCGTTGATTGTCGCAACCGAGGCTTCCACCGCCGCGGCATAGGCATCATCGCCTGCGCCGACCGGGATCGGCAGATTGAGGTTGAAGCCCTCGCCCGCCCCCTCCCCGCGCTCGTGGGCATAGCCCCAGTAGAACGGATAGAAGCGCGAGGGGTCGGCATGGACCGACACGGTCAGCACGTCCGGCCTGTCGTAGAAGATCGCCTGCGTGCCATTGCCGTGGTGGATGTCGATGTCGAGAACCGCCACCCGGTCATGCACCGATCGCAGATAGTGCGCAGCGATGGCGGTGTTGTTGAGGAAGCAGTGGCCGCCTGCCATGTCGCGATAGGCATGGTGGCCCGGCGGACGGCACAGCGCATAGGCTGCGCGTTCGCCCTCGATGACCAGTTCGGCGGCTGTAACCGCTACATCCGTCGCCGAGGCCGCCGCCTTCCACGTATCGGGACCGATGCCACAGGCCATGTCCTGCATGTACCAGCCGGCCCGTCCGGTCAGGGACGCCGGCATGGTGCCCTGACGCCGCACCGGGTGGACGTTGCCGAGCACCTCGTCGGAGGCATCGGCAAGCGTCTTCCATTCCTCGGCGGCCTCTTCGAGGAACCGCAGATAGTCGACCGCATGGACACCCAGCCTTGGACCCTGCCCGAAGGTCTCGGCTGGCACCATTGGGTGGTTACCCGCCCGCAGACCGGCCATCAGCCGCTCGGCGCGCTCGGGACGCTCCTCGCCTTTCGCAAACTTGCCGCGCAGGACGAAGCGCTTGGGATCGTGGCCTTTGTGCAGGTCGGTGACGACGGCTTTCATGGGGGCTGCTTGTCGCTGGGGTGAATGGATCGCGGCCATGATCCCCTTAGGGACCCAATTGGCAAGGGCGGCCGGCGCCATGGGAGGCCTGCCCGGGGCCGCAGGTCGTCGCGCGCGCATCACGGCTGCACCGTCGGTGGTTGATCGGCGGCGCCGAGGCGGTAGGCTCCGCCCGACCCAAGGATACCTGCATGCCCCTCGATGCCGCCCTCGCCGCCCGGATCGTCCAAGCCGTCGATGCCGGTTTCGAGAGGCAGATGGATCTGACCGCAGACCTCGTGCGCTTCGCCACCACGCGCGGGCGCGAGCATGCGTGCCAGGACTATGTGCTGGCCGCGATGCAGCAACGCGGCTGGGCGACCGAGCGCTTCGCGATGGACAGCGCCGCCATTGCCCGCCATCCCGGCGGCTCGCCCGTGACGGCCGACCATTCCGACGCACCGATCGTAGTCGGCATCCACCGCCCGCGGGAGGAAACCGGCCGCAGCCTCATCCTGCAGAGCCATGTGGACGTAGTGCCTGCCGGTCCGCGCGAACTGTGGTCGCGCGACCCCTTCGAGCCGCACAGGGATGGCGACTGGTTCTATGGCCGCGGCGGCGCGGACATGAAGGCAGGCCATGCGGCCATGTTCGCCGTCTTCGATGCGTTGGCCGCCATCGGCCTGCAACCGGCCGCGACCCTCACCGTCCAGTCCGTGGTGGAGGAAGAATCGACCGGCAATGGAGCGCTTCAGTGCCACCTGCGCGGCTATCGGGCAGAGGCCGTGCTGATCCCCGAGCCGGAGGACGAGAAGCTGATCCGCGCCAATACAGGCGTGGTGTGGTTTCGCGTCGAGGTGGCGGGGCTGCCGGTCCATGTCAGCCAGGCGGGAACCGGGCAGAATGCGATCGAGGCAACCCAGGGCGTGATCCGCGCCCTGCGCGAGCTTGAAGCCCGCTGGAATGCGAAGCGGGCCGATTTCCGCCATTTCGAGGACATCGACCATCCGATCAACCTGAATATCGGCATGATCGAGGGCGGAGACTGGGCTTCATCGGTGCCGGCCTGGTGCGCCATCGACTGCCGCATCGCGATCTATCCTGGCGAGCGGCCGGAGACGATGCAGCGGGCCATCGAGGAGGCCGTGACCCTTGCTGCGCGCGCCGACCGGTTCCTCGCCAACAACCCGCCGCGCGTCACCTTCACCGGCTTCACCACCGAAGGCTATGCCCTGGAGCCGGGCTCGGAGGCGGAAGCCGTGCTCGCCCGCGCCCATGAGACGGCAACCGGCGAGCCGCTGCAGGATCTGGTCACGCCGGGCTATCTCGATACCCGCGTCTATGCGCTCTACGACCGCATTCCCGCGCTCTGCTACGGGCCGATCTCAGAGAACATCCACGGCTTCGACGAGCGCTTCTCGATGGCCAGCATGCGCCGCGTGACCCGCACGATGGCCCTGTTCGTCGCCGAATGGTGCGGCGTCGAGCCGATCCGCCCCTGAACACTTCCCGCTGACAGATACCGAATTCGCGGAGCATGCCCATGACCCTCGACCCCGCACTCGCCGACCGTATCGTCAAGGCTGTCGACGATGGTTTCGATGCCCAGCTCGACTATCTCAAGACGCTGGTGCGCTATCCCTCGCAGCGGGGAGATGAACATGCCGTCCAGGACTTCGTGTTCCAGGAACTCAGGAAGCGCGGCTTCGCCATGGAGCGCTTCGCCATGGACGAGGAGGCGATCAAGCGCCATCCGGGCGGTTCGCCGTTCTCGCCCACGCATTCGACCGCGCCGATCGTCGTGGGCATTCACCGGCCGCGCGAGGAGACCGGACGCAGCCTGATCATGCAGGGCCATATCGACATCGTACCGGTCGGGCCCATCGCCATGTGGACCTCGCCGCCCTACGAGCCGCGCATCGACGGCGACTGGTTCTACGGGCGCGGCGCCGGCGACATGAAGGCCGGCCACGGCGCCATGGTCGCGGTGTTCGACGCGCTCGCGCGCGCGGGCGTGCAGCCGGCCGCGACCGTCTATGTCCAGTCGGTGGTCGAGGAGGAATCGACCGGCAACGGCGCACTCCAGTGCCATCTGCGCGGCTACAAGGCGGAGGCCGCCCTGATTCCCGAGCCCTCGCAGGGCAAGATCACCCGTGGCAATGTCGGGGTCGTCTGGTTCCAGTTCACCGTCCAGGGCCACCCGGTCCATGTTCGCGAAGCCGGTTCCGGGCAGAATGCCATCGAGGCGGCCTATGGCGTCATGCGGAGCTTGCGCGAGCTCGAGGCCTTCTGGAACACCAAGACCAAGGACTATCCGCTGTTCAAGGACGAGGCTCACCCGATCAACCTGAACTTCGGCCTGATCAAGGGCGGCGACTGGGCGTCGTCGGTGCCGGCCTGGTGCACCGTGGACTGCCGCATCTCGATCTTCCCCGGCGAGAAGCCCGAGGCGATGATGCGCGCCATCGAGGACACGATCGCCAAGGCCGCGCGCGAGGACCGGTTCCTTGCCAACAACCCGCCGAGGGTCGTCTTCAACGGTTTCACCACCGAGGGCTACATCCTGAAGCCCGGCTCGGAGGCAGAGGCTGTGCTGGCGCGGGCGCACGAGAAGGCCTGGGGCGAACCGCTCAGGGAGGCGGTGACGCCGGCCTATCTCGACGGGCGCGTCTATGCGCTGTTCGACGATATCCCCACGCTGAACTACGGACCGAGCGCCGAGCGGGTCCACGGCTTCGACGAGCGCTTCTCGATCGAGTCCCTGCGCAAGGCGACCAAGTCGATGGCGCTGTTCGTCGCCGAGTGGTGCGGCGTCGAGCCGGTCCGGGCGCCTTGACCTGACTGCCAGCGATTGCCGACAGTCGTCCCATCCCATCCAGCCGGAGTGCCGTTCATGCCCATGCCCGTCCGCGATGCGCTCGAAGCCTCGCTCGCCCGCATCGACGATCCAACCTCCGACGGCCGGGTCACCTATACCAAGGTCTATACCGAGCGCGCGCGGATCGAGGCGGATGCCGCCGATGCGCGGCTGCAGGCCGGCATGCCGCTGTCCCCCATGGACGGATGGGTCATCTCGATCAAGGACCTGTTCGATGTCGCCGGAGAGGTGACCACCGCCGGCTCGATCATCCTGCGCGGGCAGCCGCCGGCCACGGCGGATGCGCCGACCATTGCCAGGTTGAGGCGTGCGGGTTGCGTCATCGTCGGCAAGACCAACATGAGCGAGTTCGCGTTTTCCGGCATCGGCATCAACCCGCATTACGGCACGCCCGGCAATGCCGCCGACAAGAGCCGGGTGCCGGGGGGTTCTTCGTCAGGAGCCGGGGTCTCGGCCGCCGAGGGCACCGCGCGCATGGGCCTTGGCTCCGATACCGGCGGCTCGGTTCGCATCCCGGCGGCCCTCAATGGCTGTGTCGGCTTCAAGCCGACCTTTGGACGCATCCCGACCGAGGGGGCCTTTCCCCTGTCCTATGCGCTGGATTCGATCGGCCCCCTGGCGAGGACGGTCGCCGACTGTGCCGCGACCGATGCCGTGCTCGCCGGCGAGGAGGCCTGGACCGTCGAGCCCGCGCCGCTGGCCGGGCTGCGGCTCGGCATTCCCCGCGGGCGGATGTTCGGGCAGATCGAGCCGGAGGTCGAGAAGGCCTTCGAGGCGGCAGCCGATACGCTTGGCAAGGCCGGGGCTCGGGTCATTGACGTCTCCATCGAAGACCTGCTCCAGGAGCTTGCCGACGCCATGGCCCGCGCACCCTTCGTCGCCATGGAGGCGGCTGCGGTGCATGCCGAACGGATGGAGGAACGCGCCCGCGACTTCGATCCGCGCGTGCTCGCCCGGATCCGCGTGGGTGCCAAGGCGGCCGCGCCCGACTATATCCGCCTTGTCAACAAGCGGACGGAGTTGGTGGCGCGGATGGCCGACCGGCTCGCCGATCTCGATGCGCTGATCCTGCCGACCACTCCGATCCGCGCGCCGAAGATTGCCGATCTCGTGGCCTCAGACGACCAGTTCTGGACCGCGAACGGCCTGATGCTGCGCAACACGACGGTTGGCAATATCTTCTCGTTCTGCGGCATCTCCCTGCCCTGCCCGGTCGGCGGGGCTCTGCCGGTCGGCTTCATGATGACTGCGGCCGGCGGTCAGGACCGCAGGCTGATCCGCATGGCCGCGGCCGTCGAGCGCCTGTTCGCGGCCTGAGAGGCGGACCCGTGCGGATCGTGCCATGGCCGGGACCTGCCCGGCCATGGCAACGACGTGCATGTTCAGGCCGGGCCCGGTCAGGCCGCCTTCACGCGCTGCAGGAAGTCACCGACAGCGCCGCGCAGACCGGCGACATCCGTCTCAAGACCCCTGGCGACGTCGTTGAGCGAGCCGACAGCGGCGCCGACGGCGACGAGCCGCTCGGCCACGTCGCGGACCGACTGGCCCGCCGTCTGTGCTACCGCTGCCGTGCCCTCGACGCTGACGCCGATCTCCTGGGTGGCCTGGGCCTGCTGGTCGATGGCGGTCGAGATGGCCTCGCTGGTGCGGCGCATCTTCACCACCGTGCCGGAAATGCCGGTCATGGAGGAAACCGTGCGACCGGTGGCCTGCTGGATCGCCGAGACCTGCGCGGCGATATCCTCTGTGGCGCGGGCGGTCTGGGAGGCAAGCTGCTTGACCTCCGAGGCAACCACCGCGAAGCCGCGACCGGCCTCGCCGGCGCGGGCAGCCTCGATGGTCGCGTTGAGGGCGAGCAGGTTGGTCTGCTCCGCGATGGCGCGGATGAGTTCCACCACCTCGCCGATCTTCTCGGCGGTCGAAGCCAGACCGGATACGTCGGCCGACGCCGATTCCACGGCCTGCGTCGCTTCGGTGGAGACGTTCATCGCCTCTTCGGTCTGACGGCGGATCTCAACGATGGCCGCGTTGAGCTCCTCCGTGGCCCCGGCAATGCCGGTGACGCGGTGCATCGTCTCCTCGGTGGCGTGGACGGTATCGCGGGCGCCGGTCTCGGCGGCTTCGCCGGACTCGGCAACCGTGCCACCGGCTTCGGTGACGGCGTCGGCGCGCGAGGCGACACGATCCATCACAGCACCGATGGCTGCGTCAAAGGCGGAGATGGCCGCCTCCATCTCGTGGCGGCGGGCCTGCTCGGCAGAGGACCGACCGTCCTCGGCTGCACGCATCTGCGCGCGCTCGGCGAGGCTGCGGGCCAGCGTGTCGACGGCGCGGGCCATCAGGCCGATCTCGTCGCCGCGGCCGGCATGGCGCGACATGTCCACCGGCTTGTCCTCGGCGAGAGCGTTGACGGCATCGGCCGCCTCGCGGACCGGGCGCAGGAACAGGGTCAGAAGCAGGAAGACGCCGGCAGCCGCAGCGATGGTCAGGAGAGCCAGGGCGATCAGCACGCCCTGCCGCATGGCGGACGAGGACGCCTCGGCCGCCGAGCGGCTGATTCCCGCGCCGATCGCGCCGAGAATCTGGTTGTCCGGCGCAACGATCGGCGTGTAGCGCGCAATGCGCGGAATGTTGGCCACTACGATGTGGTCGGTCATGACCTCGCCGCGCTTGATTGCCTGCGAGATCGGCGAGGCGGCGGGAATGCGGGTGCCGACGACGCGATTGCCCTCGGCATCCTTGACCGAGCTCGAATGGCGGATCAGATCGCCGGTGGCCGGGTCGAGGCGGAACATGGAGGCGGCATCGCTGGCGTGGTCGACGACGCGGTGGTCGCCCTCGGGGGTCAAGGCCGTGGCGCGGATGCGCAGCACGGGACCGGCCGTGCCCTGCCGTTCGATCTTGCCTCCGGGCAGGCCAAGCTCGACCGCGCGGGAGATGGCCAGGCTGCGCTCGGCGATCTGGCCCTCGACGATCTCGTCCATGCGGGCATCGATCTGATTGATGGCATAGAAGCCCGCAGCAAGCGCGACGGCCGTGATCATCAGAACGGAGAGGCTGGCCACCTTGGCGGCCAGCGGGAGGCGATTGAGGATGCGCATGGATGGCCCCGGGAGTGAACGACGGGGCGACCATTGACGATCTTGGTTAACAAACGGTGGGAAAATCCGCCTAGCTCGGAAATACGCCTTCGATTCTCGTAACTTACGCAACGTCATGCGGCGGCCGCTGGTTTACAGCGGCCGCGTCATCCGCATCAGCCAGGCCAGGTCGGCACCCTTGAGCTGCCCCTTGAGCTTGCGCCGCACGGCGGCGTGATAGCTGTTGAGCCACGCGCGCTCCTCGGTCGAGAGCAGCCGCACATCGATGGCACGCCGGTCGATCGGGCAGAAGGTGATGGTCTCGAACTCGAGGAAGCCTTCCAGCTTGCTCTCCTGAACCACGATCAGGTTCTCGATGCGGATGCCATGCGAGCCTGTCTCGTAGCAGCCCGGCTCGTTGGACAGGATCATGCCGGGTTCGAGCGGCACCTGCGACAGCGGCGAGATGCGCGCAGGCCCCTCGTGGACACCGAGATAGACGCCGACGCCATGGCCCGTGCCGTGATCGAAATCGAGGCCCGCCTGCCACAATGCCCGGCGCGCGAAGCCGTCGAGGGCGATGCCGCCCGTGCCCTTGGGAAAGCGGGCGGTGGCGACGGCGATATGGCCCTTGAGCACCAGGGTGAACTGCCGCTTCAGGCGGGCCGGCACGCTGCCGACCGGAACCGTGCGTGTGATGTCGGTCGTGCCGTCGAGATATTGCGCACCGGAATCAATCAGCAGGAAGGTTCCCGCCTCCACCGCCCGGGTCGTCTGCGGCGAGGCGCGATAGTGAACGATGGCGCCGTTGGGTCCGGCCCCGGCGATGGTGGTGAAGCTCGGGCCGCGGTGCAGCGGATCGGCACCGCGGATCTGTTCAAGCATCGCCATGACGGCCAGTTCGTCCTGCCCTGTCGCCTGCGCGTCGACCCAGCGCAGGAAGCGCACCATCGCCGCGCCATCACGGATGTGGGCCTTGCGCGTGCCGGCAAGCTCGATCGCGTTCTTGCGCGCCTTGGGCAGCACGGCCGGATCGGGCCCCGGGATGATGGCGGCCCCCTGATCCTTCAGAACGCCCTCGATCCAGGCGGTCGCCGTCTCCGGCTCAATGGTGACGGCCCTGCCGGCGAGATCCTTCAGTCCGTCCGCAAAAGCCTCCAGCGGCCGCACGGTCACGCCATTGCCGAGATGGGCGACAAGGCCGGGCGTGAATTTCGTCTGGTCGACGAACCATGTGGCATGGCCGTCTGCGGCGAGAATCAGAAAGCTCTGGACCAGCGGTGTCGAGGGCGTATCGCCACCTCGCACGTTCAGCACCCAGGCGATGGAATCGAGCTGGTTGAGCACGGCCGCATCGGCGCCCCGCCCTGCGATCTCCTCGCCGAGGCGCGCGCGCCTGGCGGCGCTTGCCTCTCCGGCATAGGCGAGCGGCTGCGCGCGAGCGGCCGAGAACGGATCGCCGGGACGGTCCGCCCACAGGCTGTCGATCGGGTTGTGGTCGAGCCCGACCAGTTCGGCCCCCACCTTCGCCAGCGCCTCGCGCCAGCGCTCGGCCTCCTTCACCGGGGTGATGCGCGGGTCATAGCCGACGCGGTCAGCCTTCTTCAGTTTTCCGGCGAGCCATTCGGTTGCCGGCGGCTTCTTGAAGTGCCGGCAGGCGATGACCGAGGCATCGGTCTCGGCGGGTGCCTGCAACGTGTAGCGGCCATCGACGAAGAGGGCGGCCTCCTTCTGCAGGACGATGGCGAAGCCGGACGAGCCGGTGAAGCCGGTAAGCCATCGCAGCCGCTCGGCGCGGGCGACGATATATTCGCCCTGATGCTCGTCGGCGCGCGGCACGAGGAAGGCCGCGAGCCGGTCTTTCCGCAACAGTTTCTGCAGCGCGGGAATGCGCGTGGCATCGCGCGCAAAATCGGGTTCCGGGACGGCGGCCAGTGCGGAGCGGAGCGCGTCCTTCTCGGCGGCGGAGGCAGCAGGGGCCGCAGCCGCCATCCAGTCATCCGGATCGCTGGAGGCGGGTGTCGCACGCACGCGGGCGAGGATCGCAGCGAGCGCCTTGGGATCGGCGGAGGCAGGCTTGGGTCGCGGCATGGGGTTCTCGGCGGGCGTCACAGGACCTGTCGGGCCGCCTCTCCGCCTGCGATGCGTCCGAGCACCACGGCGGTGAGCAGGCCGTTGCCGGAAAGATAGCCGGAGGCGTCCGGCCCCGACACCCCCACCGCCGCACCCCCTGCCGCGAGAAGGTTGGGCAACGGCGTGCCGTCGGGCCTCAGAACCCGCGCCCGCCTGTCCACCGCGAGGCCCCCTTGCGTGTGAAAAAGGGCCCCGGTGACCCGCACGGCCTGATACGGAGATTCAAGTTGAGGAACACCCGACCAGTCGCGACCGGCATGATCCGTGCCGCCACGGCGCTTGAGGTCGGCGACCGATTCGAGAGTCGCGCGAATCACTTGCGGGTCCATGTTCAGGCGCCGTGCCAGTTCATCCGATGATTCCGCTTGAAGCACGGCGCCGGCCGCCTCGGCGCGACGAAAGTCCTCGAACTGGCGCGCGATGCCGGCGATGCGGGCGTCGAAGATGTCGAAGGCAATGCCGCCCGGCTGGTCGAGAACCGCGAGCGCCGCTTCCGAATAGCCTTGCGCCTCGTTCCAGAACCGGCGGCCTTCCGCGTTCACCTGGAACCCGCCTTCCATGATGACAGCCCAGGAAATCAGGATGCCGTGGGGATGGGCGACCGAGCCATGGCCCTGGTGCCCGCCCATGTGCTTCATCTCCGCACCCAGCGCCTGCCCCCAGAGCACCGCATCGCCCTGGTTGCCGGGATGGCCGAAATAGAGAGCATCCTTCAGGGCCGGAATATGTGTCGCGACAAGCGCGCGGTTGCCCCCATAGCCGTTGCAGGCGAGCACCAGCGCGTCGCAGCCGATTCGCTCCTTCGCGCCATCGGGGCGGCTCACGACCAGGCCGCGCACGCGCCCCTCCGGCGTCGCGACGAGCGCCGTCACATGCGCGTCGGTGACCAGCTCGATGCCCGTGGCCTCGGCAGCGGCGCGCAGGCGGTCGATCAGCTCCGCGCCCGCGCGCGAGGCGAGCCCGTGCATTCGCCGCGCCGAATGGCCGGGATAGGAAAAGTCGGTGATGACCGTGAAGGCGAGCCCGTGGCGTTCGGTCAGCCAGTCGATGGCCGGACCCGCACCCTCCGCCACCGCCTGCAGAACGACCGCGTCAGCCTCGCCATGAGCCTTGGCCTGGATGTCGCGCGCGAAGAGCTCGACGCTGTCCGCGATTCCGGCTGCGCGCTGGGCAGCCGTGCAGGGCGCCGGAATGAGGCCGGCGGAAAGCGCCGTCGAACCCTGCGGCAGGGAATCGCGCTCGAACACCACCGGCTCAACGCCGGCTTCCCTTGCCGCCAGTGCCGCGCAGAGCCCTGCGGCCCCACCGCCGACGATGGCGACAGGGACGGTGTGGTCGAAGGGTTCGTCGTCGAACAGAACCTGGCTCATGGCGATGGCATCGGCCGGGGGACGCTGACCGTCACCCGCCGATCTCCCTCATCAGTTCCTCGACCGTCGCGATCCGTGCAACCGGCTTCAATCCGGCGATCGCCTCGTCGTGCACCTTCAGCGAGAAGGCCGCACAGCCATCCGCTATGACGGTCACATGGAAGTCGCGCACATGCGCATCGCGCACCGTGGAGGCGACCCCGCCATTGGTGACGATGCCGCAGGCCAGCAGCGTGTCGATGCCGGCCTTTCGCAACACCCATTCGAGCCGGGACATGTGGAACGCCGAATAGGCGACCTTCTCCACTTTCATGTCGATGGGCTGCAGGTCGTCGACGGTGTCGTGTCCCCATGAACCGGGAACGAAATCGCCCTTCGTCAGGAACGGCCGCAGGGTTTTCAGGTGGTCGGAGATGAAGGGCTCGCCGTTGCGACCCGGCACCAGCGTGAAATGCGTCGAGACGATCCATCCGCCCTTGCGGCGGATCAGGTCGGCCAGCGGCTTCACCCGTGCCGGCACGGCCGCAATCTCCGGCGCCGACTGTCCTGCCCGGCCGTAGGCGCCGTCCGGATGAAGGAAGTCGTTCTGCAGGTCGCAGATCAGCAGGGCGGTGCGGGCAAGGTCCATCAGGCGCGCTCCAGGACGAGGTTGCCGTAGCGGTCGACGCGGGCGCGCTGGCCGGGCGGGACGAGCGTTGTCGCATCGCCCTGTTCCAGCACGGCCGGCCCCTCGACAACCGCATCAACCGGCAGGTCGAGGCGGGAGAAGACGGCCGCCGGCCGCCAGCCGCCGAACCAGATCGGGCGCGTGCCGATGCGTGCCCTGTCGAGGGACGCCGTGGCGTCGGGAGCCAGTGCCGACAGATCGATGGCCGGACGCCGGCCGATCGCGGCGGTCCGAAGATTGACGATCCGGATGCCGAGGCCGGGCAGGAGCCGCGAGAAGGCCCGCGAATAGGCTGTCTCGAAGGCCTGGCGGACGATGGCGGGGGTGATGCCTGTCCGGCCGCCTTCCAGCGTCAACGGCAGGGGCACGGCCACCGTGTGGGTCTGGCCGAGATAGTGCATGTCGAGTTCATAGACGATGTCGATGCGCTCGACCGTGAGGCCGGCCGCCTCGACCACGGCGCGGGCGGCCTGTCCTTCCTCCGCCATGCGGAGATCGAGAGCGGAGGCGTCGAGCCCGTCGAGGGTGAGGTTCAGCGTCTGCACCTGGTCGTGCCGGATGTCCGCCATGACGCAACCCATCGCCGAGGTGACGCCGGGAAAGCGCGGAACGACAGCCGCCTTCAGGCCGATATCGGCGATCAGCGCCCCGGCGTGGAGCGCGCCGCCGCCGCCGAAAGGCATGAAGGCGAAGCGGGCGGGGTCATGGCCGCGTTCGATCGAGACGAGGCGAATGGCGCCGGCCATGCGCGCGTCGGCGACGCGCACGACGGCCTCGGCGGCCTCCTCCGGGCCGAGGCCGAGCCGTTCGCCGACATGCCGGGCGAGCGCCTCGCGTGCCGCCTCGACGTCCAGCCTTGCAAGCTTGCCGCCGATCGGACGTTCCGCATTGATGCGGCCGAGCACCAGATTGGCATCGGTGAGCGTGGGCCGGTCGTTGCCCTGCCCGTAGGCGACCGGACCCGGACGTGAGCCGGCGCTTTCGGGCCCAACCTCGAGGAAGCCGCCACGATCCACTCTGGCAATCGAGCCGCCACCGGCGCCGATCGTGGTGATCTCGATCATCGGCGAACGGATGACCAGACCGAAATCGATGGTCGTCTGGGCCGCCAGCGCCGCCTCTCCCCCGGCAATCAGCGACACGTCGAAGGAGGTGCCGCCGAGGTCGCCGGTGATGATGTCGGGATGGCCCGCGGCCGTGGCGATGGCCGCCGCCGCGATCACGCCGGCCGCCGGCCCCGACAGCGCCGTGCGGACCGGCGTCCGGCGAGCGGTGGCGGTCGACATGACCCCGCCATTGGACTGGACGATGTGGAAGGCACCGGCAAAGGATTCCGCACCGAGCGCCTGTTCCAGCTTGCCGAGATAGGAGCCGACCACCGGCTGGAGATAGGCATTGAGCGCGGTGGTGGAGGCCCGCTCGAACTCGCGAATTTCAGGCAGGATCTCGGAGGAGACCGAAACGTGTTCATTGGGCCAGACAGCGCGGGCCGCCGCGGCCGCGATGCGCTCGTTTGCCGGATTGGCATAGGCATTGACGAAGATGATGGCGAGCGCGGTCGCGCCCCTGTCGGCGAGTGCCCTTGCGGCTGCCGCCACCGCGTCCGGATCGACCGCCTCGCGCACCGTGCCGTCGGCGAGCGTCCGCTCGGCCACCTCAAGGCGCAGGTCGCGATCGGCGATGGGCGTGAAATCGCCCCACAGGCCCCAGGTGTTGCGTCGGTCGCGCCGGCGCATCTCCAGCACGTCGCGGAACCCGGCGGTCGTGATGACACCGATGCGCGCGCCCTTGCGCTCCAGCAGGGCATTGGTGCCGACCGTCGTGCCATGGACGATGGAGCCGAGGTCCGAGAGCGCTCCGAAGCCTTTGAGCCCTTCAAGGAAGCCGACCGCCTCGTCGCCGCGGTTGGATGGCACCTTGGCCGTACGGAACGTGCCGGTGGCCTCGTCCATGAAGAACAGGTCGGTGAAGGTGCCACCGACATCGACGCCGACCAGGGTGGTCATTGCACGCCCCTGGTCACGTAGCCGAGCCGGACGTCCAGTTCGCTTGCTGCCGGGTCGCGCGCGGCAGGATCGCCGAAGCCCCCGCCGCCGGGCGTTTCGAGCCGCACCCGGCCGCCCTGCCGCAACTTCACGCCGGTGACCTTGGAGGCCATGGGCGGCGTCCCGGTCGCTGCGCCATCGCTCCAGGAAAAGCGGTTCAACGCCCCCTCGCCGCCGCCATTGACGCCAAAGGGCGCAAAGCGGCCGCGCTCGCCGAGCAGGAAGACCTCGGCCCCGCGCGCATCCAGCACCTCGATCTCGTAGATGGCTCCGAGCCCGCCGCGCCGGGTTCCCGCGCCGCCGGAATCCGGCCTGAGTGCCCATTGTGTGAACATCACCGGATAGGCAGCCTCGAGAATCTCCACCGGCGGCATGGTGGCGGTGGAGATCGGATTGTTGGCGTGGTTCAGCCCGTCGCTCACGGGATTGCCGCCAAGGCCACCGCCGAAGAAATTGAACATCACCCAGCGGGCGCCGTTCGCCCTGTGCCCGGCCATCGACAGCGCGTTGATCGTGCCGAAGGGGCCGGCGGTCGCCCGTTCCGGCACCGCCCTTGCGAGGGCGCCGAAAACAACGCCGATGAGCCTCAGGATCGTCTCGGTATAGCCGGCCATGGGCCTCGGCGCCTTCGCTCCGAGCAGCGTCGTTTCCGGGACGACGAACGTGATGGGGCGGAGGCAGCCGGCATTGGCCGGCACGTCCGTGAAGACATGCTTGAGCGCCACATAGCAGGCGGCGATCGAGGTGGGCGTCGAGATATTGATGGGGCCGGCGCAGGGCGGCGAGGAGCGAGAGAAGTCGAGCACCATGGTGTCGCCTGAAATGGTCAGGTCGAGCGCTACCGTGAGCCTTTCGTCGACGATGCCATCATTGTCGAGATAGTCCTCGAAGGAATAGGTGCCGTCCGGCAGGGCGGCAACCGCCTCGCGCATCAATGCCTCGGCGCGCGCCGAGAAAGCGTCGAAGGACGCATCCACCGTCGCCTCGCCATAGTCGTCAAGCAGGGCCGACAACCGCCTCTCGCCGAGGTCGAGAGCATTCAGCTGGCCGTTGAGATCGCCCCAGTTGGAGTTCGGCAGGCGCGAGTTGGCCGCCAGGATGTCGAGGATGTCCTGGCGCATCTCGCCGCCCGCAACCAGCTTCACCACCGGGATCAGAACACCCTCCTGGAAGCTCTCGGTGGCGACCGGGTTGTAGCCGCCCGGCACATTGCCGCCGATGTCCAGCCAGTGGCCGGCGGAGGCAAGCCAGCAGAACAGCGCGCCGTTGCGGAACACCGGCCTGACGAGCCGGAAGTCGTTGAGATGGGTGCCGCCGGCATACTGGTCGTTGAAGATGAAGGTATCGCCCGGCATGAGGCTGCCGCTCGCCCTGACCTTCTCGATCACGGCCTTGACGGCAAAGGCCATGGCGCCGACGAAGATCGGCAGCCCCTTCGTGCCCTGAACCAGCGTGTCGCCGGTCTCGCGGTGGTAGAGGCCGTGACAGGCGTCCCGGGCTTCGGCGATGATCGGGTTGAACGCCGAGCGGTACAGCGTTGCGTCCATCTCGTCGGCGATCTGCTCGAGCCGGCCCTTCAGCACCGCAAGCGTGACGGGATCGAGGGTCACGCCCCGCCTCCCCCGTCATAGCGCAGCCCCGACTCCAGAAGGTCCGTCGTGCCGACGATCTCGGCCAGTTCGTCGAAGGAATACATGTCCTCGCGCACGGCATCGGACGTGCCGTCCGCCTTGAGCGCGTCGTAGAAGCGCCGGGCGCTGTGCGCCATGGCCCGCACGACGCCGGCCGAGAAGACCACCAGGTTGTAGCCCATGGCCTCGAGATCCTTGACCGGCGTCATCGGGGTGCGGCCGCCCTCCACCATGTTGGTCATGAGCGGAACGCGCCGGCCGAGCGCCCGGGGCACCGCGGCAATCTCCTCGCGCGTGCGCGGTGCCTCCACGAAGATGATGTCCGCACCGGCTTCGGCATAGACCGCGGCGCGCTCGAAAGCCCGCTCGAAGCCCTCCACAGCGCCGGCATCGGTCCGCGCGATGATCAACAGCCCGTTCTTCCGCGCATCCACCGCCGCCTTGATCTTGCCGACCATCTCGGCGGCCGGAACCACGTCCTTGCCGCGCAGGTGGCCGCAGCGCTTGGGGAAGGTCTGGTCCTCGATCTGGATGGCCGCCGCCCCCGCGCGCTCGAAGAACCGGATCGTGCGCTGGACGGTGATGGCGTTGCCGAAGCCGGTATCGCCGTCGGCGATCAGCGGCACATCCACCTTGTCGGCAACGCGGGCGATGACCTCGGTCACCTCGGTCATCGTGGTGAGCCCGACATCGGGCATGCCGAGCCGGCTGTAGGCGATGCCGGCGCCGGTCAGATACAGCGCCTCGAAGCCTGCATTCACCGCAAGCTGCGCGGTGAGCGGGTCGATCACGCCGGGCGCGACCAGAACCGGGCTCTGGTCGAGCCTTTGCCGCAAACGTTGAGCCGGACTCATGTCATGTCTCCCGTCAGACCGTGGCCAGCGCCAGGAGGCGCCGGGGGTCCATGTCAGTGTCGAGCGCGTTCACCGCTGCGATGACGCGCCTTGCCCCGGTCTCGCCCCAGACCGGCGTGGTGATCTCGATGAACTTCGCCTCCACCTCGGACACCGGATAGGGGTCCTCCGTGTCGCCGCGGTTGGTGGTGGCAAGCGCCGTGAAGGACCGCCCATCGGCGAGGCGCATCGTCACGCGTGCGGGTCGCGCCGCCGGCAACATGGCCGTCAGCGCGGGATCCTCTGTCACCGTGACCCGGCTTGCGAGCGCGCGCGTGACACGGTCGCCGCGCGCGGCATCGCGGAACGCCTCGATCGAGGCCGAGCCGTTGACCAGCGTCGTGGCCAGGGCGAATGGCAGCGAGAACTTGGCCGCAAGCATGGATTTTGGATCGGGATCGTCGAGCTGGGCCGCCCAGACATAGGTCTCGACCTCGATGCCGAGGACGTGGCGCGGATCGACCGGACCGATTTTCGCAAGAATCTCGCCAAGCGCATCCAGCGCCGCATGGGTGTAGCGGCAGGCCGCGTGGCGCTTGAAATAGTTCCGCGCGATCTCCCAGCGGGTGCCGAGGTCGGCCGTCATCTCACCCGGTCGGAAGTCGGTGGCTGCCACCGTGCCATAGACAGTTGCAACACCGTCGATCTCGCCGGAGAAGCCGGCGCCGGTCAGTTCGAAGGCGAGCAACCCCAGCTTGTTGGACAGTCCCGCATAGCTGTTCCGGACGGTCGCGCCCTCCAGCATGGTCTTGCGGCTGGTGGCGAGCCCCAGCGACGAGGCGATGTTGATGACCTCGGCCATGCTGCCGGCATCGAGTTCGTGCAGCCTTGCCACCGCCAGCGCGGCGCCGACCGTGCCCCAGGTGCCGTGCGGATGCATGGTGACGACAAGCTTGGAGGCAATGCCGATGCGCGCACCGATCTCGTAGCCGAGCACGACGGCCGTGATGAGGTCCTCTCCCGATGCACCGAGCCGGGCGGCCATGATCAGGGCAGCCGGCACCACATGGATGCCGGGATGGCCGCGGGCATACTGGTTGCCTTCGTCGATCTCCAGCATCGTCCCGGCGGTGCCGGCGAGCAGGGCCGCGTTGGAGGCTGACAGGCGCCCGGAGCCGCCGATGACCGGTGTGTCTCCGGCGCCGTCGAGGCGGGCCAGCCTGTCGGCCAGCGCCCGCATCTCCGGCTCGGCCATGCCGGCACTGATTGCGCCGATGCAGTCGTATATCACCTGTTTCGCGCGGGCGACGACCTCCTCCGGCAGATCGTGGAACGACAGCCCCGCGGCAAAGGAGCAGAACGTCCCCAACCAGTTCGTACGGGGCTCCGCCGCAAGCTCGGTGGCTGTCTTCACGCCGGGGGTGACGATCGCCATGGCTGTTTCCCTCACATGCCGAGATAGGCGCGGCGCAGGTCGTCGCTAGCCGCAAGGTCGGCCGCCGCGCCGGAGAGGGCGAAGATGCCGTTTTCCAGGATGAAGGCGCGCGCAGCGATCTCCAGCGACTGTACGACATTCTGCTCGACCAGCAGCACGGCCAGGCCCTCGGCATGGATGCGCCGGACGAGCGCGAACATCTCCTCCACAAGCAAGGGTGAGAGACCCAGCGAGGGCTCGTCGAGAATGAGCAGTTTGGGTTCGGCCATCAGGCCGCGGCCGATGGCCAGCATCTGCTGCTCGCCGCCCGAAAGGGTGCCGGCGAGCTGCTCAGTCCGTTCCAGCAGGCGCGGAAAGATGGTGAAGACCCGCTCGAGATTGGCCGCCCGCCCGGCCCGGCCCCGTCGGTAGGAGCCGAGTTCCAGATTTTCGCGGACGGTCATGTTGGGGAAGATCTTGCGTCCCTCGGGCACCTGGATCAGGCCGCGCGCGACGATGGCCGGCGGCGCGGCGTTGGTGATGTCCTCCCCGAGGAAGCGGATGCGCCCGCCCCGGGCCGGCTCGACGCCCGAAATGACCTTGTTGAGCGTCGTCTTGCCGACCCCATTCGACCCGAGCACGGCAACGATCTCGCCGGCGCCAACGGTCATCGACAGGCCGCGGAGGATCTCGGTGGGGCCGTAACCGGCCTTGATATCCTCGACGACGAGCAGGGGTTCTGCCGCGGCGCTTTCTGCGATGGGGCGCTCAGTCATGGGCCGCCCTCCCCGACAGGCGCGCGGCGGCGCCGTGGCCAAGATAGGCCTCAACCACGGCCGGATCGCCGACAACTTCCGCCGGTGTCCCGGCGGCGATCAGGCGGCCGTTGGCGAGCACGTGGACATGCTCGCACAGGCTCATCACGGCCTGCATGACGTGCTCGATCATCAGGATGGTGACGCCGGCATCCCGCACCTTGCGGATGACCGGCACGATGTCGCGGATTTCGGAAGGGTTGAGGCCCGCCAGCACCTCGTCGAGCAGGATGAGCTTCGGCCCGGTGGCGAGTGCGCGAGCAAGTTCCAGGCGCTTGCGCCCGGCAACCGTCAGCGCCGAGGCCGGCCTTTCGAGGTCGGAGAGCCCGACCATGGCCGCCACCTCGACGGCACGGGCAAAGGCCTCGGCGCGATGGGGAGAGCGGAGATAGGCGCCGACGGCGATGTTCTCGACCACCGACAGCCCGGCAAAGGGCTGGACGATCTGGAAGGTACGCGCGATGCCGAGCAGGGCGAGAGCCTCGGGGCTGCGCCCGGTAATGTCGTCATCCTCGAACCGGATGCGGCCGACGGTGGGCTTCTCGAAACCCGAGATCACCGTGAACAGCGTGGTCTTGCCCGCGCCGTTCGGGCCGATCAGCCCGGTGATCGAGCCCGGCCTCACGGACAGCGTCACATCGCTGACCGCCACGAGCCCGCCGAAGCGCTTGGTGACTGCGTCCACGGAGAGCATCAGCGCCCTCCCCGCAGCCGGTCGAGAAGGCCGAGCAGGCCGCGCGGAGCGAAGGCAATGACCGCGATCAGCAGCATGCCATAGACGACGAGATCGACGCCGGGGATGGCCGAGCCGAACAGGCCATGGATGCCGGTCTTGGCAAGCTCCCCGAGGCCGATCAGCGCCATGGCGCCGATCAGCGGGCCGAAGACCGTCCCGATGCCCCCGATGATGGGGGCGAGCAGCGCCTCGACGGAGATCCAGGCGCCATAGGCGATATTGGCGTCGATGTAGAGGAACTTCTGGGTGTAGAAGGCGCCGGCCAGCGCGGTGACGGCGGCCGAAAGCGTGATGGCCTTCAGCTTGACCTTCAGCGTATCGACGCCGAGCGCGCGGGCGGCGTCCTCGTTCTCGCGCACCGCCACCAGCCAGGAGCCGAAGCGCGAACGCTCCATGGCCCGGTTGGCGAGCAGGACCGCGCCGACGGCGGCAAGCGCCAGATAGTAGAAGGCCTCCTGCGCCGCGAACTGGAACTGTCCCGCGCCGATCCTCAGCGGCACGAGCGTGCCCGCTGCCCCGCCCGTGATGGGAGTGGAATTGGCGAGGATGCGGAAGACTTCGGCGAAAGCGAGCGTCACCAGCGCGAAATAGGAGCCGCGCAGCCGCGCCCGGAAGGCCAGCGAGCCGATGACGGCACCGACGAGGCCGCCGAGCGCCACGGCCAGCGGCAGCGCCACCCAGGCATTGACGCCATAGCGCGTCTGCAGGACCGCCTGGGCATAGGCCCCCGTGCCGAAGAATGCGGCGTGACCGAATGAGAACTGTCCGCCATAGCCGCCGGCAAGGTTCCAGCCCTGTGCCGCCAGGGTGATGATCAGCGCGAAGACCAGCATGTTCATCACGGTGTTGGCGCCGGCGACCATGCCAAGGGCCACCAGTCCGGGAACCGCGAAGGGCAATACGGCAAAAGCGGCGATTGCGACCAGGATGGAGCGATAGGCGACGAGCCGGTCCATCACGCCTTTGCCCCGAACAGACCGGTCGGCCGCAGCAGCAGGACGAGGATGAAGATCAGGAAAATGCCGATCTGGCCGAGGCTTTCGCCGAGATAGAGGCCGGACAGGCTTTCCACCACGCCGATGATCAGGCCGCCTGCCAGTGCCCCGGCGATGGAGCCCATGCCGCCCAGCACCACCACGGTGAAGGCGACCAGAACGAAGGCGTTGCCCACGCGCGGATTGACGTAGAAAGAGGGCATCAGCAGGCAGGCCGCTACCGCGATCGTCGCCGCCCCGAGGCCGAAGGTGACGGCATAGATGTGATTGACATCGATGCCGACCAGGGCCGCGCCCAGCTTCTCTTTGGCGACCGCCCGGATCGCCTTGCCGGTATCGGTCAGCGCCAGGATGGCCCAGAGCGCCATCGCCACGAGGATGGCGACGCCAAACCCGATGACCCGCGGCAGGGAAAGCAGCGCGAAGCCGAGATCGACCACCGAGAAGGAATAGTCGAGGGTCAGCGCGCGGGTGTCCGACCGGAAGATGGCGAGCAGCGCGTTCTCGATCACGATGGACAGGCCAAGCGTCACAAGCAGGATCGAACCGTCATCGTTGCGGCTTGCCGGCGAGATGACGAAGCGCTGCAGGCCATAGCCGAACAGGAAGAACAGCGGCGTGAGCGGCAGGATGGCGAGGTACGGGTCGATCCCGAGACCGAGATGAACCAGCAGGACCGCGAACATGGCCAGCGTCAGCATGGCCCCGTGCGCGAAGTTGATAATGTGCAGCACCCCATAGACCAGCGTCAGCCCGAGCGCGACCAGCGCATAGACGGCGCCAGTCAGCAGGCCGTTCAGCACGGCCTCAAGGACGATCTGGGGCGGATAGGATCTGAACACGGATCGGGGCGGCCTCGGACATGAAAGAATGCTCGTGGCCGGCGGCACCGGCCACGAAGGCAGTCGCAAGGGTCAAGGCGGAGCCGGCGCCGCGCCGGTCCGCCCGACCATCAGCCCGTGACCGGGAAGACCGGCTTGGCGTCGGCGAAGGCGTCGGGGAAGATCACCTTGATGTCTCCGCCCTGTATCTGGGTGTTGACTGGCGAGGCACCGGTGTTCTGGCCGTTTTCGAACTTGGTCGGCCCGTAGGGCATGATGTGATCGGAGAAGGTCGAGGCGGCCAGCGCCTCGATGATCTTCGTCCGGTCACGCGAAGCCGCCCGCTCGATGGCGTCGGCGGTCAGCCTGACAGCCGAATAGTTGAGCGGCACGTTGTAGAGCCAGAACCGTCCCATGGCCTCGACCTGCCGGCGCAGTTCGGCGGTCTTGGGCTTGCGCGGATCGGCCCAGTGGTTGCAGTCCATGACGTTGTTGGCCGCATCCGGGAACTCGCGCAGGAAGCGGAAGTTGGAGGCCGCCCCGTTCAGCACCGCATAGACGCCCTTCGGACGGATGCGCTGCTGCTGCATGGTGCGGGCGAGCAGCACGAACTCGCCGTAATAGCTCGACGGAATGACGAGGTCCGGATTAAGCGCGCGGATGCGCAGGGCGACATTCGACATGTCGCGGGCCGGCGTCGGGTGGGCAATGGTCTCCAGGATCTGGAAGCCGAGAGCCGAGAGCCGCTCGTTCATGAGCTTGGCAAGTCCCGAGCCGAAAAGGCCGTCCTCGTGGACCAGCACGACGGTCCTGGCCGGCTTGCCGGCAGCATCATTGAGCTTGACGAGGTTCTCGATGGCGACCCGCGTGCAGGTGCCGAAACCGGGCCCGAAGCGGAAGGTGTTCTTCAGGCCGCGCGACACGATGGCATCGGACACGCCGACATCGACCACATAGGCAAGGTCGTAGCGAGCGGCCGCCTGCGAGGCGGCAAGGCAGATGGGCGAGGCAAAGCCGCCGACGATGGCCGCCACGCCCTCGGCGTGCATCTTTTCGACCTCCTGCGTGCCGGCTTCCGGATTGGACCGGGCATCGCCGAAGACCATCTCGATCTTCGCGCCGCCGAGCGACTTGATGCCGCCGGCGTCGTTGATCTCCTTGATGGCCAGTTCCGCGCCGATACGGCCGTATTCGCCGTCCTGGGCGAGGTTGCCGGTCACAGGCTGCAGGATGCCAAGCTTGACGGGAGCCGCCTGGGCCCTGACCAGGCCGGGGGCCGAGAGCAGGGCGGCACCGGCGGCGCCGGTCTTGATGAGGTTCCGCCGCGAAAGGCCGAAATCATGTGTCATGGTCGCTGGTCTCCGTTCTCAACCTCTGTTTCGGCCGGCGTTCGGCGCCGGCTCGTCAGGTTCTTGGCTTCGATCGGGTCCCGGCGCCCACACAGGCGCGCCGCGACCTGTCAGTCGCTAGCTGCCACCCCGTTCATGCCGAGACCGCTGCGCGCCCGCTCGACCGGCGACCACAGCCGGTCGCCGCCGGAATCGATGCGCACGAGGTCCATCTGGAACGAGTAGCGATCCGGCCGGTAATAGGCCATCAGGTGCTCGATGCCGCGCCTGCGCAGGTCGAACACGGTGCGCTGGAGCGATAGCAGCGGGGCGCCGATGTCGATGGCGAGTTCGGCTGCCACCTCGGGCCCGGCAAGGGTCGAGGAAATCGTCTGGGTGGCACGGTCGACCTTGACGCCGGAGCGCTCGATCAGGGTCAGCAGCGGCTGCACGCCGAGCTCGGCTTCCGTGTAGGTCGATCCGATGCGCTGGGGCACATGCGTGACGAGGTAGGAGAAGGGCTCTCCGTCGATGATGCGTACCCTGACGGAGCGCTGCACCCGCTCACCGGCATCGAGCCTCAGCGCCTCGGCGATTTCCGGCGCAGGATCGACATAGCCAAACTGGAGCAGCCGCACATCAGTCGACCGGCCCATCTCGACGAGATGGGCGAGTGCATTGGACAGGTCCGCGACAATCGGTCGCCGGATCGTGCGCGCGGTGATGAACGTGCCGGCGCCGGGCCGGCGGGAGATCAGCCCCTCGCGCTCGAGCTCCGCCAGCGCACGCCGGATCGTCACGCGCGACACGTTGTGGATGTCGGCAAGGTCCGGCTCGGATGGAAGGCGCGTGCCCGGTGTCAGATCGCCCGACGAAATCCGGTCCCGGAGCGTCAGATAGACCCGGCGTGTCTTTGAGGTTTCGATCGCCTCTGCCATGGTGTCCCCCTCGGTTGGACGACCCGACGCCTGCCCGGACAGGGGAGAAACTTCCCTAACGGCAATGGAAGCGTCTCGGAGCATTGTCTACCGATCTGTCCGAAGGATTGCCACAGGCAATTTCTATCTTTGTCTATACTATGATACAATCGGGTCCGGTCAAGTGCCTGTCAGGAGGTGGTGACGTGTCCGCTCCGAAGACCCTGTTCGATCGCGTCTGGGAAGCCCACGTCGTCCGGCAGCGCGCGGATGGCCTCGCGCTTCTGTGGATCGACCGGCATTTCGTCCATGAGGGCTCTCACCACGCCTTCGGGCAGATCGCTGCGCGCGGCGCGCCGGTGGCGCGGCCCGACCTCACCTTCGGCGTGGCGGACCACTATGTCCCGACCCGCGGGCGCGGCGGGCCGATCGCAGACCCGACGGTGGCACGCATGGTCGACCTCCTGTCGGCCAACACGGCCAGCCATGAGATCACCCTTTTCGGCCTCGACGATCCGCGGCAGGGCATCGTGCATGTCACCGCCACCGAGCAGGGCATCACCCTGCCCGGCCTGACGGTGGTCTGCGGCGACAGCCACACCTCCACCCATGGTGCGTTCGGGGCGATCGCCTTTGGCATTGGCGCCTCGGAAGTGGCCCATGTGCTGGCCAGTCAGACGCTCTGGCAGAAGAGGCCAAAACGACTGCGCATCCGTGTGGACGGCGCAGCCGGTCCAGGCGTGACCGCCAAGGACATTGCGCTGGCGATCATTGCCGCCGTCGGTGCCGACGGGGCGGCGGGCCATGCCATCGAATTTGCGGGACCGGCCATCCGGGCCCTGTCGATGGAAGGGCGCATGACCCTTTGCAACATGTCGATCGAGGCTGGCGGGCGATGCGGCATGGTCGCGCCGGACGAGACGACCTTCGCCTATCTGAAAGGCCGCCCCTTCGCGCCCGATGGTGCCATCTGGGAGCAGGCGGTGGCCGACTGGGCGCAGCTTGCCTCCGACCCCGACGCGGCATTCGACCTTGAGGTGTCGCTGGATGGCGGGGCAATCGCTCCGACCGTGACCTGGGGAATCAGCCCCGAACAGGCTCTGCCGATTTCCGCCACGGTGCCTGATCCCGAGGCCATGACCGATCCGGTGAAGGCCGCCGCTGCGCGCGATGCGCTCGACTACATGGCCCTGTCCGCCGGCCAGCCGCTCGACACCATCGCCATCGACCGCGTCTTCATCGGCTCCTGCACGAATGCGCGGATCGAGGACCTGCGCGCCGCTGCAACCGTGCTCGCCGGCCGAAAATCCGCCGTGCCGGGACTTGTGGCGCCCGGATCGTCGGCCGTGAAGCGCCAGGCCGAGGCCGAAGGACTGGCGCGCATCTTCACCGAAGCGGGGCTGGAATGGGTCGAATCCGGCTGCTCGATGTGCGTCGGAATGAATGGCGACATTGTCGGCCCCGGTGAACGCTGCGCGTCCACGACAAACCGCAACTTCAAGGGCCGGCAGGGCCCTGGCGCCCGCACCCACCTGATGTCGCCGGCCATGGTGGCTGCGGCTGCGGTCACCGGCCGTCTGACCGATGTGAGACGGCTCGCATGACCCCTTTCGTCACCATGACCGGGCCGGCGCTGCGCCTGCCGCTCGCCAATGTCGATACGGACCAGCTGATTCCGGCGCGCTTCATGAAGGAACCGCGCAAGCCGGACGGCTACGGGCGGTTCCTCCTCCACGACCTGACTGCCGCTGGTACGGCCCCTGCCCCTGCCCCGGCCGCCGGCCAGACCGTGGTGGTGGCCCGTCGCAATTTCGGCTGCGGCTCGTCGCGCGAGGCTGCCGTCTATGCGCTCGCCGACAGCGGTTTCAGGGCTGTCATCGCGCCGAGCTTCGGCGACATCTTCGCCTCCAACTGCGTGAAGAACGGGGTTGTGCCGGCGATCGTCAGCGAGGCCGATGCCGAAGCGCTGCTGGCCGCCGGCGATCATCCCGTCACGGTCGACCTCGAGGCCTTGCGGATCGTCGCCGGCAATCTCGCCGTCGATTTCACCATCGACCCGGTCTGGCGCACCCAGTTGCTCAACGGCTGGGACGACATCGACCTCACGCTGGCGGAGGGCGAGGCGATTGCCGTCTTCGTGGCGCGCGATGCAGCCGCCCGGCCCTGGGCGGCTCCGCGGCGTTGACGGCAAGACGGCGACCATGACGATCGAGGGCCAGCATCACGTTCTGCTTGCCATGCCGGCCGGCGGCGAGACGGAGGCACGGGCCTTCTACGGCGGCCTGCTGGGCCTTGCCGAAGTGCCGAAACCGGCCAGCCTCGCCGCGCGCGGCGGCTGCTGGTTCGAGCGGGGCACCGTCCGCACCGATCTCGGTGTCGAGACGGGCTTCCGGCCCGCGCGCAAGGCCCATCCAGCGCTGGTCGTCAGCGATCTCGAGGACCTGGTCCTGCGGCTTCGCGCGGCGGGTATCGAGACGCGCGACGACTACCCCCTTGAAGGCTCTATCCGGACCTTCGTCAGCGACCCGTTAGGCAACCGGATCGAACTGATGCAGGCCACTGGGTAGCGGCCTGCTGGGGTGCCGGATCCGGATGGTCCGCGGGCGGCACCCCCTACGACCCGCACAGTCAAGCCTGTCCGGCGTGCCCGCAATGCGGCCGCCCCTCTTCAGGGTCGGGTCTGGACCGATCCTGCAATTGCCCCGGCACTCCCATTGGGCGGGTGTGCCCATCGATAGGGAGCGACGGCACCATCCGAGCCGATGACGGAGCGAGGGCGCGGCCGATAGTCGGGCCCGAAGAAGCTCTCCTGTCCAAGCGCTCTTCCGATATCGATTCCGGCGAGGTCCAGCAGGCTCTGGCCCAGTTGGGCAGTTGTAACCGGCCGCGTCGCATTTGCCCGAATGGCAGCCAGACGGACAGGATCGGCCGCGGCCTGCCTGTCCGGCAGCCATACCAGCAGCGGAATGTCCACGTCCTCAGGCTTCAGGTCCCGAAATCCGTGGCCCCTCTCGCGGGCCTCATCGTCCAGAAGCCGCTGGCCGTGATCCGACAGATAGACCACAGACCCGAGTTGCCCGGTCGCGCGGTGACGCCCGATGATTTCACTGACGAGCCAGTCCGTATAGGAAATCGTCCTGTCGTAGTCGTCGATGAGGGTGGCGTCGCCATCGGTGATCCTCGGATTGCCACGAGCAACACGCACCGGTGGTGCAGCCGGGTCCAGTCGCCAGTTGGCGGGCACGCGCTGCCGGTAGATCGAATGGCTGCCGAGTGTGTGAATGACCAGCAGCTTGCGCGGCGCCGGATCGATCAGCGCCTCGTCGATCAGCGGCAGCAGTTTCTCGTCCAGGACCGAGTTCCAGAACCCGAAGTTGGATGATCGGACCACCTCCGCCTCATCCATCATCAGCAGGATCTCGCTTCCCACGGCCGAGCGATGCACACCCTGGTTCGAGAGCCAGAAGGACTTGAAACCCGCTTCCCGGAACGCCGAGACGAAGGTTCGGCTTCTCTGAAACAGATCGACGGTTTCCGGCGTGATCATCGAGAATGAGATCGCGATACTCCGATGGCTGACCGTCGCCGGACTGATCGCATCGGTGAATGCAACAAGGTTCGGCTCCCGTGCCAGCCGCGGGCTGGTCGGGCGGCCATAGCCGTAGAGGCTCCAGTTCCGCCGGCGTGAGGATTCGCCAATGATGACAATGTGGAGCTGGCGTTCGGATGTCGCCGCCGTTTGACGCGCGTTGAACCGGAACTGGTCACGCTCGGCCCGTGCCTGGCGCAGCTCGGACCGGGCGGCGAGGGAGGAAGCCAGGCCGGATATCGTCTGGGTCAAGGGGTTTGCACCGACGAACGCGACGTAGTGCTCAGCAACGCGCGTCGGCAAATAAACCTCATGGGCGCTGCCAAAGAAGGCGAGGTCTGCCGCCAGAGCCACGACCGGAACTCCGAATGAGACGCCGGCAATGCCCAGCCGGTGCCTTACCGAGAGCGTATCGATGCCGCTGCGGAGCCAGGCCAGGCAGGCAAAAGCTGCCACCACCGCGAATCCCAGCAGAATGATGCCGGCATTCTCCAATGCGAATTCCTTAACCTCGTAGGGCACGGCATGCAGGATCGACTCCACACCTCCGAGCGAGATCAGTTGCCCATAGATGAGGACATGAACGATCTCGATCAGGTTGAGAAGCATGACCGGCAAGCCGATCAGGAGCTGCAGCCAGAACCTGCGGACCAGGGTGAACACGGCTGCGAAAAGCCCGACCGCATGCAGCGCCGAGATGACATTGGTCTGCGAGG
This sequence comes from Phreatobacter sp., assembly GCF_051860605.1. Classification (GTDB taxonomy): domain Bacteria; phylum Pseudomonadota; class Alphaproteobacteria; order Rhizobiales; family Phreatobacteraceae; genus Phreatobacter. Next base: position 318,267 of record NZ_JBHYDR010000004.1, on the reverse strand, counting down.
GAACCCGGATGGCATAAAGAATCGCAGGCGAAGCGAGCACGATGGCAAGCGCGACGATGATCATCACCTGAACGGGCCATCCCCCGCTCCGGACCCAACGCACACAGGCGTTATCCTCCCCCATGCCCAAAGCCCCCCTCTGGCTGCAGGGTCGCGTTTATACGTGGGCGCCACCAGACGGTGTCAAATGAGACCATCCGGTGCGTTCCAATCATTCGGACTTTGTCCGGCTCATCGGCGGCGTGGCCGCGCGGCTCGCGGACGGCCGTCATCAGCCAAACCGACGGGTCGCTGCGGAAGGCAGGGCGGGCCTTGTCAGACGCCCACTACTCCCCTGCCAGCGCCGCCTGGACGGCCGGGCGCTGCTCCATCGCACGCATGTGCGCGGCCACCCGGGGGAACCGGTTGACGTCGACGCCGTCGCCCTCCAGCCAGCGCGAAACCACGAACAGATAGGCGTCCGCCACCGAATAGGCCTCGCCCATCACCCAGGGGCCCTGGAAGAAGTCGCGCTCGATCAGCGTGAAGCTTGCCGCCATGGTCTCCGGCACCTTGGCGCGCATGTCCAGGAAGGAGCTCTCCTCGGTCGCCCAGCGCGCGCCGCGATGCTTGTGGGCGTGGTTCACGTGGACGGTCGAGGCCAGATAGCTGTTGAAGGCCTGCATCTGCGCGAAGGCAAAGGGATCGTCGAGCGGCGCGAGCTGCTTCTCCGGATGGAGTTGGGCCACAAAGGCGAGGATCGCCACGTTCTCCGTCAGCACGCCACGGTCGGTGACGAGCGCCGGCACGCGGCCCTTGGGGTTGATCGCGAGAAAGGCGGGCTTGGTCTGCTCGGCGGTCGCGAAGTCGACCTTGACCGGCTCGTAGTCGGCGCCGGCCTCTTCCAGCGCAATGCGCGAGGCCAGAGCACAGGTCTTCGGCCCGTAGAAGAACTTCATCGTCATGGTCTCACCCCGCCTTTACGAGCACATGCTTCTTGCGACCGAAGGACAGCTTGGCGACACCGTCGGTCAGCGCATCGGCGGTGACGGTCGCCTGGGCATCCGTCACCGTCTGGTCGTTGAGCTTCAGGCCGCCACCCTGGACCTGCCGGCGCGCCTCGCCGTTGGAGGCGACAAGGCCGGCGCGCACGAACAGCGTCAGCACGCCGATCCCGGCGGCAAGTTCCGCTGCCGGAACCGTGACCACCGGAAGGTCGTCGCCGAGCGCGCCCTGTTCGAAGGTCTTCAGCGCCGTTCCTGCCGCACCCTCGGCCGCCTCGCGGCCGCGCACCAGAGCGGTGGCTTCCGTTGCGAGGATCTTCTTCGCCTCGTTGATCTCCGCGCCCTGCAGCGCGGCGAGTCGACCGATCTCGGTCATCGGCAGCAGTGTGAACAGCTTGAGGAAACGTGCCACGTCGCCGTCCTCGGTGTTCCGCCAGAACTGCCAGTAGTCGTAGGTCGACAGCATGTCGGCATTCAGCCAGACGGCGCCGGCGGCGGTCTTGCCCATCTTGGCGCCTGAGGAGGTCGTCAGCAGCGGGCAGGTCAGCGCGTATAGCTGATGCGTGCCCATGCGCCGGCCGAGGTCGACGCCGGTGACGATGTTGCCCCACTGGTCGGAGCCGCCCATCTGCAGGTTGGTGCCATAGCGGCGGGCCAGTTCCACGAAATCGTAGGACTGGAGGATCATGTAGTTGAACTCGATGAAGGACAGCTCCTGCTCGCGCTCCAGCCGCATGCGCACGGAGTCCATGGTCATCATGCGGTTGACCGAGAAGTGGCGGCCGATATCGCGCAGCATCTCGATGTAGTTGAGCTTCGTCAGCCACTCGGCGTTGTCGGGCATGATCGCGTCGGTCTTGCCCTCGCCGAAGATCAGCAGCCTTGCGAACACGCCCTTCAGCGCATCCTTGTTGGCATTGATGTCGTCGATGGACAGGATCTTGCGCGTCTCGTCGCGGCCCGAAGGGTCGCCGACACGGGTCGTGCCGCCGCCCATCAGCGTGATCGGCTTGCCGGCCCCGGTCGCCTGCATCCAGTGCAGCATCATGATCGAGAGCAGGTGCCCGACATGGAGCGAGGGCGCCGTGCAATCATAGCCCACATAGGCGACGACATCCCCCTTGGCCGCGAGGGCGTCGAGGCCCTGCATATCGGAACACTGGTGGATGAACCCGCGCTCGGAAAGGATGCGCAGGAAGTCGGAGGACGGGGCGGTCATGATCTTTCCAGTTGGAGCTGATCGCCGGACACTCGCGCCCGGCGGAGGCGCGGTGTAGCAGAGGCAGGGCCCAATTTCACCCTTCGAATCGGCAGGTCTCCATGCGCGCTATCGGCCTGATGTCGGGAACCTCGATGGACGGCGTCGACGTGGCGCTGCTCGACACCGACGGCGAGGCGATCGACGGCTTTGGTCCGACCTTCTACCGCCCCTATTCCGAGGCCGAGCGGGCGCTGCTGCGCGACGCCCTGAAGGAAGGTGCGAACCTCACGGACCGGACCGCGCGCTCCCCCCTGATCGCAAGGGCCGAGGACCTCGTCACCCGCGCCCATGCCGAAGCCGTGGAACTCTTTCTGGAGACGAATGGGCTCACGCGCGCCGATATCGGTGTTGTCGGCCTGCACGGGCAGACCATCCTTCACCGACCCGAGCGCGCGCTGACCGTGCAGATCGGCGATGGCGCCGCGCTGCGCCAGCGGCTCGGCATCCCGGTCGTCCATGACTTCCGGCAGGCCGATGTCGAGGCAGGCGGCCAGGGCGCTCCGCTGGTGCCGGTCTTCCACCGGGCGCTGGCGGACCAGACCGCCCTGCCCCGTCCGCTGGCGGTCGTGAATATCGGCGGGGTCGCCAACGTCACGCTGATCGGCGCGGGCAACGAGCTTCTCGCCTTCGATACTGGCCCGGGAAATGCGCTGATCGACGACTGGATGGGCGACCGAACGGGAACCGCCGTCGATACCGATGGCGCCACAGCCGCGCGGGGTCGGCCGGACGAGGCCTTGCTCGCCTGGCTGCTGGTGCACCCCTACTTTGCCCGCACGCCGCCAAAATCGTTGGACCGCAGCGCCTTTGCCCACCGCATCGTCGGCACGGTCGCGACCGAGGATGGCGCGGCAACGCTGACCGCATTCACGGCGCGCTCCATTGTTCGCGCTGCGGATTTCATGCGAGTGCGCCCGATCCTGTGGGTGGTCTGCGGCGGTGGGGCGAGGAACGCCACGCTGCTGCGGCTTATCGCCGACTGTGCCCGCGCCGAGGTCCGCACCGGCGAGGATGTCGGCTGGTCCTCGGATTTTCTGGAGGCGCAGGCCTTTGCCTACCTTGCCGTGCGGTCGATGAAGGGGCTGCCGCTGACATTCCCTTCAACCACGGGGGTGCGCGAGCCGATCACCGGCGGCGTGATCGTCGACTGACGGCCAGGCCTTGCAGGCTGGGGCCGGCCGGCCTATTATATTCACGATATCGAATGTGTTCAGGAGAGCCCATGTCCATCCGTGATCTTTCGCCCGAGGTGGTCGCCGAGGCGCTTGCGCGTGGGGAGGTGCTGATCGTCGACGTGCGCGAGCCGCACGAACTGGTCATGGCGCGGATCCCCGGTGCGGTGAACCTGCCGCTCTCCACCTTCGACCCCGACGCCGTTCCCGATGCGGCCGGCAAACAGGTGATCTTCATGTGCGCCGGCGGCGTTCGCTCCGCCCAGGCTCTCGCCATCGCGCAAGGCTGCGGCAAATCCTATGACAGTCACCTCGCCGGTGGCATCAAGGCCTGGGCCATGGCCGGCTACGACTTCGAGCGCGGCTGACCGGCAGCGGCAAGGTCGTCCATGAAGCGACGGTCGATGCGGTCCTTCCACCACCACACCCAGCGGCCGCTGGCCGCCAACGGCCCCCACGATGCGACCGCACGCCCGTCGCCTGTCGACAGGATCGCCAGCGCGCGAGCCTGCGGGCGATAGGTCATCAGACGGGCTGCCCTTCCAGCGCGAAGAGCGGCCGATGCCTCCATGAGATTGGCCGCAATCACCCGCCCCTGCCGCACGGCATAGACGCCAGCCTTCGGCCGCGGCGTCTGGACCATGCCGGCGCAGTCGCCGGCGGCGAAGACATGCTGCTCGCCGAGAACCTGCAGGGTTGGGCCGACCGCGAGAAAACCGCCCGCATCGAGCGCAAGCCCCGTGGCGGGGAACCATTCCGCTGGCGACGCCCCGGTATTGAGCAACACGGTATCGGACGTCAGATAGCGTCCGTCGGCTGCGACCAGCCGGTCCGGTTCGACCCGCGCCACCGTGAACCTGTCGATGGTTGCGATGTCCTGCCGGACCAGCGCCCGACGGATCAGGTGGCGCGCCAGGCGCCCGTGACCGGGCAGGAGCCCATCCCGCATGACAAGCGTCACACGGCTGCCGGCAAGGCCATTTCGCAAGGCGAAGGCGACCTCCACGCCGCCGGCGCCGCCGCCCACCACGGCAAGATGGCCCGGCCGCCCCTGTTGGTTGAGCGCCTCGATGCGTCCGATCAGCCCGTCGATCGGCTTGATGGTGGTGGCATGGCCGGCGCCCGCAATTGCCGAGACATCGGGCGTGATGCCGATATTGACCGAGAGCAGGTCGAAGGGGATCGGCGCCCCATCCTCCAGAAGAAGCCGGCGCCCGGCCCTGTCGATGCCCGCCGCGCGGCCGGTCACGAGGCGGACGCCGCGCGCGGCACAGAGGCCGACCAGATCGACATGGGCCTCTTCCGTCCGATAGCGGCCGGCAATCGCACCCGGGATCATGCCGGAATAGGGGGCGAAGCGGTCCGGGGCCACGAGCACGATGTCGGTGTCACGCCCCGCTGCCAGGCCGCACGCGAGGGCCACGGCATGGGCATGGCCCCCGCCGACAAGGACGATGGAGACGGATCGGGCGGGCGTGTCGTCATCGGGCATTCGACCCGCATCAGGCACGTCGCCCGCGCGGCCCGCAAGTCTCAGCGCGAGGAGGCTGATCCGACGGTCTCGTCGGGCCTCACGCTGCTGCGGCCGCGAAATTCCATGATCTTGCGCAGGAAGCCGGGAGTCACGGCCGACAGCGGGTTCACGGTCAGCCGTGGCGCGGAAAGCGTGCCGGCGATCCGGTAGGTAATGCCGAAGACGCCCTCGTCCGGCGAACCGCCGAGGAACAGGCCGAGGACCGGAATGCGGGCGAAGATGTTGTTGATCGCATAGGCGGGCACATAGGTCCCGGTCAGGTTCAGGCGGCCGCGGGTCGGATCAAACGTGCCTTCGACCGTTGCGCCGATCGCCACGCCCCAGAGCAGGCCGTCGGTCACCGTCACCTGCGTGCCTGCGCGCGCGAAATTCGCCCTCAGGCGCGAGAAGGCGAAGGCATCGTTGGGCTGCGCCCGCTGCTGGCGTGCGGCGCCGGGCGCCTCGCCTGCCGCCGCCACCATGCCGGACACGGCCTGATCGCCGCGCACGCCGAAATTTGTGATCTCGACGCTGCCCTCGCGGATGGTGCCGTTCGGCTGGGGCGGCGTCATCACCAGCGCAAGGTCCCCGCCCTGCAGGGTCTTGTAGAGGTCGAGGAAACGCAGGAGTGCGCCGGCATCGCCGGAACTGACCAGCAGGCGCTGTGCGGTACCCTGTCCCCGCTGCTCGATGGCCATCCGCCGGTCGCGGCCGATCTGACCCGTCGCCGCCAGCGAGCGGATCTCGGTGCCGCGTCGCACCATCTGCATCTCGAGTTGCCGGATCACCTCGCCATTGGAGCCGGCGACGGCACCGACCTTGAGGTCGATCTCAAGCTCGGCAGGCGCGGCCCCCGGCCCGGATGGTCCGGGACTTGGCGGGTCGGTCAGCGCACGGATCGCATTGCGGGCGTCGATCATGTCGCCCCGAACGGTCACCTTGTGTCCCGATCCCTGGCGCTCGACCCGCAGACTGAGCCGGTCGCCGTCCGAGAGATTGTAGGCCGGGAACAGGCCGGCCACGAGCGAGCCCTTGTCGTCGAACGTGGCCGAGCCGCGCACGAGGACGCCGCGGCTCTCGATGACCATGTCCTCGAGCTTCCAGCCTGCATCGGTCTCCAGCGCCACGAACCGCGCGCGCGCCGCCACGCCCCGCGCCTTGTTCCAGCCCGGCAGCAGGTCGGCAAGCACGGCCTGGCGCAGATCGACCTCCACCGTGTAGCGCCCGGATTCCTCGCCGATGGTCGTTACGCGAACGGGGGTCGGGCCGGTGATCCGCGTTCCGGTGTTCACGCCCAGCCGGTTGCGACCGCGATCGTCGAGGGTCGCGGTCAGCCGGATCTCCGGTTTGGCTTCCGGACGGGGTTTGCGGTACTCGAAATTGGCCTGTGCCCCCCCAAGCACGCCCTGCCCGCGCATCAGGAAGGAGCGGGGCGTCGTGGTGACCTTGAACGAGGCCCGCTCGACGCGCATCTCGCCGAAGGCATTGTCGGCGGCGAAACCGGTGAAATCCGCCTCGACCTTGTAGTCGATGCGCTGCGGATCGAATGTCTCGGTGAGCGGGACATTGACGGTCACGTCGGCATTGACGTTGCCCTCGACCTTGCCCGACGGCAGGGTTGGCCCGGTCGCCGCACCCTTGAAGGCCTCCTGGCCCAGCAGCGCGAAGGCCGCCTCCGCGGTTCCCTGCAAACGGAACTGGGCAACGGACGGTGGATCGGGGATCCGGTGATCGGGAATCTCGAAGGTTCCCCCGCTCAGTGCCAGCCTGCGCCCGGCAGACGGCTCGATCACCCCCCGGGTGACCTGCAGCCTGGCGGTCGCGCCATCGACCGCAACATCGATATCGGCCTCCACCAGCGGCGATAGCCCGGGCATCAGCCTGAGCGACGTGCCTCGCAGCCGGGACGTGACCGTCAGCGCTTCACGCGCCAGCACCCAGGGCGGCGAGGCCAGCAGACCGGACGGCACCTCGACCCGCACGCGGGTCTCCTCGGTGGTTCCGCCACTCATGTTGTCGGCCACCCAGTCCCGCACATGCGGATTTGTGGCGCGCGGCCAGAGCGCCAGAGCCGTGGCCAACGGCATCTTCTCGGCCACCAGATCGATCGAAATCGCCGGGGACGCGCCCTCCAGCTTCACGCCGACATTCAGCCGCACCAGCGGATCACCGCCCTGTCCGATCGCGAGATCGTTCGCTGTAAGCTGGCGGGAGGCCAGATCGTAGACGAAGCGGGCATTGCGGACGGAAATCGGGACCGGGGGCTCATGGGGATTGAGCGCCGAGGTGTTGGCGGTCAACTCGGCGATCTGGACCACAAGCGGATCGCCCTGCCGCGCCGGCGGTGTGATCACGCCCGACAGTTCGGCGCGGTCCTCGCCGGCGGTCACCCTGACCCGGTCGATGACAAGGCCTGGCCCGCCCGCCTGCCAGTGAACCTCGGCGCTGACCTGATCGATCGCGATCCTCAGGCTTGGATCGCGCAGGTCGCCGACGCGGCCTGAACCCAGCGTCACGGTACCCGAGAAGTCGGACGGATCGCCGGCATTGTCCAGCCGGGTGCGCAGCCTGCCGGAGATCGGGGTGTCGGCGTAGAACATTTCAGGCGACTGGACCGCAAGCGTGAGATCGCGCGGCGCCAGACCGCTCATCGTCATGTCGATGCTGCGGTGGCCGTCGCCGTCCCGCGGCGTCACGGTGGCCGTCGCGGTCCAGCGCGCGCCGGATCCCGAGGCATCGATGCCGAGTTCGAGGCCGCCGGCCTGCGGTGCCTTGATGTGGAAATCGATGCCGGCGAACACGAAGCGCTTGCCCGATCGGACGTCGTCGACGATCACCGTGCCGTTGCGCAGGCCGAAGCCGGCCAGCCGATGGCCATCGAGCCCCGACTTCTCCATGATGTCGAGCCAGATGCCAAGCCGCCGGAACGGCGACAGTTCCGGCTCCGGCAAGGAGGAGGACATTTCCGGCTGCCGGGCACCGGCCGGGGCGGAATCGGGTTGCTGGCTGTCCTCGGGCAAGGCGGCCCGGAACCGCCCGGCCGCAAGGGCGATCTGGCCGTCTTCGCCGACCTTCAGCGCCACTGACGCGCCCACCAGGTCGATCCGCCGGATGGCCGGCCGGCCGAGCAACGGCAGGCCGTCAAGGCCGAGCGCGATGCGCGGGACCGACGCAACCCTCCGACCGGCAGCATCGTGGATGATGACGTCGAGCGCCTCGACCTCCACCTGGCCCGCACCATCGCGACCGGCAATCACCGAGCCGATGGAGACGGTTCGCCCGTCGCCCATCTGGTCCGACAGCGAGCGGGCAATCCAGGGCGTCAGCATGTCCATGGCCAGGCCCGACCCGCGCTGGATCTGCCAGAGCACGAAACCGACGGGCAGGCCGATGATCAGCACAAGGGCCGCCAGACATCCCACGAACCAGCAGCGGCGCCGCGACCAGGGGGCGGCCCAGCGCGCGAGGAAGGCCGGCACGCGCCGGTTCGCCCAGAACCGGTCGAGAAACGCTGACCGGCCGCCCGTTCGGCAGCCTGGTATGCGCGGTCCCCGGCCCTGGTCGGCGCGCCAGTCCATTCCGTCGCGTTCTCCCGCCTTGTCGCGATTCGGCCGCACATGACGCGGCGCGATGGCTCCACCTTCTGGCGCCCATCACGAGCACCACTCTAGGGGGTCTCCACTTAACCCGGCATTAGCCAGGACCAAGAGCATACGACCGGATGCGAAGGGGACCGGATGGTGTGCCAGACGAATCGTCAAGGCCCGCGGCACACCGCGATCCGCCCCCGCGCCCAATCCGTATACAGAAACTGGAAATGTCCGACAAAGGCGACGAAAGGAAGGCATATGGCGCTTGGCGTGGGTGACAAGGCTCCCGACTTCGAGCTTCCCGGCGATGGCGGACGGCAGGTCAGGCTTGCCGACTATCTCGGCCGCAAGCTGGTGCTGTATTTCTATCCGAAGGCCGATACCGGCACCTGCACGGTGCAGGCCCAGGAGTTCACCCGGCTCAAACCGGAATTCGATGCTGCCGGTCTCGCTATCGTCGGCGTGTCCCACGATCCTGTCAGGGCGCTCGACCGGTTCCGCGCCAAGCGAGGCCTTGAGGTGACGCTGGCCACCGACGAGGGGACGGACGTGCTCGAAGCCTATGGCGTGTGGGCCGAAAAGAGCATGTACGGTCGCAAATATATGGGCATCGAGCGAACCACCTTCCTGATCGGGGCAGACGGCAGGATTCTCCGGATCTGGCCCAGGGTTACCGTCAAGGGCCATGCCGAAGAGGTTCTGGAGGCGGGCCGGGGCGCATAGAGCGGGCCTTGCCCTGCTCTGACGCGCCTTCCCGGAGGCTCGGCGGCGCGTACGGTTCGTTAACCTTAATCGGCGGTAATGCGGCATCCCGTTCGCGTACGGATGCTGCCGATGATCCAGCAGGCCCACCGATACAGCCGCGCCCAGTTCGCCCAGGTCATTGACGAGGCGAACCAGAGAGCGCGCGTGCCCGAAGGAGCGGTGACGCTCGCCTGGCGGCGTGGCGGCGCCACCCGAACCGCGAGCCTCTCCTTCTTCATCTTCGGCCTCGTCGTGGTGGCAACCGCTGCCCTCGGCGCCTGGGGCGTGGCGGTCACCAGCTATCTTGCCTTCCGGGACGACATCCTCGGTTCGCTGATGAACCGGCACGCCGAGGTTCAGCACGTCTATGAGGACCGGATTCGCGAACTCCGGCAGGAGATCGAGCGGCTGACCTCCCGCCATCTGGTCGAGCAGACCGACATCGAGCGGCGCATGGAGCAGATGGCCCGCAGGCAGGCCACGCTGGAGTCCCGACAGAGCGTCATCGCCTCGCTCGGCGCCGCCGGTGCCCAGTCCCGCTCCACCGCTTCCCGCAATGCTCCCTCCCTGCCCGGCGCGACACCGGCCGCGACGGCTCCTGCCGCGACCCGGCCGCAGCCGGTTGGCGATACGGTCCGGATCGGCGCGCCCATGCAGCGCCAGTCACAGCTGGAATCGCGGCGGTTCACGGTGGCGACTGCGCCCGCGGCGGGCGTCTTTGCCCTGGTGTCCCATTCCGGTTCCGATGACCGGCTGTCCCATCTTTCGCGGTCGCTTGACAGTGTCGAGCGCCAGCAGGCCGACATCCTGCAGACTCTGGAACTCGGCGTGGACCGGCGCACCCGCAAGATCCGCCTGGTCCTGGCCGAGCTCGGCATCGACCATCGGCGCGCCCGGCCGGCGCGCACCGACGAGGCCAGCGGTACGGGCGGCCCGCTGATCCCCCTGCCGCAGACCGCTGTTCCCGCCGCCTCGCCCTTCGAGCGCCAGGTGTTCCGCCTGCAGAGCGTGATCCGCGACGAAGAGCAACTGATGCGCATCGTCGATGCCATCCCGTTCGGCCGACCCCATGCCGGAGACCTGGAACTGTCGTCCGGGTTCGGCGCCCGGCTCGATCCGTTCCTGCGCACCTGGGCGCTGCATTCCGGGGTGGATTTCAGGGGAGCCACCGGGGAACCGGTCTTCGCCGCCGCCTCCGGCCGCGTCGCGCATGCCGGCTCGATGGGCGGCTATGGCCTGCTCGTGGAGATCGACCACGGCAACGGCCTGACGACCCGCTATGCCCACCTGTCGCGCATCCACGTCAAGGAAGGCGACATGATCCGCACCGGCCAGCGCATTGGCCGGGTCGGGTCCACCGGTCGGTCGACCGGCCCGCATCTGCATTACGAGACACGCGTCAACGGCGAGGCCGTCGATCCGATGCGCTACCTGCGCGCCGGAGTGAGGCTCGCCGGGGCGCTGTGACGGCCGCCAGGGTTCCGGTGCCAGTGGTCCCGGCGGAAAGGCACATGGCCTGAGGCCATGCTTCGGTTGTGAACGATCAAGGGAGCAGGTCCGTGACGGATCTCCATCTGGCATGCAGGCGCGCCGACCGGGCGCGCGCCGACATCATCCGCCAGGGCCTCGCAGCCCTTGGCGTCGCCGTCAGTGCCGATATCGAGACGAAGGCGAAAGGCGCAGCAGGCCGCGCAGCCGCGGCCAAAATCGCGCGCGAAGCGATCGCCAGCGCCCGCGCGGTGCTCGTGCTCTGGCCGGATTCCATTCTCGATCCGACGGAGAACCATGGCGCCCTGATCGCCGAGGCCCGTCAGGCCCACGAGGCCGGCAAGCTTGTGGCTGCCCGGCTCGGCGACATCGACACGACTCAGCTTGAGGCGCCATTCGACAGTCTTCCTGCCCCCGATCTCGGCCGCTGGCTTGCAGACGACAACCGCCGCGGCGACGACCCTGCACTTCTTGCCATGCTCGGCGCGCTCGGCCCCCTGCTCGACCGGCCGGGCCTTGCCGAAATGGCCGCCGCGATGGAGGCCGACCGCGGCAAGGACGGCGAGACGGCGATGATGGCCTTCGCCCGACGGCACCCGCAGGACCCGGTCGCGGTCTCGCTGTGGGAGCGGATCGAGAAAAGCGAGCGCGAGCGCTTCGCGGTCGAGTTCCGCAAGGCACATGGCGTGCTGACCGAGCGCCATCAGGCGTCCGAGCACCGGCTGCGGCAGACCGTCGAGGCCTTCGCGGTCCATCTGAAGGCGTTGAGGGCTGGCGAGCCGAGCACGGTCCCCGATCCGAAGGTTGCCATCACCGATGGCATGGCAGCCCTCAAGGACAGTGTCGCGCGGCTGGCCAATGACAATGCGCGGCTGGAAACGGCGCTCGCCCGCTCGGAGGCCCTGCGCAACGCCGAGGAGACCGGCCGCTCGAAGTCCCCCACGCTGCTGATCGCCGCGTCTGCCGCCGCCCTGATCCTCGGCTCGGCGGCCGGTGCCTTCGTGACGGAGTTTGCCGGCCCGATCAGGGGCGAGGCGCATCCGCGCATCGCCGCCCTGTCGATGCTCGCCCGGGAGCGGGCAAGCGTGGCGGACGCCTCGACAGGCGAGGTCGCGCGTCTGCGCACCGAGGCCCGTGCTGCCCAGCGACGGGCGGAAACGGCGGAAGCCAATCTCAGGGTGGCCCGAACCCATCTTGCCCATGCCCAGACGGAGGTGATCCAGCGCCAGGGGCAGGCCGGAGAAGCGACCGGCCAGGTGCGGCGCCTGCAGGGCGAACTTCAAACCGCCCGGGAACAGGCCCAGACCGCCCAGCAACAGGCCACAGCCTTGCAGCAGCAGGCTGGCGCCGCCCAGCGTCGCCTGCAGGAGGCGGAGGCCCGGATCGCCGCGGTCGAAGCCGAGGCCCAAGGGCTGCGCGAGACCCAGGCGGCCGCCGCTGCCCCGGCGCCCGCCACACCGGCGGCCCAGCCGGCACCCGAGGTGACCGGCTCGATCCGGCGCCCTCAGACGGCGGAGCCGGCCGCGCCGGCTGCGACCGAGGCCCCCCTGCCCGAGCCGCGCCCGCAAGGCGGCGACGTCACCGGCTCGGTTCCCCCTCCCCCGCCCGCGGCGATCGACGGCCCGCACCGGCACCGGCGTGACCGCTGGTCCTTCGCCCCGGTGCCGGGATTCCGGCTGGACAGCGAGAACGACCTGCCGGGGCCGGTGAACTCCGTGCTGGTGCATGAGAGCGTGCCCGAGGCGGTGATCGTGGTCAGCGCCAACCATGCCGGACGAGGCGGCTCCTGCACGCCGCAGGACTGGTACTGGGAGAACGTCATGGAAGGCCCGCGCCAGCGCCGCGGCGCCATGACCCAGGATGCCGGCCTGCCCGCCAATTCAGGCGGCTTCCGGGGCTTCTCGGTCCGCGGCCGCGGTGTGCTGCACGGCGAGCGGTTCCGCAACGATCTCGACTATTACGACCTCGTCGCCCAGCGACGGAACGAGCCGGGCGTGGTCTATCTGGTGCAAGCGCGGTTTCCCCGCGGGATGGCCACCGACATGGTCCGGCAGGTCAACGAGATGTGGCAGAGCTTCGAGGTGACGGGGCCGCGGGCCTATCCGACGCGGTGCTGAGCGCCAGCCTTCCGGCCGGGCCCTTGCCAGAAAAAGGAAAGGCCGCCCCAAGGCGGCCTTTCGATTGTCGGGAAAGCTGCAGCACTCAGTAGCGCGCGACCACGGCGCCGCCGCCGGTCGAGAACAGGTAGCTCACGCCAAGGCGGACCGAGTGAAACCGGTTGCGGAAGGCACCGGTGGACGCGAGTCCGATCGGAGCCAGATCAACCGAGCGCGTTCCGTAATTGGTGTAGCGATACTCGGCGCGGGCGGTCCAGTTCGGCGTGAAGGCATATTCGAGACCCGCACCAACCGTCCAGCCCATCGCACCGGACTCGGACACGAACGGTCCGGCGGCCAGGTGCCCAGAATCCCGCAGGTTCGCGAGCGCCACACCACCCGTCACGTAGAACAGGGCGCGATCGACGGCGACGCCGGCGCGGGCACGCAGAGAGCCCTGGAGCGAGATGCTCGAGCGCCAGCTGTCGCCGTTCAGGTAGGTGAAACGACCGTTCAGACCGCCGCCTTCGAGATCGGCCTCGAGGCCGAGCACGATATTGTTGAACTGCTGATTGTAGCCGATATGCACGCCGCCAACGATGCCGTTGACGTTGTAGCCGCTGGCATCAATGAAGGCTCCGTTGGCCGTGACAAACTGCCGGACGCTCGACGCGGACGTCGCATAGCCGATCTGGCCGCCGACATAGAACCCGGTCCACGAGAAAGCGGGAACGATCACCGACTCCGCGATCGGCATGCGCGGCGCAGCAAGGTCAGCCGCCTGTGCGCTGGTGGCGAGGGCGATGCCAGCGACGCCGGCGAGAAGCATCTTTTTCATTCCAACTCTCCTGAGGCCTCGGGATTGACCTTGTACGTAACGAGGTGCGCCGCGAAAAGTTTCCAAAATGTGGCGGCGGTCGCCATATTTTTTGCAACATCCGGCCCACAGGCCGCTTTGAATGGCGCCTGTTGCCCGAAAGCAACGATGGCCTCTCAGGGGAGCCACGCCAACCAGTGGTTTCGGTGGTCGATGACTAGCTTCGACGAGCAGGAGTAGAATCAGCTTCCCGAACGGAAGCCTGATCGTGGATGCACTGCTGTCGGAGAGCCGCTACTGACTCTGATCAGGCCAGAATTCAACACCATGCTACCGACATCCCAAGCTTCGCCGGAAGCCTGCCTGTCTCGGCCGGAGATGAACGCTCATCAGAACGCGACAACCACCGCGGGGCCGGTCCGGACCGAAGGGCTCGCTCTGGCATAAGCCGCGCCCATGCGGGCCCGGCATCGGCCAGCGCTGCGCACGCACGTGTCAACGGAAGGCAGGCGCTCCGGGAGTTGGTCGCGGCTGGCACGCGAGGAGCCGAACCCGGCTCACTCCACGTCGTCGGTATCGCCTTCCTTGGTGCCGTAGGCCCGCATGGCGAGCGTGGCCTCCATGAAACCGTCGAGGTCGCCATCCAGGACCTCCGACGGCACGCCGGACGTCCTTCCCGTGCGCAGGTCCTTCACGAGCTGGTAGGGCTGCAGCACGTAGGAGCGGATCTGATGGCCCCAGCCGATATCGGTCTTGGCGGCGAAGTCGGCAGCGGCAGCGGCCTCCCTGATCTTCAGCTCGCGCTCATACAGCTTGGCACGCAGCATCTGCCAGGCGACCGCCCGGTTGGCGTGCTGGGAGCGGGAGCCCTCCGAGACCACCATCACGCCGGTCGGATTGTGGACGAGGCGAACGGCCGATTCGGTCTTGTTGACGTGCTGGCCGCCTGCACCGCCCGAGCGCATCGTATCGACGCGCACGTCGCTCTCGTTGATCTGGATGTCGATCTTGTCGTCAACCACCGGATAGACGGTGACGGAGGCAAAGGAGGTGTGGCGGCGCGCGTTCGAATCGAAGGGCGAGATGCGCACGAGACGGTGGACGCCGGCTTCCGTCTTCAGCCAGCCATAGGCATTGTGGCCCTTGATCAGCAGGGTCGTCGACTTGATGCCGGCTTCCTCGCCCTCGCTCTCCTCGACCACCTCGACCTTGTAGCCGCGGCGCTCGGCCCAGCGCGTGTACATGCGCATGAGCATGAGGGCCCAGTCCTGACTCTCGGTGCCGCCGGCGCCCGCATGGACCTCAAGATAGGTGTCGTTGGAGTCGGCTTCGCCGGAAAGCAGCGCCTCGAGTTGCAGGCGCTCCGCCCGCTTGCGCGCCGCGACCAGCGCTCTGGCGGCCTCGTCGAGGGTCGCCGCATCGCCCTCGTCCTCGGCCATCTCGGCGAGTTCGATGTTGTCGGCGAGTTCGCGGTTGATCTCGGCCAGCGCGGTCATGCGCGCGTCGAGCGCATTCCGCTCCTGCATGACCTTCTGGGCCTTGTCGGGATCGTTCCAGAGGTTGTTCGATTCGGCGAGGGCGTTCAGTTCGGCGAGGCGCTTGACGGAGACATCCCAGTCAAAGATGCCTCCTCAGGAGCCCGACCGACTCCTTGATGGCCTCGGCGGTGGCGACGATGTCGGCACGCATGGGGCACTTTCCTGCAGGGTTTCAAAAAGAGCGCGCACCCTAGTCAGCGGGCCTGCGGTGTCAATGCGGCATGGGGAATTTCAACCGGAGGCTGCTCCACCGGTTCAGATGGCCCGCTCATAGACCTGCCGGCCGAACAGGCTTGCGACCAGATCGACCAGCAGGATGGCGCTGCGCCCACGGTCGTCGAGGAACGGGTTGAGTTCGACCACGTCGAGCGACCCGACCAGACCGGATTCGTGCAGCAACTCCATGATCAGATGCGCCTCGCGATAGCTTGTTCCACCGGGAACCGGCGTCCCGACACCGGGGGCAATCGCGGGGTCGAGGACGTCCACGTCCAGGCTGACATGCAGCCAGCCCTTGTGCCCGGCGACGTGGTCGATGACGCGCCGGATCATCACCGCCGTTCCGAATTCGTCGATCAGCCGCATGTCGGTGATGTCCACGCCGCGGGCGTCAAGCAGGGCGCGTTCGGCCCTGTCGATGGAGCGGATGCCGAACAGGAACAGATTGGCCGGTGGCAAGCCAGCCGTCTGTAGTTCGCCGAGCACGGCCTCAAGCCCCGGCTCGCGCGTCAGCATGGCCGCCGACATGCCGTGCATGTTGCCGGAGGGCGAGGTCGCCGGCGTGTTGAAATCGGCATGGGCATCGAGCCACAGGACGAAGAGTTCGCGCCCGGCCGTCGCGCAGTGCTGCGCGACGGCTGCGACCGATCCCATCGACAGCGAATGGTCGCCGCCGATCGCGACCGGCAAGCGGCCGCGCCCAAGCACCTGGCCGGTTGCATGCGCGAGCGCGCGCGACCAGCCGGCGACTTCGGCGAAGCGGTTGGCATTGGCGAGCCCCGCCGGCGCTGCCGGCAATTCCTGCGGCAGGGCAAGATCGCCGATATCCTCGACATCGTGGCCAAGGTCGGCGAGTTCGGCCCTGAGGCCGGCCGTTCGCAGCGCGCGTGGCCCCATGGCGGCGCCCGCGCGTCCGGCCCCCTCCTCCACCGGCACGCCGATGATCGTGAGATTCAGAGGCCTCCCGACGTCGATCATGAGCTGTCCCTCTCCCGTTGGATTGACCAGTCGTTAACTCAACTCGCCCGCCTGACGGATGTGGCGAGGTTCCGTTAGGAGACCGGTCGATAAGGAGGATCAACATTCGAGGTTCCCCCATGCTGCGTGTCCTGTCCTGCCTCGTCACCGAACACAACTGGTGGCTGGTCGTCCTTGCCGGTCTGGTCTGTTTCATCTCGTCCTACTCGGTCATCGATCTTGGACGGCATGCCCGGTCGGCGCATGGTGTCGCGCGGCTCCTGTGGATCGCCATGGCGGGCCTGGCCGGCGGGTTCGGCATCTGGGCAACCCATTTCATCGCCATGCTGGCCTACGATCCCGGCGTGCCGATTGCCTATGACCTCGGAACGACCGTGGTCTCGCTGGTCATCGCGGTGGCCTTCATCTGCGCCGGCATCGCCGTTGCGATCTGGCTGCCCTCCCGGGCCGCCGCACTCTCGGGCGGCGCGATTGTCGGGCTCGGCGTCGGCTCGATGCACTATATCGGCATGGCTGCGATGGAACTGCCGGCCCGGATTGACTGGGCCTATGACCTGATCGCCGCCTCCATTCTGATCGGCGCCGTGATGGCGGGCCTGGCCCTCATCGTTGCCCGCCGCCGGCAGGATGCGACGGGTGCCCTTCAGGGCGCACTGGTGCTGACGCTGGCCATCGTCTCGCTGCACTTCACCGGAATGGGCGCGGTCACGGTCACGCCGGACCCGACGCGCGGCGCCTCCGCATCGGCCGTGCCGACAGACATGCTGGCCTATGGCGTTGCGGTTGCCGCCATGCTGCTGGTCGGCCTTGGCCTGTTCACCGCGCTGGTCTCGCGCCGCGCCAGAGCCGCCACGGCTGCGGGCGAACGCATGTTCCGCATCCTCGTCGAGGGCGTGCGGGACTATGCGCTCTATCTGCTGAAGCCGGACGGGCGGGTCGCCAACTGGAACGAGGGCGCCCACCGCATCAAGGGTTACGCTGCCGAAGAGATCGTCGGCCAGCACTTCTCCTGCTTCTACGAGGAAACCGACCGCGCCGCGGGCCTGCCTCAGCAGGCGCTTGAGACGGCCCTGAACGAAGGCACTTTCGAAGCCGAGGGCTGGCGCGTGCGCAAGGACGGCTCGCGCTTCTGGGCCCATGTCGTCATTGGCCCGATCCGCGACGAAGCCGGACGTCTGGTCGGCTTCTCCAAGATCACGCGCGACATCACCGCCCGCAAGGCAAGCCAGGACAGCCTGCGCAAGGTCTCGCACCAGCTGGACCTCGCCCTCACCCACATGTCGCAGGGCCTTGCCCTGTTCGATCCGGGTCACCGGCTGGTTCTGGCAAACGGCCGGCTGGCGCAGATCTTCAGCCTGCCAGCCGCGTCGATCGAGCCGGGCATGCCGCTCGACGGGCTGCTCGCACGTCTCGACGGGGATGCAGGCGACCCCGCCAGGACAGCCGCACTGGGCACACGGCACCTGGCCATTGTCGCATCCGGCTCGGCCAGTGTGGTCACCGAGGAGTTCCCCGGCGGGCGCTCGATCTCGCTGTCCTACCGGCCGATCGCGGACGGTTCCTTCGTGGTCACGTTCGAGGACATCACCGAGCGCCGTCGCTCGGAGGCCCGCATCGCGCACATGGCCCGCCACGACGCACTGACCGGCCTTCCGAACCGCCTGACCTTCAAGGACCACCTGCAAAGGCTGATTGCGGAGGCCCGCGGCGAGGACCGTATCGCCGTCATCGGCATCGACCTCGACCGGTTCAAGGAGATCAACGACCTGCGCGGCCATGGCATCGGCGATCTGGTGCTGCAGACGCTGGCCCGGCGCATGAGCGAGGTCCTCCGCGATGACGAGTTCGTGGCCCGCCTTGGCGGCGACGAGTTCGCGGCGGTGAAGCGCATGGACGACGAGGAGGACCTGATCGACTTCCTCGGCCGGCTGGAGGCCGCGCTGTTCGCGGTCATCACCATCGACGACATGGAAATCCAGCCCGGTGCCAGCATCGGCGTGGCCCTGTTTCCTGAAGACGGCCGGCAGGCCGAGCAGCTCGTCAACAATTCCGATCTGGCCATGTACCGGGCGAAGGCCGCCATCGGCCAGAACATCTGCTTCTACGAGGCGCAGATGGACGAGGCGGTGCGCCGTCGCCGCAAGCTCGCCAAGGAGCTCCGGCTGGCCTTCGATGCCGGCCAGTTCAGCCTGCACTACCAGGTCCAGAAGTCGGTCACGACGGGTGAGACCACCGGCTACGAGGTGCTGCTGCGCTGGACCCATCCCGAGCGCGGTCTCGTGCCGCCGTCGGAGTTCATCCCGGTCGCCGAAGAGAGCGGCATGATCCTGGCGCTCGGCGAATGGGTGCTGCGCACCGCCAGCGCCGAAGCCGCCCGCTGGCTGCATCCCTACCGGATTGCGGTGAACCTCTCGCCGCTGCAGCTGAGCCAGGCGGATTTCGTCGAGCGGCTGCGCTCCATCCTCGCCGAGACGGGCCTTGCGCCGTCGCGGCTCGAACTGGAGATCACCGAAAGCGCGATCATCTCCGACAAGGAGCGCGCGCTGCACATGCTGCGCGAGATGAAGGCGCTCGGCGTCACGGTCGCCATCGACGATTTCGGAACGGGCTATTCATCGCTGGAAACGCTCCGGGCCTTCCCCTTCGACAAGATCAAACTCGATCGCAGCTTCATGCTCGAGGTGGAGACCAGCCAGCAGGCCAAAGCCATCATCCGCGCGATCCTGGCGCTCGGCCGCAGCCTGGAGGTTCCGGTGCTGGCCGAAGGCGTGGAGACAGCCGACCAGCTCATGCTGCTCTCCCGCGAGGGCTGCAACGAGGCGCAGGGCTTCCTGCTTGGCCGGCCGAAGCCGGTGGACGAGATCGACTCGCTGATGGCGACCGCGTCCCCGCCACTGGCGCCGGATGAGCCGGCCGATAGCCTTCCCGAGCGGGCGACGGCCGTCTGATGGGCAACTGACGCGATCGGGCTGGCGCTGGTGGCAGTCTGGACCCCTCTGCCGCTGACCCTTTCGCGCAGGAGCCCGACATGGACAGACTCGCCCTCATCCTCGGCCTCGTTGCGCTGGTGACCACCGGCGCGGTTGCCGGGCTGCTTTTCGGCTATGCCTGCTCGGTGATGATCGCGCTCGACCGGCAGGCGCCGGAGACCGCCGTCCGGGTGATGCAGACCATCAATGTCGTCATCGTCAATCCGGTCTTCATCGCCACCTTCCTCGGTGCCCTGGTCGCAGCGCCTGCCGCGGCCGGGTTCGCCTACCTCGCCGGCAATGGCGCGGCAGCCGGCTGGTTCCTCCTGGCCTTCCTCGCCTATGGCCTCGGCACGTTCGGCGTGACGACCGCCCTGAACGTGCCGCTCAACGAGGCGCTGGGCCGCGCAGGCAACCCGCCGTCCGATCCGGCCGCAGTCTGGGCCGGCTTCGCTCCGGCCTGGAACCGCTGGAACGTCATCCGCACCGCTGCGGGTTTTCTGGCCGTTGCGCTCTGCGGGCTGGGGCTGCGGGCCCTGTGACCACCCGTTCAGGCCCGACGCGGACCGCACCCACCCCATTTCCCGGTGGATTGTGCCGCGCCCTCCTCTGTTCGCCGGCGAACGGGCGGGCCTAGCATTGGCCTGCGGATCGGCGCGCCCGGTGAGTCGCCGCGCCACGGACGGGGGCAGACGTCATGTCGGACAGCTATTTTCCGCGATGGACCGAGAAGGCATCGGGCGTGATCATGCCCGAGGAGCGCCTGCCGATGGGCCAGACCATCGTGGCCGGCCTCCAGCATGTCGTGGCCATGTTCGGCGCCACCGTGCTGGCTCCGATCCTTATGGGGTTCGACCCCAATGTCGCAATCCTGTTTTCCGGGGTGGCGACGCTGATCTTCTTCGTCATCACCGGCGGGCGGCTGCCGAGCTATCTCGGCTCCTCCTTCGCCTTCATCGGCCCGGTTCTGGCCGCCATCGGGGCGGGAGCCGCAGCCGGGACCGCGCCGAACATCGCTGTCGCGCTCGGCGGCATCATCGCGGCGGGGGCGCTCTACACCCTGATCGGCTTTGCCGTCATGGCGGCCGGCCATGCCTGGGTGGAGAAGGTCATGCCGCCTGTGGTGACCGGCGCCATCGTTGCGGCCATCGGCCTGGTGCTTGCGCCCATCGCCATCTCCATGGCGTCCGGCACAAGCGGCACGAATGCCGAGGGTTCGGCCTTCTCGCGCTGGATCGCCCTCATCACCGTCGTCTCGGTCGGGCTCTTCGCTGTCTATGCGCCAGGCCTCTGGCGGCGGCTGCCGATCCTGCTCGGCGCGCTCACCGGCTATCTGGTCTATCTGGTCCTGGCTAACGGCATGGGTCTCGGCACCCCCATCGATTTCTCGAAGATCGCCGCCGCCCCGCTGATCGGACTGCCGAACTTCACGGCGCCGGTGTTCGACGCGAAGGCGATCGTGCTGATCGCACCCGTCGCGATCATTCTCGTTGCCGAGAATCTCGGTCATATCAAAGGGATTGCCGCCATGACCGGCCGTAATCTCGACCCGCTGATCGGCCGGGCCTTCGTCGGCGACGGCGTCGCCACGATGCTCTCGGGCTCGGCCGGCGGCACCGGCGTCACCACCTATGCGGAAAACATGGGCGTCATGGCGGTGACCCGCATCTTCTCCACGCTGATGTTCGTGGTGGCCGCGCTCATCGCCATCCTGCTCGGCTTCTCGCCCAAGTTCGGCGCGCTGATCCTGACCATTCCCGTGCCGGTCCTCGGCGGCCTCGCCATCGTGGTGTTCGGCCTGATCGCGGCCACCGCCGGGCGCATCTGGGTGGAGAACAAGGTGGACTTCTCCAATCCGCGCAACCTGATCACGGTAGCGGTGGCGCTGGTGCTGGGCGCCGGCAATTTCAAGTTGACGCTTGCCGGCTTCACGCTGGACGGCATCGGCACCGCCACTTTCGGGGCGATCATCCTCTACCACCTGATGCGCGACCCGAAGCCGGAATGAGGCTCCGCAGGTCCGCTTGACGAAGCGGCGAGGCCAGACTCTATCGAGGACCGCCATGAGCAAGGACTACCAGCCGGTTGCGCTGCCGGACTATGTCGAACTCCCCGAAGCGGAGATGCGCGCCCGGGCGCGGGCCTTCCACGACCAGATCCGCCGCCGCCACACCGTGCGCGACTTCTCTCCGCGGCCCGTGCCACGCGACATCATCGAGACCTGCATCCGGGCGGCCGGCACGGCCCCCAACGGGGCCAACCATCAGCCCTGGCATTTCTGCGTGATCGGCGACAAGGCCGTGAAGGCGCGCATCCGGACGGCCGCAGAGGCAGAGGAGAGCGAGTTCTATGCCGGCAAGGCCGGGGAGGAATGGCTCAAGGCCCTCGCTCCCCTCGGCACCGATGCCGACAAGCCGTTCCTCGAGGTCGCGCCCTGGCTGATCGCCGTGTTCGGCGCGCGCAGGTCCGTCTCAGCCGACGGGGTGCGGCGCAAGAACTACTATGTGCCTGAATCGGTCAACATCGCGGTCGGCTTCCTCATCGTCGCGCTTCATCAGGCGGGTCTGGCAACCCTGACGCATACGCCAGCGCCGATGGGCTTCCTCAACGCCATCTGCGGCCGACCGGACGAGGAGAAGCCCTATATCCTGATGGTGGTGGGCTATCCGGCGGAGCGAGCGACCATTCCTGCCCACGCGCTGGAGAAAAAGCCGCTGGAGGAGATCGCGAGCTTCCTGTGAGCGCATCGCAGGCGCCCTGAACGACGAAAGGGCGGCCCTCGGGCCGCCCTTGTCCATCTGCAACACCCGATCAGGCGATCAGTACAGCCCGCCCGTACCGGTGCCGATCGCGCGGATGCTCTCGGTGGACGGGCCGCGCCGCGGACCGCCGGCCGAGGCGGCATCGAAGGGGTTGATCAACTGGTAGCTGTCCGGCGGGGCCGTCCCCGGCTTGAACGCCTCCAGGATCGCGCCGCCCGAGCCGGCGCCGGCGCGCAGGCCGGTGCGCGGGTCGATACGGATCAGCTTGATGCCGGTCGGCACGCGGAACGGCACGGCCGGCTTGTCGGCCAGGGCGACGCGCATGAAGTCGCGGAAGATCGGCGCGGCAAGCTCGCCGCCCGTTGACCCCCGCCCCATCGGGCGCGGCGTGTCGTAGCCGATATAGACGCCCACAGCGAGGTCGGGCGAGAAGCCGACGAACCAGGCGTCCTTTTCCTCGTTGGTGGTGCCGGTCTTGCCGGCGATCGGCTTGTTCAGAGCGCGCAGCGAGGTGGCCGTGCCGCGCAGGACCACGCCCTCCATCATCGAGGTGATCTGGTAGGCGGTCATCGGATCGAGCACCTGCTCACGCCGGTCGACGAGGATCGGCTCGTCCTGGTTCTGCCAGCGCTCCGCCATGCAGCCCTGGCACTGACGGTCGTCGTGCCGGAAGATGGTGGCGCCCGTGCGATCCTGAATGCGGTCGATCAGCGTCGGGCGGATCCGCCTGCCGCCATTGGCGAACATCGAATAGGCCGACGTCATGCGCAGCAGCGTCGTCTCGCCGGCACCCAGCGAATAGGACAGGAAAGACGGCATGTCGTCGTAGACGCCAAAGCGCTTGGCATATTCCGCGATGAGCGGCATGCCGACATCGTTGGCAAGGCGCACGGTCATGACGTTGCGCGACCGCTCGATGCCGAAGCGCAGGGTCTGCGGCCCGTAGAACTGGTTGGAATAGTTGGTGGGGCGCCAGACCTCCGAACCGGTGTTCAGCTCGAAGGGCGCGTCCATGACAACCGTGGACGGCGTGTAGCCGTTGTCGAGCGCGGCGGCATAGACGAAGGGCTTGAACGAGGAGCCCGGCTGGCGGCGTGCCTGCGTGGTGCGGTTGAACTGGCTCTGGTCGAACGAGAAGCCGCCGGCCATGGCCAGCACGCGGCCGGTATAGGGATCCATGGCGATGAGGCCGCCCGAAATCTCCGGCACCTGACGCAGCCGGAACTGGCCTTCGCGGTCGGCCAGCGGCTCGACATAGACGACATCGCCGGAATTGAGCGTGCGGCTCACCGTGCGGCGCGTCCAGCGCACGCCCTCGGCCGTGATCAGGCCGAGCTGACGGGCGGAGGCCACCTGCCCCGAAGCCTCGCGACCCGGCTGCAGACCGATGCGCGCCGTTTCGCCTTGCACGTCCAGCACGACGGCGAGGCGCCAGCCGGAATCGTTCAGGGCACGCACTTCCGACAGCCTCTGCCCCCAGTCGCCGCTCACCGTCTCGAGCTGCGTGACCGGCCCGCGCCAGCCACGCACCTCGTCGAAGCGGATGAGGCCTGCCGCGAGCGCGGCGCGCGCGGCCACCTGCAGGCGCGGATCGAGGGTGGTCCGGATGGACAGGCCGCCTTCCAGCAGCTTCTTCTCGCCGTAGCGGTCGGTCATCTCGCGGCGGACCTCTTCGGCGAAGAAGTCGGCGGCGAAGGTCTGCTGGCGCGGCGAGCGCGGGTTGACGGCCAGCGGCGCGCGCCTGGCCTCCTCGCCCTGGGCCGTGGTGATGTGGCCGTCCTCGACCATGCGGTTGATGACGTAGTTGCGCCGTTCCAGCGCCCGGTCGCGGTTGCGGTAGGGATGGAGCTGCGTCGGGCTCTTCGGCAGGGCCGCCAGATAGGCGGCTTCGGGAACCGTCAGTTCATGAACAGACTTGTCGAAATAGACGAGCGCGGCAGCCGCGATGCCGTAGGCGCCATGACCGGGAATGACAAAGCCGAGATAGATCTCGTTCAGATAGAGCTCGAGGATCTGATCCTTGGAAAAGGCCTGCTCCATCCGCATGGCGATCAGCGCCTCGCGGATCTTGCGGTCGATGGTCTGCTCGCCCGACAGGAGGAAGTTCTTGGCGACCTGCTGGGTGATGGTGGAAGCGCCCTGCGGACGGCGGTTTGAACCGCGGGTCTGGAAGTTGTGCAGGGCGGCGCGGGCCACGCCGCTGAAATCGATGCCGTTGTGCGAATAGAAATTCTTGTCCTCGGCCGACAGGAAGGCCTGGATCACCAGCTTCGGCACGGCCTGGATCGGCAGGTAGAGACGGCGCTCGCGGGCATATTCGGCCATGAGCTGGCCGTCGGACGCGTGAACGCGGCTCATCACCGGCGGCTCGTAGTTCCGCAGCGTGTTGTAGTCCGGCAGTTCCTTGGTGACGTGGACGACGTAGAACGCCACGCCTGCGGCGGCCAGCAGGAAGGCAACGCTGCCCAGCCCGAAAGCCCAGCCGAAAAATCGGAGAACAAGTTTCATCCGGTCGATCCGCCTGCGACGGGCAGCAGCCGCTCATCCCGCCGTGGCGGAAATCAAGCCGATGCCCTGTCCTTGATGCCCACACTCTACCACAGCCACCGGCCCGAGACCCAACGGGAACGATCGGGAAAGCTGCCCAGACGCACGGATGTCGTGCGACTGTGGCACGGATGTGACCCCGGGATGGCACCCCGACAAGCCACCTCCGCCCTTCCCGGCCACGTCAGGCGGCCCGCCCGTCGCAGCGTCAGTTCCGCGCCGTCGGCGCGGCCACCCCGGTCCGAGGTGCAAAGAAACGGTCCACCGCCTTCATGACCGAATCCGCCGTGCGATCGCGCCAGATGGCCGATGTCAGCATTTCCACGTCGCGGCGGCTCGAGACGAAGCCAAGTTCGACCAGCACCGACGGGATATCGTGTGCGCGCAGCACCTGGAACCCGGCCGAGCGAAGCGGCAGGCGGTGCATGCGCGTGACCTGGCGCATCTCACCCGCGAGCGTGCGCGCGAAGTTGGCCGAGTAGATGCGCGTCTCCCGTCGCGTGAGGTCGATCAGAATGTCAGCGATTTCAGAGGGTTCGTCGGAAAGGTCGAGGCCGGCTATGGCATCGGCCTTGTTCTCGCGCTCGGCGAGGCGCTCGGAATCGGCGTCCGATGCGCGGTCGGACAGCGTGTAAACCGTCACGCCGCGGGCATTTTCGGCCGCCCCCGAGATGCTGTCGGCATGGACCGAGATGAACAGCGCAGCCTGGGCATCGCGCGCCATCTTCACGCGCTGGGCGAGCGGGATGAAGATGTCGCGATCCCGGGTCATCAGCACCCGATAGCGGCCCGAGGCGACGAGCTTGTCGCGCAGCACCTTCGCGAAATCGAGGACGATATTCTTCTCCTCGTCGCCGGTGGAGGGCGCCACCGCGCCCGAATCGATGCCGCCATGGCCGGGGTCAATCACCACGAGGGGGGGGCCTATCGGCGCGGGCGCGCGCGATCCGATGCGCGGGCCAAGGCTTTCGCGGTCGCCGCGCCGGGCGAGATTGGTGGTCGGGCGGGCGGCATTGGCGCGGCGGAATCCGTCGGCATCGGTGGCGGCAAGCTCGACCAGCAGCCGGGCGGGGGCCGCTCCGTCAGCACCGGCCACGGTGGCGCGCGCAATCGTCGCCGGGCCGGACAGATCGATCACGATGCGCGACTTGCCGGGTGCGAACAGGCCGAAGCGGTAGGCCCTGACCAGACCATGGCCGCGGCTGCCGGCCTGGGCGCCGAGATGAAAGTTCACCTCGTCCATGTCGATGATCAGCCGGTAGGGATCGGCCAGCGCGAAGGCCCGCATCTCGACCGCCCGCGTCAGGTCCAGAGACAGGCTGGTCCGGCGGGCATCCCCGGTAATCCGCACCGCCGAGACAGCGGCCGGCAGGGTGGAGCGGCTGGCGGCGGCAAGGCGCTGGCCCGAGGAGGGTCCGGGGGCCGTCACAGCCGGGACCGAGCCGGTGGTTGGCGGATCGACGGGGGTTTCGGCACGCGCCGGTCCATTCGTCAGAAGGACGAACGCCAGAAGCCAGCCGATGCGCCCGCGTTGGATCATCTCCCGCCCGCTACGCCAGTCAGGCCGGATCGAATCCGCCGGCCGATGCACCTCGTCTGCGCATAACCGATAGAGCCGGCGGCGTTAACCTTTCGTTACCCATCCGCACCGGTCGGCCGGCGGCTTTGGCGGGCGCTATGCCCCGCAGGCCACCGGTCCTGCGATCTTGGGCGAGCCTCTCAGGTGTCGCGCCCGCGCGTCCGCTCGACCTGCGCGCGATAGGCGGGTGTTCCAATGCCGATCTGCCCCCAGATGCGGCGGGGCGGCCCGCCGGCGCGCCGGCGGATGGTGTCGTGCTGCTCGTCGGCGGACCAGAGCGCAACGATCTGGCGGGGGAACAGATAGCCGTCGGCGTCGAAATCGTGGACGCCTCCGCTCTCCCCCGCCGCGATCATGCGGAAGACCTCCTCGGCCGGGGTGTCGGCGACCCGCGTGCCGCGCCAGGTGGCCCCGACCAGCGCGCTGTCGGAGGAGATGCCGATGAACAGCGCCCGGCCCGCCTCGTCATAATCGACCTGCACAGCCTCATCGGCGAAATAGTCCGATTCGGGATGGTCCGAACTCGGCGAAAGGCCCGCCGCATGGGCTGCCTGCCTCAGGGGCTCGCGCGCAAGCCCGAGTTTCAGCGGCCCCGCCCCCGCGAGAGGCACGATGGGCAGAACGATCATGGCCTTGGCTCCGCGCGGCCGCTCGGTCGGGCCCGCGTGCCGCCGGGACACCGGGCTGCCCCGTCGACCGCAGCCGGGTGGCGGACGTGGCAGGGAAGGGGGTGGAAGGGCTTACGCAGTGTGGGATTTCCGCAACATGGCACCGGCGATCGACACCGGATCGTCCCCTGCGGCATCGATCCCGATTGCGGCTTTTTCGCGAAGCGGTCACCTCTAGATCATCCGTCGTTCACCATGATTCAGGCAGGCCATCGTCATGACCATCGATGCTGAGAAAGAACCCCTCCTGTCCAGGGTCGCAGGGGCTGATGCGCCGCAGATGTCGCGGCGGCTGTTCGTTCTCGCGGCGCCTGTGATCCTGACCGGCTGCGTGACGACGGCGGAAGGCATCGGCGCCTATGGCGGTGTCAGCGACGGCCGCGTCACCCTGCCCGCCATGGATACGAGCGGCGTCAATCCGCGGTTCCTGCGCCAGACTGTGGCCTATTCGGGCCGCGAGGCGGCCGGAACCATCGTGGTCCGCCCCTCCGAGCGGCACCTCTATTTCGTCACCGGCCGGGGCACGGCGATCCGCTATGGCGTCGGCGTCGGACGCCAGGGCGCGCTCTGGCACGGGCGCGCCGCGGTCGGCCGCAAGGCGTCATGGCCGAATTGGACGCCGACCGCCAACATGATTCGCAACGATCCGCGCAATGCGCGCTATGCCGGCGGCATGGCTGGTGGCATCGCCAATCCGCTGGGCGCCCGCGCGCTCTACCTCTATCGTGGCAGCCGGGACACGATGTACCGCCTGCATGGCACCAACGAGCCGCGCTCGATCGGTCTGGCCGTCTCCTCGGGCTGCATCCGCCTGTTCAATCACGACATCATCGATCTTCACAACCGCGCCCGCATCGGTACGCCGGTGGTGGTTCTGCCCGGCTGACGCGCCGGGGAATGTCATGTTCGTGGGGGCGAACCGGGGCCGGCAGCAATGCCGGCCCCGCATGTTTTGCGGCGCAGGGCCGCTTCGCCGGCTTGCCAACGGCCCCTTCCCGCCGCTACAAGCCGTGAAGCATGGTTCGCGGACCGCTTAGCTGCGAGTCGCGTGGAGCGCCGGGGGGCTGATTTCCGGCGACGCGCTTGCACTTCCCGGCTTCCCGCTCGCGCCACGGCCTTTGAAGGCCTCGGCCACCGTGTCCCTTGGCCGCGACGCCTGTCGCGGCGCGCTTGTTCACGGGTGTGCGGCATGCCGGCATCGACGGGGTCCATCGGGTCAGCACGGGAAGGCGGTTTTGCCGTTCCCGCGCTCCGGTCCGCCGTCGGCTTTTCGGCCCGCCACGCCCCCTTCCCTTCCGCAGCATTGACGGCCCCGCGCCGGCGCCCGCATGGCGCCCAGCCGGCTTACCGTGCCGAACAGGGCCCTCACGGGCCGGTTCCCGTGGCCGCCACAACAGTCAAGAGCTCATCCGATGGCCAACAAGATGCTCATCGATGCCGCCCACCCGGAAGAAACCCGGGTTGTGGTGGTCCGCGGTAATCGCGTCGAGGAATTCGATTTCGAGAGCCAGTCCCGCAAGCAGTTACGTGGCAATATCTATCTGGCGAAGGTGACGAGGGTCGAACCCTCGCTGCAAGCCGCCTTTGTCGAGTATGGCGGCAATCGCCACGGCTTCCTGGCCTTCTCCGAGATTCATCCGGACTATTATCAGATCCCGGTCGCCGATCGTGAGGCGTTGCTGGCCGAAGAGGCCCGGCAGCACCGCGACGAGGACGACGAGGACAATGGCCGCAGCCGCAACAAGGGCGGCGAGCGTGGCAAGGGCAATGGCCGTCGCCGGCGGCGCGACCGGCGCCCGCGCAACGAGGCGGCAGGCGCGAAGACGTCGGAGACAGTGGCCGAAGAGGCCCCGTTCGCCGAAGGCGACCTGACGGTCGAGGACGGCGGAGAGGCCGGCGAGGAAAAGCTGGTCCTGTCGGAAGGCGTGGGCGGGCCGGCCAGCGCCGAGGGTGAGGCAGCCGGAAGCGATGCGGCCGAGGCCGGCACATCAGCGGCCGCCGAAGAAGCCGAAGCTTCCGATGACAACGGCCCCGCCGGGACGGGAGGCGGAGACGCCGGGAACGGCGACGAGGATGACGACGACGAGGACGAGGACGGCGAGGACGCCCCGCGCGAGGAGGACCAGGTCGAGTCGGTCGGCGCGGGCGATGCCTTCGAGGACATGCCGGACCGCACCTTCCGGCCGCGCAAGCAGTACAAGATCCAGGAAGTGATCAAGCGCCGGCAGGTCATGCTGGTGCAGGTCGTCAAGGAGGAACGCGGCAACAAGGGCGCGGCCCTGACGACCTATCTGTCGCTGGCCGGCCGCTATTCCGTGCTGATGCCGAACACGGCCCGCGGGGGTGGCATCTCCCGCAAGATCACCAATGCGACCGATCGCAAGCGCCTGAAGGCGATCGCCGGCGACCTCGAGGTGCCCGAGGGCATGGGCGTCATCCTGCGCACGGCGGGGGCCAACCGCACCAAGACCGAGGTCAAGCGGGACTTCGAATATCTCCTGCGCATGTGGGAGACGGTGCGCGAGACGACGCTGAAGTCCAACGCGCCGACGCTGGTCTATGAGGAAGGTTCGCTCATCAAGCGGTCCATCCGCGACCTCTACAACAAGGACATCGACGAAGTGCTCGTCGCCGGCGACGAAGGCTACAAGGAGGCGAAGGACTTCATGCGCATGCTCATGCCGAGCCATGCGAAGAACGTGAAGCCCTATCGCGAGCCGCAGCCACTTTTCGCCCGCTCGGGCGTGGAGGCGCAGCTTGACGCGATGTTCTCCAACACCGTCCAGCTCAAGTCCGGCGGCTACATCGTCATCAATCCGACGGAAGCGCTGGTCGCCATCGACGTGAACTCCGGCCGCTCGACCCGCGAGCACAATATCGAGGACACGGCGCTTCGCACCAATCTGGAAGCCGCAGACGAGGTGGCGCGCCAGCTCCGCCTGCGCGATCTTGCCGGCCTGATCGTCGTCGACTTCATCGACATGGACGAGGGCCGCAACAACCGCGCGGTCGAAAAGCGCATGAAGGATGCGCTGAAGAACGACAGAGCCCGCATCCAGGTCGGCCGGATCTCGCATTTCGGCCTGCTCGAGATGAGCCGCCAGCGCATCCGCACCGGCGTGCTGGAGAGCTCGACCGAGTCCTGCCCGACCTGCGGCGGCCTCGGCCATGTGCGCTCGGTGTCCTCCGTGGCGCTGCATCTGCTGCGCTCGGTCGAGGAGCAGCTGCTGCGCGCCTCCACCCACGACGTGATCGTGCGCACCCGCACGGCCGTGGCGCTCTATGTGCTCAACAACAAGCGTGGCCACCTGCACGAACTGGAGACACGGTTCCGCGTCAGCGTCGACATCCATGCCGACGAGACGGTGACGGGCCAGCACATGTTCGCCATCGAGAAGGGCGCTCAGGTCCACACTGCCGAGACCGCATGGCGGCCGCAGCCGGTCGCGCCGGCACCCGTCGAGCCTGACGATATCGTCGAGGATCTGGTCGACGAGGACGACGAGGCCGAGGACACCGCCGAGGCCGGCGAGCGCAGCCGCGACGACAATGGCGAGAACGGTGACCAGGGCGACCGCCGCAAGCGCCGCCGCCGCCGGCGCCGCCGTGGCCGTGGCGAGGGCGAAGCCGAGGGCGGCCGCGAGGACGGGCTGTCGGCTGATGACGGCGAGCGCGAGGACGGCGACGATGCCGGCTCCGAGGAGACCGAGGCGGCCCAGGGCGACAGCGAGGACGCGGACGCTCCCGCTCAGGCCGGCGGCGAGGCCGAGGAGGAGCGCAAGCGGCGGCGGCGCGGTCGCCGTGGCGGCCGGCGGACCCGCGGCGAGGACGAGGCCGGGGCGCCCGAAGGCGCCGAGGCCGCGGCTTCGGAGGCCAATGGCCTTGCCGGCAACGGCGAGGACCCCTTCCCGGCGCCCGAGGCTGCCGATCCGGACACGGCCGTGGCTCCGGCCGCTGGCGAAGACGCCGCGCCGCCCGTGCGCCATGCCGGTCGCCGTGGACGCGAGCGGCGCAGCGTTCCGATCAATGGCGATGCCGCCTCCTCCGGAGACAGCGCAGCCATCGAGGCGGACGAGGCGCCCGCGCTTCAGCCGGCCGCCGCGCCGGCGGCTGCCGAGCCGATCGCGGTTGCCGTCGTCGAGGTCGAGGAGCCGGTGCGCCGCAGGCGGACCCCGGACCCCGAACCGGTCGAGGTGGTGAAGGCGGCCGAGAACCCGATCGCCCGCCGCGCAGGCTGGTGGAGCCGCAAGGGCTGATCCTTCTTCACAGGACAGGACATGACGCAAACGGCCGGAGCAATCCGGCCGTTCCGCTGTGTGCGCCCGCTTGCCGTGACGATTCGGTGACGCAGCCGATTCGGCTGTGATTCGAAAGTGCTAGCTCGATCCACCGGACCCAGCGGAAGGCGCCTCACTGACCCTGGGTCAGCCTGAACGGACCGGGAACGCGGCCGTCGCCCTGCTGTCACGATTCCGCCACACAGGCGGACGGCAGAGGAGCCCGCACACCGCAACAAGGCGCTTGCATCGGCCGGAATCGGGGCGGCGGCGAGTGGCGTGCAAAAAAGGGCCTTGCCGAATCTGGGCACGATTCCCGACACTTGGCTTGCCGCCAGCGGTTTTCCCTTTAAATCTTGCGCCGTCCACACCATATTTAGGGGTCCGTTTACCCGCGCCCACTACATCTTGACGTCACGAAGCCCCTTTGCCAGTTTGCATCCGGTTCGGCGGTTCGTTTCAAGTCACCGCCTGACCTCTCCCCAGACGGAATCCCGAAGCGGCCGAAGCCCTGAGGCATCGGCGCGGACGGAATGTCTCTGCAACCGGCGGCGCGGGCCAAGGCGAAGGCTCTCCCGGCGGGACTGCGGCTGCGCTGTCGGGGGCAGAACGGACGAAGCAGGAGCCCGTCCCCGGCCCTCCCCTGTGGAGAGCGGGAACAAGCGGGCCGGGCGACAACAGGGGCCGGGACAGAACCGGCTGGACAGGTCCAGACCATGGACCCAACGGCGGCGCGGGCGCACACTCCCCGCTGCGATACGAGGAACGGACGATGCGCATCGACAGGCGTTACACCACGGCCGGACAGTCGCCCTATGCGGGGATCGCCTTCCGCAAGGCGACGTCGGAGATCCGCAATCCCGACGGCTCCATCGTCTTCCGCCTGGAGGGCATCGAAGTGCCGGAGGCGTGGAGCCAGGTGGCGGCCGACATCCTCGCACAGAAATATTTCCGCAAGGCCGGCGTGCCGGCGCGCATGAAGCGCGTTGAAGAGAACTCGGTGCCCTCGTGGCTGTGGCGCTCGGTGCCCGACGAGGCGGCGCTGAAGGCCCTTCCGGAAAAGGATCGCTGGATCGGCGAGACCACCTCGCAGCAGGTCTTCGACCGGCTTGCCGGCACCTGGACCTACTGGGGCTGGAAGGGTGGCTATTTCGACCAGGAGGCGGACGCGCAGGCCTTCTTCGACGAGCTGCGCTTCATGCTTGCCCGCCAGATGGTGGCGCCGAACTCGCCGCAATGGTTCAACACCGGCCTGCACTGGGCCTATGGCATCGACGGGCCCGGCCAGGGCCACTACTACGTCGATTTCGAGACCGGCCAGCTGACCCAGTCGACGTCGGCCTACGAGCACCCCCAGCCTCATGCCTGCTTCATCCAGTCGGTCCAGGACGACCTCGTCAACGAGGGCGGCATCATGGACCTGTGGGTGCGCGAGGCGCGCCTGTTCAAATATGGCTCCGGCACCGGCTCGAACTTCTCCTACCTGCGCGGTGAGGGCGAGCGGCTGGCCGGCGGCGGCAAGTCGTCGGGCCTGATGAGCTTTCTGAAGATCGGTGACCGTGCGGCCGGCGCCATCAAGTCGGGCGGCACCACGCGGCGCGCCGCCAAGATGGTGGTCGTCGATGCCGACCA
Organism: Phreatobacter sp.; assembly: GCF_051860605.1. Lineage (GTDB taxonomy): Bacteria > Pseudomonadota > Alphaproteobacteria > Rhizobiales > Phreatobacteraceae > Phreatobacter. The sequence goes on along the minus strand of NZ_JBHYDR010000004.1, from coordinate 285,434 downwards.
TCCGGACATCGAGGCCTATATCGACTGGAAGGTGATCGAGGAGCAGAAGGTCGCGGCGCTGGTGACCGGCTCCAAGATCGTCGCCCGGCACCTGAAGGCCATCATGAAGGCCTGCATCAACTGCGAGGGCGATGGCGATTCGTGCTTCGACCCGAACAAGAATCCGGCGCTGAAGCGGGAGGTGAAGGCCGCCCGCAAGTCCATGGTGCCCGACAACTACATCAAGCGGGTCATCCAGTTCGCCCGCCAGGGCTACAAGGACATCGAGTTTCCGACCTATGACACCGACTGGGACTCGGACGCCTATCTGACGGTGGCCGGCCAGAACTCCAACAACTCCGTCTCGCTGAAGGACGACTTCCTCCAGGCGGTGGAGAACGACGGCGACTGGAACCTCACCGCCCGCATCTCCGGCAAGGTGATGAAGACGCTGAAGGCGCGCGACCTGTGGGAGAAGATCGGCCATGCCGCCTGGGCGTCCGCCGATCCGGGCCTGCATTTCAACACCACGATGAACGACTGGCACACCTGTCCGGCGGCCGGCGACATCCGCGCGTCGAACCCATGCTCGGAATACATGTTCCTGGACGACACGGCCTGCAACCTCGCCTCTGCCAACCTGCTCCAGTTCTACGACCCGAAGGCCAAGCACTTCGATGTCGACGGCTACGAGCATCTGTGCCGGCTGTGGACCGTGGTGCTGGAAATCTCGGTGCTGATGGCGCAGTTCCCCTCGCGCCAGATCGCCGAGCGCTCCTACGAGTACCGCACGCTCGGCCTCGGCTACGCCAATATCGGCGGCCTGCTGATGACCATGGGCATTCCCTATGACAGCGACGGCGGCCGTGCGCTGGCCGGCGCGCTGACCGCCATCATGACCGGCGTGTCCTACAAGACCTCGGCCGAGATGGCGGGCGAACTGGGGGCCTTCCCCGGCTATGAGCCGAACCGCGAGGCCATGCTGCGCGTCATCCGCAACCACCGCCGCGCCGCCCATGGCGAGGCGGCGGGCTACGAGAAGCTGGCGGTGAACCCGGTGCCGCTCGACCACGCCAATTGCCCGATCCCGGTGCTGGTCGGCCATGCCACCCGCGCCTGGGACGAGGCGCTGGCGCTGGGCGAGGCCAATGGCTACCGCAATGCCCAGGTCTCTGTGATCGCGCCCACCGGCACGATCGGCCTTGTCATGGACTGCGACACGACCGGCATCGAGCCCGATTTCGCGCTGGTGAAGTTCAAGAAGCTGGCCGGCGGCGGCTATTTCAAGATCATCAACCAGGCGGTGCCGGAGGCGCTGCGCACGCTCGGCTATCGCGCGAGCGACATTGCCGAGATCGAGGCCTATGCGGTCGGCCACGGCACGCTGGCCCAGGCTCCCGCCATCAACCCTTCGACGCTGAAGGCCAAGGGCTTCACCGACGAGGCGCTGGCCAAGGTGGAGGCCCAGCTCAAGACCGCCTTCGACATCAAGTTCGTCTTCAACAAGTGGACGCTCGGCGAGGATTTCGTGGTGAAGACCCTCGGCATCCCGGCCGAGGAGGTGAACGCGCCCGGCTTCGAACTGCTGGCTCGCATCGGCTTCTCGAAGAAGGACATCGAGGCGGCCAACGAGCATGTCTGCGGGGCCATGACGCTGGAAGGCGCACCGCACCTTAAGGCAGAGCACTATCCGGTCTTCGACTGCGCCAATCCGTGCGGCCGCAAGGGCAAGCGCTACCTCTCCGTGGAGAGCCATATCCGCATGATGGCGGCCGCCCAGCCGTTCATCTCGGGCGCCATCTCGAAGACCATCAACATGCCGAACGAGGCGACCGTCGACGATGCCAAGAGCGCCTATATGCTCTCGTGGAAACTGGCGCTCAAGGCCAATGCGCTCTACCGCGACGGCTCCAAGCTGTCCCAGCCCCTGAACTCCCAGCTGATCGAGGACGAGGAGGACGAGGACGCGGTCGAGGAACTGATGGAGAAGCCGCAGGCCGCCCGCGCCGCGGCGCTGGCCGAGAAGATCGTCGAGAAGGTGGTCGAGCGCGTGCAGGTGATCCGCGAGCGCGAGCGCATGCCGGACCGCCGCAAGGGCTATACCCAGAAGGCGGTGGTCGGCGGCCACAAGGTCTATCTGCGCACCGGCGAATATGACGACGGCCGCATCGGCGAGATCTTCATCGACATGCACAAGGAGGGCGCGGCGCTCCGCTCGCTGCTCAACAACTTCGCCATCGCCATCTCGCTCGGCCTGCAATACGGCGTGCCGCTGGACGAATATGTCGAGGCCTTCACCTTCACCCGCTTCGAGCCGGCGGGCCCGGTGCAGGGCAACGACACGATCAAATACGCCACCTCGATCCTCGACTACGTGTTCCGCGAGCTGGCGGTGAGCTATCTCGGCCGCTCGGACCTCGGCCATGTCGATCCCGGCGAGAGCCGCTACGACGCGCTCGGCACCGGCACGTCCGAAGGCGCCAGGAGCGTGCTGTCCAAGGGCCTGGTGCGCGGCAAGACCGACAAGTTCACGGTCGTGGCCGGGGAGAAGGGCGGGCAGATCAATCCCGGCTCGCTCGCCAATGACGCGCGCTCCGGCACCGTGGTGCCCATGGCCTCGCGCCATGGCGGGGCGGGCGCGGGGCCTGCAACGCTCGGCGCAACCGCGCTGAAGGAGGAGGTGGCGGCGGCCGTCTCCCCCGCCCTCGACCGGCTGTTCGAGGAGGCGCGCGCGCCCGAGACCAAGGCCGAGCGCACGGGCGAGCGGACCAACGCCGACCGGCGCGCGGAAGCCAAGCTGCGCGGCTATGTGGGCGATGCCTGCCCGGAATGCTCGAACTTCACCATGGTGCGGAACGGCACGTGCCTGAAGTGCGACACCTGCGGCTCGACGACGGGGTGCAGTTGAGGCTGACATCGGGTTTTTGGAGAGCGACGCACAATCTGGCACCAAACGCCGGGTTAGCGTCGCGCAATCCGCCCAGGGCATGGCACTCGCCATGGGAGGCTCCGCCGCTCAGCGGGGCCTCATCGTTTTGGCGTCCGAGAAATGGGCACTCACAAGCCCAGGCACAACGTCATAGTGCTTCGGCAGCGCTGGTATGAGTTTCGGCGTCGATTGATCGCAACGACCGGCTCTGCATAGCTGCCAAGCCTTCAGCAAAACTCATGCGCGGAGAATACCCCAACTCTGCGCGCGCCTTGGCGATGTTCACGGTGAACGGCTTCCCGATCAAGCGGAGCATCTGGCGGGTGATCGGGGGCTCGCCAGACAGCCGAAGCGCCTTCCAGGCTGCTCCCATCACGCCGGCCATGGTCCAGGCCAGCGGGAAAGGGACGGAACGGTCTTTCGGAATGACGCCCCGCGTGGCGAGTAAAGACGATATGACGCTCTTGAGGGAGCCGCTCCGACCATCCGAAACGAAGTATGCTTGGCCGCCCCGGCCGCGATCGACCGCAAGCAACAGGGCGTCGCAAAGGTTGTCCACATGACATGTGGACATGGCCTGATCACCGCCACCAACCCATTGGAAGCGACCGGCTCGTACCGTCTCGACCATGTGGTCCAGGGTCGGCATGCCGGCGCCCCAGATGAACGGCGGCCTTATGGCGATCGTTTCGAAGTTCGACCGACGGCCGTTCGCGGCGAGAAGAATGCGCTCACCCTCGGCCTTCGACGAGGAATAGGGGGCAAACGCTCTCGTCTGGAGTGGCAAGCTCTCATCGACGTCGAGCATCGGCTCAGGATCGCCCATGACGACCGCAGCGGCGCTTACTGCTACCACGCGACGCAGTCCTGGGGTTGCGAGCGCAGCTTCGACAATGTGTCGGGTGCCTTCGACATTGGCCCGGTCGAACGACGCGCGCGAACCCCAAAGCTTGAAGTGAGCGGCGACGTGGAAGACGACCGAACAGCCTTCCATCCCGGACTTCAGGCTGTTGGGGTCATCGAGATCGCCCAGCACGGCGGTAGCGCCCGCAGCCTGCACGGCCGCAACAGCCCCTGGGCTGCGAGCCAGCGCTTTAACCCGCCAACCTCGGTCAATGAGCAATGCGATGAGGCGGGAACCGACAAAGCCCGAACCGCCCGTCACAAAAGCTGAGACTGACTGGCTCGGGGGACGGGCGATTTGGGTTTGCATCAGAACCTCCGTTGATCGAGGTCCCGATCGTACCATTAGTCGAACAAATTGCAATGAACATATTCTGTTTTTTGTTCGTCGTTGCTCCCACTTGGCGGACGGCCTATGTTTCTCGGGATGCAGACCTCCTCACACCCGCCCAATGACGACAACTCATTCCGCAGTCTGATCCTCGAAGCTGCGCGTGTTCATGTCCGCAGATTCGGCGAGCAGAAGACCAACGTCGTGGACATCGCCAAGGCGCTGGGGACATCCCATACGAAGATCTACCGTCACTTTCGTTCCAAGGCGGAGATCTTTGATGCTCTGGTTCAGGAAGCAATGCGCGACGAGGAGCAGATTGCCCGTCACTTCGTGACGGTCCAGGGACCCGCAGCGGAACGACTGGAGGGCATGATTCTCGCCTTGCACGCCCGCAAGAGAGAACGTTTAACCGGCGACGCTGAGCTCTATGAGCTATACCGTCGCGTGGTTGACGAGCGACCTGACATCGTCGCGGCCTATGCCCGATCAATGACTCAGCTGGCAGCGCAGATCATTGCCGATGGCGCCGACAAGGGGGAATTTCGGCTCGACGATATTTCCGCCGCGGCCTGTGTGGTGCGGGACGCCGTGACTGTGTTCGTGCATCCAGCGCATGTCGAAGCCACCATCAAGGCCAACCGTCCTGTTGAACCGATGGTACGGAACGTCGTGCGCAGTCTCGTCGCCGCGTTCGCAGCAGGCGTACGGCTAGAACCTGTGCCACAATCATAACGAGCTTCTATTCGCCATGTCCGAGAGCGGATCCGCGACGATTCCGGGCAAGGCGGCTGAAAGGCGCAGCGGATCGTGTCATGGATATTCGTCGTCGGACAGCGACGACAAAATTCGTACTGGCGACCTCGCCTGCAGGTGACCTTGCCCCCTTGCCGCGCCGCCCCCCACCCCTATCCTCACCCCCCGTGCCACCGGAGCCCTCGCCCCGGACCCCCATCCCACCGGAGAGACCCCCATGGACATCACGCGCTGCGGCCAGACGGATTCGCGCCGGCCGCCGGCCGACTGGTTCACCGGCAATGTCTGGCAGGACCCCATCGTCGAAGCCCCCGAGCCCGCCCGCGTGCGGGCCGCTGTGGTGCGCTTCGATCCCGGCGCACGCACCAACTGGCACACCCATCCGCTCGGCCAGACGCTGCATGTGACCGCCGGCTGCGGCCTCATCCAGAAGCTCGGCGGTCCCATCGAGGTCATCCGCGCCGGTGACTCGGTCTGGATCCCGCCCGACGTCAAGCACTGGCATGGCGCCGGGCCGCGCACGGGCATGACCCATGTCGCCATCCACGAGGCTCTCGACGGCAAGCATATCGACTGGCTGGAGCCGGTGACCGACGACCAGTATCGCGGCGCCTGACCTCTACGCCCTTCCCCGCGGTTGACCGCCGCCGCGGGCGCGCCTACGACCGGCCTCCACTGACGCGCAGGCGGCTGCCCCCCGAAGCCGTCACGGTTTGGCGCGTCAGGTGCCAGGGTTCGGGGGAACGGTCGCCAAGGGCGGCGGCTCCCGGCATGACGATGCTGCACAGGGGGCGCTGCGATGTGTTTCAGCCCGACCATTACCGGCGCCATGGTCGTGGCCGGCGTGATCGCCACCGCGGTCACGTTGAAGCGACGCGAACCGCCGATCTTCCCGATCACGCTGGCCTATTTCACCGCCATGGAGGCGCTCCAGTTCGGCGGCTATATGGTGATCAACCAGTGCGGCACGCCGGCCAACCAGTCGATCACCTTTCTGTCCATCCTGCACATCGTCTTCCAGCCGTTCTTCATCAACGCCTTCGCCATGGCGATCCTGCCCGTGGCGGTCGGCCCACGCATGCGCACGCTGGCCTTCGGCATCTGCGGCCTGTCGGCGGCGGTCATGCTGATGCAGCTCTATCCGTTCGCCTGGGCCGGCACCTGCCGGCCGGGCTCCATCCTGTGCGGCACGCCGCTCTGCACGGTGTCCGGCGACTGGCACCTGGCCTGGAACGTTCCCTATAACGACCTTCTGGGCGGGCTTTCGCGGATGACGGTCGAGTTTCCGACCTATTTCATCGCCGCCTTCTTCGTGCCGCTGCTCTACGGCGCCTGGCGCTTCGTCATCTTCCACGCGCTTGTCGGCCCGATCGCGGCCAGCTACCTGACGACCAATCCCAACGAGATTCCTGCCATCTGGTGCCTGGTGTCCATCGGCATCGCGCTGGTCGCCATGAGCCCGCTCATCCGCCGGCAGCTCGCGCCCCGGCCGGAGCCGGCCGCCGCGCCGTCCTGAGGGCCGGTCCGGCCAACGCTTCAGTGGATCAGTATTCGATCTCGGCGCCGATGCCGGCCGCCGCGCGTCCGTCCGCGCCGATCTCGGTCTGGATGCGGATGCGGCGGGTGAGGTCGATATCGACACCGACCGCGCTTGCCTCGGGCCGGGCGCCGGCGCGCACGCCCACCCGCACCCGCTCGTTGATGGCCCGAGAGACCCCCACCGCCGGCCCCGCGGCGCCGGTCGTCACGTCGAGATTGTCCACACCCAGCGCCCGGCGCGTCGCCTCGAAACTGTCCGGGCCGCCGCGTCCGGAGAGGGTTGCGACCGCCTGGGCAAGCTGCACCGCCTGAAACGGCGACAGACCGGCGGCAGCGCGCTGGAACAGCAGCCGCGACAGCACCTCGTCCTGCGGCAGGCTTGGGCTTGATGTCAGCGTGAATTCCGGCTCGGTCGCGCGGCCGGTAATGGCCACCGAGGCGGTGATGTCGGTCGCCCGCGTCTCCGCCACGAAATCGAGATCGGGCACCAGATCGCCGCCACCGAAGGTCACGCGCCCGCGCGTGATGTCGAGGCGCTGGGTGAGCAGCGACAGCCGGCCGCGGCGCAGCTCGAACGAACCGTTGGCGCGCATGTCGCGGGTGGTGCCGGCCAGGCGGAGCTGGCCGCCGAGCTCGGCGTCGACACCGCGACCGCGCACGAAAACCCGGCCGGGGGCGTCGAGCACGACATCGAGCGTGGCATTGAACGGCGCCTGCTGGCGGCTGGCTGCCGCCGCGCGCTGGCGGGCGATCTGGGCAAGCCGCGCGCGCGTCTGTGGCGGCGCACCGACATGGCGGGCATCGCGCAGGGGCTCGGCCGTCGAGGGCAGACGGTCGGGCACCCGCACCTCCATCGTGGCCACGCCGACGCGGCCCGCCAGCCGCGGCGTGGTCGCCAGCGGGCCGGTGACGGTGAGGTCGAGGCTGGCGATCATCTGCACGATCTCGCTGGAGACGAGTTCGGCATTGCTGGCCGATATGCGCAGGTCCGCAGGCAGGCCGCGCAAGGGGTCGGCGTTGATGCGGCCGGAGACCGAGACCGTGCCGCCGTTCTTCGCGCGCGCGGTCAGCCGCTCGATGGCGATATCGGTGCCGCGGCCGGCGAAGCGCCCCTCGATGGCCGTGAAGGACACGCCGTTCAGCGGGTCAGAGAAGGACCCGCCGGCAAGCGTCGCAGTCCCCTGGATATCGGGTGCCGTGCGCGTGCCGCGCAGGGCGCCGTCGATGGTCAGGCGGCCGGCCACGCGCTGGCCGGAGCCGGCAAGCTGCGCATTGGCGAGCGCTGCATCCAGCGTGCCGCGCGCCCTGAGATCGAAGGCGCCGACGGGCGTCACCGGCAGGCTGCCCTGAACTGTCAGGGCGATGGCGCGACCGCCATTGATGCGGGCATCGAGGCTGGCGCGCTCGCCGCGCGCCTCGCCGCGGGCGGTGATGTCCAGCGCCGGCACGCCCGCATTGCGGCTCGCCGGCAGGCTGAATCCCCGCAGGCTCGCCTCAAACGGGCCGGAGGGCCGTGCCGCCGGCCCGCGTAGCGTGGCGCGGGCATCGAGCGTGCCGCGCAGGCCCGTCCCGGGTGCAAGGATGTCCAAGGCGGCCAGCGGCACCCGCCGCGCGGCAATCGTGGCGTCCAGCTCGGCGCCCAGAGCGCCGGCGATCTCGATCTCACCGCCCTGCAGCGTGATTGTCAGCCGTTCCGTGCGGACCTGCGCGCCGTCCAGGACGAGGCTGGCCGGGCGGGCCAGCGCGATGCGCGCACCGGCGCGCGTGGCGGTGAACGACCGCAGGTCGAGCCGGTTCGGGGTGCCCGGAACCAGCCGCCCGGCCCCGGCCAGGGCGAAGCCGCGAGCGCGGGCGGTGAGGTTGATGTCGGTCGCCTCCCCGGCTGCGGCCGCGCGCAGTTCGACGCGCTCCACCGTCTCGCCGCCGGCGATCAGCCGGTCGACGGTCGCCTCGCCGTCAAGCCGCGGGCGGCCGTAGAGGTCATTTGCTCTCAGGTTCGCGCGCAGGATGTTGAGGCTCGCAGCCCCGAAGACCAGCCGCTGGCCGTTGCCCTCGACCGCAACCGACTGGCGCCCTCCGGTCGCATCCGCCGTCACGGTCGCCTGCATGCTCCCCGAAAGCCGGGTGAGGACCAGCGGAGACAGATCGTCGAGATTGCCGGCTGCGACCCGGAGCCTGCCGGCCGCCAGCCCGTCGGCACCGACCCGGCCCTGCCCTTCGGCCGTAAACGAGCCGAGGCGGGCCACCAGCCGGTCGAGCACCCAGGCGCTGCCGTCTTCCTTCAGCGCGACATCGGCGGTCAGCGGCTTGCCGTCGATCAGGCCGGCGGCATTGACCGCAAGATCCGGCGCCGAGGCGATGCTGCGCGCCTTCACCGTCAGCCTGAGATCGCGGATCGGGCGGTTCAGCGCCCGCGCATCGGGGGCCGAGACGATCAGCTCGACATCGGGATCGATGAGATCGCCGGTGGCATGGGCATCGGCACGCGCGGCGCCGGCCAGCTGGCGGTCGACCTGCGCGAGATCGGGAAGGGCGAGCGCCGCCCTGAGATTGACCTGCCCCGCACCCAGCGTTCCGCCAAGGCCGGCGGTGACATGGCGGCCGGACAGCGTCACGCCTTCCAGCGTCATCACCTCGCGCTGCCGGACAATGGTGCCGGCGAGCGTTGCCTGGCGCCCCACCAGCCGGTCGGCGACCGGATGACCGAAGGCGAGTTCGGTGGCGCGACCGTCCAGCACGGCGCGGGTCAGGCCCTGCGAGGGGTCTCCGCTCAGCGTTGCGGCCACATAGCCCTGGCCAGTCAGAGGCCGGCCGGCCAGGCGCGAGAAGGCTGCCAGCCGCATGATGTCGGCCTGAACCTGCCCCTCCAGCACCCTGGCACCGGTGCGGCCGGTGAACGAGAGCCTGACATTGGGCGAGGCGAGCGACAGGTCCGAGACCTCGGTCACGGCCTCTTCGTCGACAAGCGCACGCAGGCTCAGCACGGCCCGGTTGCCCAGGGCCTCGGCAAGACCGCGATCGGCGAGGACGAGCCCGTCAGCCTCGCCGTTCATGGCGATGCGATAGCGCGGCGTGCCCGCGGTCTCGGGCTCGGCCGAAAGGGTGGCGGCAAGGCTGCCGATCGTTGCCGCCGGCGTCTCCAGGGCCTGTAGGTCCAGCCTGCCCTCGACGCGCGGCGTCTGCAGAGGGCCAACCGCGGTCGCATCGAAGACGAGGCGGCCGATGCGCGTGGCGCCGCGGGCGGTGGCGCCCTCGGCATTGGGCAGGGCGCGGGCCTGGACGCGCACGTCCAGTTCCTGCCGGGCTGTCAGGTGGCCGCCAAGGGTCAGTTCGGCGAGGCGCGAGGCCAGCCGGAAGCTCTCGATGGCATATCCCCCGTCGTCGCCGAAGACGAGGCTGCCGGTCAGTTTCGTGTCCCCGGCGAACACGGCCGAGGCGGCCGGCGGCAGGAGCGTCTCGATACGGGCATCCAGATCGAGGTTGAGCCGGCGGATCTGGTTGTCGCGGGCGAGCACCGCCTCGCCGCGGGCGTTGATATCGGGGCCGGCATCGAAGGCGATGCGCCCGCGCCAGTCGTCGAGCGGGCCGGAGCCGGCAAGGTCCAGCTTCACCGGCGGCAGGCCCGGAAGGTTGGCGAGGCGGGCGAGGATGCCGCCGGCCGGCTCGTCGTGCCGGAGCGACAGGTCGAGTTGCTGGCCGGTCGGCACGAATGTCAGCTTCACGGCGGCCAGGCCCTCGGCGTCGAGGCGGCGGATCTCGAGGGCGGCATTCAGGCCCTCGGCGGGCGGGCCGAGACTGGCATTGCCGGTGGAGGCGAAGCGGGCGGCGACGCCGAGCACCGGCTCGCCGAGGACGAATTCCGCGATGGCGAAGGCGCCGATCTCAACCTTGAGCGGGAGTTCGGGCAGGAGCGGGCCGTCGGCAGCCGGCCGTGGGGCGGAGGGATCGGCGATCGGGCGGCGCAGCAGCTCGACCCGGCCGATCTCGAGGTTCTGGACTTCCAGCCGGCGCGACAGAAGGGCCACCCGGCGCCAGACCAGACGGATCGTGTCGATGCGCAGATAGACACCCTCGCGGTCGGCGATGGTGACGTTGCGGATCATCGCATCCGACGACAGCGGCCCCTCGACCGCTCCGATGCTGACCGTCGAGCCCGGCGAGGACAGGGTCCGCGAGATGAACCCGGCGAGCACGCCCTGGTCTTCCTGCGCGAAAGGACGCGAGCCCGTGCCAATGACCGCCACCACGGCCAGCACGGCCATGGCGAAGAAGGCGGCGAGGGTTCTGGCGCGCGTCATCATCAGAAGGCCTGCCCGATGCTGACATAGAAGGCATAGGGCCGCTCGCCCTGGCGGCGCGCCAGCGGCACGGCAACGTCGAAGCGGATGGGGCCGACCGCCGTGTAGTAGCGCAGGCCGAGACCGACCGCATAGCGCATCGGGGCCGAACCGTTGGGAAACGAGCCGGAATAGGCCTGACCCATGTCGAAGAACGGCACTACGCCGATGGTCTCGGTGAGGCGGACCCGCGCCTCCACCGAGGCCTCGAACAGGCTCATGCCGCCTGTCACGTCACCGAACATGTTGCGCGGTCCGAGACTCTTGTAATCGAAGCCGCGCACCGAGCCGCCACCGCCCGCATAGAAGCGCCGCGAGGCCGGAATTGCGGCCAGCGTGCCGCCGAGGATGGAGCCGAAAGCGACACGGCCGGCAAGGATGGTGCGGGCCTCCGCGTCCAGCGCGTAATAGGCGGAGGCCTGGATCCGGCCGACGGCGAACAGGTCGGGCGCATCCCCGAAGCCGAGATAGGGCGTCATCGATGCGGTGACGCGCACGCCGCGGGTGGGGTCGAGCGGCCTGTCGGTGGTGTCGTAGGTCACTGCGACCGGCAGGCCGACGAGGCCATAGTCGAAGCGGCCGAGCACATCGGTCGAGCGGCCGATCTCGGCCTCCACGCCCGCACGCACGCTGAAGGAATCGGTGAACCGGTGGCGGATCGCTGCCGTCGCGTTGAACAGGTTGCTGGTGTAGAGGTCGGTCAGTTCGCGCTGGAGATAGGCGTCGAAAAGGAAATCGTTGCGGCTTCCCCAGAGCGCCGGCTTCAGGAAGGACAGCGCGAGCCGTCCGCCGAGATTTCCTGCATTGAAGCCCGGCCCCACCGGTGGCGCCCAGGTCTGCCGGCCGGTGAAATAGAACAGGTCGGCATCCAGCCTCAGCCGTTCGGCGCCGCCGAACAGGTTGCGGTGGGCCCAGTAGGCCTTGAGCGCCGGACCATCGACGGTGGAATAGCGGATCGAGCCGCCGAGCACGCGCGGCGGCCGTTCAGTCACCTCCACCTCGACGGGAACGCCGCCGGTGGCGTCGAGGCTCGTGCCCTCGCGCACGCGTACCCCGCCAAGCGCCTCGATGCGCGACACGGACCGGCGGATGTCGGTCATCGCCCGGCGGGAATAGGGATCGCCGGGCCGGGCATAGATGAAGGAGCGGACCACGGCCGGGTCCACCTGCCGCGTGCCGGACACGCCGATGGCGCCGAGGCCGGCCTTCTCGCCCGGATCGACGAGGAGGGCGAGATCGACGGTCTGCGAGGGATGGTCGATGACCGGGGCCCGCCGGCTCACCCTGACGAAAGGATGGCTCCGGTCGCGGAAATGATCGGAGAGCGCGGCCGCCGCCTGCAGGACGTCGGCCGTGCGGGCCGCATCGCCCGGCTTCACGGTGACGATGCGCGGCGGCAGGACGGCAGGATCGAAGGGCTGGCCGGAGCGCCGGTCCAAGACAACCACGCTGCCGAACCGGTAGAGCGGCCCCGGCTCGACCATTACGGCCACCGGCACCACGGCGCGCCCGCGCAGGCTGTTGATCGCAGCCCTGACGGAGGCCGAGGCCGGCCGGTCCAGGCGGATCGCCTGCCCGCCGAGAACAATGGAGACCTGGGCTGCATAATAGCCGGAGCCCCAGAGGGCATCGACGATGCGCGGCAGGTCGGCCTCGGCCCGGCGGACCAGTTCGTCGCCGTCCTGCGGCGGCTCGTTGCGCAGGCGATGCAGGACGGACACGTCCCGGACGGCCTCGCGTGCGGCCGCATCCGAACGCAGCCCCTCGACAGCAAGCTGGTAGGCCACGGCCGTGGACGTCACCGACGGCGGCGATTCTCCGAAAAGTCCGAACGGATTGAAGGCGCGGGCGGGCGACGACGCCCCGATCAGCAGCACGCCAACGACCAGTCCGACACCGACGCGGGAGCTTGCCTTCCCGTCAGCCACCATTCCCGACCTTTCGGACGCGATACTGAAACAAATTCCCGGAGAGCGAGAAGCGATGGGCCAAACCGGTCTGGATCCCGAACTGATTCTAACCGGAAAATCTTAAGTCCGCCTTGTGGCACAGCGATGGCACTGGGGCCGATTGCCTGGGCCCTGGAATGCCTGCGACGATTGCACGCGCCTGTCCACCCGTCCGTGGGCCCCGCGACGCCTGCCGCAAAGCTGTCAGCCCTCAGCGCCGTTCCCCCCGCCCCGACCGGCCTTGAGCGCAGCCTTGGCGATGAGATGGGCGCTTACCGGGGCGGTGATGAACAGGAACACCGAAATGGCGAGTTCCTTGAGGCTCAGCGAACCGGAAACCGCGCTGGTCTGGATCAGCGAGGCGATGACCAGCGCGCCAAGGCCGAGCGTGGTCGCCTTGGTCGGCCCGTGCAGGCGCATGAAGATGTCCGGCAGGCGGGCAAGGCCGATGGAGCCGATCAGCGCGAAGGCGGCGCCGACCAGGACGAGGATCGAGATGACAGCTTCGAGGATCATGGCCGCCTCACTCGATGATGTCGCCGGAGAGCAGGAACTTGCACAAGGCGGCCGTACCGACGAAGCCCATCATGGCGATGATCAGCGCCGCCTCGAAATAGGCCTTCGTCGCCCAGGCCATGCCGAGCAGAAGCACTAGCGCGATGGTGTTGATGGACAGGGTGTCCAGAGCGAGGATGCGGTCGGCGGCATCGGGCCCCTTCACCAGGCGCCACAGGTTGAGTGCCATGGCCAGCGTCACCATGGCGAAGGCTACGGGCAGGACGAGGCTCAGCATCCGAATATCTCCTTCAGCGGCGCTTCGTAGCGGGACTTGATGGTGGCGATCGTCAGATCGGCATCCTCGACGTGCAGGGCGTGGACCAGAAGCAGGCGCTTCTCGCGGTCGATCTCGATCGAGACCGTTCCAGGCGTCAGCGACACGATGGCGCCCAGCATGGTGGCAACCAGCGTATCCTCCACCGCGAGCGGCACCTCGATGAAGGCGGGCTTGAGCCGGCCGACCGGACCCAGCACCTGCCGGGCAACCTCGACATTGGCGAGAATGATGTCGCCCATGACCCGGATGAACAGCGCGAGGCCGGCCACGGGGCGGTGCAGGCGCGGCGGATCGGGCCAGAACGACCGCGTCACGGCGGGAATGACGAGGCCGACGATGGACCCCATCACCAGGGTTCCGGGATGGTAGCTGCCGGCGAGCGCGACCCACAGGCCGATGATGGCCAGCGTGACGAAGGGATGGGGAAGGATGCGATAGAGCAGGGTCATGGCCGGCGCTCCCGCTGGACCGGCGCGCCGACGACGGCATTGCCGTAGGACTGGCGCTGCTCGAGCTGGGCAGCCGCCGCCCGCATATAGGCGGAAACCGGGGCGGCGAAGATGGTCAGGAGCGGGCCGGCCGCGGCCAGCATGGCGATGGCGGCGACCATGGCCGCCGGCGCCCGGCGGGGCGGCACCTCGCCGGCCTCCTCGGCAACCAGCGGCCGGGTCGGCTCCCAGAAGAAGGCACTCGCGGCCCGCGACAGCACCAGCGCAACGACAAGGCCGGTGATCAGGAGCGCGGCCCAGTACCAGGGTGCAATGGGTCCCGTGGAGACTGACTGCATCAGCATCAGCTTGCCGAGGAAGCCGGACAGCGGCGGCGCGCCACAAACGGCGATGCCGAGGGTGAGGAAGGCAGCGCCTGGAACGACCCGGTCGGCCAGAAGCGGACCCTTCTCGATTGTATCGGCAAGGGTCCCGCGCTCGCCCGCGATGGCTGCGCCGAGCAGGAACAGCCCCGCCGTGGCGAGCGTGGTGTGCGGCAGGTAGAACAGCGCCGCCGCCACCGGCTCCGGCCCGCCGGTCGCCACCGCCACGATCAGCGTGCCGGTGGAGACCAGCACCAGATTGGCGACCAGCACGCCGAACCGGCGGGCGGCGAGCGCCCCGATGGCACCGACAGCGATGGTCGCGGCGCCCAGCGCCGGCAGCCAGGGCTTCAAGAGGTCGGCGGTGAAGGGGGCGGCGTCGAGCCCGCCGGACGAGACGCGCAGGATCGCGTAGATGCCGACCTTGGTCATGACCGCGAACAGCGCGGCGATCGGCGCGGTGGCGGCCGGATAGACATTGGGCAGCCAGAACGACAGCGGCAGCACCGCCGCCTTCAGAAGGAACACGGCGATCAGAAGCGCCAGGGCGGTCCGCGCCAGCGCCTGATCCGCAGGGGCCACGCGCGGCAGCACCTCAGCGAGATCGGCGAGGTTGAGCGTGCCAAGCGTGCCGTAGATGAGGCCCAGCGCGATGAGGAACAGCGAGGAGCCGGTGAGATTGAGGATCACATAGGCAAGGCCCGCCCGCGACCGTTCCGGCCCGCCGCCATGGACGAGCATGGTGTAGGAGGCCAGCAGCAGAATCTCGAAGCAGACGAACAGGTTGAACAGGTCGCCAGTCAGGAAGGCGCCCATCAGGCCGGCGAACTGCAATTGCAGCAGCGCGTGGAAATGACCCCGTCCGTCCATGCCGGTCGAGATCGCGGCCAGCAGCACCGGCAGCGCGAGAACGGCGGTGAGCGCCACCATGATCGCCGACAGGCGGTCGGCCACCAGCACGATCCCGTAGGGCGCCGGCCAGTTACCGAGGCGATAGACGTGGATGGCACCATCGCCGGCGACCATGACGAGGCCAATGGCTGAGACAAGCGTCAGGACGGTTGCGCCAAGCGCGAGGGCCCGGCGCAGGGCAAGGTCCGTCCGGCCGAAGATCATCAGCAGGAACGCGGCCGAGAACGGCACCACGAAGGGCAGGATGGGCATGTGGCCGGACATGGGCATCAGCGGTGTCCGTCCGTGGTATCGACGTGATCGGAGCCGCTCTCGCCCTTGGCGCGCAGCGCCAGCGCGACGAGATAGGCCGTCATGCCGAAGCCGATGACGATGGCGGTCAGCACCAGCGCCTGCGGCAGCGGGTCCGCATGGCCCGTGGCCCCGGGAAGGGCCAGCGGCGGCGCGGTGGCGCTGAGCCGGCCACCGGCGAAGATCAGCAGGTTCACCGCATAGGCAAGCAGGGTCAGGCCGAGCACCACCGAAAAGGTCCGCGGCCGCATGATCAGAAACAGACCCGCAGCGGTGAGGATGCCGATGCCGGCGGCGACGATGATTTCCATGGCCTCAGCCCTCCCCGGCCATGCGTTCGCGCTTCGAAAGGTCGCCCAGCGCGGAGAGGATGAGCAGGACGCCTGCAACAACCACGAGATAGACGCCCAGATCGAAGGCGATGGCCGAGGCGACCTCGAACTTCCCGACGACGGGCGCGTGGATATAGGCATAGGTGCTGGTCAGGAACGGCCTGCCGAAAAACCAACTGGCCAGGCCGGTCAGCGTCGCGATCCCCAGCCCCAGGCCGATCACGCGGACATAGTCGATCCGCAGGCGCGCCGTGGCGAAGTCGATGCCGCTCGCCATGTACTGAAGCATCAGCGCCACCGCGGCGACGAGGCCGGCAATGAAGCCTCCGCCCGGCAGGTTGTGCCCGCGCAGGAAGATGTAGACCGACACTGCGATGGCAAGCGGCAGCAGCGGCCGCATCAGCATGGCGAGCATGACCGGGTGCCGGTCGGCCTCGGCCGCGATCTCGCGATGGGCATAGGGTTTCAGCCGGAGCCCCTCGAGCACGGCATGGACACCGAGCGCCGCCATGGCCAGCACGGCAATCTCGCCGAGCGTATCGAAGCCGCGGAAGTCGACCAGGATGACGTTGACGACGTTGGAGCCGCCTCCACCGGGCACCGCATTGGCGATGTGGTAGCCGGAAATGGTCTCTAGCGGCCGCGTCAGCATGGCATAGGCCAGCAGGCCGACCGCAAGTCCACCCGCGCCGGCAAGGACGGCGTCCCGGATCTGCCGCGCCGGCGCGCTCTCCGGCGTGCCCTGCTCGGGCAGGAAGCGCATGGCCAGCAGCAGCAGCACAATGGTGACGACCTCGACCGAGAGCTGGGTCAGCGCCAGATCGGGTGCGGAGAACCGCACGAAGGCGAGGGAGACGATCAGACCGACAACGCTCATCATGATGACCGCGGTCAGGCGCTTCCGGTGGTTGAGCACTGTTCCTGCGGCCCCCAGCGCCAGCGCCAGCAGCGCGGCGACCGCCAGGGCATCGGGCGGTGACACGCCGGCAAGGCCGGTGAGCGGCCCGGCAGGCCCGCCTGCCCAGGCCCAGGCGCCGAGCACCAGCACGAAGCCGACGAAGGTCGCGAGATAGCGCTGCAGCGAACCATTGTCGATGAAGCCGAGCAGTGCGACGGCGGCCCTGCTGGAGTCGCGATAGACGCGCTCGAACGCGACCGGACTGGACAGGCGCGGCAGGTAGCGGCCGTGCAGTTCGAACAGGTGGTTGCGGCGCCAGTAATGGATAAGCCCGCCGCCGAGCGCCACGAGGCTCATCACCAGCGGGACGTTGAAGCCGTGCCAGACCGCCAGCTTGAACTCGGGCACCCCGGCCGGAAGGACGGCGCTGGACGCGGTCACCAGCAGCAGCCCGACCGACAGTTGCGGCAGGATGCCGACCGCCAGCACGAGCACGACAAGGATCTCCACCGGCAGGCGCATCCAGCGCGGCGGTTCGTGCGGGGTTTTCGGCAGATCGACCGGCTTGCCGTTGAAGAAGACGTCCAGGATGAACCGCGCCGAATAGGCGACCGAGAAGATGCCGCCGACCGTGGCGAGCGCCGGCAGGAGATAGGCCCCCCAGCCCTGGAAGGCGGGATGGCCGATGGTTTCGGCGAAGAACATCTCCTTGGACAGGAAGCCGTTGAGGAAGGGCACGCCGGCCATGGAGCCGGCGGCGAGAATCGCCAGCACTGCCGTGCGCGGCATGTAGGGGAACAGGCCGTGCAGGCGGCGCATGTCGCGCGTCCCGGTCTCGTGATCGATGATGCCGGCCGCCATGAACAGCGAGGCCTTGAAGATGGCGTGGTTGATGATGTGGAAGACGGCGGCCACCGCGCTCATCTGGGTGTTGAGCCCGAACAGCAGGGTGATGAGCCCCAGATGGCTGATGGTCGAATAGGCCAGAAGCCCTTTGAAATCGTCCTTCAGGAGCGCGATGTAGGCGGCATAGACGAAGGTGATCGCGCCCGTGCCGCCGACCAGGATGAACCAGAGGTCCGTGCCGGCAAGCGCGGGATACATGCGGGCGATAAGGAAGACGCCGGCCTTCACCATGGTCGCCGAATGCAGGTAGGCGCTGACCGGTGTCGGCGCAGCCATGGCATTGGGCAACCAGAAATGGAACGGGAACTGCGCCGACTTGGTGAAGGCGCCGAGTAGGACCAGCACCAGAATCACAGGGTAGAGCGCATGGGCGCGGATCTGGTCGCCACGGGCCAGAATGTCGCTGAAATTGAAGCTGCCGGCCGCATGGCCAAGCAGCAGGAGGCCGCCGAGCAGGGCAAGTCCGCCGCCGCCGGTGACGGCCAGCGCCATGCGCGCGGCGATCCTCCCGTCATGGGCCTCGTATTTGTAGGCGATCAACAGGAATGACGTGAGGCTGGTGATCTCCCAGAACATCAGCATCATCAGCACGTTCTCGGCGAGCACCACGCCGAGCATGCCGCCGGCGAAGGCCATCAGCAGCGCGTTGAACCGCACCAGCTTGTCCTTGTCGGGCATGTAATAGGCGGCATAGAGGACGATGAGCAGGCCGATGCCGAGGATGAGGATGCAGAACAGCAGCCCCAGCCCGTCGAGCCGCAAGGCCAGGTCCAGCCCCCATTCGGGCAACCAGGGACGGCTCGCGATGACCGTGCGGCCGGCGACCACCTCCGGCACCATCGGGGCCATTGCGACCAGGCCGAGGATCATGCCGGCGGCGGCAATCCACGAGGATGCCGCGCGCGTGCGGCTGCCGAGCAGGATAGCCAGCGTCGCAAGGAAGGGCGCTGCGAGAATGATGGGAACCAGAGCGGGGACCATGCGGTTTGATAACCGATCGGCCCGGCCGATCAACCCGCCTCGCGAAGATGCGGCAAAGCGTCCGTGGAGGACGCAGGCAGGACAGCCCGTTTCATGACACAGCCCCAGATCATTCTCCTCGCGCTCCTCGGGGTCACCGTGCTGCTGTTCCTGTGGGGCCGGTGGCGCCATGACATGGTGGCGCTCGGGGCGCTTCTCGCCGCCGTGGCGACGGGTCTGGTTCCAAGCGACGAGGCCTTTGCCGGATTCGGCCACCCCGCCGTCGTCACGGTGGCCTGCGTCCTGGTGCTGAGCGGCGCACTGCAGTCGACGGGTGCGATCGACTGGGCCGCGCGAGCCTTGATGCCGCGCTCCTCCAGTCCGGCGCTGATGATCGGCGCGCTGTCCGGCTTTGCCGCGGTTCTCTCCGGATTCATGAACAATGTCGGGGCTTTGGCCCTGCTTATGCCGTTCGCGATGCAGGTGTCCAACCGCCTCAACATGCCGCCCGGCCAGATGCTGATGCCGCTGGCCTTCGGCTCGATCCTTGGCGGCATGACGACGCTGATCGGCACCCCTCCCAACCTGATCGTCTCCGGATTCCGGGCGCAGAACGGCTCCGGGTCCTTCGCCATGTTCGATTTCGCACCTGTCGGCCTGGCCGTCGCCGTGGCCGGCATCGCCTTTCTGGTCCTCGGCGGCTGGCGGCTGGTGCCGGCGCGCCCGCGGAGCGGCGCCGACACGTTCGAAACGGGCGCCTATCTGACCGAGGCGCTGGTGCTGGATGACTCCCGCGCCGCGGGCATGACCCTCCGCGAGGTGGAAGCCGCGCTCACCGAAGCGGACGCCCAGGTCGTCGGGCTGGTGCGCGACGAGACGCGAATCCCCGCGCCGAATCCCTGGCGGGAGGTGCGTGCCGGCGACATTCTGGTGATCGAGGCCGAACCGGAGGCCCTGAACGACGCGCTGGGGCGGCTGGACCTCAAGCTGGCCGAATCCGTGCGGCCGGAACCGGTCGAGGCTACAGACGATGACAAGGGCGACGCCGAAGAGGCGGTCGATTCGGCCGGCAAGGCCGTGTCCGGCGGCAAGGGTTCTTCGGGCGGGAAAGGATCTTCAGGCGGGAAAGGATCTGCAGGCGGCAAGGCGCCAGCCTCTGGCCGGAAGGGCAAGGCCGCAGCCGCCGAACAGCAGGAGCCGCGTCGCACCAGCCTGCAATCGGACGAGATCGTCCTGATGGAACTGGCGGTCAGGCCGCGCGCCGACCTCGCCGGCCGGTCGGCCAGCTCGATCCAGCTGAGAAGCCGGTTCGGCATCAATCTGCTGGCGGTGTCGCGCGAGGGGCGCCGCTCGCGCGCGCGCCTTCGGACGATGCCGATCGCCGAGGGCGACGTTCTCCTCATGCAAGGCCCGCCGGACGCCATCCTGGAATTTGCCAACCGGTTCGGATGCGTGCCGCTGGCCGAGCGCGAATTGCGCATTCCCGCGCCCCGCAAGGCGCTGCTTGCCACCGCGGTTCTGGCGGCGGCCATCGCGGGCGCCGCCTTCGGGCTGGTTCCGGCGGCCATCGCCTTTGCTGCCGGGCTTGTGGCCGTCGTCCTGACCGGGGTCGTGCCGGTGAAGCGGGTCTATGACGCCATCGACTGGTCGGTGATTTTCCTGTTGGCGGCGCTCATCCCCGTCGCAGGCGCCATGGCGACCACCGGGACGGCCGATCTCATTGCCAAGAATCTGGTCGGCGGGCTCGCTGGCGGCCAGCCGGTCGTCGCGCTGGTGATGATCCTCGTCGTCACCATGACCCTGTCGGACTTCATGAACAATGCGGCCACGGCTGCGGTCATGTGTCCGGTGGCGATCGGCACGGCCGGGCAGCTCGGCGTCAGCGCCGATCCCTTCCTGATGGCGGTCGCGGTCGGGGCGTCCTGCGCCTTTCTCACGCCCATCGGCCACCAGAACAACACGCTGATCCTCGGGCCTGGCGGGTTCCGCTTCGGCGACTACTGGCCACTCGGCCTGCCACTCGAGGTGCTTGTGGTCGTGGTGGCGACCCCCATGATCCTGCTGGTCTGGCCGCTCTGAGGCCGGCCCGGCCTCACGGCAGGGCGGGCTCCCGGCGCCGCAGCATCACCAGAGCAACGGCCGCGGCGAACAGCGCCACCAGAGCCGCGATGAGCGCCATGGTCTCCAGCGACTGCGTGAAGGCCAGGCGAGCCGCAGCCACCAGCGGGGCTGCGACCTGTTCGGGCAGGCTGCCAGCCACGGCGATCGCGGCACCGAGCGTGTCGCGCGCGGCAACCGCAGCCGCCTCCGGCACCGCCGCCGGCGTGGCCGAGGCCATGGCGCTGCGATAGATGGCCGTGACGATGCTCCCCAGGACCGCGATGCCGACCGCCCCGCCGAACTCGGAGGCGGTCTCCGAGATGGCGGAGGCCGATCCGGCCTTTTCGGGCGGTGCCGACCCGACGATGAGGTCGGTCGTGAGCGTGACGACGGGCGCAAGGCCAAGCGAGATGACGATATAGCCGCCCACCACCGCGGCGAGACCCCAGCTGCCGCCAATCCGGGTGAGGATGACGAAGCCCAGCGCCGCCACGAGCAGGCCGCCGACCATGACCGTCGCCGGGAGAAACGCGCGCGTCAGGCGCGGTGCCACCATCGAGCCGGCAATGAAGCCAAGAGCCGATGGCACGGTCCACAGGCCGGCTTCCAGCGGCGACATGCCGAGGACCAGTTGCAGATGCTGGGCAATCAGCAGGAAGGAGCCGAAGGCAACCGAGAAGCCGAGCAGATTGACCACCACGGCCGCCGAAAAGACCGGCGAGGCGAACAGGCGGAAGTCGATCAGCGGGTCGGTCAGCCGGCGCTGACGCAGCACGAACAGGCAGGCCAGCACCAGGCCGCCTGCCGTCGCCCCGGCAGCCAGCGCGTCGGGGCCATGTTCGGCCATCCGCTTGATGCCGAAGATCACGGCCAGCACGGCCGCGAGCGACAGGCCGACGCTTGGAAGATCGAGCCGGCCGGCCTGACCGTCGCGATATTCGGGCAGCAGGACGGGGCCGAGCGCCAGCAGGAGCACCATGACCGGCACGTTGATGAGGAAGACCGAGCCCCACCAGAACTGCGACAGCATGAGCCCGCCGACCAGCGGTCCAATGGCCGCCCCTGCGGAGAAGCTGGCGATCCAGACGCCGATGGCGAAGGTCCGCTCCTGCGGATCGGGGAACATGTTGCGGATCAGCGACAGCGTGGAGGGTGCCAGCGTCGCCGCCGCGATGCCGAGCAGCGCGCGGGCGATGATCAGCAGCGCCGGAGAGGTGGCAAATGCAGCAAAGACGGAGGCGATGCCGAAGGCACCCGCGCCGATCAGCAGCAGGCGACGCCGTCCGATCCGGTCGCCGAGCGTGCCCATGGTGACCAGAAAACCGGCGACGAAGAAGCCGTAGATGTCGACGATCCAGAGCAGCTGGGATGCGGTCGGCCGCAGGTCGGCCGAGATCTGCGGCACGGCCAGATTCAGCACCGTCAGGTCCATGGAATAGAGCATGCAGGGCAAGGCGAGGACGGCGAGGCCGATCCATTCACGCCGGCCGGCGAGCGCCGCTGCGCCGGTTCCGGATGATGCCGCGGTGTCGGTCATGATGCCTCGTCGGGGATGCACGGTGTCGGCGGAACAGTGGCGGATCCCCGTCCGGAACCTGTCAGCAGGTCCGGAATGCCGCCCGCGGGCCCACGCAGCGACGGTGCCTGCTGACAGCTTCTGGCCGCCGGGGCCGGCGAACCCGACGAAAAGGGACCTCTCGCCGGGCAGGCGAACCCGTCCGGCGAGAGGGGTGGGGCCACTCCCTGGCCCCCTGGATTTCGTCAGGCCGCGGCCGCGGCGGCCTTCGGGAACGGATCGCGCCAGGCATCCAGTTGCATCAGGCGGTCGTGCCACCGGCTCACCGCCGGAAAATCCGTCACCGGGATGCGGGCCTTCTCGGCCCAGGGCAACGTCACGGCCACGGAAAAGTCGGCGATGGTCAGGTCAGGCCCCAGCAGATAGGCGCGATCACCCAGATGGCTGTCGAGCAGTCCGAGATGGCGGCGGCAGGCCTTGATGGCGGACGCCTCGGCCGCCGCATCGACCGGCCCGAGACCGAAATACGGCCGGATGACATGCTCGAAATAGAGCGTACCGGTCTTCGGGTTGAACTCGTGGGCCGCCCAGCTGAGCCAGCGCATCACCTCGACCTGACGGTCCGCGGCGGCCGGCCACAGCGGCGATCCGGCGCGCGCCGCCAGATGCATCATGATCGCATCGGATTCCCAGAGGACGAGATCGCCGTCCACCAGCACGGGCACCTTGCCGTTCGGGTTCATGGCCAGGAAGTCGGGCGCCTTGTGGCCGCCGGCGCCGAGGTCCACGGCGATATAGGTCACGGGCGAGCCAAGGTGGCGCGCCAGCGCGCAGACCTTTCGCGGCATCATCGTGTCGGAATAGTAGAGCTGCATGGTCATCTAGATATCTCCCTGGGCGAAGCAGGCTTCGAGCTTGTCGATCGAGGCGGTCCAGCCGCGGGTATGGCCGAGACGGGCGGCCTCGTCGAAGAACTGCTCGTGATGGAGGGTGAACAGGCAGCCCTCACCGTCCGGGCGGAAGGTCAGGGTCACCAGGGAGACGCGCTCGGGCGTGGACTTCCAGAACCAGGTGAAGACGAGCCGCTCGCCCGGCACGACCTCCTGATAGACCCCATGAACGTCGTGGTCCTCGCCCTGAAAGCCGAAGCCGATATGAAAGGCGCCGCCCTCGCGGACGTCGAGCCGGGTCACCCGCATGTCCTGCGGCGTCCCCGGTCCCCACCAGCGCGCTAGCTTTTCCGGGTCCGTCCAGGCCGACCAGACGCGCGCGGGCGCGGCGTCGATCCGCCGTCGGATGGTGAGGCTGGGCGAGGTCTTGTCTCGAACGGTGCCTGATGCGGAGGCGTCGGCTGGGGCGGGCATGTCGTCTCCTGTTCCAGATAGGTCTGAAGGCGATCAAGTCGGCGGGACCAGGAGAACCAGTGGCGGAAGAACAAGACCATCGCCCTCTCCGTCGGGCTCCACGTTTCGATGGAGGCGCCGCTGTCCCGGCCGTCCTGCTCCGCCGCTGGCAACCTCGGGACGGAGCCTTGAGGTTGATCCGGCGGCCGGCGACTTCACTTAACTTATGAGTTAAGTTTTAGGCTGCCATTCGAAACCTGTCAAGCGCGGGATCAAGCCGTCCGCGCCGACACGATGGTCGCCCTGCCCTCGCCCGCAAACCTCTTGCCAGCCGCGCGTAGGGGGGGACAATGACGGCCCGACTCGCGAGGGTTTCATTCATGGTCCGCCAGAGCCTGACCGCCTTGTCCGTGCTGTTGACGATGACGGCGATGCTTGTCCTTTCGGGCGCGCCGGCTCTGGCCTATGGCGTCTATTGCGCCAACAGCCGGATCGAGGTCGACAGCCGTTCCTTCGAGCAGATGCGCATCGCCCGCGGCTCGGGCGTCTGCATGCTCGGCCAGTTCAGGTTCCTCTCCGACGCGCAGAACTTTGCCCGACGGAACAACCTGCCGCCCGGAACACGCTGTTCGTGCCGCTGACCGGACGGCCGCGATGTCGCTGGCCGCCTGCCTTGCCATTCTCGCCGGAGGCTTCCTCGGCGGAATCGGGCGCCACGCCCTCGCAGGCCTTGTCGGGCGGCGCGTGCGCGGCGACTTCCCGTGGGGCACGATGGCGGTCAATGTTACCGGTGCCCTCGTCATCGGCGTCGTTGCCGGCATCGCCCGCCGTCCCGACAGCATCCTGTCGGGGGACCTTGTCCGGGATTTCCTGATCTTCGGCCTGCTGGGCGGCTATACGACGGTCTCTGCCTTCAGCCTGCAGACGCTGCACCTGATGTTCGAGGGGCATGGCGCCGCCGCGGCCGGCAATGTCGCGCTGTCGGTAACGCTCTGCCTGCTCGCCACGGCCATCGGCCTGTGGGCCGTGGCAGCATGGCACGGGCTGTGACCGCCATGCCGAACAGGAAGCGGCCGTGAGACAGCACCTGGCCATCGGATGCGGCGCTGCGCTCGGTGCGTTGCTGCGCTACCTGACGCACATCATGGTGGTATCGACCGGACTGGCGGGCCTCTGGACCACCGGCCTCGTCAACGTGCTCGGCTCCTTCGCCATCGTGCTTTACGGAACCGTGACCGGCCCCGGCGGACGGCTCGGCTCCGATCTGTCGACGCGGCTGTTCGTCATGGCCGGCCTGTGCGGCGGCTACACGACCTTCTCGGCGCTGAGCCTCGACGCCGTTCTGATGGCCGAGACCGGACACTATGCCGGGGCGGCAGGCTTTCTCGCCGCCGTCGTGGGGCTCTCGCTCGCCGCGGCCTGGGCGGGACGGGCGGTGGGTCGCTGGGTGAACGGGTAGCGCCGCGTCAGCCCGCCGTGTCGGCAGCCTGCCGGGCGGCAGCCTGCAGCCGCGTCGCCCGTCGGCATAGTCGGCCATGGTGTCGGCGGCGAACTTCATCTGCACGTCCACGTATTCCCTGGGCGTGCGGGCGGCCATGACCTCGCCGAGATGGTCGGCATTGGCCCTGAGGCGTCGCGCCCCGAAGCCGAACAGTTCCTGCGTAACCGCCGTCGGAACCGCCATCATCGCTGAAAGGTTCAGGCTGAATGCGTTGTCATGCGCGTCACGGGCCATGGCATCGTCCTCCTGTCGCCTGGCATCGGGCCAGTTTCGCCCCGGGCGACGCAGGCGTCCTTGCGATGGATCACTGTCCGCCCGGACATCGCCTCGCCATATGACGGGGGAAGGATTGCCGCCGATCATGGCCTCGTCCCGACGCGTCCAGCGTCGTCCCGAGGCGGGTGATCCGGCCCCGGACCGGGAGAATTCGATGACCGCGAAGACCGTCCATGTCGCCCTGTTCGCCCCCGAGGGCGAGATCGAGACCGACCTGCTCGACTATGCGCTCGCCCTTCCAGGCCTGCGCGGCGCCCATATCGTCGCCCTGATCGGCACTCCCAAGCTGCACTTCTCGTTCCCCGAGGGCGGAGCCCTGTCCGAGACCGTCATCGAGGGCATTAACCAGAACCTCGTGCGGACCGGACAGGAATCGGGCGAGGCCCTGCGCATCCTCGCCTCGGCGCGGGGCGCCGAGGTCTCAACCGAACTCGTCCATGCCGCGCTACCGGAGATGACGGCGACCATGGTGCGCCGGTGCCGACTCGGCGACGTGGTGGTGGCGCGCGGCGCCAGCGCGGACCGTGGCGGCGAAGGCGCGCTGGCGGAGGAACTTCTGGTCGGAACCGGCAGGCCGGTGATCCTGGTCCCCGACGGGTGGCGCCGCGAGGAGCCGGAAGGGCCGGTTCTGGTGGCCTGGGACGGCGGTGCCAAGGCCGCCGGCGCCGTGGCCGAGGCGCTGCCGGTGCTGAAGGCGGCACGCGCCGTGGAGGTGCTCATCGTCAATCAGGCCGGAGAAGCCGGCGAGGATGATCTGGCCTTTATGGACCATCTGCGCCGCCATGTGCCCCACGCCACACTCTCGCCGGTGAAGTGGGAGGCCGGGACGGTTGCCGAAGTGATCGCAGCCCAGGTGCGCGTGAAGTCTGCCAGCCTGCTGGTTGCGGGCGCCTATGGCCATTCCCGCCTGAGGGAATTCGTGTTCGGCGGCACCACCGCGCACCTCTTCGCCAGGCCGCCCTGCCCGCTGCTGCTCTGCCATTGAGGGTTTTCCGCAAGGCGGGCGCGCGGTGAAGGCGTGTCCTTGTGGGTTCCTCAACAAAAACCGGCGGGCAGAGCCCGCCGGTGAAACCATCCCCCATGCGGGTCCATCAAGCCCCGCGGCTGCCGGCCAGACGCTCAGTCCTTGGCGCGCTCGGAATAGGACCCGTCCTCGGTCAGGACCACGACGCGGGTGCCGACCGTGATGTGCGGCGGGACCAGCGTGCGCACGCCGTTGGACAGCATGGCCGGCTTGTAGGACGAGGACGCCGTCTGGCCCTTGGTCACCGGCTCGGTGTCCACCACCTCAAGCGTCACGCGCTGCGGCAGTTCGATACCGACGGCGTTGCCCTCATAGACGGAGAGCTTCACTTCCATCTCGCTCTGCAGATAGGGCTTGGCATCGCCGAGGATGTCGTCGGGAACGGAGATCTGGTCGTAGTTCTCCTTGTTCATGAAGTGGTTGCCGTCGGCATCGGAGTAGAGATAAGTGTGCGGACGGTCCTCGACGTAAGCGCGCTCGACCAGCTCGGTGGTGCGCCAGCGCTCGGACACCTTCACGCCGTCGGAGAGGCGGCGCATGTCGACCTGCGTCACCGGCGTGCCCTTGCCCGGATGAATGTTCTGGGCGGAGACGATCAGGTAGAGCTTCCCGTCGACTTCGAGAATGTTGCCCTTGCGGACGGAGGAGGCGATGACCTTCGGCACGGAACGGGTCCCTGGAATGGCGGCGGCGCGGATTGCGGCCCGACGGTTCTGTCGGGCCGTCGCATAGACGAAAGCGCGGCCGAACGCCACCCCCGCCCTATTGGCGGAACCAGCCGATCTGGCTTGTGCTGGCCAGCAGCGTGCCGGCATCAGACCACAACTCGCCGAACTGGTCGCAGAACTGGTCGCCGAATCGCAGCGCATCCGCGCGGGCGAGCAGCGGCCGATCCCCCTGCGCGTCGATCTCGGCCTGGCTCGCATGGAAATAGGAGGTCATCGACACGGTGCCGGCCGGCACCGGATGGCCGCGCACCTGGAACACCCTCGGAAAGAAGATGTCGCAGAAGGCGGCAAGCGAAACGAAATCCAGCGTCCGCGCCGGCCGGTCGGCGATCCAGAACAGCGAATGCGGCGAGCGCGGCTCGGCAAGCGGCGGACCGAAACGCGGCTCGCCCTCCAGAAAGCGGAACTCATAGCGGCCGATGAACGGGACGGGCGCGCCCGCCGGCATGGCCGGCAGGCTTTCGGCCGGAGCCGCATCCGGCATCGTCGCGGGCTGATGGCGCCAGGTCTGCGACCGCACCGCGCAGATGATGGTGGCGTTGGTGGTGATCGTGCCGTTCTGGGCGATCTCCGCATAGAAGTGCTGGACGCTCCGGCCGCTGCGCACCACCCGCACGGCAACAGTGAAATCACCCTGGGCGATCGGCGCGCAATAGTTGACCGTCTGCGAGACGGGCGTGCCGATCCGCTCGGGATTGTCGAGGACGGCGCGCATCAGCAGCCCGGCGGTGACGCCGCCGAAGGGGCTGGCCATGTTCCAGTAGGCGGGCGTCGTGCGGCCGGCCAGGAGGCCATCCGGTCCCGGCGCAAGGCGCGTCGCATCGTCGAGCGGATGCAGGTCAGCGGTGTTTTCGGACATGGGGGGCCGGGTTTCGCTTCGGGAGCGGCGAGACTATGTGGGGGTCCCAGACGCCGCAATGACGCCGAAGGTCAGGGGCTCGCCCTGAAACATCGCCATGACAGACGCCCCCTCGCCCTGGTGGCAGCCGGACCGCCATGCCGACCGGAAGCCGTTCCTTGCCGCACGGGGCCGGATCAAGGCGGCCATGCGCAGGTGGTTCGATGCGAGGGGCTTCACGGAAGTCGAGGCCGGCATCCTGCAGATTTCGCCGGGAAACGAGGCGCATCTGCACGGCTTCGCCACGCAGGCTGTCGCCATCGACGGCCGGCAGGCGCAGCTCTACCTGCACACCTCGCCCGAATTCGCCGCCAAGAAGCTGATCGCGGCCGGCGAGACGCGGATCGTCGATTTCGCCCGCGTGTTCCGCAACCGGGAGCGCGGTCCCTTGCACCATCCCGAGTTCACCATGGTCGAGTGGTACCGGGCCGGCGAGCCCTATGAGCAGTTGATGACCGACTGCGCCGACCTGTTGCGGCTGGCCTGCGAGACGACGGGGCGCGACGTGCTGTCCTGGCGCGACCTGTCGTGCGATCCGGCCGAGGAGCCGGAACGGCTGACCGTGTCGCAGGCCTTCGAGCGGCATGCCGGCATCGACCTGCTCGCGACCGTCTCGGCATCGGGCGCGACCGACCGGGAAGGACTTGCCGCGCAGGCGTCGGCGGCGGGTCTGCGCTTTTCCGGCGACGACACCTGGTCCGACATCTATTCCAAGGTGCTGGTGGAACGGATCGAGCCGCAGCTCGGCCGTGGGCGCGCGACCATCCTGTGCGAATATCCGGTGAGCGAGGCAGCGCTTGCCCGCCCCAAGCCGGAGGACCCGCGGGTCGCCGAGCGCTTCGAGCTCTATGCCTGCGGCGTGGAACTGGCCAATGCCTTCGGCGAGCTGACCGATCCGGTCGAGCAGCGACGGCGTTTCGAGGCGGAGATGGCCGAGAAGCAGCGCGTCTATGGCGAGCGCTACCCCGTCGACGAGGAGCTTCTGGCAGCGCTGGCCCTGATGCCGCCGACCAGCGGCATCGCGCTCGGTTTCGAGCGTCTGGTGATGCTGGCCAGCGGCGCCCGCCATATCGAGGACGTGGTCTGGACGCCGGCGCCCGACCCCCTCGCCTGACAGGTTCAGGCCTTGACCGCCCGGCGATAGGCGCCAGGCGTGACGGCAAGGCGGGCCTTGAAGGCCCGGGTCAGGTGCGCCTGGTCGGCAAATCCCACTTCCGCAGCGACCTCCGCCGGCGCGCGCCCGGCCCGCAGGCGGTCCTGCGCCCGCCGCACCCGCACATCCACCACATAGGCATGGGGCGTCAGGCCGATCTCGCGGCGAAAGGCGCGGATCAGGTGATGGGTGGAGAGGCCGGCATGATGGGCAAGCTCGGTCAGCTTCAGGTCCTCGGCATAGCGCGCCTCGATCAGATCGCGCACGCGTTGCACCGGACCGCGCTCGCGGCCGAGCCCGGCCTGCGGGATGTCGGCGTGGAGAACCAGGCAGCGGCCATAGGCCCGCAGGAGCAGTTCCTCGCCGGCCAGACCATCCGTCCCGGCCTCCAGCGCGGCATGGGCCGCGGAGAACAGGCGCGCGCCCTCGGGGTCGTGGACAACGGGCGAGCGGAACCATGGCGTGCCGGTGACGATGCGGCCACTGACCGCGCCGGCCACCAGGCGGATGACGTCGAGGCCCGGATAGGTCATGCGGTAGGAATAGCCGCCATCGGCCGGCATGCCGTCATGGACGTCGAGTGGCTGGTTGAACACGAGGTCGCCGGCAAAGGCATAGTGCTTCGCCCCGCGCGTGTTCCACATCTCGCAGCCGGCCTCCAGATTCCCGATCACGTAGGTGTCATGGGTATGGGGGGCATAGGCATGGGTGACGAAGGTCGCGCTCAGGCACTCCAGACCCTCGAAGCGGCTGGCTGCGAAGAAGCGCGCCCGTTCGCCGCGGGCGAGCGGTGTCGCCGCCAGGGCTTCAGCCTGCGAAACGGGGCCATCCATATCGATTAACTAGCACGTCGGCGGCGGAGGTCTTGAACGAAATCGGCATCGAACCGTGCCGATTCCGGCTGCGACAAGCCGTTTCGGCCTCCCTCTTCCGGCTGATCGCGGGCTGGATGATCGTCCCCTTGATTTCGTCGACCGCGCGGTCAACTATCCGGCCATCCGCCGTGACGAGGCTGGATGCGGCTCCGCAAGGCGCCGCCAGAACCCGGGAAACGGGTCGTCGACCAAGGGAACAACCGGCGCCGGAAGAGCTGCCGGAAGGAACATCAGGGAGGACGCCGGCCGTGGCAGACCACGCCGACGCGCGCGCCGTATCGGGCGCCCACGACACCTTTCCGAAGCTGCTGGCGCTGAACGCGCAGCGCTTTGCAGGCCGTCAGGCCATGCGCCAGAAGGACCTCGGCATCTGGCGCTCATGGACCTGGGCGGAGGTGGCGCATGAGGTTCGCGCCTTCGCGCTCGGGCTCGGCGAACTGGACCTGAAGCGCGACGACAAGGTCGCCATCGTCGGCCGCAACCGGCCGCGCCTCTACTGGACCATGGCCGCCGTGCAGAGCTGGGGCGGCGTGCCGGTGCCGGTCTATTCGGATTCGGTGGCGGATGAGATGGCCTACGTGCTCGAACATGCCGAGGTCACCATCGCCGTGGTGGAGGACCAGGAGCAGGTCGACAAGGTGCTGTCGATCTCCGACCGGCTGCCGAAGCTCACCCACATCATCTATGACGAGCCGCGCGGCCTGCGCGACTACGACCACTCGCGGATGCACGCCTTCGAGGAGGTTCAGGCGCTTGGCCGGAAGGCCGGAGCCGACCCCGCGAAGGCCGCGGCGCTGGATACAGCCATTGCCGCCGGCAAGGGCGCCGACCTTGCCATCATCCTCTACACGTCCGGGACGACCGGCCGGCCGAAGGGCGTGATGCTGTCGAACGACAATGTCATCGTCTCGGCCCGCAATGGCGGCCTGTTCGACGGGCTGAACGAGAATGAGGAGACCATCGCCTACCTGCCGCTCGCCTGGGTGGGCGACAACATCTTCTCCTATGCCCAGTCCTATGTGCTGGGCTTCTGCGTGAGCTGTCCGGAAAGCGCCGAGACGGTGGTCGACGACCGCCGCGAGATCGGCACCTCCTATGCGTTCGCGCCGCCACGGGTTTACGAGAACATGCTGACGCAGACCATGGTCCGGATGGAGGATGCCGGCCCGGTCAAGAAGGCGATGTTCAACTATTTCCTCGGCGTGGCGAAGGAATGGGGCGAGCAGATCCTCAACCGCGAGCCGGTGCCGCTGACGGCGCGGCTCAAATATGCGGTCGGCGAGTTTCTGGTCTACGGTCCGCTGAAGAACCGCTTCGGCCTGACCAATATCCGGGTCGGCTATACCGCGGGCGAGGCGATCGGGCCGGAGATCTTCAAGTTCTTCCGCTCGCTCGGCATCAACCTCAAGCAGCTCTACGGCCAGACCGAAGCCAGCGTCTATATCACCGCCCAGCCGGACGGCGAGATCCATGCCGACACGGTGGGCAAGCCGAACATCGACGTCGAGGTGAAGATCGCCGACAACGGCGAGGTGCTCTATCGCTCGCCCGGCGTGTTCCTCGGCTATTTCAAGGACCCGGAAAAGACCGCCGAGACCAAGACGCCGGATGGCTGGGTCCATTCGGGCGATGCCGGCTTCTTCGATCCGAAGACCGGGCACCTGAAGATCATCGACCGCGCCAAGGATGTCGGCAAGCTGCGCACCGGCGCGCTGTTCGCGCCGAAATACATCGAGAACAAGCTGAAATTCTATCCGAACATCAAGGAAGTGGTGGCCTTCGGCCAGGATCGCGACTTCGTCTCCTGCTTCCTCAACATCGACCTGACGGCGGTCGGCTCCTGGGCCGAGCGCAACAATGTCTCCTATGGCTCCTACCAGGAACTGGCCGGCCATCCGGACGTGCTGAGGACGCTCACCGCCCATGTCGACGAGGTGAACCGCTCGCTGTCGCAGGAACCCATGATGGCCGGCTCGCAGATCCGGCGGTTTCTCGTGCTGCACAAGGAGCTGGACGCCGACGATGGCGAGCTGACGCGCACCCAGAAGGTGCGCCGCGGTTTCATCGCCGACCGCTACCTGCCGCTTGTCGACGCGCTCTACAGCGGTGCCGCACGCGGCCAGATCCGCACCGAGGTCACTTTCGAGGACGGCCGCAAGGGCATCATCGAGGGCGACGTCCAGATCATCGACATGACCCCCTATCCGGTCGCCGAGACCGCCTTCAAGGAGGCTGCGGAATGAGGGCCCCGTCTGCAACCGACATTGCCGCCGGCGAGGTGATCCTGGCGGTGGAGAAGGTCTCGCTGGCGTTCGGCGGCGTGAAGGCGCTGTCCGATGTCTCCTTCGACATCCGCAAGGGCGAGATCCGCGCCATCATCGGCCCGAATGGCGCCGGCAAGACCTCGATGCTCAACTGCATCAACGGCTTCTACCACCCGTCCGAGGGGCGGATCACGTTCAAGGGCCTGACGCGCCCGAAGATGCGGCCCTACGAGGCGGCCGCCGGCGGCATCGCCCGCACATTCCAGAACGTCGCGCTGTTCAAGGGCATGTCGACGCTCGACAACATCATGGCCGGCCGCACGCTGAAGATGCACCGCAATTTCTTCTGGCAGATGCTGCGCCACGGCCCGGCCATGGACGAGGAGATGGAGCATCGCCGCTTCGTCGAGGAGATCATCGACTTCCTGGAGATCCAGCACATCCGCAAGGTGCCGGTCGGCAAGCTGCCCTACGGGCTGCAGAAGCGGGTGGAGCTTGGCCGGGCGCTGGCGATGCAGCCGGAGGTCCTGCTGCTCGACGAACCCATGGCCGGCATGAACCTCGAGGAGAAGGAGGACATGTGCCGCTTCGTCCTCGACGTCTCCAACCAGTACGGCACCACCATCGCGCTGATCGAGCACGACATGGGCGTAGTCATGGACCTGTCCGACCGGGTCGTGGTGCTGGACTACGGGCGCAAGATCTCCGACGGCACGC
The DNA here is from genome assembly GCF_051860605.1 of Phreatobacter sp. Classification (GTDB taxonomy): domain Bacteria; phylum Pseudomonadota; class Alphaproteobacteria; order Rhizobiales; family Phreatobacteraceae; genus Phreatobacter. The sequence goes on along the minus strand of NZ_JBHYDR010000004.1, from coordinate 252,371 downwards.
CTGACGAGGTAAAGCGCGACCAGCGCGTGATCGATGCCTATCTCGGCGTGGCCCATTGAGGACGAGATCATGACCGACGCCACCCTGACCTCGTCCGGCGACCGCCCGATCCGCAAGGGTCTGATCGGCTGGGGCATCCTTGCCGCCGTCCTTGCCCTGATCGTCATCACCGGCGCCACCGGCGTGCTGCCGGCGAACTCCCTGCCCTATCGGATCGTCATCGCGCCCTTCGTGGAGATGGTGCAGATGCCCGACCTGCTGGTGCAGACGATCTGGGAAGGCTTTGTCGGCGGGGTGCTCTATGCCCTGATCGCGCTCGGCTTCGTGCTGATCTTCAAGGCCTCGGGCGTGTTCAACTTCGCCCAGGGCATCATGGTGGTGTTTGCCGGCCTCACGCTCGTGGGGCTCTACGAGAAATTCTCCGGCTTCGGCTTCACCGGCGTGCTTGCCGCCTATGTGGCGCTGATCGCCGCTCTCGGCGTCATGCTGGTGCTGGCCATCGCGGTGGAGCGCGTGGTGCTGCGGCCGCTGGTCAACCAGCCGGACATCATCCTGTTCATGGCCACATTCGGCCTGACCTACCTGCTGATCGGCATCGGCGAGACCATTTTCGGCGGGTCGCCCAAGGTGATGATCGCCGACGAACTCGGTCTGCCGAAGGGCGTCATCGACCTCAACATTCTCGGTGGCCGGGTCAGCCTGCAAAGGCTCGACATCGCGGCGGCGGTGATCGCGATCGCGATGATCGCGGTGCTCGCCTTCTTCTTCCAGTACACCCGCATCGGCCGGGCCCTGCGCGCGGTCGCCGACAGCCACAAGGCGGCCTTGTCGGTCGGAATCTCGCTGAACCAGATATGGATCATCGTCTGGTTCACCGCCGGCATCGTGGCGCTGATCACCGGCATCATGTGGGGCGCCCGCTCGGACGTGTCGTTCGGCCTGCAGGTGATCGCGCTGAAGGCGCTGCCGGTGCTCATCCTCGGCGGCTTCACCTCGGTGCCGGGCGCGATCGTCGGCGGCCTCATCATCGGCATCGGCGAGAAGATCGGCGAGTTCTACTGGGGCCCGCTGTTCGGCAGCGGCATCGAGAGCTGGCTTGCCTATGTCATCGCGCTGACCTTCCTGATGTTCCGGCCCCAGGGATTGTTCGGCGAAAAGATCATCGAGCGGATCTGAGGAGCGCCCCGTCGTGTTCTATCGTGAAGCCGGCCAGTACAAGACCTCCTACAAGTCCGACATGGCGGTGTTCCCGCTGCTGCAGGACCGTATCGGGCTGATGCTGATCCTTGCGGTCGCCTTCATCGGCGTCCCGCTGTTCGCATCCGAGTTCATCATCCTGTCGGTGATGGTGCCGTTCCTGGTCTTCGCCCTGGCCGCGATCGGGCTGAACATCCTGACCGGCTATACCGGCCTGATCTCGCTGGGCACCGGCGCGTTCATGGGGGTGGGCGCCTATGCCTGCTACAAGCTGACGACGATCTTCCCCGGCGTGAACATCATCGTCTGGATCCTCGTCTCCGGCCTGTTCTCGGCGGCCATCGGGGTGGTGTTCGGCATTCCGAGCCTCAGGATCAAGGGCTTCTATCTGGCCGTGGCGACGCTCGCCGCGCAGTTCTTCCTGCAATGGTGCTTCGTGCGCATCCCCTGGCTCTACAACTACAATGCCTCGGGGGCGATCGAGGTGCCGGAGCGCACCCTGTTCGGCGTGGCGATCACCGGGGCGCGGGCAGCGCCGGAGGTGCGCTATCTGGTGCTGCTTTCCATTGTGGTTCTGCTGACCTGGGTTGCCTCCAACATCGTCCACGGCCGGATCGGGCGGTCCTGGATGGCGGTGCGCGACATGGACATCGCGGCCGAGCTGATGGGGATCCGGCTGCTGCCGACCAAGCTGCTCGCCTTCGCCGTGTCGTCGTTTTATTGCGGGGTGGCGGGCGCCTGCATGATGTTCCTCTGGTACGGCGGTGGCGAGGCGAATGATGCCTTCAACGTCAACCAGAGCTTCCTCGTGCTGTTCATGGTGATCATCGGAGGCCTCGGCAGCCTGATCGGCTCGTTCTTCGGCGCCTTCTTCATCTCCACCCTGCCGACCATCCTCAAATTCGGCGTGCCGGCCATCGGCATCCCGCTCACGGGCGCAGCCGCCGAGCACCTGACCCACATCATGGTCGGCGCGCTCATCATCATCTTCCTGATCGTCGAGCCCCATGGCCTGGCCAGGCTCTGGCAGATCGCGAAGCAGAAGCTCAGGGTCTGGCCCTTCCCCTATTGAGGGCCTGATCCCGCATCAACGAGACCCGGCGGAAAGCCAGGCATGACAGGACCGCGGCGACCGGATCACCGGCCCGCCAAATCCAAGGAGGAACTTCCATGAAAGGCTTCAAGTGGACGATGGCTGCGGCCTTCGCCGCGGGTCTGGCGACGGCGGCACCCATGCCGGCAAGCGCCCAGGCCCAGGACACGATCTTCATCCCGCTGCTCAGCTACCGCACCGGCCCCTTCGCCTCGTCGGGCATCCCGATCGCGAACGGCATGCGCGACTACCTCGAAATGATCAACCAGCGTGACGGCGGCATCAACGGTGTGCGCATCGTCATCGAGGAATGCGAAACGGGCTACGACACCAAGAAGGGCGTGGAGTGCTACGACTCGCTGCGCTCGCGCAACCCGGTGGTGGTGAACCCCTATTCGACCGGCATCACCCTGCAACTGATCCCGCGCGCGGCGGTTGACCGGGTTCCGCTGCTGTCCATGGCCTATGGCCTGTCCGCCTCGGCTGACGGCAACACCTTCCCATGGATCTTCAATCCGCCGGCCACCTACTGGGACGGCGCCTCCGTCATGGTCACCTACATGGCCCAGCGCGAAGGCGGCTTCGACAAGCTGCGCGGCAAGACGCTCGGGCTGATCCATCTCGACGCGCCCTACGGCAAGGAGCCGATCCCGGTCCTCCAGGCCATGGCCGAGCGCTACGGGTTCAACCTGAAGCTCTATCCGGTGGCTGCCGCCGACATGCAGAACCAGAGCGCCATCTGGCTCAACATCCGTCGCGACCGGCCCGATTTCCTCTATAACCAGGGCTGGGGCGCCATGAACCCCACCGCGGTGCGCGAGGCGATCCGCAACAACTTCCCGATCGACCGTCTGGTCGGCGTGTGGTGGGCCGGCGGTGACGACGATGCCCGCGCGGGCGGTGCCCAGGCCGCAGGCTACCGCATCCTGAACTTCCATCAGGCGGGCGCCAACTTCCCCGTGATCCAGGACATCCTGAAGCACGTGGTGGAGAAGAACCTGTCGCGCGTCGACTCGCGCGACCGTGTCGGCGAGAACCTCTACAACCGCGGCGTCTACAACTCGATGCTGATGGTCGAGGCGATCCGCACCGCCCAGCAGATCACCGGCAAGAAGGTGGTGACGGGTGAGGATGTGCGGCGCGGCTTCGAGTCGCTCAACATCACGGAGGCGCGGCTGAAGGAGATGGGCATGGAGGGCTTTGCCGCTCCGGTGCGCGTCACCTGTGCCGACCACAACGGCCACAACAATGTGTTCGTGGCCCGCTGGGACGGCACCCGCTACGTGCGCGACAGCGACTGGATCTCGCCGATCCGCGACCTGGTGCGTCCGCTGATCGAGGATGCCGCCAAGAAATATGCCGAGGCCAATGCCGGCTGGCCGCGCCGGACCGAAGCCTGCGACCAGCGCTCCTGAGGCGCCGACCGAGACCGGGAGCCGCGGGCAACCGTGGCTCCCGACCTGAACGGATCCGATGCGTCCTTCGAGGCTCGCTTCGCTCGCACCTCAGGATGAGGAGGGTGGTGCCAGGTCTCAGCGCCGAACGAGACCCGGCCGCCGCACCCTGTCATCGCTGGAGCAGGGCACTCCGCTCCTCATCCTGAGGTGCGAGGGCTTTTGGCCCGAGCCTCGAAGGACGCACTCGAACAAGGCAGTTCCGCTGACAACCGGAAGGTTCCATGACCGCCCAGACCCAAGCAACGACGGCGCCCGAGACGGCCCAGGACCTCATCCTGTCGGTCAGCAATATCGAGGTCATTTACGACCACGTCATCCTCGTGCTCAAGGGCGTCTCGCTGATCGTGCCGCGCGGCGGGATCGTGGCCATTCTCGGGGCCAACGGGGCCGGCAAGACCACGACGCTGAAGGCGATCTCCAACCTGCTGCATGCCGAGCGCGGCGAGGTCACCAAGGGCCACATCCTGTTCGAGGGCGAGGAGGTTCACGCGCTGTCGCCGAACGACCTCGTGCGCCGCGGCTGCATCCAGGTGATGGAAGGCCGCCACTGCTTCGGCCACCTGACCATCGAGGAAAACCTGCTCACCGGTGCTTTCACCCGGCGCGACGGCAAGGCGGCGATCCGCGACGACATCGACAAGATCTACACCTATTTCCCGCGACTGAAGGAGCGCCGCACCGCCATGGCCGGCTACACGTCCGGCGGCGAGCAGCAGATGTGCGCCGTCGGCCGCGCCCTGATGAGCCGGCCGAAGATGATCCTTCTCGACGAGCCGTCCATGGGCCTAGCCCCGCAGATCGTCGAGCAGATCTTCGAGATCGTGAAGGACATCAACGCCAAGGAGGGCGTGTCCTTCCTGCTGGCCGAGCAGAACACCAACATGGCGCTGCGCTACGCCACCTTCGGCTACATCATGGAGACGGGCCGGATCGTCATGGACGGCGACGCCAAGGCTTTGCGCGAGAACGAGGACGTCAAGGAGTTCTATCTGGGGGTTGCCGAGGGCAGCAAGAAGAGCTTCCGGGATGTGAAAAGCTACAAACGGCGCAAGCGCTGGCTGGCCTGACCGACCGCTTCAGATGATCGGCGCCCGGGGCGCCGCCTCGCGCGGAATCCGCCCCGACAGGCGTGGATCGTCGATCACCTCGATGGCGCGCGCGAAGGGCGAAAATCCCATACGGCGGTAGAAGCCGAGCGCGCCGGGGTGGTCCAGCGTGCAGGTGTGCAGCCAGACGCGCCGCGTTTCCGACTGCCAGGCGTGGCGCAGCGCCTCGCCCATCATGGCGCCGCCGAGGCCGCGTCCCAGGGCATCCGCCCGAAGACCGAAGAAGGCGATCTCGACGTCGGCCGGGTCGCGGCGGTTCAGTTCGACAATCCCGACCGCCTCGCGCTCGCCATCGGCCGCGAAGACCTCGACGCCCGGATGGTGGAGGATTGCCGCCAGGTCCGCATCGCTCATCAGCAGGCGCGAGAACCACAGCCAGTCGAGGCCGATGGCGGCATAGAGCGCACGATACCAGCCAAGGTCGGGCTGCGGCACGCGCCGGAGGCGGATCGCCTGCGTGGGCACGGCAGGGGTCGGCCGCTCGCGCATCTCCAGATGGGTGACCACGGCGGCAAGCTTGCCGGCGGGGATGTCGGTATAGCCGTCGAGGTTGAGGAGGGTCATGCCGGGGTCTCGGGCGGGTCGGCGGGAGTGAAACCGAGCGCGGTCAGGTCGGCGGCAGCAGCCGACAGCGCCCGGCGGAAGGCGGCAATGGCCTCCGGCCTGCGCGGCGAGGCGGCAACCGCGATGTCATAATGCTCCTCGGCGAGCGGGATGAAACCAAGGCCGTTGGCCTCGGCGACCTGCCGGATGGCGAGGCCCCAGTCGGCCCGGCCCTGGGCGACCGCCGCCGCCACGGCATTGTGCGAGCGCGGCTGGTTCCAGTAGCCGGGCGGCTTCGCCCCGCCGAGCAACTGGTCGATCAGGATGCGCGTACCGGCCCCCGGATTGCGTCCGACCATCAGGCAATCGGGATCGGCCAGCGCCGCAGCAATGGCGCCAGCGGCATCGGCGGCGCCAGCGAACGGGGCATGGCCGGGGCGATGCAGGATGCCCTGCATGCGTCGCCAGCCGGGGATCAATTGCGCGCCCTCCGGCAGGAACGGGCGGTTGTAGGTGCCGCTTGCCGGGTCGAGCAGGTGGATGGGGGCAAGATCGCATTCGCCGCGCCGCAAGGCCGAGAGACCGCCCTGGCTGCCGAGCGCCAGAACCCGCGCCGCAAGGCCCTCGCCGGCCAGCCGGCCGACAACCGCGTCGAGCCCGACACAATGGCTGCCCATGATGGTGAGGTCGGGCACGGCCAGATGCGGCGTGAACAGCGTCACCTCCGCCGTCCCATCGGCGGGATGGGCCTCGCTCAGCGCGTCGATGGCGAAAAAGCCGTCGGCCTGCGAGAAGGCGGTGACCGCCCCCGATCCCTTCCCCACGGGATAGGCGATGCGGTCCTCTTCGGTGCCAGCGAGCGCCACCATGACGAACTCGGTGCGGCCGAGGTCGGAGGGGACGCGCACCGGCACGCGGGCCGTGGTGCGCACCTCGTGGCGCTCCGGCAGGCCTGCAAGGATGCGCAGCACCGGCGCGACGATGTCGTGGAAGGTGAACATGGCGGAGGTCGGAAAGCCCGGCAGGATGACCACCGGCTTGCCGGCGCAGACCGCAAGGCAGAGCGGCTTGCCGGGCTTCAGTGCCACGCCATGGGCGACGATCCCGGGGTCGCCGAGACCTGAGACGATGCGGTAGGTCAGGTCGCCGGCGCCCTTCGACGTGCCGCCGGACAGGATCACCGCGTCGCAGGCCGCGTGGGCCTGCCGGATCGCCTGTTCCAGCAGGTCCGCGCGATCAGGAACGGCCCCGGATCTCACCGGCTCGCAGCCGTTCTCCTCAAGGGCCGCGGCGACGATCGGCCCGTTGGAATCGTAAATCGCGGCCGGTCGCAGCGGCTCGCCCGGCGCCAACAGTTCGTCGCCCGTCGAGATGACCGCGACGCGGGGCCGGCGCCAGACCTCGGCGCCCGCCAGCCCGACGGCCGCCAGCATGCCGATCTCGCGCGCCCCGACCGTGGTGCCCCGGCGCAGCAGCGTCTCGCCGCGGGCGATGTCGGAGCCTGCAAAGGCAATGTTCTGGCCGGGCGCCAGGGCGCGGCCGACGGCGATGCCGACCGTGCCGGACGGCTCTGTATGCTCGACCATGACGACGGCATCGGCGCCCCGCGGGATGGGGCCACCGGTGGCGATCAGCGTGGCCGTGCCGGCCTCCACCGACACCCTGGGTTCGGTGCCGCAGGCAATGGTCTCGCCGGTGAGCGCCAGCAGCACCGGCCGTCCCTCGCGGGCCCCTGCAATGTCGGCCGCGCGCAGGGCGAAGCCATCGACCACGGAGCGGTCGAAGGGCGGTGTGTCGATGGGGGCGGCAATGTCGCGCGCCAACACACGCCCGACCAGCCGCTCGAGCGGGACGGTCTCGGTGCCCAGCGGCGCAGGCTTCACGGCCGCGCGGAAACGGGCCACGGCTTCCGCGCGCGAAAGGACTGTGAGGAACTGGTCCTGGTCGAGGGCTGAACGCGTCATGCTGCTTCGGGGGCGAGAGGGCTGTTGATCAGAATGGCATCGAAGGGCGTGCCGGCGGCCGCGCCCTCGCTTTCCGGCGGAACGATGCCCAGCGCGCCGGCGGCAAGCAGTCCCGAGAGCGGCGCCTCGCCGACGGCCAGGGGCTCCCAGCCACCGGAGGATTCGCGCAGAAGCACGAGATCGGTCGCCCCGACCATGGATGCGACCTTGCGCGTCAGCGGCCGGGTGACGTGCGCCATGCGGCGGCCGGTCAGGCGAGCCAGCAGCGGCAGGATGAGCGCGACGAAGGCGGCCACCACGCCGTCGAACCGTGGCGGCAGCGCCAGCAGCGTCCGGCCGTCGCGTGCTGCCAGATGCGCATGGCCGGGCCGCAATGCAATGCCGCGGGCGTCAGCGCCCGCAGTTTCCGCGAGCAGGACCAGATCGGCGTCGCATCGGGCGGCCCGGCGGCAGCCCAACGCCTCCAGCCGGGCGGCGAGCCAGCGCAGGCCGGCACAGTCGGGCGCCGCCTCGAGGGCGTAGCGCGGCACGCAAACCTTTACCTCGGCCAAGCCTGCCGCCTCCAGCGCCAGACGGTGCTCCGGCGTGATCTGGACACCCGTATCGAGCAGCGACGCCCCCGCGACGAGGTCGGAACCCGCAGGCACGGCATTCTCGCCCGGATGGGCCGATTGTCCGATCTCGAACAGGCCCCCGGCGCCCTGGAGGGCATCGGCGGGCAGGACGGCATCGGTCCCCGGCGGCAGAGGTCCGGCGGCTGCGACATGGGCCGGTGCCACCGACAGCAGGGCCGGCGCATAGGCTGAGGCACCGACAAGATCGGACGAGGCGACGGCGATGCCGGCGCGCCGGGCGATCCACAGAGCCGGAACGGGTCCGGGTGATGCCACGGCCTCGGCCGCGACCAGTCCGACAGCGCCGCGCACCGCCACCGTCCGCGGAGCGGGAGGCGTGAGGCCGGCCAGAAGCGCGGCAAGCGCTTCGGAAACCGGAATCAGGGGCGCGGCGTGGGTCATGGTGCCCCTATATGGGTCAGCCGGCGCCATTCGTCACATGTTGAGACGCACGGCACCGGTCCCGGCGATATCGTAGCCGGTGAGATCTGCAGCCCGGCCGCCGAATTGGGGGCTTCGCAGCAGCGCGAGGAGGCGCTGCGGGCCAGGCTCGAAATAGGTCCGGCGACGCATGACCAGGTCAAATCTCTCCCAGGCGAGCGGCAGGAACCCCAGGCCATGCGTTGCCGCCACGGCCCGCGTGGCGATGCCGCAGTCGATCTCCCCCGCGCGGATGGCCAGAGCGAGGTCGGCACCGGTCGGATAGGGCTGCGGGACTGCGGCAAGGGCCTCGATGGCGAGGCCTTCCTGTCCGGCGAGCCGACGCAGGAGCAATTGCGCCCCGGCACCCGCCTGTCTGAGGCCGAACCGGGCGTTGCGCGCCGCCGCAGAGACAAGCCCGTCCAGCCCGAGCGGATTGTCCCTGGCGGTCAGCAGGCCCTGCTCGCGGCGGGCGAAGGCGATGACCACGGCATCATGCAGGCCGGGCCGGGCCGCCACCCGCTCCACATTGGCAGCGTCATCATCCCCGTCAGAACCCTCGTCGCCATGGAGGTGAATGGCCGCGAGCGACACCTCGTCGCGCCCGAGACGGTCGAGACCCGCCTCGGACCCCTCCGACAGCAGCGCCAGCCCCGAGCCCGACTGGCGCACCGCCCATTCGAGCAGCGGATCGTGACTGCCGCCCACGATGGGCGGTGGCGGCGACAGAACCAGCCCGTCCGGCAGGGCGAGCCCCGCAGTCACCCAGCGGTCGAGCGCCGCACGCGGGAAAAGCCACTTGCCGGTGACCTTCGAGCAGGGAACGGCCCGGTGCGCCACGAGCTCGTAGAGCTTGCGTTCCTTGAGCCGCAGATAGGCAGCGGCCTCCTCGGTTGTCAGATAGGCATCGACCTGCATCATGTTGCGCATGATTGCATTCATTCCATACTTTGAGAAGCTGATGCTTTGGAAGATATTCAGCGCAAATAAAAGCAGAACGGGGATCGACGCATTTTGGATATGACGGCCGCCTTCGCCGCCGCCCTGGCGCTCATCGTGGGACTGGATCCGCAGTTCCTGTCCATCGTGCGGCTGTCGCTTACCGTCACACTGGCTGCAGTCCTGATCGCCGCGGTGATCGGCCTGCCGCTGGGTGCGCTCCTCGCCCTCTCCCGGTTTCGCGGTCGCTCGCTCGTCATCGTCGTGGTCAATGCCTTGATGGGCCTGCCGCCGGTGGTCGCCGGGCTGATCGTGTTCCTCGCGCTGTCGCGGTCCGGCCCGCTCGGCGCGCTCGGCCTTCTGTTCACGCCAACCGCGATGGTGATCGCCCAGACCATCCTGGTCCTGCCCATCGTCATCGCGATCACGCGGCAACTGGTGGAGGACCTCCACGGGGAATATCGCGAGCACCTCGCCTCGCTGGGCCTGACGGGCGCGCGCGCCATCCCCACGCTGCTGTGGGACGGGCGCTTTGCCCTGACAACCGCCCTGCTCGCTGGTTTCGGGCGCGCCAGCGCCGAGGTCGGCGCCGTGCTGATCGTTGGCGGCAATATCGCCGGCTACACCCGCACCATGACAACCGCCATCGCGCTGGAAACGTCCAAGGGCGATCTGCCGCTGGCGCTTGGCCTCGGCATCGTGCTGATCCTGCTGACGCTGGCGATCAATGCCGCAACCTTCGGCGCCAGCCGCATCGGCGCGCGCTTCTCGGGATGACCGGCATGCGTGACACCGCCTCCATCCTGCCGCTTGCGGTCAACGGCCTGGTCTTCGAGGCTGGCGGCCGCCGTCTGGTCGACGGCATTTCGCTGACGCTGCCGCGTGTCGGACTGACCGCCATTCTGGGCCCGAACGGTGCCGGCAAGTCGCTGCTGCTGCGGCTCTGCCACGGGCTGATCCGGCCGACCGCCGGCCAGGTCCGCTGGGCCACAGACGGGGGCAGCGTTGCCGGCGTGAGGCGCCATGCCATGGTGTTCCAGAAGCCGGTCATGCTGCGCCGCTCGGCGCGCGCCAATGTCCTTCACGCACTGGCGGCCACGGGCGCAGCCGGCCGCGAGCGCACCGAGCGGGCGGATGAGGCGCTGGAGCGTTTCGGGCTGACGGCCTTCGCAGGCCGCCCGGCCCGGTTGATGTCGGGCGGCGAGCAGCAGCGCCTGGCCATTGCCCGCGCCTGGGCGCTGCGGCCAGAGATGCTGTTCCTCGACGAGCCGACCTCGCAGCTCGACCCGGGCGCCACACGGCAGATCGAGCAGATGCTTGCAGCGCTCAGAGCCGAGGGTGTCACGCTCGTCATGGCATCGCACGACCTTGGCCAGGCCCGCCGGCTCGCAGACCGGGTGCTGTTCATCGACCGGGGCAAGCTCGTCGAGGACCGGCCAGCGCAGGCCTTCTTCGCCGAACCGGAATCGCAGGAGGCGCGGGCGTTCATCGCTGGCGACCTCCCCTGGTAGCAGACACGACAACCGACAAAAGGGAGACGACATGATCACGCGACGCCACCTCATCCTCACCTGCGGAGCCCTGGCCCTCGCCGGCACGGCCGCCCTTGCCCAGGACCCTCGGCCCGCTACACCCCAGGCCGCCGCGGGGACGCGCTTCATCACCGTCGCGTCGACGACGTCGACGGTGGATTCCGGTCTGTTCAACCACCTCCTGCCGCTGTTCAAGGCGAAGACCGGCATTGACGTCCGGGTCATCAGCCAGGGCACGGGACAGGCGCTCGACACCGGGCGGAGAGGCGATGCGGACGTCGTCTTCGTCCATGCGCGCGCGGCCGAGGAGAAATTCGTCGCCGACGGCTTTGGCGGCCCGCGCCGGCCTGTCATGTTCAACGACTTCGTTCTGATCGGGCCGCAGGCCGACACCAGCGGAATCCGGGGCACCCGCGATATCGTCGCAGCTCTGAAGACCATCCAGTCGCGCGCGCTACCCTTCGTCTCCCGCGGCGACCGTTCCGGTACCCATCAGGCCGAGCTGGCGCTGTGGCGCGCCGCCGGCATCGACCTGGCCGCGACCCGCGGCTCCTGGTACCGCGAGATCGGCCAGGGCATGGGCGCCGCACTGAACACCGCCTCCGGCATGAACGGCTTCGTCCTGTCGGATCGCGGCACCTGGCTGTCATTCCGCAACCGCGGCGGGCTTGCCGTCCTTGTCGAGGGCGACCGCCGCCTCGCCAACCAGTACGGCATCATGCTGGTCAGCCAGCAGCGACACCCGCATGTGAAGACGGCCGATGCCCAGGCCTTCATCGACTGGGTGACCGGCCCCGAGGGCCAGAAGGCCATCGCGGACTACAAGATCGGCGGCGAGCAGCTGTTCTTTCCGAACGCGACCGAGTCGGGGGTGTGAGATGCGCGCCATCCTTGCGCTTGGGGTGCTCGCCATGACGGCGGGCGCCGCTTCTGCCGCGGAACCGGTCTTGCTCCATGCCGCAGGCAGTCTTCGGGGCGCCCTGACCGAGGCGAGCCGCGCCTTCGAGGCCCAGACAGGACTCAGGGTGACGCAGGCCTACAGGCCATCGGGCCTGATCCGCGATGCCATTGCCGGCGGGGAGAAGGCGGAAGTCTTTGCATCCGCCAACATGAACCACCCTGCCGCTCTGGCGGGCGCCGGCAAGGCTGGACCGGTCGTCCTGTTCGCGCGCAACGAGCTTTGCGCCTTCGTCCGACCGGGCCTCGACGTGAGTGCAGGCACGCTGCTGGACCGGATGCTCGACCCCGCGGTGAAGCTCGGGACCTCGACGCCGCGGGCAGATCCGGCCGGCGACTACGCCTTCCAGGTCTTCGCCCGTGCCGAGCAGATCAGATCTGGCAGCCGGGCCGCCCTCGAGGCCAAGGCGCTCCAGCTGACGGGCGGGCCGACCAGTGCTCCGGCTCCCCAGGGTCGCAATGTCTACGGCCATGTCCTTGCCGAGGGTCGGGCCGATCTCTTTCTGGCCTACTGCACCAATGCCGGCCCCATCGCCCGCGAACAGCCGGGAATCCGGGTCGTGCGCCTGCCGGAGGGGTTGGCCGTCGGCGCCGACTATGGACTGACCCTGATGACCGGCGCATCGCCCGGTGCGGTCCGGCTGGCGATGTTCATCCTGTCACCGGACGGACAGCGCATCCTTGCGAGCCACGGATTCACGGCCCCTGGCCTGCCACGCGAAGCGACCAACTGAGTGACGGCGGCCGTCAGGCCGCCGTGACCAGCCTGCCATAGTCGGCAACGGCCGCGAGGTGGTGGTCGGTGTCGCCGAACAGGGTGTCGATCATGGTGAGGCGCTTGAAATAGTGCCCCGCCTTGTACTCCATGGTCATGGCAATGCCGCCATGGAGCTGGACCGCCTGCTGGCCGATGAAGCGGGCCGAGCGGCCGATCTGGACCTTGGCGGCAGAGGCCAGCGCGCGGCGTTCCTGCGGGTCCTCGGTCGAGGCGGTCATGGCCGCGAAGATGGCCATGGAGCGGGCCTGTTCGAGCGCGACGAACATCTCGGCGGCCCGGTGCTGCAGCGACTGGAACGAGCCGATATTGATGCCAAACTGCTTGCGCTGCTTGAGATAGTCGACCGTGACCGCGGTCAGTTCGTCCATCGCCCCGACGGCCTCCGCGCAGAGCGCCGCAATGGCCTCGTCGGCGACAGCTTCCAGCACGGGAAGGCCGCCCTCCGGATCGCCGATCACGGCGTCGGCGTCGACGCGCACCCCGGACAAGGTGACCTCGGCCGCGTGCGTGCCGTCCTGGGTCGGCGTGTCGCGGCGCGAGAGGCCCGCCGCATCGCCCGGCACGAGGAACAGACCGATCCCGCCATGATCGCGCCGGCCACCGGCGGTGCGGGCCGACACGATGAGTGCATCGGCCGTGCCGCCATGGACGACAACCGCCTTCTCGCCATCCAGCACGTAGCCGGACCCCTCCCGCCTGGCCGTGGCGGTCACGTCGAACAGGTCATAGCGCGAATGCCGCTCGGTGGTGGCCAGCGCCAGCGTGCGCGATCCATCGGCGATGGCCGGGATGTTGGCGGCCTTCTGGTCGGCAGAGCCGGCCCGCTTCAGCACGCCACCGCCAAGAATGACCGTGGCGAGCCAGGGTTCCAGCACCAGCCGGCGCCCGAAGGCCTCGGCCACCAGCATGGTCTCGACCGCCCCGCCGCCGAAGCCGCCATCCGCTTCCGCAAACGGCAGGCCAGCGAGGCCGAGTTCGGCGAACTTCGACCAGACGTCCGGGCTCCAACCGCCCGGCAGGGCAGCGATCTTCCGCCGGCTCTCGAAATCGTAGGTATCGGCGAGAAAGCTCTCCACCGAGTCCTTCAGGAGCTGCTGTTCTTCTGTCAGGTCGAAATCCATGGGAAGCCTGCTGATCTCGTTGTCGGTTCGCGTAGCGACGATGCGACGCCCGTTGGAAGTGGGTCCTTCGAGGCTCGCTGCGCTCGCACCTCAGGATTGGAGGGGTTGTGTCTGGCCCCGGCGGCGTGCCGGAGCATTCACAGTCGTCCTTCGTGCAGGTCGCTGTCTCACCTCGTCCCGAGGTGCGGGCGCAGCGAACCTCGAAGGACGCATTCCGGCCTCGCAGAGTGCCCGCTCAGAGCCCCAGCACGGCCTTGGCGATGATGTTCTTCTGGATCTCGTTCGAGCCGCCGTAGATCGAGACCTTGCGCACGTTGAAATAGGTCGGCGCGATCGTCTGCGCCCATTCCGGCCCGACAGGCGGCTCGTTGGAGCCGTGGTCGTCGTCCAGCGTATAGGGCGCCGAATGCGGGCCGATCACCTCCATCAGGAGCTCGGTCGTGGCCTGCTGCAGCTCCGAGCCCTTGATCTTCAGGACGGAGGAGGCCGGGTCCGGCTTGCCCTTCTCGCGCTTCTTCTCGCCGGCAATCACGCGCAACTGGGTGATCTCGAGTGCCTTCAGCTCGATCTCGACGGCCGCAATCTTCTCGCGGAAGCGCTGGTCCTCGATCAGCGGGCGCCCGCCGCGCTGCTCGATCGCGGCCATCTCGCGGATCTTGGCGATGCGCTGCTTGGAGATGCCGACGCGGGCGATGCCGGTGCGCTCGTTGCCGAGCAGGAACTTGGCATAGTCCCAGCCCTTGTTCTCCTGGCCGACCAGGTTCTCGAGGGGCACCTTCACGTCGTCGAAGAACACCTCGTTCACCTCATGGCCGCCGTCGATCGTCTGGATCGGCTTCACGGTGATGCCGGGAGTCTTCATGTCGACGAGGATGAAGGAGATGCCCTCCTGCTTCTTCACGGTGGAATCGGTGCGGGCGAGCACGAAGATCCAGTCGGCATACTGGCCGAGCGTCGTCCAGGTCTTCTGGCCGTTGATGATCCAGTGATCGCCAGCCTTTTCCGCCTTGGTCTTGAGGCCGGCAAGGTCGGAGCCGGCACCGGGCTCGGAAAAGCCCTGGCACCACCAGTCGTCGAGATTGGCGATGCGCGGCAGGAAGCGCTTCTTCTGCTCGTCCGAACCGAACGTATAGATCACTGGTCCGACCATCGAGGTGCCGAAGGCCAGCGGCGGCGGCGACGGCGCCATCATCATCTCCTCAAGGAAGATGTACTGCTTCACCGCATCCCAGCCGGTGCCGCCATAGGCGACCGGCCAGTGGGCGACGCCCCAGCCCTTCTCGTTGAGGGTGCGCTGCCAGAACACGATGTCGTCGCGCGAGGCGTGGTGGCCGCTCGCGAGCTTCTCGCGCAGCGCCCTCGGCAGCTTGGCCTCGATGAAGTCCCGGACCTCCTTGCGGAAGGCGATTTCCTCGTCGGTGAACTTCAGTTCCATCCGGTCCTCCAGCGTCTTCCTCGGCGCGCGGCGCGGCGGGTGGCCGACGTTGACATACCCGCGCGAATGTTTTGCCGCATTGAACCCCTCCGGGGCGACCTTGGCAACCGTCACCTATGGGAGAGGCCCGGGCCGGAGACAGCGGTGGCGGAGGCGTCCAGATTGCAGCCGCACGCCGACAGGGAGGAGCGCCATGAGCCATCAGCACGTCAGGATCGAGACCGGGGACGGCATTGCCCGCATCGTGCTGGACCGCCCGCCGGTCAATGCGCTGAGCCTCGACTTCATCCGCTCGGTGGTTGCGGCCTTCCGCCAGATCGGCGGCGATCCGGCCGTGCGTGCGGTCATCCTGACCAGCGCGGTCTCGGGACGGTTCTCGGCAGGGCTCGACCTCGACATCCTCATCGGCAAGTCGGGCATGGAGGTGCGTGAGTTCCTCACTGCCCTCTATGTCGATCTCTACGACGCCCAGCACGACCTCGGCCGGCCATCGATCGCGTCCGTCAGCGGAACGGCCCGCGGCGGCGGCGTCACCATGGCGATTTCCTGCGACGTGCTGATTGCCGCCGAAAGCGCCACGTTCGGCTATCCGGAGATCGATATCGGCGTGCTGCCGGCCATCCATTTCGCCCACCTGCCGCGCATCATCGGGCGGCACCGGGCCTTTGAACTGCTGTTCACCGGCCGCAGCTTCACCGCCCGCGAGGCGGCGGAACTCGGCCTTGTCAGCCGCGTGGTGGCCGATGCCGACCTCGACGCGGCAGCCTCCGCGATGGCGCGGACCTTTGCCGCCAAGTCGGACACGGTGATGCGTCTCGGACGGGCCGCCTTCATGCGACAGAACGATCTCGACTACCGCCGCTCGATCGCGGCCGCTGTAGAGGATTTCTGCAATGTGGTGGCCACAGACGCCGCGCAGGAAGGTCTGCGCGCCTTTGTTGAAAAACGACGGCCGCGCTGGTAGGTCAGTTTCTCGACAATTCCCGCTTGTTGCAGCGTGAAACTGATCCATAACCATCGCGAGCGTTCCGAATCGGATCGCTATATCTGTGAATATGTGAAATTGTGATGCGAGCTGTGGAAAAAATTGGCAATCTGAAGTTTGATCTGCGGGATCTTCTGGGCGGCTTGCTGCTTCTTGCCGTTGGCGTGTGGTTTTTCGTGCGCGCGCTCAGGCTTTCCATCGGAAGCGCGACGGCCATGGGGCCGGGCTACTATCCCGTGCTCGCCTCCGGCTCCCTCATCCTGCTGTCCCTGATCATCATCGGCTTGTCCTTCTTCAGGCCCGCCACGCTGCCGCAAGCGCAGTGGCGCCCCCTGGTCAGCATCTGCGCGGCGATCCTGACCTTCGCGCTGACCATGGACTATTTCGGACTGATGCCGGCCATCTTCTGCACCGTCCTGGTGGCGGCCCTTGCCGACAAGCGGTCGCGCCCCCTGTCCGCCGTGATCCTTGGCCTGCTCCTCTGCGTGGGCGCCTACATCATCTTCATCAAGCTGCTCGGCATGCCCATGCGGCCCTTCAAAGGCTTCTGATCGCGATGGACCTTCTGGCCAACATGGCGCTGGGCTTCCAGACCGCCTTTTCCCCGGACAACCTGTTCTATTGCTTCCTCGGCGTGTTCCTCGGCACGTTCATCGGCGTGCTGCCGGGCATCGGCGCGCTCGCCGCCATCTCCATGCTGCTGCCGGTGACCTTCTACCTGCCGCCGACGGCCGCCCTCGTGATGCTGGCGGGCGTCTATTACGGCGCCGAATATGGCGGCTCCATCGCCTCCATCCTGCTCAATCTGCCAGGCACGCCATCGGCCGCGGTCACCTGTCTCGACGGTTATCCGATGGCCCAGCAGGGCCGGGCCGGCGAGGCGCTGCTGATGACCACGCTCGCCTCGTTCTTCGGCGGCAGCGTCGGCATCCTCCTGCTCATGGGCTTTGCGCCGCTGCTGGTGAAGGTGGCCCTCGCCTTCGGGCCAGCGGACTATTTTGCGGTCATGCTGTTCGGGCTGCTCGCCGCTTCCGCCATCAGCCAGGGCACGCCGATCAAGGGCATCATCATGGTGGTGCTCGGCGTGCTGATCGGCTGTATCGGGGCTGATCTGGAAACCGGAGCCGAGCGCTTCACGCTCGGCATGCCGGCGCTGTTCGACGGGGTCAGCATCATCGCGCTCGCCATGGGGCTGTTCGGCATTTCCGAGATCATCGCCTCGATCGACGGCAAGGATCACAAGCCGCAGACGCGCATCACGTTCCGCTCCATGCTGCCGCGGCCAGGCGAGCTGAAACGCTCGCTCATGCCGATGGTGCGCGGCTCGGCCATCGGCTCGTTCTTCGGCACCCTGCCCGGCACCGGCCAGACGATCGCCGCCTTCATGAGCTATGTGGTGGAGAAGAAGGTGTCCAAGACGCCCGAGCGCTTCGGCAAGGGCACCATCGAGGGCGTCATGGCGCCGGAAGCGGCCAACAATGCGGCCGCGCAGACCGCCTTCATTCCCACCCTGACCATGGGTATTCCGGGGGCTGCGACCATGGCGCTGATGCTCGGCGCCCTGATGATCCACGGGATCGCGCCCGGCCCGATGCTTATGACCACCCGGCCGGAACTGTTCTGGGGCCTTGTCGCCAGCTTCTGGATCGGCAACGTGCTGCTCGTGGTGCTGAACGTGCCGCTCATCGGCCTGTGGGTGCGCATCCTCTCGGTGCCCTACCAGTGGCTCTATCCGGCCATCCTCGTGATGATCTGCATCGGCGTCTACAGCGTGAACAACAACGTCTTCGACGTCTATCTGGCGCTGGTCTTCGGCCTGCTCGGCTATGCCATGCGCATGTTCGGGTTCGAGCCGGCGCCGCTGCTGATCGGCTTCGTGCTCGGCCCGATGATCGAGGAGAACTTCCGCCGGGCCATGCTCATGGCGCGCGGCAATTTCTTCGCCCTGTTCGAGCGGCCGATCAGCGGCACGCTGCTGACCCTGGCCATCGGCCTGCTGCTCTGGGCCCTGTGGACGTCCCTGAGGCCCTCGCGCGCGAAGCCGGCCACCCCTGCCCCGTCAGAATCGGCCTGACGTGAGTCCGGCGCGGGCCGTTCACCCGCGTTGCCTGCCGTAGCGCCGGATCGCCCGCTCGCGCTTCAGGCGCGAGAGGCGATCGAGCCAGAAGATGCCGTCGAGCTGGTCGATCTCGTGCTGCAGGACGACGGCGAGGAAGCCGTCGGCCGCGCCCTGCTCTTCGGATCCGGAAAGCGTCCGCCATGTCAGGCCGATGCGCGCCGGCCGCTCGATCTCCTCGGAAATGCCGGGCATGGACACACTGCCCTCCCGCTCGACGCGGGTTTCGGGAGCCGTCCAGACGATCTGCGGATTCACATAGACGCGCACCAGCGCGTCATCGGCGAGCCTCACCACGACAAGGCGCTGCATCGCGCCGACATGCGGACCGGTCAGTCCGATGGCCGGCGCTGCGACCAGCGTGTCGATCAGGTCCTGCGCAAGTTGCTCCAGCTCCGGGCCGAACTCCTCGACGGGCGCAGCTTTCGCCTTCAGGCGCGGGTCCGGATACATGACGAGCGGTCGCGCCGGCACGGCTCTCTCCTCCACACAGCGCCAATCGGCCCGACGCACCGTTTACCGGAAACCGGCGGATGGGCGAAAGGGAGGACAGGCAGGATGCGGCCTTTCCCGAAAGCAGACTGCCGTTCTGATTTCTGGCCCATGTAGTAGTACAATATTTCTATTTGCGCTGCCTGTATTGCTGCTATCAGAATAATTTTCTAATTCCTATGCTCCAAGTCCGCTCAGAGCCGTAGGAACTCGACATGACAGCTTTTCGACCAAGCCGCCGCCTCGTCATCGCCGGTGCCGCCGGCCTCGCCGTTCCTGCTCTCAACCGCAGGTCCAGTGCCCAGGGAGCAGCCGTGGCGGCGCGAGTCGGGTTCATCCCGATCGTCGGCGCCGCTCCCATTCTCGTCGCCGACAGGCAGGGCTGGGCTCGCGAGGGCGGCCTTGCGCTGGGTTTCACCACCTTCGAGTCCGGGCCGAACATGATCCAGGCGGTCGCATCTGGGACGATCGACGTCTATGTCGCCGGCGTTGCGCCGCTGGGCGTTGCCCGCTCGCGCGGTGTCGATGTGAAGGTGGTCTCATCCACCGCAACCGGCGAGAACGTGTTCGTCGCCACGCCGCGGCTGGCCGCCCACTTCAAGCCGGGCGTCGCGCCCGCCGAGGCCTTCCGCCACTACCGGGCGGCTACCGGGCGCCCTGCCCGCCTCGCCACCCAGCCGCCGGGCTCGGTGCCGAACACCACGCTGCAATACTGGCTGTGGGAGCAGATCAAGGCCGACCGGGCCGATGTCGAGATCGTCGCCATGGGCATCGATGCGACCCAGCAGGCCGTACTCGCCGACGCGGTGGAGGGCGCCACGATCCGCGAGCCGGCGCTGACCATCGTGCGGACGCGCAATCCGGCCATCAAGCTCGTCGCGGTCGGGGACGAGCTGTTCCCCGGCCAGCCCGGCAGCGTCGTCGCCGTGTCGGGCAGCTTCCTGCAGCGGCACGAGGACAAGGTCCAGGTGCTCGTCAATGCGGTCGTAAGGGCGGGCGCCCTGCTGCGCCGCGATCCCGACAGGGCGGCCCCCGACGTCGCCGCACACCTCGCCAAGGGAATCGTTAATGTCGCGACCATTGCCGCGGCCCTGAAATCGCCGGCGAGCAAGTTCGAGACGGATCCGCAGGCGATCATCGCGCCGACCAAGGCCATGCAGGACTATCAGGTCAGGCTCGGGTCGCTGCGCCAGGCCGTGCCGCTGGACGACCTGTTCGATACGCGATTCCACCAGCGCGCTCCCGCGGCGAGTTGAGGCCATGCCGGTTCCCTCGCAGGCACCCGTGCGCACAGAGCCCCTGATATCCATCGGCCTGCCGAACCCGACCTTCGACGGCCTGCGCCGCGTCGGGCTCGCCGCATGCGGCCTGCTTGCCTTCCTGCTCCTGTGGGAAGCCCTGCCGCGCATCGGGTTGTTCAATCCCCTGCTGCTGCCGGGACCCTCCTCGGTTCCCGGCGCCTTCTGGTACGAACTGACCAGCGGGGCCTGGCAGTCGGCGGTGAGCGCCAGTCTCGGTCACTACCTGATCGGTCTCGGCGTCGGCTGCGTCCTCGGGCTCGCGCTTGGCGTTGCCACCGGCATGTCACGGCTGGCCGAGGATCTGACCGCGTGGATCGTCCGCCTGCTGAGGCCGATCCCGGGCCTTGCCTGGGTGCCCTTCGCCATCATCTGGTTCGGGGTGACGCCCGCGGCGGCCGTGTTCATCATCGCCATCGGCGTCTTCTGGGTGGTCTTCTTCGCGGCCCATGGCGCCGTGCGCGGCGTCGATCGCGACCTGATCGAGGTGGCGGATGCCTTCGGCTTCCGCTCCGCCCGCGAGCGCCTGTTCAAGATCCTGCTGCCGGCGGCCATGCCGGGCATCCTGGTCGGGGTGCGAACGGCCCTCGGCCAGGCCTGGATGGCCGTCGTCGCAGCCGAGATCTTCGGCGTTCCGGGCCTCGGCCAGCGCATGATCCAGGCCTCCAGCCTGCTCGCGAGCGAGATCGTGGTCGTCTACATGCTGACCATGGCCGCGCTCTATGGCCTTCTCGACACGCTGTTCGTGGCCATTCAGGACCGGGTGCTGCGATGGAAGGCGTGATCGACATCCGCGGACTTGGCCTCACCTTCGAGCGGGACGGCCAGCGCAACGAGGTCCTGAGCGGGCTGAACCTGTCCATCGGCCGGGGCGACTTCGTGGCCATCGTCGGCTCGTCGGGCGTCGGCAAGTCGACGCTGCTGCGGGTCCTCATCGGCCTTGCACGGGCCAGCGCCGGCAGCGTGGAGGTCGCCACCCGCTCCGCCGAGCGCCAGCCGCTCGCGCTCGTGTTCCAGGATTCGCGCCTGCTGCCGTGGCGGCGGGTGATCGACAATGTCGCCTTCGGACTGGAAGGCCGGGGCCTCAGGCGTGCCGAGCGGCATGCCAGGGCACTTCAGGCCCTGACGGTCGTGGGTCTTGCCGATCTTGCACGGCGCTGGCCTCACCAGCTTTCCGGCGGGCAGCGCCAGCGCGTCTCGCTCGCCCGCGCGCTGGCGGTCGAGCCCGAGGTCCTTCTGATGGACGAGCCTTTCTCGGCGCTCGATGCCATCACCCGCGAGGGCCTGCAGGACGAGCTCGTCCGCATCTGGCAGACGACCGGCAAGACCGTGCTCTTCGTCACCCACGACATCGAGGAGGCGACCTATCTGGCCGACCGCGTGGTGGTTCTGGCAGGCACGCCCGGTCGCGTGGTTGCCGATCACGCCGTCACCGAGCCACGGCCGCGTCCCCGCCATGCCGACAGCGCCGCGGCCACCATCCGCGACGTGCGCCGCCATATCGGAGCCGTTGACCAAACCGACGGCTCCGGCATCTGAACGGGCGGGACTGATGAAGCTCGACGCCACCGACCGCAAGATCCTGCGCCTCCTGCAGGAGGACGCGACGCTCTCCATCGCCGAACTGGCCGCGCGCATCCACCTGTCGACGACGCCGTGCTGGAAACGCATCCAGAAGCTGGAAGAGGCCGGAATCATCCTGAAGCGCGTCGCCCTCGTCGCTCCGGAAAAACTCGGCCTCGGCCTCACGGTCTTCGTCTCGGTGGAGACCAACGACCATTCGCGCGAATGGCTCGTCCGCTTCGCCGAAACGGTTGCGGCCATGCAGGAGGTGATGGAGTTCTACCGGATGGCCGGCGATGTCGACTACATGCTGCGCGTCGTCGTGACCGACATGGCCGCCTATGACGGCTTCTACAAGCGGCTGATCGAGACCATTCCGCTGAAGAACGTCACCTCGCGCTTCGCCATGGAGCGCATCAAGTCGACCACGGCCTATGCGGTGCCGGCAGAACCGGCCTGAGGCCTGCGCCGGGGGCGCGGACAGGATCAGAAGTGCTGGAAGCGGCCGGCGCCGAGGTCGAGCGGTCGCCCGTCCGCGCCCGAGACGACGAGGCCGTCACGCGCCGTGATCTCGCCGATGGCCGTAATGGCAATGCCGGCTCCGGCGGCGGCGGAGGCAAGGTCTCCCAGCACCTCCGGGCGACAGGTCAGGAGGATCTCGTAGTCGTCGCCGCCGGTCAGCGCCGCCGGCAGCAAGGCGGGTTCGATGGCCAGTGCACGGCGGGCGGCCTCGGACAGCGGCACCCTGCCGGCATCGACCACGGCACCTACGCCCGAGGCGGCAAGCAGCTTGGCAAGGTCGCCGGCAAGGCCGTCGGACACGTCCATGGCGGCGGTCGCATGGGTGGCGACCGCATCGGCAAAGCCGCAGCGCGGTTCGGGCAGCAGGTAGCGGCGTTCCAGATGATCGGCCTCCGCCACCGAGAGTGCCTTCACCCAGGCGGGAGCGGTGGCCGGGTCGCGCCGCGCCCGCCTGACCGTCAGGCCCAGCGCCCCATCTCCGATCGTGCCGGTGACGCAGACGAGGTCGCCGGCCTTCGCCCCGCGCCGGCGTACCCAGCGCCGAGCCCGGCCGAAGGCGGTGACGGAGAGCGTCAGCGGGCCGGGAACCTTCACGGTATCACCGCCATAGAGCGGGCAGGCATAGGCCGCGATGTCGGCGGCGAGGCCTGCGCAGAAGGCGGCGAGAAAGTCCTCGGTCCAGTCCGGCGGCAGGCCGAGGCCCAGCAGAAAGCCGACCGGCACGGCGCCCTTGGCGGCAAGGTCCGACAGATTCGTGCGCAGCGCCTTGGCCGCGATCATGGCGGGCGGATCGTCGGGAAAGAAGTGAACCCCGGCGATCGCCATGTCCTTGGTGACGACCAGTTCGCCTTCACCTTCCG
Source organism: Phreatobacter sp. (assembly GCF_051860605.1). GTDB lineage: Bacteria > Pseudomonadota > Alphaproteobacteria > Rhizobiales > Phreatobacteraceae > Phreatobacter. Next base: position 229,379 of record NZ_JBHYDR010000004.1, on the reverse strand, counting down.
GAATGACGGCGGCATCGTCGGTGAGGCCGTCCGCTCCCGCCGCGACAGCGAGGGGGCCAAGGTGGCGCGCGATCAGTTCGTCTTCGGTGGGGCGGGGCATGGCATCGGCTGCAGGCGGGAACAGGGCGATGATCCTACCGCCTGCCGCCCGGACGAACCATGCCGCGTCCGACCGGCCGCCTCACATCTCCAGGAGTGTCTTGAACCCGCCATAGATCATGCGCTTGCCGTCGAAGGGATATTGCGACGGATCGTCCATCTTCAGGCGCGGATCGGCCATGGCCCTGGCGTTGGTCTTGTCCCGCTTCTCGCGCGATTCGTGAACGATCCAGGAGAAGACGACGATCTCGTCGTCCGTTGCCAGCACGGCGCGCGGGAACGAGGTCACTTCGCCATAGGGCACGTCGTCGGCCACGCACTCGACATAGGCGAGCGCGCCGTGCTCCTTCCAGACCTCGCCGGCCGTCCGTGCCATGGCCTCGTAGTCGGCAAGCCTGTCCTTCGGCACCGCAAGGATGAATCCATCGACATAGGGCATGACCTGCTCCGTTCGGCTGTATCAGCGGATGACGGACCCTAAGGGCCGTCGCGTCACGGAGAGGTCAGCAGCGGGCGCCGGACGGCTCAGGCCTTCGGCGCCTCGCCCATCTCGGCGGGCCGGATGCGCTTGGCGATGCGGTCGAGCACCGCATTGACCATGCCGACCTCCTCGCGGTCGACGAAGGCGTCGGCCACATCGGCATATTCGGCAATGATGACGCGGGCCGGGATGTCCGGCCGCTCGAACAGCTCATAGGCCCCGGCGCGCAGCACGGCGCGCAGCACCGCCTCGATGCGGCGCAACGGCCAGGTGTCGGTCAGGATCAGGTCCACCGCCACGTCGATGCGCTGCTGTTCGCGCATGACGCCCTGGATGATGTCGCGGAAGAACTGGTGGTCGGCCGGCAGATAGGTCTCTCCTTCCACCTCGCGGCCCATCCAGAAGGTCTGGAACGAGCCGATGACGTCGTTGATGTCGCTGCCGGCGACATCCATCTGGTACAGCGCCTGCACGGCCGCGAGCCGCGCCGTGCCGCGCTTGTTCGCCTGTTTGGGGGCGACATCGGCCATCAGTGCTGCTCCGCCGACCGCTTCAGGCGGATCATCGCGAGGCAGGCTTTCGCGGCCCCCCCGCCCTTGTCCATCTCGGTGCGGCGCGCGCGCGCCCAGGCCTGGGCATCGTTTTCCACGGTGAGGATGCCGTTGCCGAGCGGCATCCTGCGCGAGACCGACAGGTCCATCAGCGCGCGGGAGCTCTCCTCGGAGACGATCTCGTAATGGGTGGTCTCGCCGCGGATGACCGTGCCGAGCGCCACGGCGCCGTCGAAAGGCTGGCCGCGGGCAGCGGCGCCATCCATCAGGATGGCGATGGCGGCCGGAATTTCCAGCGCGCCGGGAACGGTATGCACCTCGCAGGTCGCCCCCACCTCGGCAAGCGCCGCCTTCGCGCCCTCCAGAAGCGCATCGGCCAGATCATCGTAGAAGCGCGCCTCCACGACCAGCACGCGGGCATGGGTCGGGACGACGTGCTCGGGCGCGGAACGCGGGGCGGCCATCGGGGTCTCCTGCAATCGGGGCCGCTTAGTAGCCCTGCGCCCTCGCATCCGCAAGACGGGCGGCGTAGCGGGCCATCATGTCGACTTCGAGATTGACCCAGTCGCCGGCCTTCGCCTCGCCCCAGGTGGTCACGGCCAGCGTATGCGGGATCATGGTGACGGTGAACGTGTCGTCCGTCACGCTGTTGACGGTCAGCGAGGTGCCGTCAAGCGCCACCGAGCCCTTCTCGGCGATGAACTTCGCCAGATCCCGCGGCGCGCGGAACACGAACCAGGCCGTGCCGTCGCGGTCCTCGCGCGAGACGATCGCGGCGACGCCGTCGACATGGCCGGTGACGATATGGCCGCCGAGCTCGTCGCCAATGCGCAGCGCGCGTTCGAGATTGACCCTGCGGCCCGGCTGCCAGTCGCCGAGGGTCGTGCGCGCCAGCGTCTCGCCGGAAGCGTCGATGGTGAACAGCGTCCGCCCGCCCTGCTCCTTCAGGGAAGTGACGGTGAGGCAGACGCCCATATGGCAGACTGAGGCGCCGAGCGGCAGGGAATCGGCCGGATAGACGCAGGCAATTGTCAGGTGCCGGGCCGAGCCGTGTTCCTCCACGGCGACGACCTCGCCGATGTCGGTGATGATGCCGGTGAACATGGTTCAGGTCTCCTGGCGGTAGGTCTCGATGATATCGCGGCCGGCGGGTTCGGTCGCCGCCAGCCGGTAGCGGTCGGGCAAGGGCGCGGAAAAGGCCGGCACCCCGGTCCCCAGCGGATCCGGCGATCGGGCCAGCACGATCTCGTCGGCAAGGCCTGAACCGATGAGGCCGGCCGCGAGGCGCGGGCCTCCCTCGGCCAGGACGCGGGTGATGCCGCGCACGCCGATGAGCCGCAGCGCGGCGCCGAGATCCAGAGTGCCGTCGTCGAGGCGGCGCACCAGCATGACCTCGCAGCCGGCAGCCCTCAAAGCGCGCTCGGCATCCGGCGGGGCGCCGACGGTGCCAAGCACCCAGGTCGGCACGTCGCGGGCGGTCGCGACGAGGCGCGAGGCCAGCGGCAGGCGCAGCCGGGAATCGACGACCACGCGCACCGGCGAACGGTGCTCCATGCCGGGCAGCCGGCAGGTCAGCATCGGATCGTCGGCCAGAACCGTGCCGATGCCAACCATGATGGCATCGGCCATGGCCCGCATCAGATGCACGCGGTCATTGGCGCGCGGGCCGGTGATGGCGGTACGGGCGCCACCCGACGCGGCGACGAAGCCGTCCGCGGAAAGCGCCATCTTGAGCTGGACGAAGGGCCGGCCGAGCCGGACCCGGGTGAAATGGCCACGATGGTCGAGACCCGCCTCTTCCTCGCCGAGCCCGACATCGACGCCGATCCCGTAGGCGCGCAGCATGGTGAAGCCGCGACCGCGCACGCGCGGGTCCGGATCGCCGATGGCACAGACGACGCGCACGATGCCGGCGCGGGCCAGCGCATCCGAACAGGGTGCGGTGCGGCCGTAGTGCGAGCAGGGCTCCAGCGTCACATAGGCGGTCGAGCCCCTGGCCGCAGCGCCGGCATGGGCGATGGCGGTCGTTTCGCCATGCGGACGGCCACCCGGCTGGGTCAGGCCACGGCCGACGATGGCGCCATTGCGCACCAGCACGCAGCCGACGGACGGATTCGGCCAGGTGAGCCCCAGCCCGCGCCGGCCGAGGCGCAGCGCATGGTCCATGAAGGTGTGGTCGTCCGGCGAGAACCCCGGCCTTGCCATGAGCTACCGGTCCGGTTCGCCGCCCGCCTCGCCGTCCTCGGCCATCTCGCCGATGAGCTGCTCGAAGTCCTTCGGGTCGCGAAAATCGCGATAGACCGAGGCGAAGCGGACATAGGCGACGTCGTCGAGGGCCTTCAGCGCCTCCATCACGATCCGGCCGATATTCTCGGCCTGGATCTCGCTCTCGCCCGAGGCTTCCAGCTGGCGGACGATGCCGGAGACGAGACGCTCGACCCGGTCGGGGTCGACGGGGCGCTTGCGCAGCGCGATCTGGATGGAGCGCATCAGCTTGTCGCGGTCGAACGGCACGCGCTTGCCGGAGCGCTTGACCACCACCAGTTCGCGCAGCTGGACGCGCTCGAACGTCGTGAAACGCCCGCCGCATTCGGAACAGACGCGCCGCCGGCGGATGGCCGAGCCGTCCTCGGTCGGACGGGAATCCTTCACCTGAGTGTCAGCGAAGCCGCAGAAGGGACAGCGCACGGCCCGCCCTTGCCGTCAGGAATAGATGGGGAAGCGCGTGGTCAGGTCCTCCACCTTCGCGCGCACGGCCCCCTCGACCTGGGCATTGCCTTCCTCGGAATTGGCCCGGGCGAGGCCATCCAGCGTCTCGGCGATGAGATCGCCGATGCGCTTGAACTCGGCGATGCCGAAACCCCGCGTGGTGCCCGCCGGCGTGCCGAGCCGGATGCCGGAGGTGACGAAGGGCTTCTGCGGGTCGAACGGGATGCCGTTCTTGTTGCAGGTGATGTAGGCGCGGCCGAGCGACGCCTCGGACGCCTTGCCGGTGAGGTTCTTCGGACGCAGGTCGACCAGCATGAGGTGGTTGTCGGTGCCGCCTGTGACGAGATCGAAGCCGTGGGACTTCAGCGTCTCCGCCAGCGCCTTGGCATTGGCCACCACGGCATGGGCATAGGCCTTGAATTCGGGGCGCAGCGCCTCCCCGAAGGACACCGCCTTGGCGGCGATCACATGCATCAGCGGACCGCCCTGGATGCCGGGGAAGATCGCGGAATTGAACTTCCTGGCAAGGTCCTCGTCATTGGTGAGGATCATGCCGCCGCGCGGCCCGCGCAGGGTCTTGTGCGTCGTGGTGGTCACCACATGCGCGTGCGGGAACGGCGAGGGATGGGCCCCGCCCGCCACGAGCCCGGCGAAATGGGCCATATCGACGAACAGGTAGGCCCCGACCTCGTCGGCGATCGCGCGGAAGCGGGCAAAATCCCAGAAGCGGGCATAGGCCGAGCCGCCGGCCACGATGACCTTCGGCTGGGTCTCGCGCGCGATGCGGGCGACCTCGTCCATGTCGATGATCTGGTCCTCGAGGCGCACCGTGTAGGGCGCAACCTTGAACCACTTGCCGGAGACATTGACCGGCGAGCCATGCGTCAGGTGCCCGCCGGCGGCAAGGTCGAGGCCCATGAACGTGTCGCCCGGCTGCATCAGGGCCATGAACACGCCCTGGTTCGCCTGGCTGCCCGAGTTGGGCTGGACGTTGGCGAACCTGCAGCCGAACAGCTTCGTGGCCCGCTCGATGGCCACCGTCTCGGCGATATCGACGAACTGGCAGCCGCCATAGTAGCGCTTGCCCGGATAGCCCTCGGCATATTTGTTGGTCATCACCGAGCCCTGCGCCTCCATGACGGCGCGGGAGACGATGTTCTCCGAGGCGATCAGCTCGATCTCGTGCTGCTGGCGGCCGAGTTCCTTGCGGATGGCATCGAAGATGACCGGATCGCTGTCTTCCAGCGAGGCGGAGAAGAAGCCGTCGAACGGCTCGGTGGACCGGGCGGAGGAGGTCGACATCCGGGATGGCTCCGTGGGACACGGCGCCGGGCGCCGGCAGGTTCGGGACAGGGCCAAGCCGGTAGCACAGCGCTGGGCCCGAGTCCAAGGCTTGCGGGCCGGTCCGACACCAGACCATGTGGGGGGATCAGCCCGAACCGCCCGCATCCTGCGCCAGGCGACGCTCCAGCTTGCGCAGGGCAAGGCGCTCCAGATCGTGGAGAGCCGCGCCGACCGGCCCCATCACCACGACCTCGGTGCCGGTCTCGGCACAGATGGCGGCGACGCGCAGATAGGCGCCGACGGCCGTATGCTCGAAATAGACGGTGCGCTGCGACGAATCGGGCATGGGGCGAGTGTGCCATGAACCGGCACGACCGCACGCGATCTGCCGCCTGTTCGCCGCGCCGTGGGATCAGCGCAGCGCGGCCGGCTGGAGCACGGCCTGCGGGCCGATGCCGTCGCGCTGGTAGATGTCGTCGCGGAACTGGACCAGGCCGTCCGGATTGGCCCAGGCCGTCACATAGACCCAATAGACCGGGACCGGCTGGAGCGGCTTGGCATCGACCCGGTCATTGGTGCGGAACACCCGGTCGATCTCCGCGCGCGACCACTGCGTGCCCTGCAGGATCCAGGCGATGAGCTCGCGAACGTTCTGGACGCGCGCGCAGCCCGAGGAATGGAAGCGCTGGTCCTCGCCGAACAGGCCCTTGGAGGGCGTGTCGTGCATGTAGACGGCGTGCTGGTTGGGAATGTTGATCCGGACATTGCCCATCGAGTTGCCCTCGAAGGGGTCCTGGCGGAACCGGTAGTTCAGCGCATCCATCGAGTTCCAGTTGATGGATTCCGGCGGCACTTCCTGGCCCTGGCTGTTGAACACGCGGATGCGGTTCTTGGCGAGGTAGTCGGGCTCGGTCTGCATCTTCGGGATCAGGTCCTTGCGGATGATCGAGGCCGGCACCGTCCAGAAGGGGTTGAAATTGATGTCCTGAACGCGGGTCGAGATGACCGGCGACTGGCGGTCGATCTTGCCGACCACCGTGACATGGCGGGACACCACCGTGCCGTTCTCCACCGCCTCGAGCTGGGCGGCCGGAATGTTCATGACGATGAAGCGGCCGCCGAGGAAGCCCGAAAAGGCCCTGACACGCACGAGATTGGTCTCGAGCTGGCGCAGCCGCATGTCGGCGGGCACGTTCAGGGCGGCATAGGTGGAGGCGCGCACGAGGCCGTCCGGCGAGATGCCATGGCGCTGCTGGAAGCGCTTGACCGCCGTGTCGACGAAGGAATCGAAGATGTCCGAACGGCCGGTGGAGGCATCGAGGTCGCCGGAGGCGATCAGCCGCGCCCGCAGGGCCACCACCGCGGGACGGCGGATGCCGGTGCGGAGCCGCTCGCTGCCGGGCACGGGCTGCCAGCCGCCGCGCGACACGATCGTCTGGTACTGGGCGATCGCCTGTTCGAGGCCCTGCACCGTGTGCGGCCCGAGCACCGGATAGGGATTGCGGGTGGAGCGGCCGCGCGAGCCGGCATCGAAATGATCCGACCATTCGGCCGATTGCCGCCCGCCGCGCACACCCTGCGACAGGGCGGGGGTCGCGCCGCCGACTGCAAGGCCCGCAAGGCCCGCGAGCAGAGCGCGCCGGCTGGGGCCGGCAGACAGGAACGGAGAAATCGTACGGTGCACCACGGATCGTCTCCGGCTGGGCGCCGGGACATCCCGGCCGTCAGTCTGGACTGGACACCATCATGCTTAAGAAATCCCATGACGGCGGGTCATTCCTTAAGCGGAAGATTTGTGACCAGTTCAAGGCATGACGGCCCTGCAGACGGCGGAAAGCCCGGCGCGGCGGCCGCGCCGGGTTCACGATCCGCTGATGGGCGAACATGTCGCGGCGATCACTCCGCCGGGTCGTCGAGGCTGGGAAACAGCACGGCCCCGGTCACGCCAAGCGCGTTCTCGGCAAGCACCAGCACCATGGTGAGGCCGGCGATCAGTGCCGGCCAGTTGGCAAGGGTGGAAGACATGGCAGAGGTCATTACGCCAGGCTCACAGGCGATAGAGGATCTGGTCGGTCCAGAACCGCTCGAGCCTGAGCAGCGACTTGTTCAGCGCCTTGAAGTCGTCGAGCGAGACGCCGCCGACCTGCTCCACCGTGCGGACGTGCTTGGCGTAGAGCGCCTTGACGATCTCCGCGATCTCGTGGCCCTGCGCCGTCAGGCTGATGCGCACCGAGCGGCGGTCGATCCGCGAGCGCTGGTGGGACAGGTAGCCCATCTCGACCAGCTTCTTCAGGTTGTAGGAGACGTTCGAGCCGAGATAATAGCCCTTGGTCCGCAGTTCCCCGGCGGTCAGTTCGCGGTCGCCGATATTGAACAGCAGCAGCGCCTGGACGGCGTTGATGTCCGAGCGGTTGCGCCGGTCGAACTCGTCCTTGATGACGTCGAGCAGGCGGCGGTGCAGCCGCTCGATCAGCGTCAGCGCTTCCATGTAGACGGGAGTGATGGCCTCGAACCGCTCCAGGCGGTCTGGCGAGATCGGGGGCGACGCGATCTCCCGCGTCTTGGTGATCATGCTCATGGGACGCCTCTTGTCCTGTGGGGTGCCGGAGCTTTTTTCGCCCTCGGCCGAGCGGCCCTGTCCTCCGCTCGTTGTGACCCCAGACTAGAGCCGCGAATTTTAAGACTGGCCGAACAAACAGGATGAAGGCGGCTTAACCATTGACAGGTGAACAAGAACTTGCGTTGATTTCTCAGTAATGTCTCGTTGTATTTGCATAAACCTACAGCAGTTCCGGCAAGGATTGATTCAGGATCGGAATCCCGATGATTCCGGCCTTGCCCCGCCGGTGTTTACGAAGGCTTCGAAAATTGGAAAGGACGGGTCAACCAAGCCGTCCCGCACGGTCGCGAAAGAGGCCGCGACCGCCTTCATACTCCATTCAGCACGGCTCGTGATGACGTTACGTCACCTGTCGGCGCGTCACGTGCCGCGGAGGAAATTCACGATGCCCGAGAAGTCGGTCCCGGCCTCGCCCTGCGCCGCATAGAGACCGTAGAGCGCGGTCGCCCCGGCGCCGAGCGGCGTGACCGCACCGGCGGAGCGCGCGGCATCCTGCGCCAGCTTCAGGTCCTTGAGCATCATGGCGGCGGTGAAGCCGGCCTGATAGTCGCGATTGGCCGGCGAGGTCGGCACCGGTCCGGGCACCGGACAATAGGTCGTCAGCGACCAGGACTGGCCGGAGGACTTCGAGGCGATGTCGAACAGCTTCTGGGCATCGAGGCCGAGCTTCTCGGCCAGAACGAAGGCCTCGGAGGTGGCGATCATGGTGATGCCGAGGATCATGTTGTTGCAGATCTTGGCGGCCTGGCCATTGCCCGGCCCGCCGGCATGGACGATCGTCTTGCCCATGGCCTCCAGAAAGGGTTTTGCCCGCGCGAAGGTTTCATCCTCGCCGCCGCACATGAAGGTGAGCGTGCCACCCGTTGCGCCGCCGACACCGCCGGAGACCGGGGCGTCCAGCATGGCGAGGCCCTTGCCGGAGGCGGCCTTGCAGACCGCGCGCGCCGTATCGACGTCGATGGTCGAGGAATCAATCAGCAGCGCGCCGGCCCTGGCATGGGCGATGATGCCGGCCTCGCCGAGATAGAGCGCGTTCACCTCGCGGCCGGAGGGCAGCATGGTGACCACCACGTCAGCCTCGGCGACCGCCGCGACCAGCGATGCGGCGCGCTGGCCGCCGGCCGCGACATGGCGCTCCATCGCCGCCTCCGTCACATCCGCGCCGAGGACGCGGTGCCCCGCCTTAACGAGGTTGGCGGCCATGGGGCCGCCCATATTGCCGAGACCGATGAAGGCGATGGTGCTCATTGTGTCCCCCAGAGGTGTCTGGCCGCGGTTCAGTCGGCGGCCGGTTCGTCGGCCTGACGGCCCGCAGCCGCCGCGACCAGGATGTAGAAGGCAAGCAGGGCGAGATCGGCGGCCGAGGCCATGGCCGGACGCGCGGCGGACTGGACCCAGCCCTGCATGCCGATCAGCACGGCCGCATCGATGCCCACCGCGACCAGGACGGCGATGATCCAGACAACCCCACCCCAGGATGCCGCCAGCCAGAGCCCGACGCCCGCCACCGGCTCGATGACGGCGAAGAACACGGTCGCCGCCTGCAGGCCCGGCGCGAAATCCTCGAACGTGATGCCGTCGGCATTGGGCAGGCCGCAGATAACGGCCCAGTGGAACAGTCCGCGGCCGATGGTCAGCACGGCCAGAACCTTCATGAACAGGCGGAAGATGCGCGCCCAGTCGAGCCGTACCACGCTGCCAGGCGCGGCAATCGGCGCTTCGCCCCGGGTCTGGTCGGCGGGCACCGTCATGGCCGGACCGGCGGCACGAGTTCGCCGCCGTCGAGCGGGGCGAAATGGGCCTCGACCATGGCCGGCGTCACCCCGTCAAGCGCTGCCGGCTGCCAGCGCGGCGCATTGTCCTTGTCGACGATGACCGCGCGCACGCCCTCGTAGAAGTCGTGTCCGCGGCAGATGCGCGAGACGATGCGGAACTCGGTCCGCATGGCCTCCTCGAAGTCCATCGACCCGCCGCGACGCACCTGGGCGAGCGCGACCTTCAGCGAGGTCGGCGATTTCGTGCGGATCGTGGCCGCCTGCGCGGCGCACCAAGGGTCGGTCGCGCCCTCCGCATCGAGCGCGGCGACAATCGCCTCCACCGTGTCGAAGCGGAAGCACCGGTCGATGGCGGAGCGACGGCTGGTCACGCTTGCCGGCAGCATCGACATCTCGGCAAAGGCCTCCAGCGTGTGATCGACGCTTTCGCGCCCGCACAGTGCCTCCAGCACCTCGGCAAAGCGCGCGGAGGCCATGACATGGGTGGCCAGCCCGGTGGACAGGGCATCGCCCTGCTTCATGCGCTCTCCGGTGAGAGCGAAATAGGCGCCCGCCTCGCCGGGGATGCGCGGCAGGAAATAGGTGCCGCCGACATCGGGGAAGAAGCCGATCCCCACCTCCGGCATGGCGAAGGTGAACCGCTCGCCCGCGACGATATGGCTGCCATTGATCGAGATGCCGACCCCGCCGCCCATGACGATGCCGTCGACGAGGGCGACATAGGGCTTGGGATAGCGCTTGATCAGGATGTTGAGCTCGTATTCCTCGCGCCAGAAGGCCAGCGCCTCCTCATGCCGGCCGGACTTGCCGAGGTCGTGCAGCACGCGGATGTCGCCGCCGGCGCAGAAGGCACGGTCGCCGGCCCCCTTGACCACCACGCGCGTGACCCCCGGATCCGCCGCCCAGGAATCGAGCGACTTGCGCATCTCGCGGACCATGGTCAGCGTCAGCGCGTTCAGCGCCTTCGGCCGGTTCAGCGTGATGATGCCGGCGGTGCCCCGCCGCTCGAGAAGCACTTCAGGTTCCACGGCTGCGTCTTTGGCTGCGTCTGTCATGGGGCCTGATATCACGCGCCGAGCAGGTCACGCGAGACGATCACGCGCATGATCTCGTTGGTGCCTTCCAGGATCTGGTGGACACGCACGTCGCGCAGCACCCGCTCGATCGGATAGTCGTTGAGATAGCCGTAGCCGCCGTGGATCTGCAGGCAGCCATTGACCACCTCGAAGCCGACATCGGTGGCGAAGCGCTTGGCCATGGCGGCGAGCACGGTGGCGCGCGGTTCGCGGTCACCCACCGCCTTGGCCGCCCGGCGCACCATCAGGCGCGCGGCCTCGAGCTCGGTGGCATAGTCCGCGATGCGGAATCGCAGCGCCTGGAAATCCTTGAGCGGCGAGCCGAACTGGCGGCGCTCCCGCATGTAGTCGAGCGTCCGGTCGAGGCAGAACTGCGCCCCGCCAAGCGAGCAGGAGGCGATGTTCAGCCGGCCACCGTCGAGGCCGGCCATGGCGATGCGGAACCCCTGCCCCTCCTCGCCGATCATGTTCCCGGCCGGCACGCGGACATTATCGAAATCGACCACGGCGGTCGGCTGGCTCTTCCAGCCGAGCTTCTTCTCCTGCGCGCCGAACGACAGGCCCGGCGTGTCCTTCTCGACGACGAAGCAGGAAATGCCTTTCGCGCCTTCGCCACCCGTCCGCGCCATGACGACATAGATGTCCGAGCGACCGCCGCCGGAAATGAAAGCCTTGGCGCCGGTGATCACCCATGAATTGCCGTCCCGGACCGCGCGGGTGCGCAGCGAGGCGGCATCCGAGCCGGCGCCCGCCTCGGTCAGGCAATAGCTGGCGAAGGTGTTCATGGCGCAGAGGTCGGGCAGGTAGCGGCTGCGCAGGTCCTGATGGCCATAGGTGTCGATCATCCACGCGGCCATGTTGTGGATGGTGATATAGGCGGTGGTGGAGACGCAGCCCTGCGCCAGTTCCTCGAAGATCAGCGCCGCATCGAGGCGCGTCAGGCCCGAGCCGCCGACATCCTCCTTCACATAGACGCCGCCGAAGCCGAGGGCCGCCGCCTTGCGCAGCACCTCCTCGGGAAAGACCGAGCCGGCATCCCAGTCGCGGGCGTGGGGCGCCATCTCCCCGCGCGCAAAGTCACGGGCGACCGTCCGGAACGCTTCCTGATCCTCGGTGAGCGCGAAATCCATGGGGGACACCATCGGCCGGTCGGCGGGCGACACGCCCGCCGCGATCGGCCGCCATGCGCCCGAACCGCCATGGATTAGGCATCCCTGCCCGCCCGGGTCAATTCGGCCGGGCGGAAGAGGCCGTTGCGCAGAGGGCCCGACAGGGGCCTATCGGTTGCCCATCATGTTTTTCACGACGCCGAGGACGGCCAGCAGAACGCCACCGCCTGCACCGCCGGAGACGAGGCTCGTCAGAATGCCCTGAAGGGAGAGGCCGCCGCCGGCCATCAGGCCTGGAAGCACGGCCGCGATGATCTGCCCGCCCAAGCCCCCGCCGACGAGGCCGGCGATGGAGTTGATCAGGGTGCCCTGGTCGAGGTTGGGCGAGGCCCGGCCCGCGACATTGCCGCCGACCGCGCCCGCGATCGCCTGGATGAGAAGTGGCAGCAGATTTTCCATGAAGGGTCTCCCGTTGGCCGTGCCCGCCGGCACCTGCAAGGACCAGGTGCGCCGGCAATAGGACATCATGTCAGACAGGAAAACCATGCGGATGAGACCTGACGGACGTGCCTTGCCGCGGGACTGTTCGGAACCGTTCCAGAATGGTAAGTCCGGAGGATCGAAACCGGCGGCCAAGACGCGCCGCGAGGACAACGGTTATGACCCTGCGTGCGCTCCGTCCGGCCAGTTCCGATCCGCAGACGCAATCCGCATCCAGCCTCGGCCTGACCACCCGCATGCGCCGCAACCGCAAGTCCGACTGGTCGCGCCGGCTGGTGCGGGAGACCGTGCTGACCACCAACGACCTGATCTGGCCGATCTTCCTGGTCGATGGCTCCGAGGCGCGCGCGCCGGTGGCCACGATGCCGGGCGTCGACCGCGTGTCGATCGACGAGGCAGTACGCGAGGCGGAAAAGGCCGCGCGCCTCGGCATCCCGGCGCTCGCCCCCTTCCCTTATGTCGACCCGGACCTGCGGGACCCGGTCGGCTCGGAGGCAGAGAACCAGCGCAACCTGATGTGCCGGGCGGTGCGCGCGATCAAGCAGGCGGTGCCCGAGATCGGCCTCGTCACCGATGCCGCGCTCGATCCCTATACCTCGCACGGCCATGACGGCGTGCTCTCCGCCGACGGGCGCATCCTCAACGACGAGACGGTGGCGATCCTCTGCCGGCAGGCGCTCGCACTGGCCGAGGCCGGTTCCGACTGCATCTCGCCCTCCGACATGATGGACGGGCGCATCGGGGCGATCCGCGCCGCGCTGGACGGGGCCGGGTTCACCGACGTGCAGATCATGAGCTATGCGGCCAAATATGCCTCGGCCTTCTACGGCCCGTTCCGCGACGCCATCGGCACGAAACAGACGCTGATCGGCGACAAGCGCACCTATCAGATGGACCCGGCCAATTCCGACGAGGCGCTGCGCGAGGTGGAGATCGACCTTGCGGAAGGCGCCGACATGGTCATGGTCAAGCCGGGCCTGCCCTATCTCGATATCTGCCGCAGGGTGAAGGACACGTTCGGCGTGCCGACCTTCGCCTACCAGGTGTCGGGCGAATACGCGATGATCGAGATGGCCGCACGGGCCGGCGCCATCGACGGCGAGCGGGCCATGCTGGAAAGCCTGACGGCCTTCAAGCGCGCCGGCTGCGACGGGATCCTCACCTATTTTGCCCCGCGCGTGGCCGGCCTCCTCGCCGCCGCCCGCTGAGCCGTGGCTGTCTTGCGCAAGGCCGTCAGGCTCGCAGGTCTCGCTCCCCTCATGCTGGCCGGCTGCGGGCCGGTGGTGGATCAGGCCAGCCTCGATCTCTGCCGCACCACGCTGCCCGCGCTCCATGCCGAGGGCGCGGCGATCCGCGAACTCCGGCATGGCCCGGCCCCGCGGCCGGTATCCGGCCTGCGCATCGACTATCTCGCCCAGGAGCCGGGACGGCCCCGCACCGCGCATCACGCCACCTGCGTGATCGGGCAGCGAACGGACGGCCGGCGCGTTCTGGCCGGCCTTGAAACCGAGCGCGGGCCCCTCGGCGAGGTTCGGCTCGCCATTCTGAAGCGCTGGTGGCTCGGCGAGCGGCCTCTGCCGGCCACGGAAGGAAGCCACCGTGACGCCGACCATCGCTGACATCGAGGCCGCCCGGACTGTCATCGCCGGCCAGGTGATGCGCACGCCGATGCTGCCTGCGCCCTCGCTGTCGGCGATCACCGGCGCCCAGGTCTTCGTCAAATATGAGAACCTGCAGGTGACGAGTTCGTTCAAGGAGCGGGGCGCGCTGGTCAAGCTGGCTTCGCTCGGCGAGGCCGAACGGGCCCGCGGCGTCATCGCCATGTCGGCCGGCAACCACGCCCAGGCCGTGGCTCTGCACGCCGGGCGGCTCGGCATTCCCGCGACCATCGTCATGCCGGTGACGACGCCCTTCGTGAAGGTGGCGGCCACCCGCTCCTTCGGCGCCAGGGTGGTGCTGGACGGCGAGACGCTGGCCGAGGCGCAGGCGCGGGCCGAGGCGATCCAGGTCGCGGAAGGCCTCGTCTGGGTCCACCCCTACGACGATCCGCATGTCATGGCCGGCCAGGGCACCATCGCCTGCGAGATGCTGGAGGAGGTGCCGGATCTCGACATGCTGGTCATACCGGTCGGCGGCGGCGGGCTTATCGGCGGCAATGCGGTGGCGGCACGCGCCATGAAGCCGGGCATCACCATCGTCGGGGTGGAGGCGGCGCTCTATCCGTCCATGTGGAACGCGCTGAAGGGCGGGGACCGGCCGGTCGGCGGGCCGACGCTCGCCGAGGGCATCGCGGTGAAGATCGTCGGCCGCTCGACCCTGCCGGTGGTGCGCGAGCTCGTCAGCGACATCGTGCTGGTCAGCGAGAGCGAGCTCGAACGCGCGGTGAACCTCTACCTGACCCGCCTGAAGACCATCGCGGAAGGCGCCGGCGCCGCAGGGCTTGCGGCCATGCTGGCCGAACCGGACCGGTTCCGCGGCCGCACGGTCGGCCTCATCCTGTGCGGCGGCAATATCGACCCGCGCATCCTCGCTTCCATCATGGTGCGGGAACTGGAGCGGGAGGAGCGCATCGTCTCGTTCCGGATCACCATTCCGGACCGGCCCGGCCTGCTGGGCACGGTCGCGACCCTGCTCGGCCGGCTCGGCGCCAACATCCTCGAGGTCGAGCACCGCCGGCTGTTCCTTGACACTCCGGCCAAGGGCACCAAGCTGGACGTGACGGTGGAGACGCGCGATGCCGAGCATGCGCGCGAAATCGAGGCGGGTCTGGCCGCCGAGGGCCTGCCAGCCGTCCGGATCGAGACCGGCGGCGGCGAGGTGATGTGATCAGCGGCGCGCCCCGCCGGAGGCGCAGGCTCCGGTGTGCTGCAAGGGCTCTTGCCGGCCGGCACGGCTTGCCTATCGTAGGCGGGCCTCGCACCGATGCGGGACGATTCCGACAGGCCGGCCCTTGACGCACCAGCCGCGCGACACGCCGCAATTCTATCTCACGGCCCCGACGCCGTGCCCCTACCTGCCCGGCCAGTTCGAGCGCAAGGTGTTCACGCACCTGGTCGGGCCGAAGGCGCCGCACCTCAACGACATCCTGACCCAGGGCGGCTTCCGCCGCTCGCAGTCGATCGCCTACCGGCCGGCCTGCGAGACCTGCCGGGCCTGCGTCTCGGTCCGGGTGCCGGTGGCCGATTTCCAGCTCACCCGGGCCTTCCGCAAGGTAATGCTGCGCAATGGCGACCTCGTCGGCGAGATGCGCCCGGCCGTGCCGACCTCCGAGCAGTTCTCCACCTTCCGCGCCTATCTCGACTGGCGTCACCGCGAGGGCGGCATGGCTGACATGACCGTGCTCGACTATGCGATGATGGTCGAGGACACCCATGTGAAGACGCGGCTGGTGGAATATCGCCGGCGCGACATCGACACCTCGGTGACCGGGCGCAGCCGCGGCGAACTGGTGGCCGCGGTGCTGACCGACATTCTCGGCGACGGGTTGTCGCTGGTCTATTCGTTCTTCGAGCCGGACCAGCAGAAACGCTCGCTCGGCACCCTCGTCATCCTCGACCACATCGCCCGCGCGAAGGCCATGGGCCTGCCCTATGTCTATCTCGGCTACTGGATCGAGGGCTCGGACAAGATGGCCTACAAGGCCCGCTTCCTGCCTCAGGAGCGGCTGATGCCGGAGGGCTGGGTCAGGGCCGAGTCCTGACCCGCCCTGCCCCTCGCCCGACCCGCCCTGTTGCTCAGCGGAACGGCGGCGAATATTGCAGACCGCCGCGGGTCCACAGCTGGTTCGGTCCGCGCGGCAGGCCGACGCGGCTGCCGGCGCCGAGATTTCGGTCGAAGCTCTCGCCGTAATTGCCGACATGGCGGATGATGCGCACCGCCCAGTCGCGGGTCAGCCCGAGCGTCTCGCCGTAATTGCCGGTGACGCCGAGCAGGCGCTTCACCTCCGGGTTTTCGCTCTTGAGCTGCTGCTCGAGATTGGCCTGGGTGATGCCCAGTTCCTCCGCCGAGATCATGGCGAACAGCGTCCAGCGGACGATGTCGAACCATTGCGGGTCGGCCTTGCGCACCCAGGGGCCGAGCGGCTCCTTCGAGATGACCTCCGGCAGGACAACATGGTCCTCCGGCGTCTTGAGCAGCAGCCGGTTGGTCGCCAGCTGCGACATGTCCGTGGTGTAGGCATCGCAACGGCCGGAATCATAGGCCTTGGCCACCTCGTCGAGGCTGCCGAAGGTGACGACCTGATAGGTCAGGCCGTTGGTGCGGAAATAGTCGGCAAGGTTGAGTTCGTTGGTCGTGCCCTGCGAGACGCAGATGGTGGCGCCGTTGAGGTCGCGGACCGACTTCAGGTTGGCGGCCCTGCGCACCATGAAGCCCTGGCCGTCGTAATAATTGATGGCGGTGAAGGCGAGGCCCTGGCCGATCTCGCGGCTGATCGACCAGGTGGTGGTGCGCGACAGCACGTCGATATTGCCGGTCTGCAGGGCGATCAGCCGATCCTTGGAGGCGAGCGGCAGGAACTGCGCCTTCATCGGGTCGTCGAAGATGATGGCGGCCAGCGCGCGGCAGAAATCCGTGTCGAAGCCGCGCCAGACGCCGGCATTGTCCGGCTGCGAGAAGCCGGGCACGCCCTGGCTCGCCCCGCACATGATGTGGCCGCGCTCCTTGATGCGCTGGAGCGTTGAGCTCGCGGGCGCCTGCGCGAGCGCTGCACCCGCTCCCATCACGAGTGCGACGGCCGCGGCCGAAACCGAACGGAACGAGATCATGTCAGAAGCCCCCAGCGGCCCACGTTGCGCAGGCCCTTCGAGACCATTCAAGCAAACCGGTTGTTCTTCGGGAAGCCCTTCGGCGGCAGGCGCCCGGCATCGGCGCGGGTGCCGAGCCATTCGGTGAGATCGGCCTTTGCCACGGTCCAGGTGCGGTCGGAGGAATCCTTCCAGGTCAGGCCGTCATCGAGCGCGAAGGTCTTCAGGTCGACCATGCCGCCTTCCTTGTACTTCTGCAGCCGCACGCCCTTGCCGCGCGGCATTTCCGGTATCTGATTCAGCGGGAACACCAGCAGCTTGCGGTTCTCGCCGATGATCGCAACGTGGTCGCCCTCGACCGCCCGCACGGCGGCCAGTTCGTCGGGCGTATCGACGCCCATGACGTTCTTGCCCTTGCGGGTGTTGGCGACCAGGTCGTCCTCCGGCACGACGAAGCCGCGCCCGGCGCGCGAGGCGAGCAGCATCTTCCGGCTGCCGCGGAACGGCATGACGTGGAGGATGTCGTGCTCCTGTTCGAGATCGAGCATCAGGCGCACCGGCTCGCCGGCCCCGCGCCCGCCGGGGAGCTTGGCGCCCTCCAGCGTGAACACCTTGCCGTTGGTGGCGAAGACCAGCAGCTTGGATGTCGTCTCGGCAAAGAAGGCGAGTTTCAGCCGGTCGTCGGTCTTGAAGGCCAGGCCCGACAGGTCCTGGACATGGCCCTTCAGGGCGCGGATCCAGCCCTTCTCGGACACCACCACCGTGATCGGCTCGCGCTCCACCAGCGCCTCGGCGATGGCGGTCTCGTCCACCTCGACGCTCTCGCCGAAGGTGGTGCGGCGCTTGCCGAGCGGGGTTTCCTTGGAGAAGGCCTTCTTCACATTGCCGATCTCCCAGGAGACCGTCTTCCATTGCAGCGCCTCGGAGGCGAGCAGCTTCTCGATGCCGGCCTTCTCGGTGGTCAGCTCGTCATGCTCCTTGCGAAGCTCGATCTCCTCCAGCTTGGCCAGCGAGCGCAGGCGCATGTTGAGGATGGCCTCGACCTGCACCTCGGTCAGATCGAACCGCGCGACGAGGGCCTTTTTCGGCTCGTCGGCCGTGCGGATGATGCGGATGACCTCGTCGATGTTGAGATAGGCGATGATCAGGCCCGCCAGCACCTCCAGCCGCCGGTCGATGGCGGCGAGGCGATGGCGCGAGCGGCGCAGCAGCACCTCGCGGCGATGATCAAGCCATTCGCGGATGGCCTCCTTCAGGCTCACCACCTTCGGGACCCGGCCCTTGACCAGCACGTTCATGTTGAGCGGGATGCGGCTTTCGAGCTCCGTCAGCCGGAACAGGCTCGCCATCAACAGCGCCGCATCGACATTGCGCGACTTCGGCTCGAAGACGAGACGGATGTCCTCCGCGCTCTCGTCGCGCATGTCGTTGATCAGCGGCAGCTTCTTCTCGTTGATCAGCTCGGCGATCTTCTCGATCAGCCGGCCCTTCGAGACGCCGTAGGGGATCTCCGTGACCACGACGAGATAGGTGCCGCGTCCGGTATCCTCGCTGTGCCAGCGCGCGCGCGTGCGAAAGGCGCCGCGGCCGGTCTCGTAGGCCTCCTCGATGGCGGCGCGACCCTCGATGATGATGCCGCCGGTGGGAAAATCCGGGCCGGGCACATGGGCGAGCAGGTCGCGGGTGGTGGCTTCCGGATGGGCGATCAGGTGCAGCGCGGCATCACAGATCTCGGCGGCATTGTGCGGCGGGATCGAGGTCGCCATGCCGACCGCGATGCCCTGCGAGCCGTTGGCAAGCAGGTTGGGAAAGGCGCCGGGGAGCACCACCGGCTCCTCGTCCTCCTCGTTATAGGTCTTGCGGAAGTCGACCGCGTCCTCGTCGATGCCGTCGAGGAGGAGGCGCGCGACCTCGGTCATGCGCGCCTCGGTGTAACGGTAGGCGGCGGCGTTATCGCCGTCGATATTGCCGAAATTGCCCTGCCCGTCGACCAGCGGATAGCGCTGCGAGAAATCCTGGGCGAGACGCACCAGCGCGTCATAGACCGACTGGTCGCCGTGCGGATGGAACTTGCCGATGACGTCGCCGACGATGCGGGCGCATTTCTTGAACGCCGTGCCGGGGTCGAGCTTCAAAAGCCGCATGGCATGCAGGATGCGGCGGTGGACGGGCTTCAGGCCGTCGCGCGCATCGGGCAGCGCCCGGCCCATGATGGTGGACAGCGCATAGGCGAGATAGCGCTCTTCCAGCGCATCCCGCAGGTTGATGGTCTCGACGCCGTCGGCGTCATCGCCGCCGGGAGGCGTGATGCGCTCACCCATGGCGGGCCTCGCGAATCGGGAAAGGGATCATCCCTTCTCGATAGGGGGCGGAGCAGTTCGGAACAAGCGGCGAACAGCGGGGTTGGGGAGAGTTGCCATTGCATCGCCAGCCGCATCGCCGTCCAATCGGCCAGCCCCGGAGGTCTCCCATGCGTCCCCTGCTCGCCGCCGTCCTTGCCCTTGCCGTGGGCGTGCCTGCCCTGCCCTCCTATGCCCAGTCGCCGGAGCTGATCTTCCGGCGCTCCACCGTGTTCCGGCTGCTGTCGCCGAACGACAAGCTCGCCACCTACGGCATCGACGACCCGGAGGTCGAAGGCGTTGCCTGCCATTTCACCGTGCCGGAGAAGGGCGGCTGGGCGGGCGCCTTCGGATTTGCCGAACAGCTCTCCGAAGTCTCGCTCGCCTGCCGGCAGATCGGCCCGATCCGCTTCAAGAGCCGCTCCAGCCAGGGCGACGTCGTGTTCCGCGAGGGGCGCTCGTTCTTCTTCAAGCGGGTGCAGATCGTGCGGGGCTGCGACGCCCGCCGCAACGTGCTGGTCTACATGATCTATTCGGACAAGCTCATCGACGGCTCGCCGCAGAACTCGACCTCCACGGTGCCGATCATGCCCTGGGGCCAGCAGGCGGAGATCGCCCGCTGCGGCGACTTCATTTCTTGACGTCGGCGGGGCGCGTTTCCTGCGTTTCTGCAGCGGCGCACCGGACGTCGATACGCTGAAGGATGCCCGGCCCATATCTCCGGCCAACGCCCCGCCGGGAGACTGCCATGCCGCGCCGCCTGATCGCCCTCACCGCCCTCGCCCTTCTGTCCGCGATGCCGGCCCATGCCTCCGGTGGCATCTCCTGCACCGCGGACGACCGCGCGTCGAAGTTCACCATCGGCAGCCCCATCGGACGCTCGACGGGTGGTGCCTTCTTCCAGTTCGAGGGCACGCTCGAACTGCGCGCAGCCAACGTGGCTGAAGACTTCCGGAAGGTGAGCTTCATCAAGGAGCACCTCACCCAGAGCTGGTTCGACGCGCGCGACCTGAAGATGCACGTCCATTTCGAACGCGAGGGAGAGCCACACGGGACCATCGACCTCACGGTCGAGGCGCGGGGCAATGCCGACGCCGGGACCTGGCGCGGGCGCTACGTGCTGAGCATCGGCGAGACGGTGGACGGTGAGTTCCGCAGCCGCCGCATCACCGGGCGGGTGGCGTGCTCTGTCGAAGGGTGACGCTTGACGGCCGGCGCGGCATCTGCGCTATCTCTGCGCTATGAACGGTTCGATCATCCTCATCGGGATTATTTGCGGCTGAGCGTTTTCGCTGGCCGGTCGCCGTTCTTTGCCATACTCCCCAAGCGCAAAAGATCACGCACCCGGCCAGCGGCGGGCGATGCTGTGCGGAGACAGCTATGGCGATCAGGCTCTACAACACGCTGACGCGGCGAAAGGACGAGTTCCGTCCGATCGATGAAAAGAACGTCCGCATGTATGTCTGCGGGCCGACCGTCTATGACGACGCCCATATCGGCAATGCCCGGCCGGTCATCGTCTTCGACCTGCTCTACCGGCTGCTGCGCCACACCTATGGGGCGGAGCACGTCACCTATGCGCGCAACATCACGGACCTCGACGACAAGATCAACCTCAGGGCCCACGAGCGCGGCATTTCCATCCGCGAACTGACCGAGGGCACGGCGGCGCGGTTTCACGCAGCTGTCGATGCGCTCGGCTGCTTGCGGCCAACGGTGGAGCCGCGCGCCACCGACCATATCGAGGAGATGAAGGCGCTCTGCGAGAAGCTGGTCGCCTCCGGCCATGCCTATGTGGCCGAGGACCATGTGCTGTTCTCCGTGCCCTCCATGGCGGAATACGGAAAGCTGTCGAAGCGGCCGCTCGACGACATGATCGCCGGCGCGCGGGTGGATGTGGCGCCCTACAAGCGCTCCGACATGGATTTCGTGCTGTGGAAGCCCTCGCGCGAGGCGCACGAGCCGGGCTGGGACAGCCCCTGCGGCATCGCGCAGCCGGGCCGGCCGGGCTGGCATATCGAGTGCTCGGCCATGGCGTGGCGCCACCTGGGCGAGGTGTTCGACATCCATGGCGGCGGCATCGATCTCGTGTTTCCCCATCACGAGAACGAGGTGGCGCAGTCCACCTGCGCCTTCGGGCACAAGGTCATGGCCAATGTCTGGATGCACAACGGTTTCCTGCAGGTCGAGGGCGAGAAGATGTCCAAGAGCCTGGGGAATTTCGTGACGATCGACGAGTTGCTGAGCACGGACACGTTCGGCGGGCGCAAATGGCCCGGAGAAGTGCTGCGCCTCGCAATGATGAAAACGCACTATCGCCAGCCAATCGATTGGACAGCGAGGGCGCTTGAAGAAGCCGATGCCAAGATCCGAACCTATCGGCGAACGCTAGAAAAATTCAATTCGACAGAATCCGCAGATGTCCCTGAAGCCATCCTCAATGCCCTGAGCGATGACCTCAACACTCATTTGGCCTTAGTCGAGATTGATCGGCTAGACAGGCAAGCGAGTGGTGTTTCGGCAATTCCGCCCTCGTCCGAGACCGAGGCCATCGACCGCCAGACAATCGCCGCTGGGCAACTCCGAGCCAGTCTGGCTTTTCTCGGAGTAGATGTTGCCGCTCCGGCAGTTGGTGGCGTCAATAAGCTGTTTCATCTCCAGATCGAAACCCTCATCGCCGCGCGCCTTGCCGCCCGAAAGGCCAAAAACTTCGCCGAATCCGACCGCATCCGCGACGAGCTCGCGGCCATGGGCATCCAGCTCAAGGACGGCAAGGACCCGGCCACCGGCGAGCCGGTGACGACATGGGCGGTGATGCGATGAGCGCGCCTCGCCCTGCTGCTTTTGGTCCCTTCGCCACTCCGCACGTCACCCCCGGCGAGCCCGAAGGGCGAGGGAAGGGGGTCCAGCGACTGCGCGGGCCTGATGCGAGCGTTGAGGACCAAATCTCGGGCGTCGATGCTGTTCGGTGTCTGGATCACCTTCCCTCGCCCTTCGGGCTCGCCGGGGATGACGGGCGGAGGGATCAATGGGTGCCGCGTGCAAGGCATGCTCCGCGCATGGGCAATGCATTCCGCATGTGCGTCCTTCGAGGCTCGGCTATCGCCTCGCACCTCAGGATGAGGGGCGTGGGTGACCTGCATGACGGGACCCCGCCCGGACGCCTTGCACGCTGGCGATGCGGCGCCGACTGCGCCGCGGGCGACCGTCGTGCCGCGCACACCCTTCCTCATCCTGAGGTGCGAGCCAGCAGGGCGAGCCTCGAAGGACGCACGAACCCGATGCAGGCCACGGCAGGGAGCCCTTTCCGATGACCACACCCTCCCCCGTCACCGGCGGATGCCAGTGCGGCGCCGTGCGCTTTGCCTGCGACAGCCTCGGGCGGGCGTCCATCTGCCATTGCCGCATGTGCCAGAAGGCGTTCGGCAGCTATTTCGGCCCGCTCGTCTCGGGCAACGGCCTCAGGTGGACCCGCGGCGAGCCGAAGCGGTTCCGGAGCTCCAACGTGGTCAGCCGCGGCTTCTGCGCCGAATGCGGCACGCCGCTGACCTACGAATATCCCGGCGGCATGGAACTGGCGCTCGGCGCCCTCGACCACCCGGAAGCCGCTCCGCCGGTCATCCAGATGGCGGTGGAGGCGCGCATGCCCTTCCTTGCCACGCTTGCGGCGCTGCCGCTGCGCCCGCCAGCCGAACAGGCGAAGGTCGATGCCTTCCTCGCCTCCGTCGTCTCCCATCAGCATCCCGACCACGATACGGAGGTCTGGCCGCCGGCCGACCACACATCATGACCCCAGCATCCGAACGCCTCTATCTCTTCGACACCACGCTGCGCGACGGCGCCCAGACCACCGGCGTCGACTTCTCGCTCGACGACAAGGTGAAGATCGCCGTCCTGCTGGACGATCTCGGTCTCGACTATGTCGAGGGCGGCTATCCCGGCGCCAACCCGACCGACACCGCGCTGTTCGGCCAGAAGCGCGGCCTTGCCGCCCGCTTCACCGCCTTCGGGATGACCAAGCGGGCCGGCCGCTCGGCGGCCAACGATCCCGGCGTCGCGGCGCTTCTGGACGCCGAGGCCGATGCCATCTGCTTCGTCGCCAAGAGCTGGGACTACCATGTCCATGTCGCGCTCGGCTGCACGCTGGAGGAAAACCTCGAAGGCATCCGCGACTCGGTCGAGGCGGCCAGGGCGCGCGGACGCGAGGTGCTGCTCGACTGCGAGCATTTCTTCGACGGGTTCAAGGCCAACCGCGACTATGCGCTGGCCTGCGCCCGCGCGGCCTACGAGGCGGGCGCCCGCTGGGTGGTGCTGTGCGACACCAATGGCGGCACGCTGCCGGAGGAGATCGAGGCGATCGTGTCGGACGTGACAGCGGTCGTGCCGGGCGATCATCTCGGCATCCACGCGCATAACGACACCGAACAGGCGGTGGCCAATTCGCTCGCCGCCGTGCGCGCGGGCGCGCGCCAGATCCAGGGCACGCTCAATGGCCTCGGCGAGCGCTGCGGCAATGCCAACCTGACCTCGCTCATCCCCACCCTGCTGCTCAAGCCCGGCTTTGCCGACCGCTTCTCCATCGGGGTGTCGCGCGAGAAGCTGGCGCACCTGACAAAAGCCTCGCGCCAGCTCGACGAACTGCTCAACCGCCCGCCAAACCGCCATGCCCCCTACGTCGGCGCCTCGGCCTTTGCCACCAAGGCCGGCATCCATGCCTCGGCCGTCCTCAAGGAACCGGAGACCTACGAGCATGTGCCGCCCGAGACGGTCGGCAACCGGCGCCAGGTTCTGGTGTCGGAGCAGGCCGGCAAGTCCAATGTGCTCGCCGAACTGGAGCGTGTCGGCCTCACCGTGGCGAAGGACGATCCGCGCATCCTGCGCATTCTCGACGAGGTGAAGGAGCGCGAAAGCCTCGGCTATGCCTATGAGGGCGCCGACGCCTCGTTCTTCCTGCTCGCCAAGCGGGTGATGGGCGAGGTGCCGGCCTTCTTCGAGGTGGAGCGGTTCAAGGTCAATGTCGAGCGCCGCCACAACGCCATCGGCGATCTCGTCACCTTCTCCGAGGCCACCGTGAAGGTGAGGGTCGGCGCGGAGACCTTGATCTCGGCGGCGGAGGGCAATGGCCCGGTCAACGCGCTGGATGCGGCGCTGCGCAAGGACCTCGGCAAGTATCAGCGGTTCATCGAGGACCTGGAACTGATCGACTTCCGCGTCCGCATCCTGAACGGCGGCACCGGCGCGGTGACGCGCGTGCTCATCGAGAGCCGCGACGGCGACGGCGAGACATGGACCACGGTGGGTGTGTCGGCCAACATCATCGATGCCAGCTTCCAGGCGTTGACGGACTCCATCACCTACAAGCTGGTCAAGGACGGCGCGGGGGTGTGAACCTCACATCTTTTCGATGACCACCGCGTCGTGCTCGGCGGACAGCGCCTCCTGCGGCAGCTTCGCCACCTGCGCCTTCAGCGTCGGGATAATGTCGCGCACCTCGTCGATGATCGAATACTTGACCGCAAGGCCCGGCCGGATGAAGCCCTCGTCCTTCATGTGGTCGAAGAGCACGCGCAGCGGGTCCCAGAAGCCGCCGACATTGGCGATGGCGACCGGCTTGGAATGACGGCCGAGCTGCGCCCAGGTGAGTTGCTCCACCAGTTCCTCCAGCGTGCCGATGCCGCCCGGCAGGGCGACGAAGGCATCGGCCTCGGTGAACATCCGCATCTTGCGGGTGTGCATGTCGGGAACGGTGACGAGATCCATGACGCCGTCCTGCGACATCTCCTTGCGCTTCAGGAAGTCCGGGATGATGCCGGTGACCTTGCCGCCACCCTGGATCACGGCCGTGGCCAGCGCGCCCATCAGTCCGATGCCGCCACCGCCATAGACCAGGCGAATGCCGTCCTTCGCCATGGCCGCACCCAGTTCGCGGGCGGCCTCCAGATGGAGCGGGTCGTGTCCGGTGCCCGACCCGCAATAGACACAGATGGACGTGATCGTCGCCATGTCGGCCTCTCGCTTTCCGGCCTCCCGCTCAGGAGCCCCCGATTCACGGATCGACCATAGCGCCGGCGCGGGCCGAGGTCAGCCATGCACAGGGGATCAGCATCGCGACTCTTTATCCTGCCGCAGGCGTGATTATATCGGTTCCAGACAAAAGACCGGGCACCACCGTCCGGCCCCCGCCACGCCCAGGACAACCGCCTTGCCTCCCGAAGCTTCCCAAGGCGCGGCCGCGACAGCCGCCCGGCCCCGCGTCTCCGCCTCTGGCGGCGCACTGAGCCGCACCATCGTCCATCTGTGGCCTTTCATCTGGCCATCCGACCGGGACGACCTGAAGCAGCGCGTGCTCTGGGCCACGGTGCTGCTGGTGATCGCCAAGGTGGTGACGCTGGTCGTGCCGTTCACATTCAAATGGGCTACCGACGCGCTGGTGAACCCGCAGGTGGAGGCCGCGGGCTGGTGGGCCTGGGTGATCGCCGCGCCCGTCGCCCTCACCGTCGCCTATGGCGTGACCCGCATCCTCATGGCCGTGATCACCCAGTGGCGCGACGGCCTGTTCGCCAAGGTGTCGATGCACGCGGTGCGCCGGCTCGCCCTTCTGACCTTCGAGCACATGCACCGCCTGTCGCTGCGCTTCCATCTGGAGCGCAAGACCGGCGGCCTGACGCGCGTGCTCGAGCGCGGGCGTGCGGCGATCGAGACCATCGTCCGGATGATCGTGCTGCAGCTGGTGCCGACGATCCTCGAACTCGCGATGATCACCGGCGTGCTGCTGTGGATGTTCGACTGGCGCTACGTCGTCACCATTCTCGTGACGGTCGCCGCCTATCTGGGCTTCACCTATTTCGCGACCGAGTGGCGCATTGCCATCCGCCGCGACATGAACGAGAGCGACACCCGCGCCAACGTCAAGGCCATCGACTCGCTGCTCAACTACGAGACGGTGAAATATTTCTCCGCCGAGGCCCGCGAGAAGGCCCGCTACGACGTCTCGATGGCCAAATACGAGACGGCCTCTACACGCGCGCTGACCTCGCTGGCCGTGCTCAACGCCGGCCAGGCGGCCATCTTCACGGCCGGCATGACGGTGGCAATGGTCATGTGCGCCATCGACATCGCCTCGGGCAAGAACACCGTCGGCGACTTCGTGATGATCAATGCCATGATGATCCAGCTCTACCAGCCGCTGAATTTCATGGGCATGGTCTATCGCGAGATCAAGCAGGCGGTGACCGACATCGAGGCCATGTTCGCCATTCTCGACCGCCCGCCGGAGATCGTCGACCGGCCGGGCGCGCCGCCTCTCAAGGCGGCCGGCGGGACGATCCGCTTCGAGGACGTGCATTTTGCCTATGACCCGGCCCGGCCGATCCTGAAAGGCGTCTCGTTCGAGGTGCCGGCAGGGCGGACGGTCGCCATTGTCGGGCCGTCCGGCGCGGGCAAGTCGACCATCTCGCGCCTGCTGTTCCGGTTCTACGACGTGGCCGGCGGGCGCATCACGATCGACGGCCAGGATATCCGCGAGGTGACGCAGGCCTCGCTGCGCGGCGCCATCGGCATGGTTCCGCAGGACACCGTGCTGTTCAACGACACGATCCGCTACAACATCCGCTACGGACGCTGGGAGGCAACCGAGGCGGAAGTGGAGGAGGCGGCGCGGCTCGCGCAGATCCACGACTTCATCCAGCGCGTGCCCGGCGGCTACGACACGGAAGTGGGCGAGCGCGGCCTCAAGCTCTCCGGCGGCGAGAAGCAGCGCGTCGCCATCGCGCGCGCCATGCTGAAATCCCCGCCCATCCTGGTGCTGGACGAGGCGACCTCGGCACTCGACAGCCACACCGAACGCGAGATCCAGGGCGCGCTCGACCGCATTGCGGAAAACCGCACGGCCATCGTCATCGCGCACCGCCTGTCGACCATCGTTCATGCCGACGAGATCATCGTTCTGGACGACGGTCTCATCGCCGAGCGCGGCACCCATGCGGAACTGCTTGCCAGGGGCGGCCTCTATGCCGGATTGTGGAACCGCCAGCGAGAGGCGGCCGAGGCCGCCGAGAAGATCGCCGGTCTGGATCGCGGCATTCCCGCCCGGTCTCAGGAGGCCGCCGCGGAATTGCCCGATGCGCCTGCTGGAATGTCGGTGAGGCCGCAGGCAGCAGCGGAGTGAACGGCCCGATGGTCGAGACGCGCGAACGTCCCCTGTCCCTGTCCTACCGGCGGCCTGCCGACCGGTCGGAGCGGGCTGTTCTGGAGGACGCCCTCGGCTCCATCGCCATCAATCCGCGCAGCGATCTTGCGGAAGTGTTCTCAGGCGTCGCCCTCGGCGGCATCACCCTGCTGGTGATCGGACCCGTGGCGCTGCTGATCGCCTGGACCCTGCAATACCTGACCGGCATGTCGTTCGGAACGAGCAACATGTGGCTCGCCACCGCCGGCTGCTGGCTTGCAGGCTGGGGCGTGCTGAGCGGGCTGAAGGTTGCCGCCCGGCGCAACCGGCTCGCCTCGCTCAGGCGGGCGCTGGCGGCCGATCTGGCGTCCGGCGAGGTGCAGGAGGAGAGTTGGCGCTTCGTGGAGGCGGTCGGCTTCCAGGAGGCGGAGAAGCTGCCGCTGATCTATATGCTCCATGCCGACAATGGTGCGACCGTCGCCTTCGAGGAGACGCGCCTGCTTGGCCGCGAGCGCGGACCCAACGAGGCCTTCCAGTCCTGTGCGCCGTCGGACGCCGTGCTGGTGCGCGGCGCGCGCTCCGCCGTTCTGATCAGCGAGAACTATTCGGGGCCGGCCCTGCCCCTGCTCGACATCCACCCGCTGCGGCTGCCGCGCGAGGAGCGGCCGACCCATGGAACCCCCGTGGACCGGCCGTGGATGGCCGTCGGGCCCTGGCTTTCGGGACGCTCGACCCTCGTCTGAGAACCTGTCCTGCGAGGGCAAGGCCCGCCGTCAGGGAGCCTCCCGCCCCGGCCCGGCCGTGCGCGCGGCCAGCGCCACCGCCTCGGCGAGGATGGACGCTTCGCCGATCTGGTTGGCAAGGATCAGCACCAGCCGGGCATTCAGCGCCGCGCTCTCGGGCCCGGTCAGGCCGCGATGGGCCTGCGCGATGATCCGGTAGGCGGCATCGGGATCGGCGAAGCGGGAGGCGGTGTCGAGGCCGGACATGGGTTCATCCTCTCAAACAGAATCAGGGTGGTCTTCAACCTCGCAATCCGATTCATCTCACACGATGAGTCCGATTCCGGACATCAGGCCAAGTGCTTGATCTCGAATCCCTTTGCCCGCCGGAGGGCTGCCGTCACCTCAACCGGATCGTGAGCGCGCCAGCGGGCGGCGAGGTGTCCGTCCGGGCGCACGAGAAAGGTTGAGCCGGGGCGGCTGTCGAAGCGGGCGGCGAAGATTCCATCGGCCGGGCTCAGGTCGCGGCCGATGACGAGGACGCGCACGTCGTCAGGCCCTGAGCCGGCAGTATCGCCATCGACGATCAGGGTGAAGCGTCCGTCGAGGTGCTGCAGGAGATGGCCCGCCAGACCGTCCGGCCCGCGCATCGGCGCATCCGGCAGCGGTGCGCCGAGGGCAGCCGTGCCCCCCCAGGGTCCGGCATCCGGCGTCGACAGCGGCGTGTCATAGGTGGAGGGCGTCGACAGGCGGCCGGAATTGACCATGCGGCGGGCGAAGGGCGCCTCGCCCGCCAGCGCCAGTGCCGCGTCCCGCAGCACCCGCTCGCCGGCCGATGGCGGCGCGATGAAGTCCGTGGAGCGCGTCGAGTTCAGGATGTTCTCGTCTGCCGCCGCCCCGCGTTCGAGATCGTAGCTGGCCAGAAGGTTCGGCCCCGCGTCCCCGGCCAGCACCAGGGCCAGTTTCCAGGCGAGGTTCTCCGCGTCCTGGATACCGGAATTGGCGCCGCGGGCACCGAACGGCGACACCTGATGGGCGGCATCGCCGGCGAAGATCACCCGGCCATGGACGAAGCGCGCCAGCCGACGGCACTGGAACGTGTACACAGACACCCATTCGAGCGTGAAGTTGCGGTGACCGAGCATGCGCTCGATGCGCGGCATGACGTTCTCCGGGCGCTTCTCGGCGTCGGCATCGGCCTCGCGGCCAAGCTGGAGATCGATGCGCCAGATGTCGTCGGGCTGCTTGTGCAGCAGGGCAGACTGACCGGCATGGAACGGCGGCTGGAACCAGAACCAGCGCTCGGTCGGAAAATCCGCCGTCATCTTCACGTCGGCGATCAGGAACCGGTCGTCGAAGACCTCGCCGGCGAAGTCGAGGCCCATCATGGCGCGGATGGCCGACCGCGACCCGTCGCAGGCGACCAGCCAGTCTGCCGCGATCCGATAGGGGCCGTCGGGCGTCTCGATGGTGACGGTCACCCCCTCCCCGGTCCGGTCGATGGCGGTCGCCCGGTTGCGCCAGCGCAGGTCGATCAGGCCGGACAGGTCGCCCGCCCGGCGGACGAGTGCCGCTTCCACGTAATATTGCTGGATGTTGATGAAGGCCGGCATCCGGTGGCCCTGCTCCGGCAGCAGGTCGAAGGCATAGAGTTCGCTGCCGCCGCGGAACACCCGGCCGCGCTGCCAGGTGACGCCCTGACCGACCAGTTCGCCGCCCGGCCCGAGCCGGTCGAGAATCTCCAGCGACCGCTTGGAGAAGCAGATGGCGCGGCTGCCCTCGCCGATCCGGTCGGCATCGTCGATCAGCACGACCTTGACGCCGGCCAGCGCCAGGTCGATGGCCAGCGACAGGCCGACGGGGCCGGCCCCGACCACCACGACCGAATGGCGGGCAGGCTCCCGTTCGTCCTGATCGGGCGAGCGGCGATAGGCGAACTGGAAGCCTGAACCTGAGGCTGTCATGGCGAAAGGGTCGCGTCCGGAGGAACCGTGATGGTTTCGCTTGCAACTCTAGGGTCGCCGCGCCGGGCTGGCGAGAGGCCGGCGATGGCCGGTCAGGCCGGCACCGCAGCCGCAGCGCGCAGGAAGGCGGAGGCCGCGCGCAGGACGGTCCAGAAGACGATCGCGGCGATCAGGAATTCCAGCACGAGGCCGCGCCTGAACAGAAAGCGCCAGAAGCGCAGCGAGATCACCGGCAACCGCTCGCGGTAGGGATGCCAGCCGCGCATCCAGGGCCGCTTCAGGAAGGTGGCCGGGGCAATGCCCACCTCGGCCGCCACCCAGCGCGGCCAGAAGGACAGCAGCCAGCCTGTGGCGGCAGCGACAGCGAGCCAGACGGCCGCCTTGGCGATGAGGTCCATCGGGGTCTCCGCAGCGGTGCCGGTCAGCCGCCGCTCGGCAGGACGGGAGCGTCGGCGCGCGGGGCGTAGGATGGGCCGATGATCCGGACGGGGCGCCGCTCGCGGTCTGCGGGGTCGTCGGCGCCGGCGTCCGGCTCCTCTGCAGGATCGGCATCGCGACCCTCGCGCAGTTCGGGCGCCTCGGCCTCGACGGGTGGCCGGACGGTGCCGTCGAGCCCGATGGTCGGCGAGGGTGTCCCGTCACGCCGGCGTGAGCGGTCGATGCGGGCCTGCCGCTCGGCCGCGAGGCGGGCACGCTGCTCGGCCGCCATCTCCTCGCGCGCCGCCTGGCGATGGGCCGCCGGCATGGACAGGAGCCGCGCCTGTTCGGCCGAGATCACCTGGTCGCCGGGCCGGAGCGTCGGGTCGGGCCGGCTGGAAAAGGCCTCGGCCCAGGACCCGTGGGATGGCCGGCAGGTGCAGCCTGCATCGAAGGCCTGACGGAACCGCAGGGCGTTCGGCAGCGACGCATAGGGCCGGCCGCCCGCGGCGGAAACCGCGTTCTCGATCTGGTCGTCGCGCATGCGGTAGAGCGCCACTTCGGCGCCCGGGCACTGCATGCGGCACATGCCCTCCTCGTCGATATTGGCGCCGGGCCGGGCCGACGAGGTCATCGGAAAGAAGGCGCCGTCGCACAGCCGGACGCAGACGGCCCGATAGCCGAGGCCGCGCGGACGGCCGTCGCCATCTCCCGGACGAAGCTGGTCCTCGGGCACCGGTGCCACGTAGTCGGGATCGCCGGGGCGCGGGTCCTGACGGCCGAACAGATGTTCGATGAACCCGCCGAAGCCGGGGCGCTGCGCCTCCGGGCCGACGCGATAGGCGGTCTGGGGGCCCATGCCCGGCTCGGGCGTGCGGATACGACGGTAGATCTGCCGCTCCGGTCCCTCGTCGGTCACCCATTCCTGACGCTGCGAAGGCGGCGCGACCGCCTGCCGCGTCTCCACCGGGCGGCCGCCGCGGCAGCCATTGGCATCGAGCATGGCGATCAGCCGCGCACGCTGCTGGCCACGCTGCACGGACTGGACGCCGGCCCCGCCGGCGCTGGCCTCGAGCCGGGCCAGGTTGGCACGCATCTGGCGGATGCGGGACGACAGCGCGCCGCACTGCGGCCCCTGAAAGAAGCCGCCACAGCCGGCACCGCGAAACTGCGCCTCAGCCGTGGCAATCTCGCCGCGCTGGCGCTGGGCGGCGGCGGCGAAGCGGCGGTTGACCGGCCCGCCCGCCGGAGCACTGTCGAGCCTGGCGATCTGGACCTGGATCTGGCGGCATACCGGGCTCTGGGCCGCGGCCGTCGGGACATGCGCCACCAGCGCGGCGACGGCGAGAGCCCCGGCAACAGCTGCAAACCTGAATTGACCGAAACGCGGCCTCACGCTTCCCCCGCATCTGCACTTCGCCGGGTCCGGGCGGACAGGCTCTGCCAGCCCGGCCGATCAGGCGAATCCAGGCCCCCGCAACAAGACCCTGATCCGGTGAACAGGCCGTAAAATCTAAAGCATTTTCATGGCCGCGGCCATGACGGCCGCGTGATCCCGGCCGGACTGTGGCCATCGGGCCGCTTCCCCGGCACGTCACGCAAGGTCCCGAGCGCCGTTCTTGACACCCGGCCGGACGAGCCGCTAGTTACGCGGCTCCGATCGCCCAGGCGGTCCGGGCGCGTAGCTCAGCGGGAGAGCACTCCCTTCACACGGGAGGGGTCACAGGTTCAATCCCTGTCGCGCCCACCATTTCGTGTCCCCCGTCCGCCTGTCGACCCCGCGCGGCAGCATCCGGTTGCGGGGTTCCGGCCAATCGGGCTAGAGGCTTGTCATGGTCGAGAACGTTGACGTGGTCGCAGCAGACAAAGCGGTCGTGCGGATCGCCCGGCAGTGCCCGGTCTGCGGCACGCCGTCCGCCGGCGGCAAGCCGCTTGGCATCGCGCCCGCGCCCTGGTCGCTCGTCGCGTGCCGGTCCTGTGGCCTCACCCACCTTGCCGAGGCGCCGCCCTATGAGGCGCTTGCCGAGGATTTTGCCTGGGAGCACACCCACGCGGCGGAGCGCAAGCGGCGCGCGCGGGCGAACCCGATGATCACGGCGGTCGATCAGGCGACGCGGTTTCGCCTCGCCCTGCGCCGGCGCAAGCCTCGCGACGTGATCGCGGCCTATGCACGGCCGGGCCCGGTGATCGAGATCGGCTGCGGCGGGGGCGAGCAGCTCACCCCCCCGCCGCCCGGCTTCACCCCGTTCGGCATCGACATCTCGGTGGGGCTCTCGGCCAGGGCCCGCGAGGCCTTTCGCGCCCATGGCGGCGACTGCATCACGGCAAGCGCCCTGGAGGGGCTCCGGCAGCTGCCCCAGGCGCATTTCACGGCAGCGCTCCTGCATGCCTATCTGGAGCATGAGACCGATCCCGCGGCCGTGCTGGCGGGCCTTGCGCGGGTGCTGACGCCCGATGCCGTGGTCGTCGTGAAGGTGCCGAATTACGGGTCTTGGAACCGGCGCCTGATGGGCGCGAAATGGTGCGGCTACCGGTTCCCCGACCACCTCAACTACTTCACCCCGGAATCGCTTGCGGCGCTTGCGCGCAATGCCGGCTTTGCGACCGCGTTCCCGCCCGGCTGGGCCCTGCCGACATCCGACAACATGTGGGCCCTGCTGCGTCCGCTCCCGCGCTGAGCTACGGCTGGACGTCGAGCCAAGCGGCACTTTCGGCCGCTACAGCTTGTAGGCCATCCGCAGCCCGCCCCAGTGCTTGCCGTGAACGCGGATCGGCGCGTCGATTTCCTTCATCAGCACCATGACGCCGTTGCCCATGTCGCGGTGGTAGGACTGGACGAGGAAGGGGCGCACGTTGCGCGCGGCCGAGAGGCCCGCGCGGTCGTCGAAAATGCGCCGGTTGCGGCAATTGGCGGCGTTCCAGGCGGGATCGTCCGGCCTTTGCGGGTGCGAATAGATGCGGTTGTGCACTGGCAGATAGGCGTTTCGGTCGACCGCCGCGCAGAAGGTCATGCGGTTGTCGGTCGTCAGCCAGCGCTCCTGTATGGGCGGCAGGATCCTCTCCAGCACGTCGAGATAGCGGGTCCGGTACTGGACCGGGTTCGTGCCGGGAATGGCGATGTAGTCGTTGTCGAACAGGTCGTCGGCGCCGATCAGCCGCTCGTCCACGGCCTTCTCGAAGGCAAGCGACACGTCGCGGGCAACCTCGCGGGCGCGGGCGACGCGCTCGGCATCGGCCTCGCGCAGGGACTGCAGACGCTCGGCGAGCGCGGCGCGACAGGCCGCATCGGTGTCGGAGAACTGGCAGTGCAGGCCGAGGCTGGAGACGGCCACGACCTTCACGCGCATCTGGCCGATGCCCTCGACGGTTGCGCGGCACTGGCGCCCGGCGGCGAACAGGCTGGCATCTGGGACGCGGATGAGGATTCCGTCCTCGGACAGGTCGGCGCTGCGCGCCTCCACCGGTCCGCGCGGTCCCTCGATCCGCACACCCAGTTCGCAGGGAAGGCGGTCGAACCGGCGGCGGTCGCCGATCTCCGACTGGCGCAGGAAGATGGTGAAGCGCGAGCGCAGCTTCTCGGCCAGCGCCTGGGCCTGGCGGCCGGCGGCATCAGCCTCGGCCGACGTGGTCTCGGCCTCGCCGGCGGCCTGGTCGATGGCGGCGGCACCCGAGGACACGGTCTCGATGAACTGGGAGCTCTCGCCCGCCGAGCGGGAGATTTCGCCGATGGTGGCGATCTGCTGCTCCACCGCGCTCGCCACCGAGGCGAAGACGGGGCGGATTGCCTCGACGGTGGAGGCAATCTCCTGGACGGCGGCGATCGAGGCGTTGCTGTCGGCCTGAAGCTGGGAAATGCGGCGCGCGATCTCGTCAGTCGCGCGCTGGGTCTCCTGCGAGAGGGTCTTCACCTCGTTGGCAACCACCGCGAAACCCTTGCCAGCCTCGCCGGCGCGGGCAGCCTCGATAGTGGCATTGAGCGCGAGCAGGTTGGTCTGGCGGGCGATCTTGGCGATCAGGCCCACCACCTGGTCGATCTCGGCGGAGGAGGCGCGCAGGCTGTCGACACTGCCCGAAGCGGCAGCGGCAGCGGTGACAGCGCCTTCGGTCAGATCGGTGGCGCGGCGCACCTGACCACCGATCTCGCCGGCGCTCTGGGAAAACTCGTCGGCGGCGGCGGCAAGCTGGCGGGCATTGTCGCTGGCCCGGCCGACCATGGCCTCGAGCGCGCGCGAGCGCGCACGGATGGCGCCGAGTGCGCGCGCCGCCGCGTCCGTTCCGGAGTGAACCCGGTCGGTGGAGGCCGAGACGTCGCGGATCACCTTCATCAGGTCGGATTCGACGAGGTCGATCGTATCGCGGACCTGGGCGACCTCGGCCTTCAGCCGCGCGATCTCCCCGGCCGCATCAGCAGCGGCATCGGCCGGTGTCACAGGCGTTCGCTCAGTCGGCTCGGCCTGCTGTAAGCCCAGTCGCATAGGAATCCCTCCGGTGCCAATGGTGCCCCCACCGGTCATTGGGCAAAACACTATGCCAGCATGGTAAATAGCCACTTAACGCAAGGTTAAGTCCCTGCCCCGGCACGACCCGAACGCTGGAGATGCGCTCACCGGCGCTCCAGAAGAGCCCGGACGGCCGCCGGCAGCCCGTCATAATGGTCGAGGATCACGTCGGGGGAGAGCTCCGCCAGCGGCACGGCCGTATAGCCTCCGGCATAGGCCACCACCGGCACGCCGGCCGCCTGCGCCGCACGGATGTCGGGCTCGGAATCGCCCACCATGACGGCACGGTCGAGCGTGCCGCCGGCATCGCGGACCGTGAAGGCGATGTGGCCGGGATCGGGCTTCCTCACGGCATAGGTGTCGGCGCCGGCAATGGCATGGAAGCGGCGGGCAAGGTCCAGTTCCTCCAGAAGCTGCACGGCCAGCCGCTCGATCTTGTTGGTGCAGACTGCAAGCCGCATGCCCTCGGCGGCAAAGGCGTCCAGCGCCGCGATCATGCCCGGGAAGGGCCGGCTCTCGCGGGTCAGGCGCTGCTCATAGGCAGCGATGTAGCGCCTGAAGACGTCGTCGACCTCCGCCACGGTCTGGCCCCTGCCCTTCTGCCTGAGGGCCTTCTCCACCATCGGCCGCATGCCGTGACCGATCAGGTCGCGCGCGGCGGTCAGATCGACCGGGTCGAGCCCCTCGGTTTCGAGGAGCCAGGACAGCGTGCCGATGAGATCCGGCGCGGTATCGACCAGCGTTCCGTCGAGATCGAAGACGATGGTGGGGGTGGTCATGGGCGGCGGGCTCCGGCGGGGCGTCGGCACGACATGCCGAATGCCGGGCCGATTGTCACCTGCCGTGGCGCAGCAATGCCCTCTGGCGGGATGCATGGCTGACGGCCCGGTGCTAGGACTGCGCCCTCTCCTTCCCCGAACCGGAGGCCAGCATGAACGCGCCCCTGAAGACCACGCCGCTGCCGCTCAAGGATCCCTCGCTGCTGAAGTCGCAGTGCTATGTGAACGGCCAGTGGGTCGGCACCCCGGTCGACGTGGTGGTCAATCCGGCCAATGGCCAGACCATCGGCCAGGTGCCGCGCCTCGGCGCGACGGAAGCCGCCGAGGCCGTCGTCCATGCCGACCGGGCCTTCAAGGTCTGGTCGAAGCGGACGGCCAAGGAGCGCTCGAACCTGATGCGCAAATGGTTCGACCTGATGATCGAGAACACGGACGACCTTGCCACGATCATGACCGCCGAGCAGGGCAAGCCGCTGGCGGAAGCCAAGGGCGAGGTGGTCTATGCTGCCTCCTTCGTCGAGTTCTTCGCCGAGGAGGCCCGCCGCCTCTATGGCGACATCATCCCGACCCACCGGGCCGACCATCGCATCCTCGTGCAGAAGCAGCCGATCGGCGTCTGCGCGGCCATCACCCCGTGGAACTTTCCGGCGGCCATGATCACCCGCAAGTGCTCGCCGGCCATCGCGGTCGGCTGCACCATGGTGGTGAAGCCGGCGCCCGAGACGCCGCTGACGGCGCTGGCGCTGGCCGAGCTCGCCCATCGTGCTGGCATTCCCGCCGGCGTCATCAATGTCATCACCGGCGATGCGCCGGCCATCGGCAAGACCTGGTGCGAACACCCGGCGGTGCGCTTCATCGGCTTCACCGGCTCCACCCCGGTCGGAAAGATGCTGATGGCGCAGGCGGCCTCCACGGTGAAGCGTGTCGGCCTCGAGCTTGGCGGCAACGCGCCCTTCATCGTGTTCGACGACGCCGACATCGACGCGGCGGTCGAGGGCGCGATGATCTCGAAATATCGCAACATGGGCCAGACCTGCGTCTGTGCGAACCGCATCTACGTGCAGGACGCGGTGCATGACGCATTCGTTGAGCGGTTCACCGCCAAGGTGAAGGAACTGAAGGTCGGCAATGGCCTTGAGCCCGGCGTGGTGCAGGGCCCCCTGATCAAGCCGGCGGCGGTGGAGAAGGTCGAGAGCCACCTGAAGGACGCGCTGGACAAGGGTGCGAAGGTGGAAACCGGCGGCAGCCGCCACGCGCTTGGCTTTACCTTCTTCGAGCCGACCGTGCTGTCCGGCGTAACCCCCGACATGGTGGTCTCGCGGGAGGAGACCTTCGGCCCGCTGGCGCCGATCTACCGGTTCTCGACGGAGGACGAGGTGATCGCCCTCGCCAATGCGACGCAGTTCGGCCTTGCGAGCTATTTCTACGGCCGTGATATCGGCCGTATCTTCCGCGTGGCGGAGGCGCTGGAATACGGCATGGTCGGCATCAATACCGGCCTTGTCGGCGTGGATGTCGCGCCCTTCGGCGGCGTCAAGGAATCGGGCCTCGGCCGCGAGGGCTCGCACTATGGCCTCGACGAGTTCATCGAGATCAAGCTGATGATGCTCGGCGGGATCCAGTAGGCGGTTCAGCGACCGGACGGAAAACGGGGCGGCGTCGCAGGGCGCCGCCCTTCTTCGTGCCGTGATACGCGCATCGAGGATGTGCCTCCGACAAGGCGCAACAACTCCGCGCTCCTACCTCGTCAGAGCCAGACTCACCGGCGTCAGAGACCGCAGACCGCGCGCCGGCACGATGACGAGGTCGAGTTCGGGCCGCCCGCCCCGCCCGATCGACAGGCGCTCCGGCTCGCCGACGACCTCAAACTGGCTGGCGAGCCCGGCCTGTTGCCGTGCGAAGGTGCCGGCCAGCGCGACGATCAGCACGTCCGCCCCCCGGAACAGGCGCGGCACCGGCCGGAAGGCGAAGCCGCGCGGGTCGGGGCCGATCACCGTGACATCGGCCCGATCGCCGACGGCGAGGTCGATCTTGCCGCCCTCGTTCCAGCTGAGCCCGACGACAACCGGCCCGAAGCCGCGGCCCGCGCCCTTCTGCGCGAGAACAGCGCCGAGGGCCGTCCAGTCCAGGGCATCGACGGTCGGGTCGGCGCGCGCGGGCACCCCGAGCCGGGTCAGCGCGCCGGTCGCGCCGATCGCGCCGATGCCGAGCGCGAGGACGACCGCCAGGGCGACCGACCAGGCCGCCCAACTGCGTGGCGACGGGCTGGCCGCGGGGTTGGCCACCATCCAGGCCCCAAGCAGCGGAAAGATGAAGAACCAGCCGGGCATCGGCCAGTGCGGCAGCGCCCAGCCCGACCACAGTGACTGCAGCGTGAAATAAAGGATGGTCGGCGCGGCCAGCGCCATGAGGAACAGACGGCGCGGGTCGCCGAGCTTCAGGACAGTCTGCGCGGCGATGGTGGCCAGCGGCACGGCGATCCAGGGCGCCAGCCAGACGAACTGGCCGGCCAGCATCTGGCCGAAGGCTGTGAGGGACAGTCCCCTGCCCCCTCCCCGCCCGGCCTGGAAGCGCAGCGAGGCCCAGTCGTTCCAGAGGTTCCAGATCAGCACGGGCGATATGGCCAGCAGGGCGAGGGCCGCACCGGCATAGGGCGCCGGGTGGGCCAGCCAGCGGCGGTGGACGGTCGCCAGCAGGAAGATCGCAAGGCCGGCAACCACGAAGACCGCGGAATATTTCGACAGGCCCGCCAGCCCGAACCAGAGGCCGGCGAGCATCCAGGCGGTCCAGGGCGACGGCGCCTCGTCCGCTTCGGGGAAGAACAGGCCGGCAAGGGCCAGAACGCCGGCCGCGAGACAGAACAGCAGCGGTCCGTCCGGCACGATCCAGCTGCCGGGCGAGGCGAGGAAGAACAGCGACGCGTTGAGCGCCAGCACCGCCCAGACACCCGCCCAGGCGCCGAACAGCCGGGCGGTGAGGCGGAAGACCAGCCAGGACGTGCCGGCGAACATCAGGACGAAAGGCAGGCGCACCGCCCAGGAGGTGCCGAAGACCAGCATCGAGACATGCGCCAGCCACAGGTGCAGCGGCGGGTGATCGAAATAGGAAAGCGCCAGGTGCCGGGCCTGGCCGAGCGTGTAGCTCTCGTCGACCCCGAACCCCAGCAGGGCGGCGAAGACGATGCGCAGCGCCGTGAAGCCGATGATGACCACCAGCGCGGCGCGGGCGGGATCGTCCGGCAGCCGCGCGAAAGGCCGGTCGGTTGCGGGCGACGGAGAGGCGAGCGTCATGGTGCGGACCTAGCAGAGCCGGCGGATGAATGCACCGGCAGGCCCGTCACGCGCGGGCGCGGAAACTCTGGACCGCATCGGAGACCGATTTTGCCCCGAACAGAACGAAGGTGACCCCGACCAGCCGCGTGACGATCAGCCCGCGGGTGAGGAAGAAGCGGCGCACGGCTGGAAGGCCGGCCACCGCCACCAGGATGATGTCGGCGAGGATGAAGCCCAGGAAGGCCACCAGCATGACGTAGGGCGCAAGGTCCCAGGTCAGCAGGCCTGCATAGTGGCCGACCAGTACGGTGAACATGGCGACCGAGACCGGATAGGCCTTGGGATTGGTGATGCCGAAAACGAGCCCGGCCAGCAGCGGATGGCGGGCTCCGACTACGGCCGTTCCCGCAGCCCCGCGGGCGCGGATGGCCCGGATCCCGAGGAAGACGAGATAGGCGCCGCAGACAAGCCCCAGAACCTCGAACAGGAGGGGGCCGAGCTGGTTGACGCCGACGATCGCCGCCAGCGCCAGCGTGCCCCACAGCACGTCACCCACCAGGTGCCCGGTGACGAACCAGGTGCCGGACAGGCGCCCCTCCTTGGCGGCAAGCGCGAACAGCGCCAGGAAGGCCGGGCCGGGAGTGAGGACATAGATCATCGCCGCGGCGATGGTCGCGAAGAACAGCCCGATGGTCATGAAAAAAGCCCGCGCGATGGAGGCACCATTCCTCCACCGCGCGGGCCCGAAAGCAAGCCGCCCGGGCGCTGCTCAGTTCTGCAGGCGGATATTGCCCTTTTCGATGATCTCCTTGAATTTCGCCATCTCGGAGACGGCCTTCTGGCGCATCTCCTCCGGCGTCGAGGGCGTGGAGGCCGCGCCCATCGTCTCGAACCGCTGGATCAGCGAGGCTTCCTTCAGGGATTCCTGGAGCGCCGCAGTCAGGCGGTCGCAGATCTCCTTGGGCGTGCCCTTCGGCGCCACGAAGCCGTTCCAGGAGGTGATGTCGAAGCCCGGCAGGGTGTCGGCAAGCGCCGGGATCTCCGGTGCGATGGACGCGCGCTGGGCGGAGGTGACGGCAATCCCGCGGATGGTGCCCGCCTTGTAGTGCGGGAACGGCGAGGTGAAGTTGTCGAAGGACAGCTGGACCTCGTTGCTGATGAGCCCCTGCACGAGGCCGGCCGACGAGCGGAAGGGCACATGGCCCATCTTCGTGCCGGTCAGCTGCATGAACAGTTCGCCCGACAGGTGGATGGACGTGCCGATTCCCGAGGAGCCGAAATTGTGCTTGTCGGGATTGGCCTTCAGATAGGCGATCAGCTCCTGGGCATTGGTCGCCGGGATCGAGGGATGGATGCACAGGAAGTTCGGCTGCGAGGACGAAAGCGACAGGAACTCGAAATCCTCGAGCGGCTTGAACGGCAGGCGCTCGCCGAACAGGTTCGGGTTGATGCCATGGTTGGCGATCGTGGTCATGCCGATCGTGTAGCCGTCCTTGGCGGCCCGGCCGATGGCGGCGACGCCGACATTGCCGCCGGCGCCTGCGCGATTCTCGATCACGAAGCTCTGGCCGAGACGGGCGGTCAGCCGGTCGGCGACGATACGGCCGACCACGTCGGTGGTGCCGCCGGCTCCGAAAGGCACGATCACGGTCACCGGCCGCGACGGATAGGCCTGCGCGAAGCCCTCGGACGCGACTAGCGGAGCAGCAAGAATGCCGGCGCCGATGCCGAGCGCCTGACGGCGATTGAAACGATTGCTCATGGTTCCTCCCTGGGTAGAACTGGCGTTGGCCACTTGTTGGCCGGGAGGTTAGTCAGGCCGATGCACATCCGCAACCGGTGTGAAGGCCGGCGGCGGAATGACGCGGTCGTCAGGTCTCCGGCGGAAGCGCCTTGAGCTGCCGGGGCAGCGCGGCAAGGTCGGCTTCCAGCTCGCCGATGCGCGCGCGCAGGGCCGATTCCGCCTCGGTCCGGTTGGTGAACTCGGCCCCGTCCACGACGAACTTCTCGCCGCGCAGGAAGCCCGACTTCTTCACCACGACGCCGTTGGTCTTGAGGTCGTCGAGTACCTTCTGCGCCTGGGTGATGCGGGTGTTGATGGCGGCGTTGTGCTCCTGGAAGATCGCACGCTCGCGCTTGTTGCGTTCGCCGGCCAGGCGGTCGTTGCGCTCCTTCATCCGGGCCTTGTAGTCGACCGGGTCGAGCCATTCCGTGCGCTGGCAGACGACGAGAAGCGAGGAGGTGGTGCCCGCCGCCCAGCCGAGCCCGAAGGCGCCGAGAACCGCCTCCGGCTCCTTGCGCGTGCCCGCGCGCACGACCTTCTGGTGCTCGTGATAGGTCAGGCTCTTGTCGAGCGGCACGACCATCTTGATCTCCCACTGGTCCTCGTTGAGCGAGGCGATCAACTGGTCGAGCCGGGAGGTGATCTGCGGCACGTCGACCGTGACGGCACCCAGGCTCCAGTCCTTGTCGCCCTCGGTCTTGGTCCAGGTGGGAAACAGGTCGACGGTAAACTGCTTGGTCTCGATCCAGGGGATCATTGCTGATGTCTCGGCACGGGGCTGGGGCTGAAAGGCGGGAGCGGCCGGAGCGGTCCTGACAACCGGGGCGGCGGGCGGTGCGGGGGGTGCAGGAGGGGCAGGCGGCGGGGGCAGGACAGCCGCAGGGGCAGGCTCGGCAACGGCCGGGGCAGGCGCGGAAACAGCCGGGGCCGTCCCGGGAACGGCCGCGGCAGGTTCGGCAACAACCGGGGCCCCCACGCTGCCAGGATCAGTGCCACCAGAACCGGGCGTGCCCGGTCCAGGTCCACCGAGCATCGCCTCGAGATCGTCGAGGGCGGCACGGTCCTCGGGGGCGAGGTCAGCGGCCGGGCCGTTCACGCTGTCCTCCTGCTGCCGCGAGTCCTTCGAGGTAGCGGTTCCAGATGACGGCATGGTCGCGTCCGAGCTCATACAGATAGTCCCACGAATAGATTCCGGAGGAATGCAGGTCATCGAAGCTCAGCCGAACCGCGTAGTGCCCCACGCGGTCGACACCGATCAGCTTCACGTCCTTCTTGCCCCCAACATAGCGTCGTTCCGATGGCGAGTGGCCCTGCACTTCCGCAGACGGGCTCTCGACGCGCAGATATTCGGCTTCGAGGGCGAAAATATGCCCGTCGTCAAACGTCACCGACAGCCGGCTCCGGTCGGCTGACAGCCTGATTTCCAGCGGCCAGGCATGGTGCCGGCCGGCCGGACTCTCGACGGCGCCGATCTCGGTCATCGCCGTATTCCTTCCGCGATGTCTGGGACGCGATTGGGACAGGATGGGTGACAGGTAGACGGTTCGACGGGGTTGTTCAACGTCCGGAGGATGACGCGGGCCAATTCGTTTCCTACATTCAGGGTCCACAGTGACTGCCGAGGCGTCCGGCGCCAGCGGAACGAGGCCATGTTCGAAAGCTCAGCAAGCGTCCAGCCGGCCCCGATGATCGACCCCTTCGGCCGGACCATCGACTATCTGCGCGTCTCCGTCACGGACCGCTGCGATTTCCGCTGCGTCTATTGCATGGCGGAGAACATGACCTTCCTGCCGAAGCGGGACCTGCTGTCGCTGGAGGAACTGGACCGGCTGTGCAGTGCCTTCGTCGCGCGGGGCGTGCGGCGCCTCAGGATGACGGGCGGCGAGCCTCTGGTCCGAAAGGACGTGATGATGCTGTTCCGCTCGCTCTCGCGGCATCTGGAGAGCGGCGCGCTGGATGAACTGACGGTCACGACCAACGGCTCGCAGCTTGGCCGCCACGCCGCGGATCTGGCGGCGGCCGGGGTGAAGCGCATCAATGTCTCGCTCGACACGCTCGATGCAGACCGGTTCCGCGCCATCACGCGCTGGGGCGACCTTGGCGACGTCATGCGCGGCATCGACGCGGCCCAGGCGGCCGGCCTCCACGTCAAGATCAATGCGGTGGCGCTGAAGGGCGTCAACGAGGACGAGATCGAGAC
This sequence comes from Phreatobacter sp., assembly GCF_051860605.1. Taxonomy (GTDB): domain Bacteria; phylum Pseudomonadota; class Alphaproteobacteria; order Rhizobiales; family Phreatobacteraceae; genus Phreatobacter. The sequence continues at coordinate 186,287 of NZ_JBHYDR010000004.1, read as the reverse complement.
GCTGATCCGCTGGGCGCATGGCCGCGGGATGGACATCTCGTTCATCGAGGTCATGCCGCTGGGCGATATCGAGCCCTCGCGGCTCGACCAGTATCTGCCCCTGTCGATGGTGCGGGCACGCCTGATGGACCGGTTCACGCTGGAGGAGAGCGACCACCGGACCGCCGGCCCGGCCAGGTATGTCAGCGTTCGCGAGACCGGCGGCCGCATCGGCTTCATCACGCCGATGACCCACAATTTCTGCGAAAGCTGCAACCGGGTTCGAATCACCTGCACCGGCACGCTCTACATGTGCCTCGGACAGGAGGATGCCGCCGACCTGCGCGCTCCTCTGCGGGCCTCGGAGGCGAACGACGCGCTTTTCGCCGCGATCGACAGCGCGATCAGCCGAAAGCCGCGTGGTCACGATTTCGTGATCGACCGGCGCTCGAAACGGCCTTCCGTGTCCCGGCACATGAGCATGACCGGTGGATGACAAGATCATTTCGTTCGTACACCAATGATTGAAAGATCATCGAACGGATGCGTTTTGCCGCCCCGAGGCGTGCTTCTGGCGCGGCGCTCCTGCCGCGTTTTGGCCACAATCTGACGGCTTTACCTCACGTCAGATCAGAGGCCGCGTTCCTGCCAGCCTTGTCGCGCAGGCGGCCCCGTCACAGCATCCGCATCATCCAGGCCTCTGGCACCGACGCCATGGGCCCTTCAGCTTTTTCGAGGCCCGCGATGAACCCATCATCCGTGGCGGCGCCCGATCCTTCTTTGGTGAAGGACGCGCTGCGTCGCATCTTCGACTCCTCCTGCCTGCAGGAGGGGTCCCTCCCCGGCAAGGTGCTGGCCTATGTGGTCGACCGGACGCTGGCAGGCGACGGCCGCTCCATCAAGGCCTATACGATCGCGGTGGAAGGGCTCGGCCGCGGCAGCGATTTCGATCCCGACCGCGATTCGACGGTGCGGGTTGCCGCCATGCGTCTGCGCGGTGCGCTCGACCTCTACTACGCGGGGCCGGGGGCGGCCGATCCCCTGAAGATTCGCCTCGTTCCCGGCTCCTACCGGCCGAGTTTCGATCTTGCCGATAGCGAGGAGGACGACGCCAGCCTGCCGGTCGAGGCAGCGCCTGTTGCGACCGGCAGCCGTGTCCCGTCCCTTGCCGCCCTGGTCGAGACCGGGCGCCGGGCCGGCAATGCGGGCAGGTCGACGCGCTGGTGGCTCGCCGCGGTGACCGTGGCGCTGACCATCGACATTCTCGTCACCGCCTCGCTCCTGGCCGCCCAGGTTGCCGGGCGTGGCCGCGAAGCCGCGCCTGCCATGGCGGTGGAGAAGATCGATCCGGCCGATGCCAAGCCGATCCTGTTCACGCTGATCAATGCCGGCATCGAGCGCAGCTTCCGCACTGACAACCCCTGACGCGCCGGCGCCGCCAGACGGCGGCGTCCCTGCCCTGCACGCCGCAGGCTCGACGCGGCAGGCGCGCGCGGCTAGCTGATGGCGAGGGAAGAAACGTCCGGAGCCAGAACCCGTGCCCGCCCATGACGTGATCGTTGCCGGCCTCGGCGCGATGGGATCGGCTGCTGCCATGCAGCTGGCCCGCCGGGGCCTGAACGTGCTCGGGCTGGAGCGGTTCGACATTCCCCATGCCATGGGCTCGTCCCACGGCGTCAATCGAATTATCCGCCTCGCCTATTTCGAGCACCCTGCCTATGTGCCGCTGCTCGAACGGGCCTATGCGCTGTGGCGGGAGACCGAGGCGCGGGCCGGCGAGCAGCTCCTGCATATCACCGGCGGCATCGATGCCGGGGCGCCCGGCGGCCGGGTGGTCTCCGGCTCGCTGGCCGCCTGCCGGCAGCACGGCCTTGCCCATGAGGTGATGGATGCGGCCGAAACCGCCCGGCGGTTTCCGGCCTACCGCCTGCCGGACGACCATATCGCCGTGTTCCAGCCCGATGCCGGATTCGTCATGAGCGAGCATGCGATCGTTGCACAGGCGGATCAGGCGATGGCCGCCGGGGCGGATCTGCGGGCGCGCGAGCCGGTGCTCTCCTGGGAGACGACGGCGGGCGGCGGGGTCCGCGTCACGACGCCGAAGGGCAGCTACGAGGCCGGTCGCCTGATCCTGTCCACGGGCGCCTGGATCGCCGATCACGTTCCGGCGCTGGCGGGCCTTGCCGTGCCCGAGCGGCAGGTTCTCGGCTGGTTCCGGCCGAAGGTGCCGGAGCGGTTCGCGCCCGGTGCCTTTCCGGTCTCGATCGTCGAGACCCGCCTCGGCTCCTGCTACCAGTTCCCGGTTTTCGGCGTGCCCGGCTTCAAGATCGGCCTCTACAACCACCTGAAGGAACAGGGGCCGGCCGACAGCCTGTCGCGCGAGCCGACGCCGCGCGACGAGGCGGCGCTGCGGGCCGTCATGCGCGAGGTCTTTCCCGATGCCGACGGGCCGGTGATGGCGCTCAGGACCTGCCTGTTCACCAACACGCCCGACGAGCATTTCGTCATCGACACGCTGCCGGACTGCCCCCAGGTGATCGTCGCCTCGCCCTGTTCGGGCCACGGCTTCAAGTTCGCCAGCGTCATCGGCGAGATCCTCGCCGACATGGCCACCGGAACGGCGCCGCGCCACGACCTTGGCCTGTTCCGCCTCGGCCGCTTCGCCGATGCCGGCCGGACGGTCGGCCCATGACCCCCCTGTCCCTGCCCGAATCCAGCGAAGCGGCAAACCGCCGTGGCATCATCGCCATGTGCACGGCCATGGCCTGCTTCAATGCCAACGACACGCTGATCAAGCTGGTCGCCGCCGAACTGCCCTCCGGACAGATCATTGCCATCCGCGGCCTGTTCGCGGCCGTGCTGGTCTATGGCTGGCTGGTGGCCGGCGGCCATGCCGGCGACATCCGCAAGGCGCTGTCGCCGCTGGTGGCGACCCGTGCCGGGCTCGAGGCGCTGGTCGCCTTCCTGTTCATCTCGGCCATCGCCTTCATCCCGATCGCCGACATCACGGCGATCTTCCTTCTGACGCCGCTGATCATCACCGCGCTGTCCGGACCGATCCTGAAGGAGCAGGTCGGCTGGCGCCGCTGGTCGGCGGTGGCGGCCGGCTTCATCGGCATGCTTCTGGTGGTCAAGCCCGGCGGTGCCGGCTTCGTGGCGGGCGCCGCCACGCTGATGGCGCTCGGCAGCGTGCTGCTCTGCGCGACGCGCGATCTCGTCACGCGCTTCATCGACCACCAGGTGCCGACCATCGTCATCACCTTCTCGACCTGCGTCGCGGTCGGCCTGTTCGGCGCGGCCATGATCCCGGTCCAGGGCTGGGTGACGCCCACCCTCTGGCAGGTGTTCCTGCTGTTCGCCGCCTCGACGGTGCTGGTGATCGGCAACCACGCGATGATCCTCGCCTTCCGCGGCGTGGAGGTCTCGCTGGTCTCGCCGTTCCGCTACAGCGTGATGCTCTGGGCGATCCTGTCGGGCATCTTCGTGTTCGGCGAGTGGCCGGATGCGGCGAGCTGGCTCGGCATCGGCTGCATCGTGGGAGCGGGTCTCTACACGCTGCACCGCGAGCGGGTCCGGATGCGCCAGCGCGACCGCAAGACCGAGGCGGCCAGCACCATTCCCTGACCGGCGGGACGGAACGAAACACCCGCCCGGCGAGCCGAAATCGGCTCCTTCGTTGCGCCACGCCCGGTCCGGCCGTTGCGTTCGTGACTTTGACTATTGTGCGGCGCCCACCTGTGGCATAGACAGACGCGTTCCGTGAGCCGCCCTTGCAAGAGGCGGCAGCGGCAGGAGCGGGAAGGGGATGGCCGGAACACTGCGTGACGGCCGCGGGAGCGCCGCGGGAAACCGCACGCCCGCATTCCATGAACAAGCCTGCTCCATGACCACTTTCGCCGATTCCGCGAGGAACCCGGCGTCCGTGTAGCGAGGGAGCCAGACGGTGGAATTTTTCTGGTGGCCGAGTCTTCGGGCGCTGCTGTTCCTCAGCAGGGCGATCGACGCCCTGAACACCTTCATCGGCAGGACAGTCAGCTGGCTGATCCTGGTGGCGGTGGTGATCTCCGCGGGCAACGCGGTGGTGCGAAAGGTGCTGTCCACCTCGTCGAATGCCTGGCTGGAGCTCCAGTGGTACCTGTTCGGAGCGGTGTTCCTGCTGGCCGCGGCCTGGACGCTGATCTGCAACGAGCATATCCGCATCGACGTCGTGAGCAGCCGGTTTCCCAGGCGCTTGCGCAACTGGATCGAGATCCTCGGCCACACGCTGTTCCTCCTGCCCTTCTGCATTCTGCTGCTGATCGACAGCTGGCCCTTCTTCCTGAAGTCCTATCTGCAGAACGAGCAGTCGATGAACGCGGGCGGCCTGGTGGTCTGGCCGGCCAAGCTGCTGGTCGTGGTCGGGTTCGCCCTGCTGTTCCTCCAGGGTATCAGCGAGCTGATCAAGCGGATCGCGATCATGCGCGGGCTCATCCCCGACCCCCACGCTGACAGTTTCCACGAGCAGGTCGAGGCTCAGACGGCCCGCCCGTTCGAGCCCGCCACGACCGGCGGCACCGCCAACCGGGCCAAGCCGTAAGCGCCCTGGAGATCCCTTGTGAACCTTCGCCGCCCCCTCCTCGGCGCCCTGGTTGCCGGCGCCGCCACCTTCGTCCTGCTGCTCCTGTTCTCGGGCACGGCAGAGGCTGCCACGGTTGGCGGCCTTGGCGGCTTCGTCCGCGAACACATGGCACCGATCATGTTCGTTGTGCTGGTGGCCTTCCTGATCCTCGGCTACCCGGTTGCCTTCGCACTGGCCGCCAACGGGCTGTTCTTCGCCATCATCGGCATCCAACTCGACCTGTTCGTGCCGAATTTCCTGCAGGCGCTGCCCGAGCGCATCTTCGGAACGATGAACAACGAGACGCTGCTGGCGATCCCGTTCTTCACATTCATGGGCATGATCCTCGAGCGCTCAGGCATGGCCGAGGACCTTCTGGACACGATCGGACAGCTGTTCGGCACCGTTCGGGGCGGGCTTGCCTATGCGGTCATCTTCGTCGGCGCGCTGCTCGCCGCCACCACCGGCGTGGTCGCCGCCTCGGTCATCTCGATGGGCCTGATCTCGCTGCCGATCATGCTGCGCTACGGCTATGACCGCCGCCTGGCGAGCGGCGCCATCGTCGCCTCCGGCACGCTTGCGCAGATCATCCCGCCGTCGATCGTCCTGATCGTGATGGCCGACCAGCTCGGCCGTTCGGTCGGCGACATGTACCAGGGAGCCTTCCTCCCCGGGCTGATCCTGACGCTGATGTATGCGACCTGGGTCTTCATCGTCTCCCTGATCAACCCGAAGGCCGTGCCGGGCCTGCCCGCGGCGGATGTCGGCTTCCGCGAGCCGGATGGCGCGCGCGGCGTCGGCCAGCTCGGCATCCTGACCCTGTTTTCCGGCCTCGTCGCCTATCACGTCATGAGCCAGACCGGCGTTGCCGGCGCTGCGGATTTCGTCGTCCTGACGCTGTCCGTGACCGTGATGGTGGCGTTCCTGTGCGCCCTCCTGAACCGCTGGTTCGGCGCCAGGTACTGGTACGTGACCTTCATCGCCACGATCGTGTTCGGCTTCGGGTGGTACTACCTGCGCGATTCCGCCCAGCCCGTTCTGGCCGTGAGTTCGGAGGCGATCGCTTTCGGCAGCCTCTATGCGCTGGTCGCCGGCCTCCTCGAGCGGTTCGGCGACAGGAGGCTCATTTCGAACATCGCCGAGCAGGTGACCTTCGTGATGGTTCCGCCGCTGGCGCTCATCTTCCTGGTGCTCGGCACGATCTTCATCGGCGTTGCCACGCCGACCGAGGGTGGCGCCATGGGCGCGGTCGGCGCGCTGATGCTCGCCGGCGTGAAGCGCTATCTCACGGGCGAGCAGCGCCGGTTCAACTTCAGCATCGTGCGGCAGGCGGTGGAATCGACGGCGAAACTGTCGGCCTTCGTGCTGTTCATCCTGGTCGGCGCCCGCGTCTTCGGACTGACCTTCTATGGCGTCAACGGCCATGTCTGGGTCGAGCACCTGCTGACCTCGCTGCCGGGCGGCGTGATGGGCTTCCTGATCGTGGTGAACCTCGTCGTGTTCATCCTCGGCTTCTTCCTGGATTTCTTCGAGCTTGCCTTCATCATCGTGCCGCTGATGGGGCCGGCCGCCGAGAAGCTGGGCATCGACCTGATCTGGTTCGGGGTCATCCTCTCGGTGAACATGCAGACGTCGTTCCTGACGCCGCCCTTCGGCTTTGCGCTGTTCTACCTGCGATCGGTGGCGCCGAAAGTGCCCTATATCGACAAGGTGACCGGCAAGACCATGGAACCGATCACCACGATCCAGATCTATCGGGGATCGGTGCCGTTCGTGGCCATCCAGTGCGTCATGGTCGCGCTGGTGATCTCGTTCCCGCAGCTGGTGCTGCACTACAAGCCGACCGGCCCCCAGGTCGATCCGGCCAGCATCGACATCCGCATCGACCTGCCGGGCCTCGGCGGCGGATTGCCGGGGCTCGACGCGCCCGGCGGCGGGCTGCCGGGCCTTGGTGCTCCGCCCGGCCTCGGCGGGCCGCCTCCGGGGCTGGGTGGCCCTCCTCCCGGACTGGGCGGACCGCCCCCGGGCCTTGAGCCCCCGCCCGCGCCGCGCAACTGATCCGGACGACGCGCCTCCTTTCGTGGCGGCGCGTTGCTTTTCGGCCATAGACCGCGACCGCCGCGCACGCCAGAATTGCGCCGAGGACTGGAACCATGCTCGCGTCGCTGACCCCTCTCGCCCGCATCGCGGCCGTTGCTCTCGCGCTGACGCTCGTCGGCGGCTGCGCGACGCGTGAGCGCCTGCCGGCAGCCAGCCGCGCGCAGGCACTGGAAACCGCCTATCTCGGCATTCCCAACGCGCGGTTCTCTCTCAACTCGGATGTCGAGACGCTCGGCCAGATCTATCTGGAGGCCGCGGCCCGGCGCCGCGCCGCCGGCGTGTCGGGCACGGAGCACATGCTCGCCATCTCCGGAGGCGGCGAGAACGGAGCTTTTGGTGCCGGCCTGCTCAACGGCTGGACCGAGCGCGGCGACCGCCCGCAATTCTGGCTGGTCACCGGCGTCTCGACCGGGGCGCTGTCGGCCCCCTTCGCCTTTCTCGGCAGCCGCTATGATCGCGAGCTGCAAGCCGTCTACACGACGGTCCACCGCCAGGACATCGGAACGCTTCTGCCGATCCCGGCCATCCTCTCCGGCGATTCGGTGGCGGACAGCAGCCCTCTCGCCAATCTGATCGCGAGCCACCTGACGCCGGACATGATCGAGGAGATCGGCCGGGAATACCGGCGCGGCCGGCTCCTGTTCATCGGAACCACCAATCTCGACCTCGGCCAGCCGATCGCCTGGAACATCGGGGCCATTGCCGCCAGCGGCCATCCGGCGCGGGTGGAGACGATCCGGCGCATCCTGCTGGCATCGGCCTCCATTCCCGGCGCCTTCCCCCCCGTCATGGTGGACATTCCGACACCCGACGGCCCGCGCCACGAGATGCATGTGGATGGCGGCGCCACGACGCAGGTCTTCCTCTACCCGGCCAATGCCCCCACCCGGAATGCGCCGGCCATCATCCGCAACCAGCGCCGCGTTGCCTGGATCATCCGCAACGGCCGCACGCAGGAACTGCCGCAGGAGACCCGGCGCGGCCTTCTGCCGATCGCCTCGCGGTCCATCTCCACCATGATCACGGCCAATGGCATGGGCGACATCTACCGGATGTATGTCGTGACCCGGCGGGACAATGTCGATTTCAATCTCGCCTATATTTCCAGCCGCTTCACCGTTCCATACGAGCGCCCGTTCGATCCGCCCTACATGAACGCGCTCTACGAATTCGGCCGGCAGCAGGCCCTGGAGCGCCAGCCCTGGCTGAAGCGCCCGCCCGGCTACGCCCCCTGATGCGACCTTAGCCGCCAGCCGAAACCGCCCTCGCCTTCTGCGTCGGGACGTGGGCCGGCGGTTGCACGGCCTGCGCTGCAAGGCTTCCGATCCAGGTCTCCCCTGCCCCCTCAAGGCCCACCGGCGGCCGCGCAAACGAAAAGCCCGGCGGATCGCTCCGCCGGGCCTGGCCCTCTGGAAAGGGTCTCGTTTATTCGTGGTGTCGTCGGCGTGTCGTCAGCCGCGCGCGCGGGCGCGGATCATGAAGGTGTCGTAGGTGTATTCGGCCACCTGCCACCACAGATACTGCTCGCCGCGGAAGGCGGTGTGGTGGTCGAGGATCTTCTTGAAGTCGGCGTTCTGGGCCGACGTCTCGGCATTCACCTCGTTCGACGCCTTGAAGCAGGCCTCGAGAACCTCGAGAGAGAACGGCCGGAGCTGCGTGCCCTGGGCGACCAGCTGGCGCAGGGCGGCCGGGTTCTGGGCGTCGTACTTGGCCTGCATCCAGGTGTTGGCCTGGTGCGAAGCGTTGAACAGCACCGCCTTGTACGAGGCCGGAAGGGCGTTGTACTTGGTGATGTTGAACATGTTGTGCAGCATCGCGCCGCCTTCCCACCAGCCGGGATAGTAGTAGAACGGCGCCACCTTGTTGAAGCCGAGCTTCTGGTCGTCATAGGGACCGACCCACTCGGCAGCGTCGATGGTGCCCTTCTCCAGCGAGGGATAGATGTCGCCGCCGGCGACCTGCTGCGGCACGACGCCGAGCTTCTGCATGGTGCGGCCGGCAAAGCCGCCGATGCGCATCTTCAGGCCGTTCATGTCGGCGGCGGTCTTGATCTCCTTGCGGAACCAGCCGCCCATCTGGCAGCCCGTATTGCCGGCCGGAACCGCATAGATGTTGTGCTTGGCATAGAAGGCGTTCATCAGCTCCATGCCACCGCCCAGATACTGCCAGGCGTCCTGCTGACGCGAGTTCAGGCCGAAGGGCACAGCGGTTCCGAAGGCGAAGGTCGGGTCGATGCCGACGTAGTAGTAGGAAGCCGTGTGGCAGGCCTCCACGGTGCCGTCACGCACCGCCTGCATGGCCTGCAGACCGGGGACGATCTCGCCCGCTGCGAAGACCTGGATCTGGAAGCGGTTGTCGGTCATTTCCGCAACCGCCTTCGAGAACACCTCGGCAGCGCCGTAGATGGTGTCGAGCGACTTCGGGAACGACGAGGTCAGACGCCACCTCACTTCGGGTGCGGTCTGCGCAACCGCAGGCGCGGCAATGGCGGTGGCAGCGGCGGCAACCGTGGCCGTTTTGATGAAAGCGCGGCGCTCCATGAGCAGCATTCTCCCTCTAAGAGACGAAAAACCTTGGCGGTTCCGTTCGGAACTCGTTGGCGCGGACACAATCACAATTCACAGACGCATGCCAGCCTTGCCGATCAGGGCGGGGCGGTTTTTTGCATAGATACGGTTTTATACGTAAGCGACGCCATGCTGTCTTCGGGGCGCTCAATCCGGGGCTTGACCTCGCCCGCCGGCCGGGGAAGGTAGCCTCCCTTCCTCAACCCGCAGTGGAGCGTTCCGGCATGGCGAAAGTCGCTTTTCTCGGCCTCGGCGTCATGGGCTATCCCATGGCCGGGCACCTCAAGGCCAAGGGCGGTCATGACCTGACCGTCTACAACCGGACCTTCGCCAAGGCCGAGGCCTGGGCAGGCCAGCACGGCGGAACGCCGGCGCGCACGCCGAGGGAGGCCGCCGCGGGGCAGGACTTCGTGTTCGCCTGCGTGGGCAATGACGACGACCTCCGGCAGGTCACAATCGGTCCGGACGGTGCCTTCCAGGCCATGGCGTCAGGCTCCGTCTTCATCGACAACACCACCGCCTCGGCGGACGTCGCCCGCGAGCTTCAGGCGGTCGCGGCGGAGCGTGGCATCGGCTTCATCGACGCGCCCGTGTCGGGTGGCCAGGCCGGCGCCGAGAATGGTGTGCTGACCGTCATGTGCGGCGGCACGGAGGCGGATTTTGCCCGCGCCGAACCAGTAATCATGGCCTTTGCCCGCGCCTGCCAGCGCCTCGGCGGCCCCGGCGCCGGCCAGCTTGCCAAGATGGTCAACCAGATCTGCATCGCGGGCCTGGTGCAGGGCCTGTCCGAGGGCCTGCATTTCGCCAGGAAGGCCGGGCTCGACATCGAGCAGCTCGTCGACGTGATCTCCAAGGGTGCCGCCGGTTCGTGGCAGATGGAGAACCGCCACAAGACCATGAACCAGGACAAGTTCGACTTCGGCTTTGCCGTCGACTGGATGCGCAAGGATCTCGGCATCTGCCTCGCCGAGGCCCGCCGCAACGGCTCCACGCTGCCCGTCACGGCCCTGGTCGACCAGTTCTATGGCGAGGTGCAGGGCATGGGCGGCGGACGCTGGGATACGTCCAGCCTGTTCGCCCGGCTCGAGCGGAAATAGGGCGCACTGCCCGCGTGAAACGGACGGGGCCGCGGCTGATGCCGCGGCCCTTTTTGTTGACCGGTCGCTCCGTCAGGGGTGACGGCGCGGATCGCGCTGCTGCGGTCGCTGCTGGATCTGCGGGCGCTGCTGGATCTGCGGGCGGGAGCCGCCTTGCCCGGCGCCAAAGCCGGGGCGCGAGCCACCCTGGCCGACACCCGGTCGGGAACCACCCTGACCGAAGCCGGGACGCGGGCCCCCCTGGCCCTGACCGAAGCCGGGACGCGGCCCCCCCTGGCCCTGACCGAAGCCGGGGCGCTGGCCCTGGCCGACGCCCGGTCGGGGACCACCCTGACCGGGGCCGAAGCCGGGACGCGGGCCACCGGGCAGCACGGCGCCGCCGGGCGCTCCGGGAAGCGGCCGGCCGACGCCTGCGCCGGGACCGCCGGGCATGCCCGGTCCACCGGGACGGCCCATTCCCGGACCACCGGGAAAGCCCGGCCTGCCGGGGCCGGGCCGCGTGAAGCCACCGCCGGGTCCGGGCCGCGGACGGATCACGACCGGATCCCGGCGCGGCCGGACAATGCGCGGAATGATGACCGGTGCTGCGATGAGGGCCGCGGCCCCCACCAGCGGCAGCACGCCCCATGTGGGCGGCGGCGGCGGCGGCAGGACATAGACCGGTGCCACCGGCGGCCCGAGATAGGACGGGGCGACGATCACCACGTTGTCGTAATAGGACGGCGGCGGATCCTCCCAATAGTCGGGCTCATAGACGACCTCGACCTCGGGCAGCGGCGGCGGAATGTCGTCATAGATCACCTCGTCGAAGTCCGAGGGCGGCGCGACCGGCGCCGACAGGCGGGCGAGCCGCAGCCGCGCCTCGCCGGCATGGGGGCCGCGCGGATAGGTGCGCAGATAGGTCCAGTAGGCTCTCGGCGTGCCGTTGCGCACGGTCCGGCGCCAGACCAGCGCCTCGCGCCGGGCGGCCAGCAGGCGCTTGACGCGCTGGGCCAGCGGGTCCGCGGGATAAATCCTCAGGAAGGCCTGATAGCCCTCGATCGTGTCGCGCTCGATGGCCAGCGCATAGGCTTCCTGCGGCGACAGGCCGTCCATCGGACGCTCGGCGGCGGGCGGGGGCGGCGGCGGGACCGAGCCCGTGGCCGGCTCCTCGCCGGCATTCAGGACCGGAACAGGCGGCGCAAGGCTCGCGACCTCCCACGGCGTATCCCGGCCATTCGTCAGCTGGTGGACGCGCAGGCGTGCCCGCGCAACGGCCTGGTCGACCGGCAGGCCCGGAGTGCTCAGCTGCTCGGCCAGCGCGGTGGCGAAATGGCCGTAGGCCGCGTCGTTGGGAGCCGAGACCATGCCGGGCGCGGCGGCCGAGGCAATGAGAAGGCCCGGCGCGCCCTCGAGGATGCCGATGCCGGGCCGCACGGGTTCACCGACCTCGGCGTAGGGATGCTGGCGCGAGACGTCGAGAAGAACCAGTTTGGCGCGAGCCGGAACCGCGGCCAGAGCGCGCACGATGTCGTTCAGGCGCACGCCGGCGATCGGGACGTCGCTCTCGCGCTCGACGGCCGCGTCCGACGGTAGCAGGTAGCTGTCGCTCTCATGCTGGACGCCGAGGCCCGAGAGGTAGATGACGGCGACGGCATCGGGACCGGCCTCGCGGACCTGGGCCACGAAATTGCCGATCGCCTGACGCAGTTCGGCCTGCTGGAGATCGGCCCCCTCCACGGTCGAGAAGCCGAGGTCGCGCAGCGTGCGCGCCATCAGCCCCGCATCGTTCAGGGCCGTCGGCATGGGATTGGTCTGATAGGCCCCGATCCCGAGCACCAGCGCAAGGCGCGTCTCGGTCTGGGCATGGGCCGATGCGGCCAGCAGGATCGAGGCGGCGAGAGCCCCGAGAATGCGACGGATCATGCAAAATTCTCCTGGCCGACGGTCAGACGATAGGGTGCGGCAAGACTGCCATCGAAATAAGGCAAGCTCGGAACTATCTGCGGCAGATCATGCCCGATTGTCCCGGCGCGGATCAAACCCGTCTCCCGAGCGAAGCCCGCATGGCTGGCAGCAATTCGGCCTCGAACCAGGAATGTCGCCGCAGCCAGCCGTTGTTGCGCCAGGAGGGATGGGGCAGCACGAAGACGCGCGGTGAGCGCGACGCCTCGGCGATGGCGCGCCAGTTGGCGACCGTCTGGGTGAGCGTGGGCGCCAGAAGGGCCCGCAGCCCCAGACGGTCGAGGTGCCAGGCCTGAGCGGGGGCTCCGATCGCCAGAACGACCTCGATCTGCGGCATCGCCGCCATCACGCGGGCATGCCAGGCGAGCCGGCATTCGCGGCGGGGAGGCAAATCGCCGCCGTGCCGGTCGTGGCCGGGAAAGCAGAAGCCCATCGGCACGATGGCGATACGGCTCCGGTCGTAGAAGGTCTCGGGACCGACGCCCATCCAGGTGCGTAACCGGTCTCCGGAGGGGTCGGTGAAGGGCAGGCCCGAGGCATGGACGCGGGTTCCCGGCGCCTGGCCTGCAACCAGGATCCGCGCCGTCGCGGACGCCCGCACCACCGGCCGTGGCTCATGCGGAAGCGGCCGGCCGAGCGGCGTCTCGACGCAGATCCGGCAGGCTGCGATATCGCGTTCCAGCGCCGCCAGGGGTCCATCCGCCGGCACCGCATCGGGGCCGGGCAGGGTCAGGCCCGCACGCTCGGCCGCGCGGAAACGCCGGCATGCCAGCGCTTCAGTTCGACGAGGTCATCGGGGATCGGCACCCGCGTCGGGCGGATGAAGTCGACGCCGATCAGCCCGGTGATGTCAGCATTGGTAAACCTGTCGCAGCAGATGAATTCGCGCCCCTTGAGGTGCCGGTCGAGGAAGGTGAGTTCGGTGACGATGCGGTCGCGATTCGCCTCGCCCCATTCCTTCACCTGCGGCACCTCCATGGCTGCCATCGCCGGGTGGAGGTGGCGGAAGGCGGAGGCGATGGTCGCCAGCAGGTTCAGTTCCATCCGCCGGCTCCACATCTCGATCTGGCCGATCTCCAGCGGCGTGCGGCCGAACAGGTTCGGCTCGGGCTGGAGGGCCTCGAGGTAGCGGCAGATTGCCACGGACTCGGTGATGACCGTGCCGTCCTCCAGTTCCAGCGCCGGAGTGCGCTGCCGCGGATTGACGGCACTGAAGGTCTCGCTCTTCTGCTCCATCTTGCCGAGGTCGATGGCCACGGACGGGATTTCGATGCCCTTCTCGGCCATGAACACCCTGACGCGGCGCGGATTGGGGGCAAGCGGGGTGTCGTAGAACTTCATCGCGTCGAATGGCATGGCGGTTCTCCCGGCGGCCTGTTGACAGCCTTTCGTGTAACCGCACCATGCCGGGAGAGACCGGTCAAGCCGGCCGGGCGGCGGACCGGCTGCGCACCGCCCCTCCGGAAAATGCCTGATGCCCCGCGGGTTGAATCTCCCACACACTGCGACCTGCTACGCGTTCATCCGGACGTCGAGGGGGAGATGAACCGGTCCCAGTTCATGGTCGACATCACCACGGCCATCGACCAGGCCAAGCGCCCGGACGACCTGCTCGCGGTTCTCGCCCGGGCGGGCGCGGATTGCGGTTTCGACCGTGCCTGCGGAATCACCGCGCTGCCCACCCGCACCAGCCTTCTGCCCAGCTACACCTTCGTGCACAAATGGCCTGCCGGCTGGCACGAACGCTATCTGGAGCGTGAATATCTGGCGGTCGACCCCATCATCCAGCGCATCCGCCGCTCGCAGGTGCCGTTCCAGTGGCGCGACGTGCGCTGCGAGCGGGACCAGCAGTCCGACGCCTGGGACATGATGATGGAGGCGACCGAGTTCCGCCTGTCGACCGGCTTCAACGTGCCCGTCCAGACGGTCAGCGGCGAGGTCGGCACCGTCATGTTCGGCGGCGACCGCTACGACGCCGACCCGGCCATGCTCAAGGCGCTGATCGTCATCGGCATCTACGCCCACATCCGCGCCATGGAGATGATGGGCGAGCGGCCCAACGCGCGGACATGGGAGCACAAGCTGTCACGCCGCGAACTGGAAGTCCTGAAGTGGTCGTCCCACGGAAAGAACTCGCAGCAGATCGCGGACCGCCTGAATATTTCACTACCTACGGTAGAAACGCATCTGGCAAATACATACAGAAAGCTGAAAGCCTCGAACAAGGTTGAGGCGGTGGCGATCGCCCTGCGCAACGGCTTCATCGACTGACCCCACTCAACTTGCGTTTTTCCGGGACCCTCATGGTTTCCCATGATGGGCGCCTTGCCATGACCGCACGAAGCTACCTCCCACGCGCATCCCGCGCGTGGGGGATAGACAATGATCCAGGTCATCACGGGGGTTCGCCCCGGGGAAAGCGACTTGCTCGAACAGGCCTTCCGGCTGCGCCACCGCGTCTTCGTCGATGAGAAACAGTGGACCGATCTGGCAAGGCCCGACGGTCGGGAAATCGACGAGTTCGACGGACCGGCCTCGGTCTACATCCTGGCGGTGGAGGACGGCACGGTTCGCGGCCATGTCCGCCTCAACCCGACCACGCGACCGCACCTCTTGGCCGACAAGCATGGCCACCTGTGCTACCGCCCGCAGCCGCGCGGGCCGCATGTCTGGGAGTGGACGCGCTACTGCGTCGATCCGACCGTGCGCGGCGGGCGGCGCTGGGGCGAGATCGCCTCGACGGTCGAGCTTGCCGCCATCGAATGGGGGCTCATGAACGGCATCAACGACATCGTCGTCGAATATGAGCCGAAGTTCATGACCCGCCATCATCAGATGGGCTTCAAGGTGACGCCGCTCGGCATCGCCGAGGAGATGAACGGGGAGTTCGTGGTGGCGGTCCACCTGCAGTGCCGCGATGACACGCTGGCGAAGAGCCGGGCTGCGCTCAACGTGCCCGGCCCCATCCTCTCGCCCTCGCTCGTGCCCGACATCTCGCGGGTGGCGTGATGGGAAAGGTGACCATCATGACAAGACCAACCAACAACGACGCGGAGTTGCAGTTCGCGCTGATGAAACTGGTGGCCTGCGCGCTCGATGTCGAGCGCCTGATGCCCGAGGGTCGCTCGGAACGGCTCGACCGCGCCATCCGGGCGCTTCGCGATCTCAGGACCGAACTGGGCTGGGACGACAACGAACTGGCCGACGAGGACGACAGCCAGACGCAGCAGTCGGCCTGACCTGTCAAGGCGTGCACATGACGAGACCGGGCCGGCCCTGCAGGGCCGGCCACGCTGCAGGCTGGATCAGCCCCTGGCGCCGAACAGCGCCCGTCGCAGCGCGTTGCCGCTTTTCGGCTCGGCGGCGGGAAGCAGGTCCGGGACCGGGATGTCGACCGGCTCGACCGGCGGGCTCTCGATCGCCGGCAGGGCCTCCATCACCCGCTCGGCCGGGAAGGTTGCCGTCACCTCGGTGCCCACGCGCAGGGTCGAGCGCAGCGTGAAGGTGCCGCCATGCATGGACACCAGTCCCTGTACGATGGGCAGGCCAAGGCCCGTGCCCTGTTCGGCGCTCTTGATGGCATTGGAGCCCTGGCCGAAATTGGACAGGACGATGGGGATCTCGTCCTCGGGGATGCCGGGCCCGGTATCCTTCACCGCGACATACTGGCCGCCCGAGGCAGTCCAGCCGACCTTGAGGGTGATCTCGCCGCCGGCGGGCGTGAACTTGATGGCATTCGACATCAGGTTGAGGACGATCTGGCGCAGCGCGCGCTCGTCGGCCCAGAGCTTCGGCAGATTCTGTTCGAAGCGTTCGACGATCTCCACGCCCTTGTTCCTCGCGCGCACCTTGAGCAGGTGATGGCACTCCTCCACGACATAGGCGAGGGTGACGGCCTCCTCGTTCAGTTCGTAGCGGCCGGCCTCGATGCGCGAGAGATCGAGGATCTCGTTGATCAGCGAGAGCAGATGCTGCCCCGAGGCATGGATGTCGCGGGCATATTCGGCATATTGCGGCGCCGAATGGGGGCCGAACATCTCGCCCTTCATCACCTCCGAGAAGCCGAGGATGGCGTTCAGCGGCGTGCGGAGTTCGTGGCTCATCTGGGCGAGGAAGCGCGACTTGGCGATGTTCGCCATCTCGGCATTGCGCCGGGCCTCGTCGGAATTGGCCTTCGCGGTCTCCAGCTCGCCGAACAGCGCGTCCTTCTCGGCGCGGACCTCGAGCGTGGCGAGGTTGGTGTGGTAGAGCCGGTTCGAGATGATGGCGAAGAAAACCAGCGTTCCGGCTGCCATCGTGGCGAGGATCGCGCCCTTCAACCCCTGCATCATCAGAAAATAGGCGATGACCAGGATGCTGGCGGGCAGCGAGGAGGCCAGCACCGCGCCGGGAAGGGTCGAGCCGATCATGGCCGAAACCGCCACGATGATCAGCATGCCGACCAGCAGGAAGGTGTTCGCCTCGGGGAGGTCGGTGCGCATGACGATGGTCAGCGCGAGAACCCAGGCCATGCCCTGAACGGTTTCCGCCAGCACGAAACGCAGGCGCCAGGCGCGCAGGTCCGCGCCCTCCGGATCGACGCGCAGGAACGAACGCGCCAGCAGCAGCATGAAGCCGTGAACAAGCAGGACGCCGCCCGCGCCGATGGCGCCCAGCAGCGGATTGGTGATCCAGGCGGCGACCCAGCCTGTGGCGCAGGCCAGCAGCACCACGGCCAGCCCGGCGGACAGCTTGTTCTGGGCATAGAGCCGCATCAGTTCGAAATCGAACGTGCGGCGGGTTCCGGTCGAGGACGTCAGCCGGTCGCGGGCGTCGCGCACCTGCCGGATCACGCGCTTGCGGTTCTGCGCGTGCTCGTCGGCACGCGCGGCGCGCCGCCCGTCCTGATCTCCGCCGACGACTTCAACAACCATCCCGGGCGGACCTTCCCCACGCAACGCTACTCGCGACAGAATTGTGGCGCGCTTTGATTAACGGGCGGCTGACCGGCATGGTAAACGAACCATGAACACGGTGATCCGGGCCGATTCGACGTGGCGGGCCGAGGCCAGCCAGCGGTGCCGGGCCCCGTCACGGCAGGCCACATTTCCCGTCCCGCTTCGGGGCCAGTCCGACAGGGCCATGCAGACGCGCGCCAGCCACCGCCACGCCACACGCCAGAGGCCCGCGCAACGGGGGCTGCCGACCTATGTGCTGCTGGCCTTCATCGCGGCGGCCACCGGGCTCGCCTACTACCTGACAAGCAGCCAGACACCGGCGAGCGTGACCGGCCGCGCCCGCGTCATCGACGGCGACAGCCTGGCTGTCGGCGGCGTGGAGGTGCGACTTCACGGGATCGACGCGCCGGAACTGTTCCAGCGCTGCCTGCGCGCGGGACGCGATGTCCAGTGCGGCCGCGAGGCCCTGCGGCATCTGGTGGCCCTGATCGCAGGCCAGCCGGTCACCTGCGAGCGGCGCGACATCGACCGTTTCGGCCGCATGGTCGCCACCTGCCGCATCGACGGTGTCGATCTCGGCCGGGCCATGGTCGCAGCCGGCCACGCGGTGTCCTATGGCGCCTATGTGGCCGACGAGGCTGCCGCCCGCTCCGAGCGGCGCGGCCTGTGGGGCGGCGAATTCACCCCGCCGCGGCAATGGCGGGACCAGCAGCGGGCCCGGCCCGGTCCGGGAGCCTGACACCTCGCTAAACGATCCTTAACCACGCGCGGCGAGACTTGGTCGGGAAATGCACTCCTGTTGCCGACCGAGCGTTTGATGGCCCCCCCGCAGGTGAACGACATCTGGCAGGTTGCGGCCGCGCTGTGCGTGTTTCTCGTGCTCGCCGGCCATGTGACGCTCGAAAGCGGCCTCGTCCGTGCCAAGCACAGCGTCAATGCTGCCGCCAAGGCGCTTGTCCAGACGGGCATTACCGCCATCGCGATCTGGCTGGTCGGCCAGGGGCTGATGGCCAGCGGCGGGCCTCTGTCCGGGCGTGGCCCCTTCGCGTCGGGCGATGGCGCGCTGGCCGCGCCCCTGCTGTTCGACATCGCGCTCGCTTGCGCCGCCGTCACCATCCTGTCCGGGCCGACCGCCGAGCGCGCCACGCTGAAAGGCCACGCGGTGGCCGTGCTGGCCTTTTCGCTCGCCATCTTCCCGCTCGCCGTCCACTGGGCCTGGGCCGGCGGGCCGACGCCCGGATGGCTGGCGGCGATCGGCTATGTCGACCTGGCGGGCGCCGGCGTCGTCCATGTCACGGCGGGCGCTGCCGCCATCACCGCCGCGGCGTTGATCGGCCCCCGCATCGGGCGTTTCAACGGCAACCGCAAGGTGGCGATCGTCCAGAGCCAGAGTTTTCCCTTTGCGGCCCTTGGCGTGCTGCTCCTGTGGCTCGGCTGGTTCGGCATCGCCATCGGCCGGACTGCCGCCGCCGGGCTGCCGCTCGCGCCCGTCGTGCTCAATCTCGTGCTGGCCGGTGCGGCCGGCACCACAGCGGCCTTCCTGGCAAACCAGATCCGTCCCCGTACGGTGACCGTCATCCACATGATCCAGGGCACGCTGGCCGGCGTGGTCGCGGCCTCGGCCGGTGCCCATCTGTTCGGGCCATGGCTGGCGCTTGCGGTCGGGGCCGCCGGCGCTGCGGCGGCGATCGGCGGCGGCCGGCTGCTGGAGCGGATGGAGATCGATGACGCGCTCGGCATGGCCTCGGTCCACCTGTTCGCCGGCGCGTTCGGCGTCCTGGCCACGGTGGCGGCAGGCACGATCGCGCCGGCCGGGCTTGTCATCCAGGGCGTCGGGCTGATCGCGCTCGTCTCCTGGGCTGCGACCATCATGGCGGCAGCGCTCGTGCTTGCCCGCATGGTCATGCCCATCCGCGTGGCGCCGGAACAGGAGCGCGCGGGCCTCAATGTCTCCGAGCACCGGATGACCACCGATGTCGCCCTGCTGGTCAGCCAGATGGGCACCGTCAACAGCCACAGCGGCATGTTCGCCTATCTGGAGGCCGATGCCGACGGGGAACTCGGCCAGATCGCCCAGGAATACAACCGTGCCATCGACATCTTCCGCGCCCAGATCCGCGGCGTGAAGGACCAGCTGGCCCAGACCGAGGCCGCCGTCGACGCGGCCGGCCGCGAGGCCTCGCGTCTCGCGCAGGACCTCGCCCAACGCGACGAGCGGCTGGAAGAGGCGACCCGGGAGGTTGGCCAGCTGACCGACCAGCTGGCCCGCTCGCTGGTGACGGTCCAGAGCCTCCACGGCATGCGCGACGGCATCGTCCGGCTGATCGGGCGCTCGTTCCGCCAGCCGATCGAACGGCTCCACATCATGGCGAGGCGCGCGGGCACCACCCGCCACCCCGCCGACATCGACGCACTGGTGGACGCCGCGCGCGAGGAATCGGCCCAGCTTGCCCGCCGGTTGGCCGAGGTGATCGACTATGCCCGTGCCTCCACCTTCGAGGCCCCGCCGACGCGCGACCATGCCTCACTCGAAAAGCTGATCGGCGAGATCAACATGATCTACCGGCCCCGGGCCGAAAACCGCGGCGTGAAGCTGCGCGTGGTCTGGACGCCCGACATCTCCTCGATGGCCGGCAGCGCGGCGGTGCTGCGCAAGGTGATGGGGGAACTGGTCAGCCGGGCCGTCGACGTGACGCCGGCCGGCGGGCTCGTCAGCTTCTCGGCGCGCCGCGGCGCAGCAGGCGACCTGGTGATCGACGTGGTCGATTCCGGTGGCGGGGTGAGCCCGGGCCAGATCGCGATGGCGCTGGACCCGCTGGCCGAAGGCACCACCGGCATGGCCGAGAACGAGGCAGGGCTCGGGCTGGCGCTGGTCAAGAAGCTGGTCGACATGCATGGCGGGGCGCTCACCATCCGGTCCCGTCCCGGCGTCGGCACCCAGGTGCGCGCCACCATCCATGCCGATCACGTGAGCCTTACCCTGCCGGCCGCCGTCTGAGGCGTCCGGGCCCGCGAGAGCCAGCCATTCCCGCGCCCCCTCGACCTGGGCAGCGCGATGCGGCATGGTCCGGCCCTCCCCTCACACCCGATCCGCAGCCATGTCCAATCACCTGTTCGACCTCGTCCGCCTTCATGCCGCGGACCCGACCAAGACCTTCATCGAGACCGAGACCGGCCGCGTGCTCACCTATGCCGACCTGCAGGCGCAGACGGCGCGCCTTGCCAATGTGCTGGTCGAACTGGGGGTGAAGGCCGGCGACCGCGTGGCCGTGCAGGTGGAGAAGTCGCCGGAGGCGATCCTGCTCTATCTGGCCTGTATCCGGGCGGGGGCTGCCTTCCTGCCGCTGAACACGGCCTACACGCTCACCGAGCTCGAATATTTCATCTCCGATGCCGAGCCGGCGCTGGTGATCTGCGACCCCGCGCGCCGCGAGGGCATCGCGGCCCTTGCCGCGGCGGCCGGCGTCGCGGCGGTGGAGACCCTCGGCCGCGCCCAGGACGGCTCGCTTGCGCACAAGGCCGCGCAGGCCAAGCCGGTCTTCGACACGGTCGCGCGCGGACCGGACGACCTTGCCGCCATCCTCTACACCTCGGGCACCACCGGGCGCTCGAAGGGCGCCATGCTGAGCCATGACAATCTCGCCTCCAACGCGCTGACATTGAAGGACTACTGGCGCTTCACCGCAGACGACGTGCTGCTCCATGCCCTGCCGATCTTCCACACCCACGGCCTGTTCGTCGCCACCAACACGATCCTGATGGCCGGCGCCTCCATGCTGTTCCTGCCGAAATTCGATGCCGAGCAGGTGTTCGCGCTGATGGGCCGGGCCACCACCATGATGGGGGTGCCGACCTTCTATGTCCGCCTCGTGCAGGACGAACGGCTGACGCGGCACGCCACCCGGCACATGCGCCTGTTCGTCTCCGGCTCGGCGCCGCTGCTGGCCGAGACGCACCGCAGCTTCCAGGAGAAGACCGGCCACGCCATCCTCGAGCGCTACGGCATGACCGAGACGAACATGAACACGTCCAACCCCTATGAGGGCGCGCGCGTGGCCGGCACGGTCGGCTTTCCGCTGCCGGGCGTGTCGCTGCGCGTGACTGATCCGGAGACCGGTGCGGAGGTCGCCAGGGGCGAGATCGGCATGATCGAGGTGAAGGGCCCGAACGTGTTCAAGGGCTACTGGCGCCAGCCGGAAAAGACCGCCGCCGAGTTCCGCGATGACCGCTACTTCATCACCGGCGACCTCGGCAAGATCGACGCCGACGGCTATGTCCACATCGTCGGCCGTGGCAAGGACCTCGTGATCTCCGGCGGCTACAATGTCTATCCGAAAGAGGTCGAGACCGAGATCGACGGCATGGCGGGCGTTGCCGAGAGCGCGGTGATCGGCGTTCCGCATCCCGATTTCGGCGAGGGCGTGACCGCCGTCGTGGTGCCGGAGAAGGGCGCGACGCTGAATGCCGGCGGCATCATGAGCGCGCTGGAAGGGCGGCTCGCCAAGTACAAGCTGCCGAAGCGGATCATCATCGTCGAGGACCTGCCGCGCAACACCATGGGCAAGGTCCAGAAGAACGTGCTTCGCGACACCTACAAGGGGATTTACGGGGGGTGAGGCGAGACCTGCCGCGCCCGCCGGCAGTTCAGCAAACTATCCGTCACCCCCGGCCGAGCGCAGCGAGGGGAAGGGGGTCCAGCGGCCGGGAGCGCCCCCCTCCGCGCCAGACGCCAAGACCCACAGCCATCCCCGCAGGGTTCGCCCTGCCACGTCTGGACCCCCTTCCCTCGCCCTTCGGGCTCGCCGGGGGTGACGGGGGAAGGAGCCTGAGCGCTTCGACAAGCGCCGTCAGCGGGCTTCGTAGCGCGCCAGCACGCGATCCACGAACACGCCGGCGGCGCCGAGATAGCCCGCCGGATCGAGCAGTTCGGCAAGGCGCTCCCGCGAGACATGGCGGGTGATGGCGTCATCGCCGGCCAGCACGTCGAGAAGCGCCCTGCCTTCGCCGACCGCCGTGCGGCAGGCCGCCTCGATGCGGTCATGGGCAACGAGCCGGCCGAGCGTCGGTGCGAGCGCCATCTGGACAGCCTCCGCCATCAGCAGCCCGCCGGTTGCGGCCAGATTTGCGGCCATCCGCCCGGGCCTGACCTCAAGCCCCTCCAGAAGCTCGGCAAGACGGGCCATGACCCCGCCGGTGAGGCGGGCAAGATCCGGCAACGCGAGCCATTCGGCCTGCCAGCCACCGGCGAACCGCTCGTGCTCGCCGGAGCCGCCGGCCGCGATCGCGGCCAGAAGCTGGGGCGCCAGTCCGGCCGCGCCGAGAATGGTCGCCGAGAGCGCGGGATTGCGCTTGTGCGGCATGGTCGAGGAGCCGCCACGACCGGGCGCGGCCGGCTCGAAGACCTCGCCGACCTCGGTCTGCATCATGAGGGCCGTGTCGCGGGCCACCTTGGCCGCCGTCGCGACGAGGCCGGCCATGAGGCTGGCGGCCTCCAGAATGCGGTCGCGCTGGCCGTGCCAGGGCGTGTCGGGCAGCGACAGGTCGAGGAGCGCGGCGAGCAGCCGGGCGACCGCGGGGCCCTTATCTCCAAGAGAGGCGAGCGTGCCGGCGGCACCGCCGAACTGCAGCGCGAGGATGCGCGGCCGCGCCTCGGCCAGGCGTTCGCGGTGCCGCATCAGGGCGTCGAGCGTTCCCGCCATCTTCAGCCCGAACGTGATCGGCAGGGCCTGCTGAAGCCAGGTCCGCCCGGCCATGGGCGTGTCGCGGTGGGCCTTTGCGAGGGCCGCGGCGGCGGCCATGGCACGGTCGAGATCGGCCTCGATGAGCTTGAAAGCCTCCCGCAACTGCAGGACCAGGCCGGTATCCATCACATCCTGGCTGGTGGCGCCGAAATGGACCCATCTGGCCGATTCGCCGTCATGCCCGGCCACTTTCGCGGTCAGCATCTTCACCAGCGGGATCGCGGTGTTGCCGGCCGTGGCGGCGGCTTCGGCCAGCAGGGCGGCATCGAGATCGCCGGCCCGGCACGCAGCGGCGATGGCGGGAACGGCCGCGGCCGGGATCACGTCCGTCCCGGCTTCGGCCTCGGCCAGCGCCGCCTCGAAGGCCAGCATGGCGGCGATGGTGGCGCGGTCTGACCAGATCGCTTCCATGGCCGGCGAGCCGAAGAGCGGCGAGACGAGCGAAACGGACATGGGCGACCTATATCCAGGAGGAAGCCGAGGCTTAGCAGAGGCTTTGCAACGCCACCACGGGGAACCCGCGCGTCCGGGCCCCGCCCCTGCTCAAGGAGAGCGCCATGACCGCCGATCCCAGGAAGGCCGCGGCCCTGCAGGAGCAGGGCACCCGCGAGTTCGACGAGGCGGTGGCCGGCAAGGGGCCCGCCATGCCGCCGCGCTCGGCAACGGCCGAAGAGGGCGCGAGCCTCGACGAGGCGCTGAAGCAGAGCTTCCCCGCAAGCGACCCGGCCAAACCGGCGGGATCGCGCACCGGGCTCGGCGCACCCAGCGGCCGCAAATCCGTCGACTGAGCGGCTCTCGCCGGCCGAACCCCGCCCCCCTGCCCTTGACACCGGCGGGCGCATACCGCACCTGACCGCCGTCAGCCGGCTGGACGGCCGCCGCCGCATCACCCGAAAGGGCGCGGGGGAGGAAAGTCCGGGCTCCACGGAAACACGGTGCCGGATAACGTCCGGCGGGGGCGACCCCAGGGACAGTGCCACAGAGAAGAGACCGCCGGGGCATGCTCCGGCAAGGGTGAAACGGTGGGGTAAGAGCCCACCGCGCGACCGGCAACGGAAGCGGCACGGCAAACCCCACCGGGAGCAAAACCGAATAGGGACGGCAGGGGGAAACCCCGGGCGTGGATCCGCGCCGCCGTCTGGGTAGGTTGCCAGAGGGGCCGAGCAATCGGTCCCCTAGAGGAATGGCCGTCGGGCGGGAGCGATCCCGCTGCACAGAACCCGGCTTACAGGCCGACTGATGACTGAGGGGCCCCGGCGCGAGAGCGTCCGGGGCCTCGCCATGTCAGGACAGAGGTCCGGCCGGGCCGTCAGCAGGTCATCCGGATTCGGCGCACGCCGCAATTGACGCTGGGCACGCCCCGGTTCGAGGAACAATAGGCATCGCCGGGCCTGAGGCCGAAAATGCGCCGCTGGCTGCCGGCCCTCACCGAAAAGACATTCGTCGTCCCGCTGCCGTGGAACAGCCGGAACCAGCAGGTCGGGCTTTCCCCGGGACTGCAGGTGAACCGGGCCACGCACTGCGCTTCAGCACTCCGCAAATCACCCATCAGAACACCACCGGCAATGGCTGCAATCGCCAAAGCCTTCACCATCCACCCCTTCATCGTCACAGATCCCTCGACTGACACAACGCCATGCTTGCAAGACCGGCGAAAGGCTAAGGGCCGGAAGGCGATGTGGCACCACCACCGTCCGCGACAAAGTGTCGTTCCGTGAGCGGCGGCCCCGCCGCGCCGTGCCGGCATCCGATCCACAGAAGGGTCTTGACCACGAGCACAAGGTTCGATATCGAATTATATAGTTCGATATCGAACTTAATGAGGTGAGCCATGAACCGTCGCATCTTCCTTGTCTCCGCCGGCAGCGCCGGCCTTGCCGTGGCAAGCGGTGCCACCGCCTTCGCCCTGACCCGCACGCCCACGCGCGCTCTGCTGCCCTGGTCCGAGGCCGGAGCGTCCCGCTCCGATCCCCGCCGATTCGTGGTCGAACACGCGGTCCTCGCGCCCAATCCGCACAACCGGCAGCCGTGGATCGTCGAATTGACCGGGCCGGAGACCATGACCCTGTTCTGCGATCCGGAGCGACGGCTGCCGCACACCGACCCGTTCGACCGGCAGATCGTCATCGGCCTCGGCTGTTTCGTGGAGATTGCCAGCCTGGCCGCCACTGCGATCGGCTACCGGCTGGAGGTCACCCCCTTCCCCGACGGCGAGCCGCAGCCGCGCCTCGACCAGCGGCCCGTGGCCCATCTGCGGCTGGTGCGCCAGGCCGCGACGGCGCCCGATCCGCTTTTCGCGGTGATCCGGAACCGCCGCTCGACGAAACGGCCCTTCGACATGGCGCGGCCAGTGCCTTCAGCGGCCCTTGCCAGCCTGACGGCGCAGTCCGGCCCGTTGGCCGCCGTGTCGACCGTCACCGATTCGGCGCGCGTGGCGCCGGTCCGCGACCTCACCTGGCAGGCCTGGGGGATCGAGGCGCAGACGAAGCGCACCCATATGGAAAGCGTCGAGCTGATGCGCATCGGCCGCTGCGAGATCGAGGCCAATCCCGATGGCATCTCGCTTGGCGGCCCGATGCTGGAGGGCCTTGCCCTGGTCGGCCAGCTGTCGCGCGAGCAACTGGCCGATACCGGGTCGGCTGCCTTCCGGCAGGGCGCGGACATGTATCGCGCCATGCTGGCAGCGACCCCGGCCTATCTCACGGTCCTATCGCCCGACCGCAGCCGCGCAGCCGAACTGGATGCCGGAAGGGTCTATGTCAGGGCCAATCTGGAAGCGACCCGGCTCGGCCTGTCCATGCACCCGGTCAGCCAGGCGCTGCAGGAGTTCGAGGAAATGGCCGAAACCCGCCGCCAGCTCGACGATGTTCTGGGCGCCCCGCCCAGCGGACGGCTGCACATGCTCGCCCGTCTCGGCTACGGTCCCGCGGTTGGCGAGACGCCGCGCTGGGCGGCAGCAACCCGCATACGGACGGCATGAGCCAGAAGACGTCCCCCGATCGCGATGCAGACCCGGCCGGCCCCGCGCCGGCCGAGCTTGCCTTTCGCGTGTTCAACGAGATCGGCATCATTCACCAGCTGGCGGCGACCGCCTTCGAGCGGGTGATGCCGGACGGCATGACGCTGGCCCAGTTCACCGTGCTCAACCATTTCGCCCGCCTCGGCGGGCGGCGCAGGCCCAGCGACCTTGCCCGCGCCTTCCAGGTGACCAAGGCCACCATGACCTCGACCCTCCAGCGCATGGAGGCCAAGGGGCTGGTGGTCATCGTTGCGGACGAGACGGACGGGCGCGGCCGGCTCGTCGAGGTCAGCGAGGCCGGACGCGCGATGCATCGCGACTGCATCGCGCGGCTGGGTCCGAAACTCGCCGGGATCGTCGCAGCGGTCGGCGTCGCCCCTTTCGCCGATGCGCTCGAACCGCTGACCGCGCTGCGGACGACCCTCGACAGGCTGAGGGACTGATCCGGTCCGGGTGATGCCATCCATCACCGAAATGCGCTTGTCGCGGCCGTGGCTGCCGCAGAGGCTGCGCGCCCATCCCGCCGCGGGCCCGTGCGGCCGCCGGACACCATGCGCCATGAGCCAGGCTGCCGCCATTCCGCCCGCTCCGCGGATCGCGCTGGGGCTCGCTCTCGGCGTAGCCGGGGTGGTGATCTTCGGCGCCACATTGCCGGCCACGCGGCTCGCCGTGGCCGATCTCGATCCCTGGTTCGTCACCTTCGGACGGGCCGCCGCCGCCGGTCTCCTGGCGGCCGTCGTGCTCGTCGTGCTGCGCCGGCCCCTGCCCGCACGGGCCGACCTGTCCCGCTATGGGGTGGCCGCCCTCTGCCTGATCACGGGGTTCCCCGGCTTCATGGCGCTCGCCATGGTGACGGTTCCTGCGGGACAGGGTGGGGTCGTGCTCGGCATCCTGCCGCTCGGCACGGCCGTGGCGGCGGTGCTTCTGGCCGGCGAGCGGCCATCGGTGGGTTTCTGGCTGGCAAGCGTCGCCGGAGCGGCGCTGGTGCTGATCTTCGCCCTGCGCCGGAGCGGGGGCTATGCTCTGACCACCGGTGACATCTACCTGTTCGCGGCCGTGGCCGCGGCCGCGCTCGGCTATACGGTCAGCGCCGTGCTGACGCGCGACCGGCCCGGCTGGGAGGTGGTGTCGTGGATGCTGGTGCTGGCCCTGCCGGTGACGCTCCCGGCCGCCTTCTGGTTCGCGCCGGCACACCCTGCGGCCGTGGGTGCCGCCGCATGGTGGGGCTTCGCCTATGCGGCGCTGTTCAGCCAGTATGTCGGTTTTTTCTTCTGGAATGCCGGGCTCGCGCTCGGGGGCATCGCCCGCGTGGGGCAGGTCCAGCTGCTTCAAACCTTCGTGACGCTTGGCCTCGCCGCCCTCGTCAATGGCGAGGTCATCGGCCGTGAAACCCTGCTGTTCGCGGCAGCGGTCGCGGTAACGGTTCTGGTCGGCAGCCGGATGCGCAGCCGCTAGGCTGACCATCGGGTGGTCCGCGCCACCACATTCGACTAGATTGGGACCATGCCACTCTTCGTGCGGCCCCTCCTTCTCGCGCTTGCCGGGGCGATCGTCGCCGTCGCGCCCGGCCAGGCGCAGCTCGACCTCAGGCCGCCCGGCGTCTCGACACCGGGCCGGTCTGCCGCGCCGGCGGTGCGCCGGCCTGCGGCCAGGGCGCTGCAGGCTGCACCGCTGCCCCTGCCGCGACCTCCCGAGGCCGACGAGGAGCAGGCGCCGGGCGAACCTCAACTCGCCACGGTGCCGCCTGCCGAAGCTCCATCCCCAGCGGCGCCTGCCGCCACGGCCCAGCCCGTGCCTGGCGCGTCGGCACCTGCTCCAGAGGCTCCGGCGCAGCCCGATCCTGCGTCAGCCGCCTCAGCCGCGCCGCCGGCGGCGCCCGCCGCGGCCGACGAGACACCGGCCGCCCCGCCGGCCACGGCCCCCAATCGCTTCGACGAGGCCTTTGTTGCCGCAAGCACGGCCACGGGGCCGGCCCTGACCCCGACCCGGCCGCCGCCGCCCTATGCCTTGCCGCCGGAACGACCGGTCGAGGGTCGCCCGTTCGCGGGACGCACCTTCCCGGTCGGGCGGGAGGCCCATCTGCCGGCGGTGCGGCGGCTTGCCGGCGACCGGCGCGTGCCGATCGACCTTGCCGACACGATCATTGCCATCGAGAGCGCCTACGACCCCCACGCGGTCGGCATGGCGGACGAGATCGGCCTGATGCAGATCCGGCTTTCCACCGCCCGCGAACTGGGTTTCGAAGGCGGCCCGCAGCTTCTGTTCGAACCGGAGACAAATATCCGCCTGGGCACCGCCTATCTGGCGGGCGCCTGGGAGCGGGCCGGGGGCAATCTGTGCGAGGCGCTCGCACGTTACCGTAACGGCTGGGACAGCCCGCGCATGTCGCCGCTGACGATGGAATATTGCCGGCGGGCGGTCATTCACCTGACGGCCATCGGGTCGCAGCTGGTACGAACGCCCGCACAGTCGGCGGCGCCCCAGGCTCCGAGAGGTCCGTCGGCCCCGACCCCGCCGTCAAGCGGCAGCGCCGATCCGGTCGGGGGAACAGACGACCGGTTCAACTGGTCCGACCACGAGACCCGCATACGCCAGATCGAGCAGCGCTTCGGCGGCGACAATTTCGGCATCATAGCTCGCTAGCTTTCCCGTCCATAGACGCAGCCGGCGCGCCCGGCCTAGGCTCCGTGACCGTTCGGGAAGGAGAATGCGCATGCCGGTTACCGCCGATGTTGAGCAGGTTGTCGCGGACATCATCCGCTGGGCCGCGATCGAGAGCCCGACCTATGATGCCGGTGCGGTCAACCGGATGATGGACGAGGGGTCTGCCGACCTGCAGGCCATGGGCTTCCGCATCGAGCGAACGACCGGCACTCAGGGCTTCGGCGACATCGTCGTCGGACGTCTCGACGGGGCCGAGCCGGGTCCCGGCCTGCTGATCCTCGCCCATGTCGACACCGTCCATGCCGTCGGGACGCTGGCCGGCCCGCTGCCGATCCGGCGCGAGGGCGAGCGGCTGTATGGCCCGGGCGTCACCGACATGAAGGGCGGCACGGTATTGACCCTGCACGTGCTGGCCAAGATCCTGAAAGCGCGCGGCGGGCGCCTGCGCCGGTCCGTCACCGTCGTGCTGATCCCGGACGAGGAGGTCGGCTCGCCCTCATCGCGCGCAACCATCGAGGCCGAGGCGCGCAACCACGCCCATGTGCTGGTGCCCGAGCCGGGCCGCGAGCATGTCACCACCACCGGCCGCCATGCGGTCGTGCGATACAACATCCACGTCCATGGACGGCCCTCGCATGCGGGCGCGGCGGTCAGCCGGGGCGTAAGCGCCATCCGCGCCATGGCCCGGATCATCGAGACGGTGGAGGACTGGTCGGACTACGAGCGCGGCCAGACGTTCGCGGTCGGCCGGGTGAATGCCGGCACATGGGTCAACGTGGTGCCGGTCATCTGTTCGGCGGAGGTCTTGTGCGTGGCGGCAACGCCGGAAGATGTCGCCGACATCGACGTGCGCCTGAAGACGCTGCGCCCGCCCTTCCCCAACACGCGGATCACGATCGAACCGGGACCGGTGCGGCCGCTGTTCATGGCCGAAGAGGGAACCATGGCGCTCTATGCCAAGGCCAAGGCGATCGCCGACGCCCATGGCTTCCCCATCGGCCACATGCAGTCAGGCGGCGGCTCGGACGGCAATTTCACCGGTGCCATGGGTGTTCCGACCCTCGACGGACTGGGTGTCTGGGGCGGCGGCATCCACACCAAGGAGGAGTTCTGCGACATTCGCTCGATCCATCCGCGCGGCATCATCCTGGCGGGGCTGATCGAAGATCTCGCGGGTTGAGGACCTGCCATGTCGACCATGCCGATCCTGACCGACGAGCAGCTCACGCCGGAGGCGGCCGCGGTGTTCGCGGAGATCCGGGCGCTGCGAAAGACCGATTTCGTCAACAATTTCTGGCGGGTTCTGGCCAATGATCCGCCCGCGCTGAAGCGGACATGGGAGAGCCTCAGGCAGGTCATGGGGCCCGGCGCACTCGACCCGCTGACCAAGGAACTGCTCTACGTGGCGGTCTCCATGGCCAATTCCTGCGAATACTGCATCCGCTCGCACACAGCGGCGGCGCGGGCCAGAGGCATGACCGATGCCCAGTACATGGAGATGGTGTCCGTGGTGGCCATGGCCGCCGAGACCAACCGCATGGTGATCTCCCTTCAGGTGCCGGTGGACGCCGCGTTCCTGCCCGAGCAGCCGGGGCCGTTCAATCAGGTGTGAAGGGGACAGGCACGAACCGGGCATTTCGGACCAGTCAGGTGGTCGCGTTGCCGGGCCGTTTCGTGCTTGACTGGTGTTCGACGCAATGCCGCCGAAACATGGCGGACCAATAGATCTGCCCGACGGGGATTCACCATGGCCAGGACAGTTTCGATGACGTCTCGGATGGGCGGCGGCCTTGCCGCTGCAGCACTCGCACTCGCACTGGGAACGGGACTTGCCCTCTCCCCCACCGCCATTCCGCAGGCCGAAGCCCGGCAGGCGATCGACCTGTCGGACCTCGCCGAGCGGGTGATCGGCGCGGTCGTCAACATCTCGACAACCACGCGGGTCGACACAGCCGGCGGTGCCCGTCCCGGCGCGCCGCCTCCCGGCCGTGGCGGACCGCCCGGCACGCCCCCCGGTGCCCGCCCGGGTCCTGGCGCACCCTTCGACGAACTGTTCGAGGAATTCTTCCGTCGGCGCGGCGAGAACCCGCCCGGAGCGCCCGGCGGACCGCCCGGCCAGCAGGCGCCGCAGCGGCGCCAGTCCTCGCTCGGTTCCGGCTTCGTGATCGATCCGGCCGGCATCATCATCACGAACAACCACGTGATCGACAATGCCGACGAGATCACGGTGATCTTCAACGACGGCACGCGCCTGCGCGCCGAACTGGTCGGCCGTGACCGCGAGACGGATGTGGCCGTGCTGCGTGTCCAGTCGCCGCGGCCGCTGACCCACGTGCCGTTGGCCGATTCCGACAAGATCCGCATCGGCGAGCCGGTGATGGCCATCGGCAATCCGCTCGGCCTCGGCGGCACGGTGACGGCCGGCATCGTCTCGGCCAAGAACCGCGACATCCAGTCCGGCCCCTTCGACAACTACATCCAGACCGACGCGGCCATCAATCGCGGCAATTCCGGCGGCCCGCTGTTCAACATGGCCGGCGAGGTGATCGGCATCAACACCGCGATCTTCTCCCAGTCCGGCGGCAATATCGGCATCGCCTTCGCCGTGCCGGCCAATACGGCAAAGCCGGTGATCGAGCAGCTTCGCGAGTTCGGGGAGACGCGGCGCGGCTGGCTCGGCGTGCGCATCCAGGAGGTGACCGACGAGATCGCCGAGAGCCTCAATCTCGGCACCCGGCGCGGCGCCCTGATCGCCGGCATCGAGCCCAACGGCCCGGCAGCGCCGGCCGGCATGCGGTCCGGCGACGTCGTCGTGCGGTTCGACGGCCGGGAGGTGCGCAATGCGCGCGAACTTCCGCGCATCGTGTCGGAGACGCAGGTCGGCAAGGCGGTCGCGGTGATCGTCATCCGCGGCGGGCAGGAGGAGACCCTGACCATCACGCTCGGCCGGCGCGAGGGCAATATCCAGCAGGCCTCGACCGGCCGACAGCCGACCCGCCCGACCCCGCCGCCGAACCCGACCGTCTCGGCGCTCGGCCTGCAACTCTCGGGCCTGACCAACGAGATCCGGCAGCGCTTCGGTCTGCGGCCGGACGTCCGGGGTGTGGTGGTGATGCAGGTCGATCCGAACTCGCGCGCGGCCGAGCGGCGCGTGCAGGCGGGCGACGTCATCCTCGAGGTGCAGAACGAGGCGG
Source organism: Phreatobacter sp. (assembly GCF_051860605.1). Classification (GTDB taxonomy): domain Bacteria; phylum Pseudomonadota; class Alphaproteobacteria; order Rhizobiales; family Phreatobacteraceae; genus Phreatobacter. Next base: position 154,448 of record NZ_JBHYDR010000004.1, on the reverse strand, counting down.
TGAATGCGCCGGCCGACGTGACCCGGCGGGTCGAGGCGCTGCGGTCCGAGGGGCGCAATTCCGCACTGTTCCTCATCGCCAATGCCGGCGGCGACCGCCGTTTCGTGGCCTTGAACCTGCGCTGAACCCGGGCTGGCCAGGGCCCCCCCTTGAACTAGACTTTTGACGGGCGGTCTCAGGCCCGCCCTTGAACGCGACTTTTGACGGGCGGGCTCAGGCCCGCCCTTCCCGTTTGCCCTACTCGGTGAAATCGGACCGCCGGTAGCCCTGCGCGTAGAGCAGCGCCGTCAGGTCGCCGTGGTCGATGCGGGCATGGGCGGCAGCGGCAACCGCGGGCTTGGCGCGGAACGCCAGGCCAAGGCCCGCCTCCTCCAGCATGGCCAGGTCATTGGCGCCGTCGCCGACCGCCATGGTCTCCTCGGCGGCAAGGGCATAGGCCACGCGCAGCGACACCAGCGCCTCGCGCTTGGCCTCGCGGCCGATGATCGGCTCCTCGACATGGCCCGCCAGTTGGTCATCCGCGACGGCGAGCACGTTGGCCCGGTCCTCGTGGAAGCCGATCATGGCGGCGATCCGTGCCGTGAACAGTGTGAAACCGCCGGAGACCAGCGCCGTATAGGCCCCGTTGGCGCGCATGGTGCGCACCAGTTCGCGGCCACCGGGGGTGAGCGTGATCCGACGCTCGATGACATCGTCGATCACCGAGACCGGCAGCCCCTTGAGCAGCCCCACCCGCTCGCGAAGTGCCGGCTCGAAGGCGATCTCGCCACGCATCGCCCGCTCGGTGATGGCGGAGACATGCTCCTTCAGCCCGACCAGATCGGCCAGTTCGTCGATGCATTCCTGCCCGATCATGGTGGAATCCATGTCGGCGACGAACAGGCGCTTGCGCCGCGATTCGACCGGCTGCACCACCACATCCACCGGCGCCCCGTCCAGCGCCGCGCGCAGTTGTGCGGCCAGCGCGCGGTTGTCGGACGCCCCGTCGGGTGCGAAAGGAACGTCGGCGGCAATTTCAGGGTCAAGGACCACCGGTTCGCCCGCCTGCGGCAGCAGGTCCCGGGCCCGCGCGATAAGCGCATCCGAGACAGCCGGTTCCGCCGGATTGGCAATGAGGGTTGCAACGTGGGTCAAGTTTCGGGTCCTTGCAGCGGCACGCGACCGGCGGCCGTCCTCATTGCAGGTCCGACCGCCAGCGGCAAGTCGGCGCTGGCGCTGGACCTTGCCCGGCGCTTCGGCGGCACGGTCATCAATGCCGATTCCATGCAGGTCTATCGCGACCTTGCCATCATCACCGCCCGGCCGACGCCTGCGGAAGAGGCGCTGGCGCCGCACCGGCTCTACGGCTGCGTGGATGCTGCCGAGAATTTCTCTGTCGGACGCTGGCTGGAGCGCGCCGGCGCCGCGCTGGCCGAGGTGCGCGAGGCCGGCCGGCTGCCCGTGCTCGTCGGCGGCACCGGGCTCTATTTCCGGGCACTGACCTCGGGCATGGCGCCGATCCCGCCCGTGCCGGATGCCGTCCGGGAGGCTGTGCGACGGGAGGCGGCAGACCTTGCCCCGCAGGTCCTTCACGCCCGGCTTGCCGCACGCGACCCCGAGACCGCAGGCCGGCTGCGGCCGAGCGACCCGCAGCGTATCCTGCGCGCGCTGGAGGTGCTGGAAGCGACCGGCCTGCCGCTGGCCGAGTGGCAGCGGGCCGCCCCGTCACCGGCCCTGCTCGCGCCCGGCGCCATTGCGGGCGTCTTCCTGTCGGTCGACCGCGCCGCGCTGCGGCTGACCATCGACCGTCGCTTCGAGGCCATGATGACCGCCGGCGCGCTGGAGGAAGTCGCCCGCCTCGCCTCCCGCCGGCTCGATCCGGCGTTGCCGGCCATGCGCGCCCACGGGGTGCCGGGACTGATCGCCCATCTTGAAGGCCATGCCAGCCTCGACGAGGCCATCGCGAGGGGGCAGCGCGACACCCGCGCCTATGCCAAGCGCCAGGAGACGTGGTTCCGCAACCAGATGCCGGATTTTCAATGGCTTTCGCCGGCCGAAGCCGGAACCCGCCTCGCGGCGCGGCTTCAGACCTGATCCGAGCGGTTGCGCGGCCGCGGCCGGCTGCGGACGCGCGGCGCGAACGGCAGCACGCTGTCCTCGGGCGCCACCGGCGCGGCATCGGGGACGCGGACGATCAGCGCGTCCTCGCCGCCCTCGTCAACCGCCACCACGTTGCGGCCGGAGGCTTTGGCCCGATACAGGGCCGCATCGGCGCGACAGAGCAGGCGGTCCATGCTCTCGCGCCCGTCCCAGGTAGCCACGCCGAAGGAAGCGGTGAAGGAGATCAGGCCGTGCTCGCTCTCGACGCCGGTTGCGGCGAAGGCCGCCCTCATCCGTTCGGCGGCCGCGGCCGCGCCCGTCAGCCCCGTATGCGGCAGGACCGCGATGAACTCCTCGCCGCCGAGCCGGCCGACAAGGTCAACATCCTCGCGCAGGCCGAAGCACATTATGCCGACCGCGGCCTTGAGAACCGCGTCGCCACCGGCGTGGCCGAAATGGTCGTTGACGCGCTTGAAATGGTCGAGATCGAGCGCGATCAGGGCGAGCGGATGGCCATAGCGCCCGGCGAGCGCCAGCGCCTTCTCAAGGCCGTCCGTGAGCGCGCGACGGTTCAGGATACCGGTCAGGGAATCGCGGGTGGCAAGCCAGCTCAGTTCCTGCTCGAGCTCCTGGCGGCGGACGATCTCGGCCCGCAGCGCCTCGTTGGCAGCGGCAAATTCCAGCTGTTTCAGGCGCGCCTCATCCTCGGCCTTCTTGCGGTCGGTGACATCGGCGAAGGTCACCATGAACCCGTCCGCCAGCGGGCCGACGGAGATGTCAAAATAGCGCGTCTCACCCTTTGAACGATAGGGAGCGACGAACTCGTTCGGCTCATGGGTCTCGGCCACACGGACATATTTGTCCCACAGACCGGCCTCGCGCAGCCTGGGAAAGACGCTCATCACGCGCGAGCCCAGCATGACCTCGATCGGCAGGTCGGCAAAGGCGGCGGCACGACGGTTGGCGACGATGAATTCGCCATCCAGTGCCTTCCCCTCGTCGTCGCGGATAATGCGTACCGCGACAATGGCATCCAGGGAAGCGTCCAGAATCGCGCTGAGCAGGTCGTCACGCAGTTCGCGCGGGCGCGAGAAGATGACGACGATCGGCGTTCCATCCTCGTCGCGGCAGGGCAGGACGAGGCGCTCCCAGAGATGGACCTGGGCGGCGAAGCTTGAACGGTGCAGCGTGAACAGGGGCGTCCCCGATGCGATCGCCCGCTCGTTGCACTCGCGGAAGAAGTCGCCGATCGGACCCTGAAACTTGCTGGAGCGCTGGCCGGTCATGTCCAGCCCGACATGGCTGGCAACCTGCTTGCCGTAATGGGCATAGAGATAGTCGCCGTCCTCCATGGGGACGAGGACGATCATCTCGTCGGCCGCCGGGCCGAGTTCGAGCGGGTCGAAGGGGGCGAAGGGGACGAAACCGAGCTTTTCATGCAGGCGCTGCCAGCGCGCGAGCAGATGCCGCACAGCCGGGGCCTGTGCGCGCTCCTCGATACCCGTTTCGAAAATCTCGCGATACATCGGCTGCCTGTCCCGGCGCCAAAACTGCCATCGGCCGTTTAAGGTTCGGTGAATCGCTCAAACCTTCATGCCGCTACGGCATGTATGGCCAAAACTGCTTAGAATTCGACGAAATCTGGAATATCCAGCGGCCTTCCCTCGGAATTGGCCAGCGCCACGTAGTCACGGGAGAGAACCTCACCGAACGTAAATACGTCCCGCACCACCATCTGCCTGCCGCGATCGGTGATGAACAGGGCGAACCCTCCGGTCAACTGCATTTTCAGGAAATCCGGCAAAGACGATGCTTTCCAAAGCATCGGTCGCTTCGGATCGACAAAGACGAATATGACCTTCTCCACCGGATCGCGGTGGAAATAGGCCCCGCAATCCAGCGGGTGGGGTATGCGATTGCGCTCCGGGGCGTCCTGGAGCCTGGCGGTCAGATAGGCGCATTCATAGGCCGCGCAGGCCCCCGGCCGCTCGGGCTTGCCGTAGATGGAGCAGCCACCGCCGGAGATGTGGGTGCAGGGCCTGTAGGCCGGCTTGTCCAGAGCCTCGATGCGCGGCAACCAGCAGCAATAGGTGCAGGTGCGGCAATGGGTGAACCGCTCCCCCGCTTCGCGCCGCCGCTTCGCCTGACCCATGACCCGTCCTGACCTAGGCGCCTTCCTTGCCGGCGTCCTTGAGGGTGCCCAGCAGCATGCGATGGATCGCCTCGTTGCCGGCGCAGACATCGCCATTGACCATCATGTTGTCATGACCGTCGCAATCGGTGACGAAACCTCCCGCCTCGCGCAGCACCACGATCCCGCCCGCCAGGTCCCAGGACGACAGGCCGCGCTCCCAGAAACCGTCGAACCGGCCGGCGGCGACATAGGCAAGGTCCAGCGAGCAGGCGCCGAAGCGGCGGATGCCGCCGAACCGGGCCTGGACGCGCTTCAGCTCGTTGCGGAACTCGACATGGTCGCCGCGCGCGATATGCGGCACGCCGCAGCCGACGACGCTCAGTTCGGGCTTGGTTCGGGCCGAAACCCTGAGGCGCCGGTCGTTGAGGTAGGCACCGATGCCGCGTTCCGCGACGAAGAGTTCGTCATTGGCGGGATTGTAGACGACCCCGGCAACCAGCACGCCGCTGCGCTCCAGCCCGATCGACACGGCAAAATGCGGGATGCCGTGCAGGAAGTTGGTGGTGCCGTCGAGCGGATCGACGATCCAGGTATGGGTCTCGTCGGGTCCCTCGATCTTGCCGCCCTCCTCGCCGACAAAGCTGTAGCCGGGGCGGGCCTTGAGCAATTCGGTCTTGAGGATCTTCTCGGCCTTGCGGTCCGCGGCCGAGACGAAGTCAGCCGGGCCCTTGATCGAGACCTGCAGGTTCTCGACCTCGCCGAAGTCGCGCTTCAGGCTGCGGCCGGCCTTGAGGGCGGCGCCGACCATGACGTTGAGAAGGGCGGAACGGAGCATGAGCGGCTTTCGGTCAGTTTGAGCCTGCCTCTTGCCCGCCGTGCCGCGGCGGGTCAAGTCGCAGGGCCTCAAGACGCGGACACGAGCCGGTCATTTCATCCAGGCCTGGGCACCCCGTTCGGCCTGGTCGCGCAGAACCGGGTCCATCCTCTGCACATAGTCGTGAAGCCAGTCGTCCTGGGCGCCGAGGAGCCGTGCCAGCGTATGCCACTGCGCCGCCATGCGCGGATCGGCGGTCACGCCGCGCCCGGCCGCCAGCAGCCGTGCATAGCGATTCATGGCCACCGGATTGCCGCGCAGGGCCGCCTTGCGGAACAGGGCCGCCGCGCGGGCCTCGTCCCTCGGAACGCCCTGACCGTTGAACAGCATGACGGCAAAGTCGATCTGCGCCTCGATCAGGTCCTGCGCCGCGGCCGCCTCCATCAGGCGTGCGGACCGGGCGATATCGGCGGCAACGCCCCTGCCTTCCTTGAACAGGACGGCCAGCGCATAGGTGGCATCGGCATTGCCCTCGTCGGTGGCGGCCTGGAACCAGCGCGCGGCCAGGACCGGATCCGCCTCGGTGTCGGAGGAGCCCGTCAGCGCGAGAAGGCCGAGATTGTAGGCCGCGGCAGCATGGCCGAGGGCAGCCGCCTTCTCGAAGAAGGGCCTTGCCAGCGCCGGATCCCGGGTCTGCCCGGCCCGGCCGTCGATATGCATCATGCCGAGCGCGAAAATGGCATTGCGGTCGCCGCGGTCGGCAGCGAGCCGATACCAGCCGAGCGCACGCTCCTCGTTGAGTGGCACCCCGAGACCGCCGGCGTGAAGTTCAGCCAGAAGGGTCATCGACACGGGGTCCGCCTCGGCCTCCACCCGCTCGGTGGCAAAGCGGAAGGCCGTGAGGTAGTGGCCGCGCTGGTAGGCACCGAAGGCCTGCTCGGGCGTTGCGACGCTGGCCTGGGGAGCTGCCGGCTGCGCCGCCGCAGGTGGCCGTGGCGCCGCCGCGCGCGCAGGGCCCTGGCCGGAGGCCTGGGCCGCCATCGGGCCGGTTGCCCCGGCAAGGATCGCAGCCGCCAACACCGCCCGCACGATCATGCAGCAGCTCCCTGCCCGATCGATGCCAGCGCGAGGCTGACGGCCGCTGCCGGCCCGTCGGCATGGTCCCAGACGGCATCGCCCAGGGCAATGAAATCGGCCTGCACCGCTGCCAGCGCCTTCACGCTGTCCAGGTCCGGCGCATAGCCGACCACCGGCACCTCGAACAGCTCCGCCCACCACGCGACACGGTCGACCACGGCGGCGAACGGCGGCAATGCTTCGCCCTCGGCCCGGCGCGTGACCGCCGGCTCGCCAAACATCACATAGTCGCAGCCGCATTCGCCGGAGGCCATCGCATCGTCGCGCGAGCGCAGGCCGGCCACGCCCACCATGCGGTCGGGCGACAGGCGCGAGACAGCCTCCTCGACCCCTGCCCGGTCGAAGGCCAGGTGGACGCCGTCGGCGCCGCCCCGCACGGCCACGTCGACGGAAGCGGCGACCATCAATGCGGCGCCTCGCGACTGGATCGCCGGGGCGATCTGCTTCAGCCGGTTGATCAGCGTGCGGTCGTCGGCCGGCTCGAACCGGAGGATGACCGCCGCCACGGGACCTGCGTCGAGGGCGGAAACGATCCGGTCCTCGAAGAGCGCGGGATCACCCAGAGGCGGCGTGACCAGCACGATCTGGGACGGCGCCGGCGGGACGGCAGCCGCCGCCCCTCCCGCGTGTCGGGAGGCAGCGGGCTGGCGGGGGGCGCCCCTGGCGGGCTTTCGTTTCGACGACATGGGCGCACCCTATGGCGGAAAGCGGCGAAAAAGGGGAGAGCTGTTTCGCCGCCATCGCCGGTCGGGACATCTTTCCGAAACAATGGCCGGCAAGCTTCGTCGCCGCACGGACTCGACCGGCCAACACGCCGGTGCAAAACTGCCCGTCCCGCCCTTGCCGCAACGTCAGGATACGTCATGGTTTCCCTTGCCTCTTCCCTGCGCCTATCGGCCGTCGTCTTTTTCTCCGTCTCGACGGCGGCATGGGCCGGCCCTGCCGACGACCTCAGCCGCGCAGCCACAGCAGCCTTCCCGGGAATGCAGGTTACCGGCGGCAGCATCGGCGAAGCACGCGATGAGGGTGGCAATGCCGTCCTGCAGAACATCACGCTGTCATCGACGGGTGCGGAGCCCATCGGGCTGAAAGTCGGCCGGGTGACCGTTTCCGGCGGCATCGGGAGCGACGGCTCGCTGTCGAACGCGCGCGTGCTGGTGGAGAATGCCGAGGGCGCCGGTTCCGACGGCAACGTCTTCCGTTTCGACAGGGCCGAGTTCACCGGCGTCGAGGGTTCGCTGGCGGCCATCCTCGCCAATCTCGCCGCGCAGCCGCCGCTGATCCAGAGCGCGACCCTGCCGGCATCGACCGGCTATTCCGCGCAGCGGATCAGCGCCACGGGCCTGTCGGTGACCCAGACCAACCAGGGCTTGCGACAGAGCCTGCGATACGGGGCCGTGACGCTGACAGACTATCAGCGCGGGCGGATCGGCGAGATTACCATGGCGGGCCTGCAGATGAGCCCCGACGGCGGGTCGCCGGCACCAACCGGCACGGTCGGCGCGATCCGGGTGACGGGGTTCGATTCAACCCTTCCTCTTCAGCCGGGCTCGGCCTCGGGCGTCTGGGCGAACAACGTGACCATCGAGGGCATGCAGTTCACCGTGCCCGAACAGGGGAGCCAGCCCGTCACCATCGGCAGGATTACGATCGGCAGGATGGCCGTCCGCTCCGGCCAGCAGTCGATCATGGAACTGACCCGTGCCATGCAGGCCCTCGCGCCCAACCGCGGAGACGAGGCAACGCAGCGGCGCCAGGCCGGATTGCTCGCCGAGTTCTTCGACCGGATCGACATGGAGCGGATCGAGATTGCCAATCTGACCGGAACCAATCCCGGCGGCGGCGCCTTCTCCCTCGGACGCTTCGCCTTCGTGGGCATCTCACAGGGCAAGATCGGTTCGATCGAGTTCGATAGCCTTACCGCCGAGGCGGGTCTCGGGCAGCGGGTCCAGATCGGACGGCTCGCCGTCGAGGGCATCGACGCGTCCGGGCTGATGGTGTTCGCACGCGAGTTCGCGGCCGGCCGGCACGACCGGCGCGCGCCGCCTCCGCCCACGGTCTTCCCGGAGATCCGGCGGATCCTGACCGACGGGCTCGAGGTCAACGACCAGCGCGGCCGTCTGCTTCGCGTCGAGCGTTTCGAGATCGAGGCAGGTCCGCGCATCGGCCTCGTGCCGACGCGCATCCGCGCCCAGCTTACCGGCTTCGAGGCGCCGATCCGCGATGCCGCGCAGCGTGCCCAGGTCGCTCCGCTTGGCCTGACCGACAAGGTGAATCTCGCCGCGAACCTGGAGATCGAATATGTCGAGGCCGCTCGCGAGCTTCGGCTGCGCACCTTCAAGGTCGAGGTCGACGATGTCGGTGCGCTTGAGCTTGCCCTGTCCATTGGCGGGCTGGAGCGTGCCCAGATCGAGCAGTTGCCGACCAGTGCCGCCGTTCTCGGCCTGTCGGCCAAGGCCGGCCCGGTGACCCTGACCTATACGGAAGAGGGTGGCGTCGCGGCACTGATCACCCACACCGCCGAGCAGTCCGGGGTCAGCGAGGACGACTTCAAGGAGCAGCTCAAGCAGCAGCTGGGACCGATCATCGGCCAGTTCGTGCCGAACGCGCCGCTGGCGGCCCGCATTGCCGAGGCGCTTGGCGAGTTCCTCGACGATCCGAGCTCCCTGGTGATCTCGGCGACGCCGAAGGGCGACATGCCGCTCGCCGCCCTCGCCATGGCGGTGCGCAACTCGCCCTTGATGCTGCTCAACATGGTGGATGTGCGGATCGAGGCCAATCCCTGATCGCCATCGGCCGGTTCCGGCCATGAAGAAGGGCGCGTCCTTGCGGGCGCGCCCTTTTCGGTTCTGAAAGGCCCTGCGGCCGCGTGTCAGGCGATCTTCGGGTCGAGCTCGCCCTTGGCGTAGCGCTTGGCCATGTCGGCCAGCGTCACCACACGCTTGATCTTGGAAGCCTGGCCGGCCGTGTTGAACTCCTGCAGGCGCTGCTTGCAGAGCGCCTGCATCGCCTCCATGGCGGGCTTCAGATATTTGCGCGGGTCAAACTCGCCGGGGTTCTCCGACAAAATCTTGCGGATCTGGCCGGTCATGGCCATGCGGTTGTCGGTGTCGATGTTGATCTTGCGGACGCCGTGCTTGATGCCGCGCTGGATCTCTTCCACCGGCACGCCCCAGGTCGGCTTCATCTGCCCGCCGAACTTGTTGATGATGTCCTGGAGTTCCTGCGGCACCGACGACGAGCCGTGCATGACCAGATGCGTGTTCGGCAGCTTCTGGTGGATTTCCTCGATGACATTCATCGCCAGGACCTTGCCGTCCGGCTTGCGCGTGAACTTGTAGGCGCCGTGCGAGGTGCCCATGGCGATGGCGAGAGCATCGACCCTGGTCTCCCTGACGAATTTCACCGCCTCGTCGGGGTTCGTCAGCAGCTGGTCATGGCTGAGCTTGCCCTCGGCGCCGTGGCCGTCCTCGGCCTCGCCCATGCCGCTCTCAAGCGATCCGAGCACGCCGAGTTCGCCCTCCACCGAGATGCCGCCGAGATGGGCCATCTCGGTGACCTTCCGCGTCACGCCGACATTGTAGTCCCAGTCACCGGGGGTCTTGCCGTCCGCCTTCAGCGAGCCGTCCATCATGACCGACGTGAAGCCTGCCTGGATGGCGGTCATGCAGGTCGCCGGCTCGTTGCCATGGTCGAGATGCACGCAGACCGGGATGTGCGGATAGATCTCCGTGACCGCGTCCATCATGTGCTTGAGCATGATGTCGTTGGCATAGGAGCGCGCGCCGCGCGAGGCCTGGATGATGACAGGAGCATCCACGGCATCGGCCGCCGCCATGATCGCCAGCGCCTGTTCCATATTGTTGATGTTGAAGGCAGGCACGCCGTAGTCGTTTTCTGCGGCATGGTCGAGAAGCTGGCGGAGGGTGATGCGGGCCATGGGCGATTTCCATCCTGTCGTGGCATGGGCTGGCGCTCGTCTAGCGCATGCAGGGTCTCAAAAAAAGGCGGTCCTGATGGCGCAGGCCCGATGCGCCATGGGTGCGGGGCGGCACGCGCAGACTGAAGGCAGCGCTTCCCGCGCCCAACGGCCCGCAACCCGAAGCAATTCCGGAACGTCCACCGATGCGGCATGACGCCTGTCGAAGACCCTTCACATCCCGGAGAAACCCGCCATGCCGACCGCCGCCCTTCTGTCACGCCGGACCGCGTTCATCACGCTCTTCGCCCCGCTCGTGCTCGCGGGCTGCTCGCCGTCCGGCCCGCAGCAGATCGCCAGCACGAGTGTGAATGGCAGGACCATCAGGGTCTATGCGACCGGCAGTGCCGCGCGCTCTTCCAGCGTCGAGCAGATCAACGCCTTGACACGACTGACCGTTGGCAACCGGCGCGTGGAGATCAACCCCGACGGGCGGGTGTCCGTTGACGGCGTGGAGACCGCCCATGGTGCCTTTACCGAGCTCAGCGTGACCTTCGGTGACGGTGGCCGCGTCGACGTCAGGGTCGTCCGCTAGGGCCGATTCATACGCTCAGTAGGGCCTGGGGATCGGAACCGGGGCGACAAGCGGGGCAGAGGTGGCCAGCCGTTCGGCGAGGATCGCCTCGGCCTGGCGCAGCACCATCTGCTGCACCGCCGGATTGGTCGCAAGCATGGCATGCGGGACCATGAAGGCGCCCGCCTGCCACGCATCGATGTTCTCTGCGCCCACCACCTTGGGAAAGCCGGGGCTGTAGATGTTGATGCAGCGCGTCGCCGGGCAGGCGCCGGAGCCGAAGGCCGCGTCGATGGTGATGACGACCGGCGCAGGCTTGCCGGCCGCAATCTGCTCGCGCGCATAGCGCAGCGCCGTCGATCCGCCCATGGAATGGCCGATGATGACGTCCGCCTCGAGGCCAGCCGTGCGGCTCATCAGGTGATTGTCGACGACGGCCCGATAGCCGAGCTGGTCGAGAAGCGAGGCCAGCGCAGAAACCCCGACATAGTTCTGGTGGACATAGATGCCCAGGCCGTCGAGCAGGAGCGCGGTCGGACGCGGCGCGCCGCTCGCGGCGGCGGGTGAGAGCCCGGCGAGGGTGAGAATGCCGGCGGCGATGCTCCTCAAGGCGCCGGTCATGGATCTCCTGCAAGTGTGAGGTCCGGCTCCATCGCCCCCAAGCGGCAGGTGGCAACGTCGACCAAATCTTTAACCTCGCCGGGCAGCGCCTTGCCAGCCCCTTGATGCGTTGCCACACCATTTCGAGCAATCGTGAACGAAGCCGACCCAGCCGCTGAGAAATCGCCGTTTGCTGGAAACAGTACGGTCGGCGTACCGCCCATCCATTTCCCAAGCGTCAGATTGCATCTTTCTTTGATTTTTATAGCAATAGACTCTGCTTGACGTAGATGCAATTTTGACGAGAGCGTCCTTTCTGCAGGAGCCACCTGTGCGCACAAGCGTCGTTGCCGTCCTGTTGTGGGTCGCGCTGACAAGCGCAGCAGTGTCGCAACAAAGGCAGTCTTGTCCGCGCGACGCCCGTGAGGCAAGCCGCGATATGTGGCAAACAGGATCAATTCGGACTGGAATGACCGTCAGAGGCCGCCACCCATGCGGGCGCCAGATCGAGTGCCAAGGTGGAACGCGAAACTCTGAACGCAGCCGCGTGTGTCGATGGACCTAGTTGTCAATTCTGCTTGAATTTGTGCTTACGATACAAAATAAAAACTCGGCAGATCCATGATTTGCTGAATAACCGGGACTGCGGACAGCAATTGGCCATGTGGCGCGAACGTTAGCTGCTGCGTGTTTTCAGCACGTCCACTCCCGGCAGCGGCTTGCCTTCCAGCCATTCCAGAAAGGCACCGCCGGCGGTCGAGACATAGGTGAAGTCGTCCGCGACCTTGGCCGCGTTGAGCGCCGCCACTGTATCGCCGCCACCGGCGACAGAGAGCAGCTTGCCCTCCCGGGTGCGCCGGGCGGCATGGCGGGCGGCCTCCACCGTGCCCTTGTCAAAGGGATTGAGTTCGAAGGCGCCCAGGGGGCCGTTCCAGACCAGCGTCGCCGCATCGTCGATCGCCGCATGGATGCGCGCGATCGACTGCGGGCCGACATCGAGGATCATGGCGTCGGACGGGATGGCATCCAGCCCATAGGCGAAGGAGGGCGCGTTGTTCTCGAAGTGAAAGGCAACCGTTGCATCAACCGGCAGGATGATGGCGCATTTCGCCTCTTCCGCCTTCGCCATGATGCGGCGGGCGGTATCGGCGAGGTCCTTTTCGGCCAGCGACTTGCCGATCCGGATTCCCTGAGCATGCAGGAAGGTGTTGGCCATGCCGCCGCCGATGACGAGGGCATCGACACGCGTCACGAGGTTTTCCAGCAGGTCGATCTTGGTCGAGACCTTGGCGCCGCCAACGACGGCGACGACCGGCCGCTTCGGCTGGTCCAGCGCCTTCGTCAGCGCCTCGAGCTCGGCCTGCATGGTGCGGCCGGCATAGGCCGGCAGGACATGGCCGAGCCCTTCCGTCGAGGCATGGGCGCGATGGGAGGCCGAGAAGGCATCCGCCACCCACAGGTCGCCATTCTCCGCCAGCGCCTTGACGAAGTCCGGGTCGTTCTTCTCCTCGCCCTTGTGGAAGCGCGTGTTTTCCAGGACCAGGATTTCGCCGGGCTTGATGGCATCCACCGCGCGCCTCGCCGCCTCGCCGATGCAGTCCTCGGCGAAGGCGACCGGGCGCTTCAGCACGTGGGCGAGCGAGGGCACGACGGCCTTCAGCGACTGGGAGGGATCCACGCCCTTCGGCCGACCAAAATGGGCGAGGATGATGACCTTGCCGCCGCGGTCGGCAATGTCGATGAGCGTCGGCACGATGCGCTCCAGGCGGGTCACGTCGGTGACCCGGCCGTTCTCCATGGGCACGTTCAGGTCCACGCGCACGAGCACGCGCTTGTCCTTCACGTCGGCGTCGTCGAGGGTGCGGAAAGTGGTCATGGGCATCATCCGAAAGAACAGGGCCGCCCGCGATGCGGACGGCCCGGAAGGCTTTGGGTCAGACCAGCTTCGCCATGGCGACAGCCGTGTCGCTCATGCGGTTGGAGAAGCCCCATTCGTTGTCGTACCAGGACAGGACGCGCACGAACTTCTCGTCCATGACCTTGGTCTGGTCGAGGGCGAAGATCGACGAATGCGGGTCATGGTTCATGTCGATCGAGACGTTCGGCTGGTCGGTATAGCCGAGGATGCCCTTCAGCGGCCCGCGCTTCGCCGCCTTCAGGATGGCCTCGTTGACCTTCTCGACCGAGGTCTTGCGCTTGGCGAGGAACTTGAAGTCCACCACCGAGACGTTCGGGGTCGGCACGCGGATCGAGGTGCCGTCGAGGCGGCCCTTCAGCTCCGGAATGACCAGGCCGATGGCCTTGGCGGCGCCGGTGGAGGTCGGGATCATCGACAGCGCCGCGGCGCGGGCGCGGTAGAGGTCCTTGTGCATCGTGTCGAGCGTCGGCTGGTCGCCGGTATAGGCGTGGATCGTCGTCATGAAGCCCTTGTCGATGCCGCAGGCCTTGTGCAGCACGGCGACGACGGGAGCGAGGCAATTGGTGGTGCAGGAGGCATTCGAGACGACCAGGTGGTCCTTGGTCAGCGCACCGTCATTGACGCCATAGACGACCGTGAGATCGGCGCCGTCGCAGGGGGCGGAGACGAGCACCCGCTTCGCGCCGGCCTTCAGGTGGGCGGCGGCCTTGTCGCGGGTGGTGAAGATGCCGGTGCATTCCATGGCGATGTCGACGGCGAGCGCCTTGTGCGGCAGCTCGGCCGGATCCTTGATCGCCGTGACCCTGATGCGCTTGCCGGCCACCACGATGTGGTCGCCATCCACCTCGACGGTCGCCGGGAAGCGGCCATGGACCGAGTCGAAGCGCAGCAGGTGCGCATTGGTCTCCACCGGGCCGAGGTCGTTGATGCCGACCACCTCGATGTCCTTGCGCTTGCCCTCGACGATGGCGCGCAGGATGTTGCGGCCGATGCGGCCGAAACCGTTGATGAAGACGCGGGTGGTCATGGAAATCCTCTCCTTCATGCGGTCCGCCTGATGCCGCGCGGACCCTTCCGGCTGGCGGGCGCCGTCCGTGGCGCCCGAATGCGTCAATCCGAGGGCGGGCTCAGCCGAGCCGCTTCAGAACGGCCTCGGCGGTGGCTTCCGCCGTGATGCCGAAGTGCCTGTAGAGGTCCTTGTAGGGCGCGGAGGCGCCGAAGCCGGTCATGCCGACGAACAGGCCGTCGGAACCGATCACGGCATCCCAGCCCATGCGCACGCCGGCCTCGATGGCGACCTTGACCGGCGCCGAGCCGATCACGGCATCGCGGAGATCGGCCGGCTGCTCCAGGAACAGGTCGAGGGATGGAACCGAGACCACGCGGGCGGCGACCCCCTTGTCGGCCAGCAGCTTGCGGGCCCCGGCGGCGATCTCGACCTCCGAGCCGGAGGCGAACAGCGTCACCTGCGCCCGGCCCTCCGCCTTCAGCAGTTCGTAGGCGCCGGCCGCCGAGCGAATGGCCTTCGCCTCGGTGCGCAACTGCGGCAGGTTCTGGCGGGTGAGCGCCAGGACGGTCGGGCCGTCGATGCGGTTGAGCGCCAGTTCCCAGCACTCGGCGACTTCCACGGCGTCGCAGGGGCGGAACACCCGCATGTTCGGCATGGCGCGCAGCGAGGCGACATGCTCGACCGGCTGGTGGGTCGGACCGTCCTCGCCGAGGCCGATGGAATCGTGGGTCATGACATAGACGACCGGCGTGCCCATCAGCGCCGAAAGGCGCATGGCCGGCCGGCAATAGTCCGTGAAGACGAGGAAGGTCGCGCCATTCGGGGCAAAGCCGCCATGCAGCGCGATGCCGTTCATGGCCGCGGCCATGCCGTGCTCGCGGATACCGTAATGGATGTAACGGCCCTTGGGATTCTTCGCCGAGAAGGCGACCGCCGACTTGGCCTTGGTGTTGTTGGAGCCGGTGAGGTCGGCCGAGCCGGCGAGGAACTCGGGCATGGCCGGCACGATGGCCTCGATGGCCAGTTCCGACGACTTGCGGGTCGCGATGTTCTGCGGGCTGGCGATCAGCGCCTTACGGTGGGCGGCAAGCGCCTTCGCCAGCTTTGCCGGCCGCTCGTGGGCGAGGCGGCGGTTGAACTCGGCCTGCTTCTTCGGCGGCAGGGTGCCGAAGAGCGATTCCCAGGTCTTGCGGGCAGCCGCGCCGCGCGCGCCGATCTTGCGCCATGCGTCGAGCACGTCGGGAGAAACGGCGAAGGGCTCGGGTGCGATGCCGAGCTTTTCCTTGGCGGCCTTCAGCTCGTCCGCCCCCAGAGGCTCCCCGTGCGCCTTGGAGGTGCCGGCCTTCTTCGGCGCGCCATAGCCGATGATGGTCTTGCAGGCGATCAGGGAGGGCTTGCCGGACTTCTGCGCCCGCGCGATGGCGGCGGCGATGGCCTCCGGGTCATGGCCATCGACGCGCTCGGCGCGCCAGCCGGCGGCCTGGAAGCGCTTCACCTGGTCGACCGAGTCGGCGAGCGACAGCGGACCGTCGATGGAGATGTCATTGTCGTCGAACAGCACGATCAGCTTGTTCAGCTTCCAGTGCCCGGCCATCGCGATGGCCTCCTGGCTCACCCCCTCCATCAGGTCGCCGTCGGAGGCGATGACGTAGGTGTAGTGGTCGACGGCCTTCTTGCCGAACTCGGCCGCGAGCATCTTCTCCGCGAGAGCCATGCCGACGGCGGTCGCGATGCCCTGACCCAGCGGACCTGTCGTCGTCTCGACGCCCCTGGTGATGAAGTTCTCCGGGTGGCCGGGCGTCTTCGATCCGAGCTGGCGGAAGTTCTTCAACTCGTCGAGGGTCATGTCCGGCGCACCGGTGAGATAGAGCAGCGCATAGACGAGCATGGAGCCGTGGCCGGCGGAGAGTACGAAACGGTCGCGGTCGGGCCAGGTCGGGTTGGCTGCATCGAACTTCATGAAGCGCGAGAACAGAACGGTGGCGATGTCGGCAGTGCCCATGGGCATGCCGGGATGGCCGGACTTCGCCTTCTCGACCGCGTCCATGGCCAGCGAGCGGATGGCATTGGCCAGCTTGTCGTGCTCGGCGCGCGGCGGGACTTGCGTGGACATCGGGTCTTGCTCCCTGGCAGCACCACTTCCGACGAGGGAACGGCGCGCGACCGGTCAAATCGGCCCGGAAACCGGATATCCGGGGCCTTCGGGCCGGTGTCGTATCAGCGACGGCCCTTGAGTCAATGGCCCGAACCGCAGAACCGCCCCTCTGGCGGATGCCGGGCACGCCGGAGCCCCGCGAACCCGCACGGTTCGGCCGTTGACGCTGTTCAACCCCCTCGCGTAGGGTCCGGACGCGTTATCGGGCCACGGCAGCCGGGCGCCACCTTCGAGTCACGTTCAGGACCACGCTTGGCAGTTTCAGCCGAACCCTCCCGTCTCGACCGATCCGCAGAACGGCTCTCGGCTGCGCTGGCGCGGCTGGACGCGGCCGTCGCGCGCAAGCAGGAGGCAGAGCGCGCCCAGGGCGCCGCCGCACGGCAGATCGAGGCCTTTCAGGCCGACCGGGCGCGCCTGGCCGATGAACTCGACCGCTCTGCCGAGCGGATCGCGACGCTGGAGGCCGCCAATCGCGACGTGGCGCGCCGCCTCGACATGACCATGGAAGCCATCCGCAGCGTTCTCAAGAGCTACGGGGCCTGACCGCCATGGCGCATGTGTCCGTCACGATCAACGGACGCCAGTTCCGGATGGCGTGCGACGACGGCCAGGAGGGCCATCTCCTCAAGCTGGCCGATGACATCAACGCCAGGATCGACCAGCTCAAGGGGTCGTTCGGCGAGATCGGCGACACACGGCTGACCGTCATGGCCGCGATCATGGTGGCGGACGAACTCGTCGATGTCGGCCGGCGGCTGAAGACGGCAGAACAGGAACTGGCGAGCCTGCGCGAGCAGCGCGCCCTGACGATCGAGCGGATGGAGCGCGAGAACGACAGGCTCGCGACGATGGTCGATCAGGCGGCGGAAACCGTCGAACGGCTGACCGATCGCCTGACCGCCCGGTTGCAGCCCGAGCCCTGATACCCGCCAAGAATGCGGCGCGACTCGGTTGCGCACCAGCCCAGCGATGTCTAAACCCGTGACAAGGAGGCCCGCCTGCACCGTGCCCACATGACCCGCGAGCCCGACAAGCAATCGATGCCGGATCCCGACGCGGACGATGCGATCGCCGACGGGCTTGAACTCGTCCCGCCTCCGCCCGATCAGCCACGCGAGGAATGGGGCGTTATCATCGCCCATCCCGAGCCTGGCAAGGGCGGCGAGCCGAAGATCGAGGCGCGCGTGGTGATGTTCCGCGACAAGAGCCGGTTCTTCGTCTCCTATCCGACGGGCAAGGAAGAGATCCTGTCGCCCCAGCAATTCGTGGCGCTGATCATGGAACTCAAGCGCACCCGTCGCTACACCTTCGAGCGCAAGCGGCCCTAATCGCCGCGTCCGGTGCCCTGAGGCGCCATGCCGGCTTGTGGTCGCTGACCGTTTCCTGTAATTGCGCCCGATCGTCCGAGGTTCGGTCCTTCCGTTTCATCGGCACGGCGAGGAGGCAGACTGCCTCCCGGAGCGGTTCCGCCTCTCCGCCTTCGCGTCTCCGCCGCGGCCCCCGACGGGCTGCCGCCTCCAGACGGGGTGCCGTGCCAGAGCCGGTTCCGACCCGCCGGACATGATACCAGCCGCCAATTGCCCGGGGTGCGCGCGTGAGCCGTTTCGGCCACGTCCGGACGCGATTTCAGCCCCTCGTCCGGTCCAGGCAATCAGGCGGTCCGATCCACTTCGCGCAGCAACGGGCTCTCAGGGACACGTCCATATGGCAACCACCGACAGCATGAATCCGACCCGCGACGATTTCGCCGCGCTCCTCGCCGAGAGTTTCGGCAAGACCGAGATGAACGAAGGTTCCGTCGTGAAGGGAACCGTCGTCGGCATCGAGAAGGACCTGGCGATCATCGACGTCGGTCTGAAGACCGAGGGCCGCGTCGCCCTGAAGGAGTTCACCGGCCCCGGCCGCGAGGGTGACATCAAGATCGGCGACGTCGTCGAGGTCTATCTCGAGCGCGTCGAGAACGCCCTGGGCGAGGCGGTCATCTCGCGCGACAAGGCGCGCCGCGAGGAGAGCTGGGTCAAGCTCGAGAAGGCCTTCATCGCCAACGAGAAGGTCTCCGGCACGATCTTCAACACCGTCAAGGGCGGCTATACCGTCGATCTCGACGGTGCCGTGGCCTTCCTGCCGCGCAGCCAGGTGGACATCCGCCCGATCCGCGACGTCGGCCCGCTGATGAACTCGCCGCAGCCGTTCCAGATCCTCAAGATGGACCGCCGCCGCGGCAACATCGTCGTCTCGCGGCGCACGGTGCTCGAA
Source organism: Phreatobacter sp. (assembly GCF_051860605.1). Taxonomy (GTDB): domain Bacteria; phylum Pseudomonadota; class Alphaproteobacteria; order Rhizobiales; family Phreatobacteraceae; genus Phreatobacter. Next base: position 135,853 of record NZ_JBHYDR010000004.1, on the reverse strand, counting down.
GAGACCCGCGCCGAGCAGCGTCACGAGCTGGTGCAGAACCTCGAAGAGGGCCAGGTCATCGACGGCGTGGTGAAGAACATCACCGATTACGGCGCCTTCGTGGACCTCGGCGGCATCGACGGCCTGCTGCATGTCACCGACATCGCCTGGCGCCGCGTCAACCACCCCTCCGAGGTGCTGGCCATCGGCCAGACCGTGAAGGTCAAGATCGTCAAGATCAACCACGAGACCCACCGCATCTCGCTCGGCATGAAGCAGCTGCTGGACGATCCGTGGCAGGGCATCGAGGCCAAGTACCCGATCGGCGCCAAGTTCAAGGGCCGTGTCACCAACATCACCGACTACGGCGCCTTCGTGGAGCTGGAGCCGGGCATCGAGGGCCTGATCCACGTCTCGGAAATGTCGTGGACCAAGAAGAACGTCCATCCGGGCAAGATCGTCTCCACCTCCCAGGAGGTCGAGGTCGCCGTGCTCGAGGTCGATTCGTCCAAGCGCCGCATCTCGCTGGGCCTCAAGCAGACCCTGCAGAACCCATGGGAGGCCTTCATCGAGCGCCACCCGATCGGCACGGTGGTCGAGGGCGAGGTCAAGAACAAGACCGAGTTCGGTCTGTTCCTGGGCCTCGAGGGCGATGTCGATGGGATGGTCCACCTGTCCGACCTCGACTGGAACCGTCCGGGCGAGCAGGTCATCGAGGAGTTCAAGAAGGGCGACGTCATCCGCGCCCAGGTCCTCGACGTGGACGTGGAGAAGGAGCGTATCTCGCTCGGCATGAAGCAGGTGGGCGGCGATCCGTTCGCCGATGCCGGTGAACTGCGCAAGGGCCAGATCGTCACCTGCGAGGTGACGGACGTGAAGGAAGGCGGCCTCGACGTGAAGCTGGTCGGAACCGACCTCTCGACCTTCGTGAAGCGTTCGGAGCTCGCCCGCGACCGTGCCGACCAGCGCCCCGAGCGCTTCGCCGCCGGCGAGAAGGTCGATGCCCGCGTCACCATGTTCGACCGCAAGGCGCGCAAGGTGCAGGTGTCGATCAAGGCGCTGGAAGTGGCCGAGGAGAAGGAGGCCATGGCGCAGTTCGGCTCGGCCGATTCCGGTGCCTCGCTCGGCGACATCCTGGGCGCCGCGCTCAAGGCCCGCACCGAGAAGAAGTGAGGCGCTCCGGCTTCACAGCCGGTCCCTCCCGACCAGACGCGAACGGCCGCCCCACGGGGCGGCCGTTCTGCTTTCAGACGCGCGGCGGGAGCCGTCAGAGGCTCGCCATCGCCCGCGTCACGCGCGCGGAATAGGCGGTGCGAGTGCAGGAGGCGGCCAGCCCGCGGTTGTGCAGGGCCGCCGCCCCGGCATGGGTGCCGCAGCGCCGGTAGGCGGCGGCAAGGTGCCGCATGCCCCATTCCAGGCCCGCCTCGCAGGAATTGAGCCCCGCGGCCGGGCCGCGATAGCCCAGGCCTCGGGCGGTGGCGGGCTTGATCTGCAGCGGCCCGAGTTCGCCCGCGCGCCCGCGCGCGTTACACCGCAGGCCGCTCTCCACCCGCGCCACCGCAACGGCAAGGCTTGCCGGAACACCATGGCGGGCCGCGACATCGGCGACACGCCGGGCAATGCCATTGGCAGGAACGGGGGCCGCGGCGCGCGGGTTGCGGGCCGGCCGGGCGACTGGGCTTGCCGGGGCGTCGGTCACTGCCGCCGCCTGGATCCTGGCCCAGGACAGATTGGCCGGATCGGCCGTGGAGGCCTCGAGGCGCGTCCCTCCCGCGGCGAGGACGATGGCAATGGCCGGCATGAGCCGAAACAGGAAACGGACGCGGACCGCGTTGAATTCATTCATTCTGATGATTTCCAGATTGAGAGGAGAAGGTTCAGGCAAACGCCCGAAAAGCGACCAGATCAGGCGCTGATGCGCCTCGGTGAATGACGTCGATCGCTGTGATCCACTGACGCCAATGTCGCGGCGGCGCTTATATCGACGAAAATTGTGCACCGCAATAACTTACCGTTACAATCACTAACCTGCCACTTGAGGGCCGCATCTGTGGCAGAATCTGGAACAGCTGGACGCCTGATCTGACGGGTTGCCTTGGCCGGCCGGTGCCGCTAGGCACGAGGTCAGCGCGAGGAGCAGGTGATGGCCAGACTGAAGGTGATGATCGTGCCGGTGACGCCGTTCGAGCAGAACTGCTCGATCGTCTGGGACACCGACACCATGAAGGGCGCCGTGGTCGATCCGGGCGGCGATGTGCCCCGCATCCAGGGCGCGCTCGCCGAGTTGAAGGTCGTGCCCGAGAAAATCCTGATCACCCACGGGCATATCGACCATGTGGGCGGGGCGGCCGAACTGGCGGAACTGCTCGGCGTGCCGATCGAGGGGCCGCATGAGGCCGATGTGCCGCTGCTCGCCAACCTCCCGAGCCAGGGTGCTCGGTTCGGCCTTGCCGGCGTCAGGGCCATGACGCCGGACCGCTGGCTGGTCGAGGGCGACACGGTGACCGTCGGCGGACTGACCTTCGACGTGCTGCATGTCCCGGGTCACGCGCCGGGTCACGTCGTCTTCGTGCATCACCCGTCGGAATTCGCGCTCGTCGGCGACACCGTGTTCCAGGGCTCTGTCGGACGTACGGACCTGCCCGGCGGCGACCACGACCTGCTCATCAAGGGCATCAAGGAGAAGATCCTGCCGCTCGGCGATGCGTTCACCGTTCTGCCAGGCCACGGGCCGGCCACAACGATCGAGCGCGAGCGGCTGAGCAATCCGTTCCTGCGCTGAAAACGCAACGCTACGCTGGACAATCGCGCAGGCCTGCCTACATTTCGTCCGTGAAGGCTCGATCCAGAGTGCCGTCTGTCCCGGGGCGCATCCTAAGGGTTTTTCCCTATATGATGTGACATATCCGCGAAATGGTTCGTCTGCTAGGTGCCGGACGCCGGCGCGGGCCTTCTCCCGCCTTCAGGACAATGGGACGGGCCTTGCTCAACAGCACCATCAGCTTCCTGCGCGATCGGATCGGCTTCAAGCGGATCGTGCTCGCAGTCTCCTTCGCGATGCTCGCCTTCGCGGTCTATATCCTCTACCACAAGTTGAAGGTCATCGACTGGTCGAAGGTCTGGGAGGCGATCGGCCAGATCGGGCCGACCACGCTGATCATCGCCGGGCTGTTTGCCGTCGCGGCCTATGCGACCCTGACCGTCTACGACTATTTCGCAACGCGCACGATCGGGCGTGACGACATCCCCTACCCGGCCTGCGCGGTGGGCTCCTTCACCAGCTATTCGATCGCCCACAATCTGGGAGCGACCGTCTTCACGGCGGCCGTCGTGCGCTACCTCGTCTATTCGCGCTACCAGATCACCGGTCCCCAGGTGGTGAAGATCTGCTTCATCGCAGGTCTCACCTTCTGGCTGGGCAATGCCACGGTCCTTGGCCTTGGCTTCGTGCTGGAGCCGGAGGTGGTGGCACCGGTGGTGCGGACCATCGGGCTCGGCGGCGATGCCGTCCGCATTGCCGGCTTTGTCGTGCTGGCGGCGCTGGCCGGCTGGCTCATCTTCGTCTCGGTGCCGCGCCAGTTCGGCTCGGGCGCCTGGGTTATCAAGCTGCCGAGCGCCAGGCTGACCGGACTGCAGATGGCCATCGGCGTGGTGGACCTCGCCTGCTGCTCGGCGATCCTCTACGTGCTGCTGATGGCCATGCCGAATGCGCCGCCCGCCCCCTTCGTGGCGGTGGCGGTCATCTTCTGCTCCGCCATGCTGCTGGGCTTTGCCACGCACGCGCCAGGAGCGGCCGGTGCCTTCGAGGCGACGCTGCTCGTGGCCCTGCCGCCGCTCGGCTTCACGGCGGAAGCGGTGGTCGCCGCCTTCATCCTGTTCCGGCTCTACTATTTCATCGGCCCCTTCCTGCTGGCGCTGCTGCTGATCGCCGTGCGCGAGTTCGCCTCCGGGCACCGGTCGCTTGACCACCTGAAGGAGAGCATGGCGGTGATCCGTCAGGCCGAAGCGAGCCAGGAAGCGGCCAAGCAGGCGACAAAGCCGGGCCCGGCCGAATAGGCGTTTACGGGCCTCGGCCCCGCCGCTAGAAGGCCGTCATCGCAGCGGATGGAGGCTCCATGGTCCGGGTTCTGGTCTTTTCGGGATCGATCCGTTCGGCATCGCTCAATGCGAAGCTCGCCGCGGCGGCCGCGCTGGAACTGGCGCGCCTCGACGCCGAGGTGACTTTGCTGTCGCTCGCCGACTATCCGCTGCCGCTCTACGACGGCGACCTGGAGGCGGCCGAAGGCCAGCCGGACAACGCCCTGAAGCTGAAACGCCAATTCTGCGACCACCAGGCCATCTTCATTGCCGGCCCGGAATACAATGCCGGGGTCACGCCGCTTCTGAAGAATGCAATCGACTGGGTCAGCCGCGTGCGCGAGGACGGCGAGCCGCCGCTCGCCGCCTATCGGGACCGGGTCTTCGCGCTCGGCTCGGCCTCGCCGGGCGGCTATGGCGGCATGCGCTCGCAGATGGCGACGCGCCAGGTGCTGGAACTCGGCTGCGGCGCCCTGGTCATCCCCGAAGGCGTCGCGATCCCGGCGGCGCATCAGGCCTTCGACGAGGACGGCAGCCTGAAGGAGGAGCGGCTTCGCAAGCTGCTCGCCAACACTTGCCGGGCGCTCATCGAACGGACGAGGCTGCTGGCACGATGACGATCCCGAACGCCGATCCACGAGCGAAGCTGTTCGTCGCTCTCGACCTGCCCTCCGTGGCCGCGGCCGAGCGGCTGGTGGCGCTGCTCGGCGAAACGGTGACGCACTACAAGATCGGCTACCGGCTGGGCTATGCCGGCGGCCTCGCCTTCGGCCGGGACCTGATCGCCGCCGGCAAGACGGTGTTCTTCGACCTGAAGCTGCACGACATCGACAACACGGTGCGGGAGGGCGTCGAGTCCATCGCGGCCAGCGGCGCCCATTACCTCACCGTCCATGCCTATCCGCAGACCATGCGCGCGGCGGTCGCCGGCAAGGCCGGCTCCGGACTGAAGATCCTCGCCGTGACCATCCTCACATCCTGGAACGATCTCGACTGCGCCGAGGCCGGCTATGCCGGGACCGTGCCGATCCTGGTCGCCAACCGCGCCCGCCAGGCGGCCGCACTCGGCATCGACGGCATCGTCTGCTCGGCAGAGGAGGCCGGCAGCCTCAGGACCTCCGGGCTGCCGGATCATGTGGAACTGGTCACGCCCGGAATAAGGCCCGCCGGATCGGCAGCCGGGGACCAGAAGCGGGTCGTCACGCCGGGCGCCGCCATTGCCGGCGGTGCCGACCGGCTGGTCGTCGGCCGCCCGATCACAGCGGCAGCCGACCCCGCCGAAGCCGCCAACGCGATTTTGATGGAGATCACCGCTGCAATGCGGTGAAGTCGTGTTATTCTGTTCGGGATCACAAGGTCCGGGTTCGGGGCATCGCCCCGCCTGACGTTTCAGGGAGCCCTTGCCCGAATGCCGAGATCGGACGTACCCCGTCGCCTGAGCCCGATCGAGGCGCTTCTGACGGCCATATTCGGCGTCGGCGGCGGCCTTTTCATCGCGGTGTTCATGTTCGTCCAGCTTCGATCCGCATGGATGAGCGGCGTCGTTGCGCTCGGCCAGGGCGGCGACGCAGCCGTTGGCCTCGACTACGAATCGGAGCCTTTCAGCTTCATCATCGCCATGTCGGCCCTGTTTCCCGCCGCCATCATCTGCGGCATTGCCCTGTCGGCTGCCAGCATCATCGTACTCGTCCGACACCGCGGTGCGGTCCGTCGCGCCGCCCGGGTCAGCCGCAAGTAGCGCGGCACGCCAAAGGCTTGCGCGAGCCGCTGCCGGGGGCTACCTGAACAGCGGGCCTGACGCCCGGCGGGAGCCTGCGGACCATGTCTCTGGATACCGATGTCGTCATGGACCGGCGCCTGATGCGCCGGAAGCTGACCTTCTGGCGGGTTTTGGCCGTGGCCGCCGTCATTCTCGCGATCGGCACGGCCGGCTGGACGATCGGACGGCGGACCGGGCTCATTCCCGGCCTCGAGCATGTCGCCCGTATCGAGGTGAAGGGCGTCATCACGCAGAACGCCGAAGTCATCCAGATGATCGATCGCATCCGGCAGAACCGCTATGCCCGCGCGCTTGTCGTGACCATCGACTCTCCCGGCGGCACGGTGTCCGGCTCCGAAGCGCTCTATCAGGCGATCCGGGCCGTGGCGGCGGTCAAGCCGACCGTGGCCGTGGTCGAGGGCCAGGCGGTGTCGGGCGGCTATATCGCGGCGATCGCCACCGATCACATCGTCTCGCGCGAGACCTCGCTGACCGGCTCGATCGGCGTCATTGTCCAGTTTCCCAATGTGGTGCGCCTGCTGGAACAGCTGGGCGTGCGGGTCGATGCCGTGCGCTCCACGCCGCTGAAGGCCAATCCCAGCGGCCTCGAACCGACCAGCCCCGAGGCGGTCGCCGCGCTGCGCGAGATCGTCGCCGACAGCTATTCCTGGTTCCAGCGGATCGTCCGGGAGCGCCGTTCGATGAGCGAGGACGAATTGCGAACGGCCTCGGACGGCCGCGTCTTTGCCGGAAACCGCGCGCTTGCCATGAAGCTTGTCGACACGATCGGCGGACCGAACGAGGCGCGCACCTGGCTCGTCGGGCGCGGCGTGGCGCGAACCCTGCCCATGCAGCGCTACCGGCCCGCCTCCACCACGCGCGCTTCCCTTGTCGGGGCGCTGGCAGCGCCACTGGTGGAAGCTGCAGGTCTCACGGCCTTCGCTGAAAGGTTGCGCGCGACCGGCGTCGCAACCCAGGTCGAGCTCACCGCGCTTGACGGGCTTCTGGCCGTCTGGCAGCCTCCAACCCCATGAGCTGATTTAGAAAAATAGCCCTCAGGGCAACAGAGGGGGCGCGCAGGCGGCGCGCGACAGAGATGATCAAGTCCGAACTCGTCCAGAAGATCGCCGAGCGAAACCCGCAACTCTACCAGCGCGATGTCGAGAACATCGTCAATGCCATTCTCGACGAGGTGGTTGCGGCGCTCGCTCGCGGCGACCGGGTGGAACTGCGCGGTTTCGGGGCTTTCTCCGTGAAGGCGCGCAATGCGCGGGTGGGTCGCAACCCGCGCACCGGTGCCCATGTGAAGGTCGAGGACAAGGTCGTGCCCTTCTTCAAGACGGGCAAGGAAATGCGCGAACGCCTGAACAAGGGCGCCTGACATGCTGCGCCGGATCGTCAACTGGCTGGTGGTGCTGCCGATCGCCATCGTCGCGGTCGCGCTGGCGGTTGCCAATCGCGGGTCGATGACGGTTTCGCTCGATCCGTTTTCGCGCGAGGCGCCGGCCTATGTGCTGACCATGCCGATCTATGTCGTCATCCTCTTGACCCTGACGCTTGGCGTCGTCCTGGGCGGGGTGACCGTGTGGTGGCGGCAGGGGCGGTATCGCAAGCGGTGCCGGCGCGCGGAAAGCGATCTCCATGTCGCCCGCGCGGAGGCGAACCGGCTGCGGACCGAACTCGACCGCTCGGCAGGACTGGCCGCGTCCGGCGGCGTGCCTGCCCGCATCTCGAGGCCGGCAGCCTGATTTCATGCGCATCGTCACAGCCGGCGAGATTGCCGCCACCCTGTCCTATCCGGCGCTGGTCGAGGCGCTCGCCGACGCCTTCCGCGCCGACTTCACGGTGCCGCTGCGCCATCACCATCCGATCCCGCAGGCGGGCGGCGAGCCCGAGGCCATGCTGCTGCTCATGCCGGCCTGGACACCGCCGGGCGAGGGCTCCTATGTCGGAACCAAGATCGTCTCGGTCTATCCGGGCAATGGCACGCGCAGCCTGCCGGCCATCTATGGCTCCTACCTGCTCAGCAACGGCCAGACCGGCGCCCCGCTCGCCATTCTCGACGGCACGACGCTGACCGTCTGGCGCACGGCCTGTGCCAGTGCGCTCGCATCGCGGTTCCTGTCGCGCAAGGACGCCTCGCACATGGTCATGGTCGGGGCCGGTGCGCTCGCCCCGCATCTGATCCAGGCCCATGCCGCCGTGCGGCCGATCCGCCAGGCCGCCATCTGGAACCGTTCGCGCGACAAGGCCCATGCGCTGGTCGAGGGCCTGCAGGGTCTCGTTCCGAATGTCCGGCTCACGGTCACGACCGACCTGCAGGCTGCGGTGGAGGAGGCAGATATCGTCTCCTGCGCCACCATCTCCGCCAAGCCGCTGATCCATGGCGGCTGGCTCAAGGATGGCGCCCATCTCGACCTCGTCGGAGGCTATACGCCGGCCATGCGCGAGGCCGACGATGCCGCCGTCACCCGCGCCAGCCTGTTCATCGACACCCGGACCGGCGCGCTGAAGGAGGCCGGCGACATCGTCGACCCGATCCGGCGCGGCGTCGTGACCGAGGCGGCGGTGAAGGCGGACCTGTTCGAGCTGTGCCGCGGCCGGCACGCCGGCCGCACGTCTGAACAGGAGGTGACGCTGTTCAAGTCTGTCGGCACGGCACTGGAGGATCTTGCCGCTGCCATGCTGGTGTGGCGCTCGCTGCCGGTCTAGGACAGCGGCATGTCGCTCATCGTCAAGATCTGCGGACTGAGGTCCGCCGCCGCCATGGACGCCGCCCTGCAGGCGGGAGCCGACATGGTCGGGCTGGTGTTCTACCCCCGCAGCCCGCGCAACGTGCAGGTGCCGGAGGCGGTCGCCCTGGCGGCCCGGGCCCGCGACCGGGCGGCGGTGGTGACGCTCACCGTGGATGCCGACGACGTGATCCTCGGCACGATCATCGGCGCGGTGAAGCCCGACATTCTCCAGCTTCACGGATCGGAAAGCCCCGAGCGGTTGGCGGAAATCCGCGCGCGTTTCGGGGTGAAGGTGATGAAGGCGGTCGGGATCGGCGAACCAGCCGACCTCTCCGACCTCTCGCACTATGCCTCGGTGAGCGACTATCTGCTCGTCGATGCCAAGCCGCCGAAGACGCCCGAGGCCCTGCCGGGCGGCAACGGCCTTGCCTTCGACTGGCGGCTGGTTGCCGGCCTTGACCCCGGCGTGCCCGTCGTGCTTTCGGGAGGCCTGACCCCCGAGACGGTCGCAGAGGCCGTGCGACTGACCCGGTTGCAGGGTGTCGACGTATCATCCGGCGTGGAGACTGCGCCGGGCATCAAGGATCCCGGCAAGATCAGGGCCTTCGTGGCCGCCGCCCGCCGCGCTGCCGGCGAAGGAGACAGGCGATGAACGCACCCGCAAAGCCGAACTCGTTCCGGTCGGGACCTGACGAGCAGGGGCGTTTCGGTCCCTATGGCGGCCGCTTCGTCGCCGAGACGCTGATGCCGAACATCCTGGAACTGGAGCGGGCCTATCAGGAGGCGCGGAGCGACCCGGCCTATGCGGCGGAAATGGGCGGCCACCTGACCCATTATGTCGGCCGCCCCTCGCCGCTCTATTTTGCCGAACGGCTGACCGATCATCTCGGCGGCGCGAAGATCTACCTCAAGCGCGAGGAGTTGAACCACACCGGCTCTCACAAGGTGAACAACGTGCTGGGCCAGATCCTGCTCGCGCGCCGGATGGGCAAGAAGCGGATCATCGCCGAGACCGGTGCCGGCCAGCACGGCGTTGCGACCGCCACGCTCTGCGCGCGCTTCGGCCTGGAATGTATCGTCTACATGGGCGCGGTCGACGTCGCCCGACAAGCTCCCAACGTGTTCCGCATGAAGATGCTGGGCGCCACCGTCGTCCCCGTTCAGTCCGGCGCGAAGACGCTGAAGGACGCCATGAACGAGGCCCTGCGCGACTGGGTGACCAATGTGGAGACGACGTTCTACTGCATCGGCACGGTGGCCGGCCCCCACCCCTACCCGTCCATGGTCCGTGATTTCCAGTCGGTGATCGGCAACGAGACCCGCGAGCAGATGATGGCGGCGGAAGGCCGCCTGCCCGACAGCCTGATCGCCTGTGTCGGCGGCGGCTCCAATGCCATCGGCCTGTTCCATCCCTTCCTCGACGATCCCTCGGTCGAGATTTTCGGCGTGGAGGCGGCCGGCCACGGCCTGGACAAGCTGCATGCCGCATCCATCTCCGGCGGCCGGCCGGGCGTGCTGCACGGCAACCGCACCTATCTGCTGATGGATGCCGACGGCCAGATCGAAGAAGGCCATTCCATCTCCGCCGGCCTCGACTACCCGGGCATCGGGCCGGAGCATTCCTGGCTGAACGACATCGGCAGGGTGACCTATCTCTCGGCGACCGACGACGAGGCGCTGGAGGCCTTCCAGCTCTTGTCGAAGGTCGAGGGGATCATTCCGGCCCTGGAATGCGCCCATGCGCTGGCCAAGGTCGCGGACCTCGCGCCGCAGCGCCCGAAGGACCATCTCATGGTCGTCAATCTTTCCGGCCGCGGCGACAAGGACGTGCCGCAGGTGGCCGACATGCTGGGGACAAAGCTGTGACCACCCGCCTCGACACCCGTTTCGCCGATCTGGCCCGCGAGGGCCGCGCCGGCCTCGTCACCTATGTCATGGCCGGCGACCCCGACCGGGAGACCGCCCGCTCCATCCTGAAGGCGCTGCCGGGCGCCGGTGCCGACGTGATCGAGTTCGGCATGCCCTTCACCGATCCGATGGCGGACGGGCCGTCCGTCCAGGCGGCTGGCCTGCGCGCACTCAAGGGCGGCCAGACGCTGAAAAAGACCCTGGAGGACATCGCCTGGTTCCGCGAGAGCGACCAGATCACGCCGATCGTGCTGATGGGCTACTACAATCCGATCTACATCCATGGCGTAGACCGCTTCCTGGCCGATGCCCGTTCCGCCGGCATTGACGGGCTGATCGTCGTCGACCTGCCGCCTGAGGAGGATGCCGAACTCTGCGTGCCGGCCCTCAAGGCCGGGCTCAACTTCATCCGTCTCGCGACCCCGACCACCGACGACAAGCGCCTGCCGACCGTGCTGACCAACACCTCCGGCTTCGTGTACTACGTCTCGATCACCGGCATTACCGGCGCGGCGACGCCGGATTTCGGCAAGACCGCCGACGCGGTCGCCCGCATCAAGGCGCACACCGCCCTGCCGGTGGCGGTGGGCTTCGGCGTCAAGAATGCTGACCATGCTGCGGCGGTGGCCCGCGGCGCGGATGCCGTGGTGGTGGGGTCGGCGCTGGTGGATGCGCTGAAGGGTTCGCTCGATGCGGACGGCCGGGCGAGCGACCGCACGGTGAGCGCGGTCACCGATCTTGTCGGCTCGCTGGCGGCAGGGGTTCGGAACGCACGCAGGGCTGCCGAATAACGGCCGTCTTTGCCGGTCATCTCACGCATTCCTCCGCGGATCGATTCTGTCCGCCTTCGGAGACCGAGCCATGAACTGGATCACCGACGTCCTGCCTCCGAAGATCCGCTCCTTCCTGAAGCGGGACACGCCGGAAAACCTGTGGATCAAGTGCCCGGAGACCGGGCAGATGGTCTTCCACAAGGATCTGGAGACCAATCTGTTCGTGATCCCCGGCTCGGGCGTGCACATGCGCATGGGCTCGACGGCGCGGATGCGGTCGGTGTTCGACAACGGCACCTGGATCGACGTGGCGCTGCCCGACGTGCCGGCCGATCCGCTGAAGTTCCGCGACGAGAAGCGCTATGCCGATCGCCTCAAGGACGCACGGACCCGCACCGGCATGGCCGATGCCATCAAGGTCGGCTACGGCAAGCTCGACGGTCTGGCGGTGACGGTGGCCGTGCAGGACATGGACTTCATGGCCGGCTCGCTGGGCACGGCGGCGGGCGAGGCGATCATCCGGGGCATGATGACGGCGGTGGAGAAGCACACGCCCTTCATCATCTTCACGGCCTCCGGCGGCGCGCGCATGCAGGAGGGCATCCTGTCGCTCATGCAGATGCCGCGCACGACCGTAGCCGTTCAGGCGCTGCGCGAGGCCAAGCTGCCCTATCTGGTGGTGCTGACCAACCCGACCACGGGCGGCGTCACGGCGAGCTATGCCATGCTGGGCGACGTCCATATCGCCGAGCCCGGCGCGCTGATCGGCTTTGCCGGCCCGCGCGTCATCGAGCAGACCATCCGCGAGAAATTGCCCGAAGGCTTCCAGCGTGCCGAATATCTGAAGGATCACGGCATGGTCGACATGGTCGTCCACCGCCACGACCTGCGAGACACGCTTGCGAGGCTCTGCCGGCTGCTTACCAAACAGCCGCCCCGGCCCGTGCCGGCCGAGATCCCGGTCGTCGAGACCAAGGAGACGGCAGAGCCGGCCGCATCCTGACGCGCAGTTCCGGCCTGCGCCGGCCACCCTTGACGGCGGGGCCTCCCCGGCCTTCTGTCACGCCGTTTCCGGCATCCTGCCCCCCTGTCGTTCCCCGCCGCATCATGACGGTTGCCACCACACCGATCGCCGACATCCTGGAGCGGCTCTCCCGGCTCCATCCCAAGCTGATCGACCTGTCGCTCGATCGGATGCACGGTGCGCTCGCGCGGCTTGGCGATCCGCATCTTGCCCTGCCGCCGGTCATTCATGTGGCCGGCACCAACGGCAAGGGTTCGACCTCGGCCTTTGCCCGCGCCTTCCTGGAGGCCTCCGGCCGGCGGGTGCATGTCTATACCTCGCCGCATCTGGTGCGCTTCAACGAGCGCTACCGGCTGGGCGCCGCCGGTGGCGGCCGCCTGGTCGACGACGAGACGCTCGGGGAGGTCCTGCTCGAGGTCGAGCGGAAGAACGAGGGGCAGCCGATCACCCAGTTCGAGATCACCACCATTGCCGGGCTGGTGATGTTTGCGCGCCATCCGGCCGATGCGCTGGTCCTGGAGGTCGGGATGGGCGGCCGTTTCGACGCGACCAATGTGGTGGCGCGGCCGGCCGTCTCGGTGATCACGCCGGTTTCGATGGATCATGCCGACTATCTTGGCGACACCATTCCAAAGATCGCGGCCGAGAAGGCTGGTATCCTGAAGCGCGGCCGGCCCGCGGTCATTGCCCGCCAGACGCCGGAGGCCATGGCGGTGATCGAGCAGGCTGCTGAAGCCACCCGCTCGCGGCTCCTGGTCTCCGGCCTCGACTGGTTCGCGCGCGAGGAGAACGGGCGGTTCATCTATCAGGACGAGAATGGCCTGATCGACGCGCCGCCGCCGCGCCTTGCCGGCGCTCACCAGTTCGAGAATGCCGGCACGGCGCTCGCGGCGGTCAAGACGGCCGGGTTCAGCCTGACCGACGCCGAGGTCGCCCGCGGATTGCAGGCTGTCCGGTGGCCGGCACGGCTGCAGAGGCTGACCGGCCGGGTCGCCGATGTGCTGCCTTCAGGCGCCGAGGTCTGGCTCGACGGCGGGCACAATCCGGGCGGCGGCGAGGTGCTGTCCGAGGCGATCGGGACCATGAACGCCCGCAATCCCCGGCCGCTGGTGATGGTGGCCGGCATGATCTCGACCAAGGATCCGCGCGGCTTCCTCGACCATTTCACCCGTTTCGCGCCGAGGCTGCTGGCCGTGCCGTTCGCCTATCCGGCGGCCCTGCCGGCCGAGGCGCTGGCGGAGGCCGCCCGCGCAACCGGGATCGATGCCGTGCCGGCGGCGAGCCTCGATGCCGCGCTGGACGCCATCCGCGTCTCCGACTGGCCCGTGCCGCCGCGTGTACTGATCACCGGCAGCCTGTATCTGGCCGGCGAGGTTCTGGATGCGGACGGCTGGGAGCCGGACTGACGCTGTCCGGTCGCGGCAGGGTGGCGCGCGCCGGAGGCCGAGCGATACCTCGCGGGGGTCGCCCAACCCTCGTGAAACGCCCCGGCCCGAGATGATCCCGGAAAGCCCCCCTCCCGTCACCTGCAGACAGACCACCGCGTTTGCGATTTCACCTCAAGTGCCTGCCAATTTCAGGTGATGCGCGAAACTGGAACCGGTTCAAGTTTGTTTCAAACGGTTGCATCCCGATCTTGTGATCGGCAGATTGCCGTTTCGAGGTTCCGTTAGGTCACCGTTAACCGGCCCCGGGGATGGTGTGGCCATTCCCTAACGTCATGGACGGACCATCGATGCTCGGCCCCTGGATCAACGACAAGGCAGCGTGGATTGCGGCGCTCGACCGTTCCCAGGCCATCATCCAGTTTGAGCCCGACGGACGCATCCTGGACGCGAATCGGCTGTTCCTGGACTGTGTCGGCTATGCGCTGGAGGACGTGCGTGGCCAGCATCATTCCATGTTCGTGCCGGCGGAGGAGCGGAATGCGCCCGCCTACAAGGCGTTCTGGAGCGAGCTTCGCGCCGGACGCTTCCAGAGCGCCGAGTTCCGGCGCATCGGCAAGGGCGGCCGCGAGATATGGATCCAGGCCAGCTACAATCCGCTGATCGACCGGCGCGGCAAGGTCTACCGGGTGGTGAAGTTCGCCACCGACATCACGGCCGAAAAGCTGAAGGCGGCGGACGTCAGCGGCCAGATCGCTGCGATCCACAAGTCGCAGGCGGTCATCGCGTTCGACCTGTCCGGCACCATCCTGACCGCCAACGACAATTTCCTCGCCACGCTCGGCTACCGGCTCGACGAGATCGCCGGCCGCCACCATTCGATGTTCGTCGATCCGGCGGAGCGGGACACGCAGGCCTACACGGCCTTCTGGGAGGCGCTCGCGCGCGGCGAGTTCCAGACGGCCCAGTACCGGCGCATCAGCAAGGATGGGCGAAGGGTCTGGATCCAGGCGAGCTACAATCCGATCCTCGACATGAGCGGACGTCCGTTCAAGGTCGTCAAATTCGCTACCGACATCACCGCGCAGGTGGAGGAGCAGGCCCGTCGTGCGCGTGTCCAGAGCGAGATCGCCCAGGGCCTCGACGCTATCACCGAGGCCGTCTCCAGCGCCACCCGGGAGGCGACCGAGGCGGCTGCCGCCTCCACCCAGACCACGGGCAATGTGCAGGCGGTCGCGGCCGGCGCAGAAGAGTTGACGGCATCGGTTGGCGAGATCAGCCGGCAGGCCGAGCACGCCCGCGACATCTCGACCCGCGCGGTCGACCAAGCCAACACCACCAACAGTATTGTCTCGGGACTGTCGAGCGCGGCGCAGCGGATCGGCGATGTCGTGCAACTCATCACCACCATCGCCGCCCAGACCAATCTCCTGGCGCTGAACGCCACCATCGAGGCGGCACGGGCCGGCGAGGCGGGCCGCGGTTTCGCGGTCGTCGCCTCGGAGGTGAAGAGTCTTGCCACCCAGACCTCGCGCGCAACCGAGGAAATCGGCGCGCAGATCGCATCGGTGCAGACATCGACCCAGGGTGCCGTTCAGGCCATCGACGAGATCGGCGCGACCATTTCGACGATCAACGAGATTTCCGCCGCGATCGCGACGGCCGTCGCCCAGCAGCGTGCCGTGGCCGAGGAGATGTCGGGCAACATGCGCGTGGCTGCGGAGGGCGTTTCGGCGATCAGCAGCAGCATGGGCGCCATCGCCCGCTCGACCGCGAGCGTGGACGATTCGGCACGGCACATCTCGGAGGCCGCGCGCGCCATTGCCTGAGGCGCGGAGCGCCAGATCCTCGCCCCGCTTGGCGCCGCGCCCCGAAGGCTGTCAGATGAGACGGCATCGGCAGGGCAGCGGCGACAGGCATGACGAGGACGGCACATCAGCGGGCTGCAATTCCCCGGGCGGCGGCCTTCGGGGCCAAAACCCTGCGCGCGGCGCTGCTGCTGCCAGTGCTGCTGGCGCCATCGACGCCGGCCAGGCCGAGCGAAAGCCTGCCGGCTCCCGAGAGGACCGCCCTGCGTGCGCTCTGCCTTGCGACGGCCCGGCAGCCGCCCTCCCCGCTGGCCATGGAGATTGCCGCAACGGCGCTCAGGGAGCATGCGGCCTTTGGCGGCCATGTGATCGGCCGCGACGGACGGCTGCTCGTGTTCGGGGCCGTGGAGGCCGATGCCCGCCGCGATCCGGCGCGGGGGCTCGAGCCGGCCTTCCGGCAGGTGATGCGCTACTGGCAGACGCTCGGCCCGGTCGAGGGCAGCCCACTTGGCCTGCGGAGCGGGGAGGACGGCACGCCGAACCTGCCGCTTGCGACAGCCCTTGAACGCCTCGGGCGCGCCGATCTCTCCGACACGGAGCGGCAGGCGCTCCAGGCAGCGGCCGAACGCGCGGCCGCCGTCGACGTGCCCTGGTCGGCCGCCTTCGTCTCACATGTCGTGCTGTCGGCCGGCGTGTCGCGCAGCCGCTTCGCCGCGTCCATGGCCCATGTCGACTATGTCGCCGAGGCGGCGCGGCGCTCGCGTGCGGAGACGGGCGGCACCGCCCATTCGGCGCTCTACCGGGCCTGCGATCCCCTGGCGACGCCGGTCCGCCCCGGCGATCTCGTCTGCCTGCACCGCCATCGGCCGGGCGAGGCGCCCCCGGCCGGCAGGGACGGGCTGTTCGCCACGCTGCTGCCCGGCCTTGCGAGCGGCGAGCGGCCCGTCTGGTCGCTACACTGCGACATCGTGGTGAGCCGCGACGAGCGACGGCGCACGGCGGAAGTGGTCGGCGGCAATGTGCTGCAATCGGTCAGCCGCCGGATGCTGCCGGTCGACCGGCGCGGCGCGCTCGCACGCGGGCCTCAGCGGCCGGACTGTTTCGAGGATCGCGGCCCCGGCCCGCTGTGCCGGCCGGAATCGGCCGCCTGGTTCATGCTGCTGCAGGCGACCGGCCCGGACTGACCCGCCCGGCGGTCAATAGGCGTCGCGCCGCCGCAGCAGGGCGAGCGAGGCCATGGCGCCGACCGCACCGAACAATGTCAGCGCCGTCATCGGCACCGGGCTGAGATAGGCCCCGACCATCGTGCCGGCGATCTGTGCGGCGATGGCGCCAAGTCCCATCTGGGCGAAACCCACGATGCCGGAAGCCGAGCCTGCAGCCTGCGGCCGGACGCTGACAGCGCCGGCGATGGCGCCAGGCAGTTGCAGGCCATTGAAGAGGGCAATCGCCGCCTGCGGGATGAACAGCATGGCCGGGTGGGTCATGTGACCGGTCAGGGCAATGGCGAACTGCACCAGCGCCGCAGCCAGCATGCCGATGCAGCCCCAGAGCATCAGCCGGTCGGAGCCGAGCCGCGCCGAATAGCGCCCGCAGATGGCGTTGCCGATCATGTAGCCGGAGGCATTGACGATGAACCACAGGCCGTAAGTGGTCGTCGACTGGCCCATCAGGGTGATCGTGATGTGCGGCGCGCCGCCGAGAAAGGCGAAGAAGGTGATCGAGGACAGCGCCCCGAGCAGCAGGTAGCCGACGAAGATGCGGTCGCGGGCCAGACCGCGGGCATCGGCGAGAAGCTGCGAGATGGTCGGCGACGACACCGTGGCGCGCGTTTCCGGCAGGCGCTGGAAGGTCAGCGCCATGGCGGCCAGCGCCACCACGGCCGTGGCGACGAAGACCCAGCGCCAGCCGACGCTCTCGATCAGCAGGCCGCCGAAGGTGGGCGCCACCATCGGCGCCACCACCATGGCCATGGTGACCCAGCCGATCATGGAGGCCGAACGGTCGCGATCGAACACGTCGCGGATGATCGCCCGGCCGATCACCTGGCCGGCCGAGGCACCGAAACTCTGCAACACACGGGCGAGCACCAGCATGGAGGCGCTGGCGGCGAAGGCCGCGAACAGGCTGGTGGCGGCCGTCAGCGCCAGCGCGGTGAGGACCACCGGGCGGCGGCCGAACCGGTCGGACAGCGGCCCGAGCACGAGCTGCGATACCGCCATGCCGGCGAGATAGAGCGTGATGGTCAGCTGGATGAAGCCGGGATCGGAATCGAACAGCTGCGTGAGCATCGGCAATGCCGGCAGGGGCAGATTGAGCGCCATCGGCCCGATCGCTGCCAGCACGACAAGGAGCGGCACCAGGGCTCGCGGCTGCAGGCGGACATCGGGCGTCACGGGCGGGGCTCGAGGCTCCAGAAGGCGGGGCCGGGGATCACGCCTGCTCGCCGCGCGCCGGTCAAGCCATGCGGGCGCCGGGCTGCCGTGCCCCAAAACGGCAAGGGCCCGCGCGGCAAGCGCGGGCCCTGACTGTTTGAACGGTTGACGGCCGTGGCGGTCAGTTGGACGGCACGAAGCCGGACTCCGCGATCACGCGGCGCCACTTCTCCACCTCGGCGACGAGCCGGGCGCGCGTGGCGTCCGGGCCGCGCTGGCCGGCAGGGAACAGCGCGGTGCCAAGGTCGGAGAAGCGCTTCAGGATGGTCTCGTCCTTCAGCGCCACTTCCATCGCCTGGTAGAGGCGATCGACGATGGCAGGCGGCGTGCCCTTTGGCGCATAGAGCGCGTTCCAGACCGTCACCTCGAAGCCGGGAATGCCAGCCTCGCGCAGGGTCGGCAGATCGGGCAGCTGGGCGACCCGTTCGGTGGAGGTCACCGCATAGGCGCGGACCCGGTTGCCCTGGATCTGGGGGATCGAGCTGGTGGTCTGGTCGCACAGGGCGTCCAGCTGGCCACCGACCAGATCATTCAGGGCCGGACCCGTGCCGCGATACGGAATCTCGGTGAATTTCACGCCAAGCGCCGACTGCAGCATCATGTTGCACATGTGCGAGCCCGAGCCGACACCGGCATTGCCGAAGGTGATGTCGCGGCCGACCTTCTTCACATGGGCGAGCAGTTCGGCGATCGTGCGGGTCTCCAGCGCATTCTTGGACACCACGACGAAACCGCCCTGATTGATCAGGCCGATCGGGGCGAAGTCATTGATCGTGTCGTAGGTCAGGTTGCGATAGAGCGTGGCACCGGCCGCCAGCGCCAGATGGTGGAACAGGATGGTATAGCCATCGGGAGCGGCGCGCGCGGCACGCGCGGCACCGGTCGTGCCGCCGGCCCCGCCGACATTCTCGATGACCACGGTCTGGCCGAGCGTCTGGCCCATCGACTGGGCGACGAGCCGGGCGATGATGTCGGACGGCCCGCCTGCCGCATAGGGCACGATCATGGTGATGGGGCGGGTCGGGTAGTTCTGGGCCGCAACCGGGGCGGCGGTGATGCCGAGGGCCAGGATGCCGGCGGCGATGGAACGTCCAATCATTCGTTTCCTCCAAGCGACAAGACGGGATTGTTGTCGGGCGCTGCCGGTCCGTCGTGCCGGCAGCGTTTCATTTCAGGTCCGCCAGATAGAAGAACGCATCCGTGCGGCAGATGGAAAGACGCCATTCGACCTTCCGGCCGTCGAGATCGGCGGCGAGGCGGTCGACGAGCAGGACCGGCGACCCGGCGGCGATGCCGAGCAGCGCGGCATCCTCGTCCGGGCAGGCGATCGCCTTCAGGTGCTCGGTCGCGCCGGCGATCGTAACACCGTAGCGCTCCGCATAGAGCCCATAGAGATTGTTCGGCACCGGATCGGCGACAAGCAGGCCGGGAAAGCGCGCGGCCGGCACGGTGACCGTCTCGGTCACGGCCGGCATGCCGCCCAGCGAGCGCAGCCGGCGAATGGCCACCACCTGTTCGCCCCGCACGAGACCCAGCCGCTCGCGCGCCTCCGCGGAGGGTGCCCGTTCGGAAACGCTGACCACGTCGCTGTCGGGAAAGGCCCTGCGGCCGTCGTCGCGGCGGAGCTTGAAGAACTGGAAGAGGACCCGGTCCTCGTCGTGGGCGGCGACGAAGGTGCCCACCCCCTGCCGGCGGACCAGCAGGTGATCGGCGGTCATCGCATCGAGCGCCTTGCGGACCGTTCCCTGGCTGACACCCAGGTCGCGGGCGATCTGGAATTCGGACGGGATCAGGGCGCCGGGCGTCCATTGGCCCTCGGCAATGCGACGCACGAGGCGCTCCTGCACCTGCCGGTAGAGCGGCCGGAAATCGACCGCCCCCGCCCCGTCAGCCTGTGCCCCGGCCCTCACCGCCATGCATTCCTCCGCAGAACCCACGTTGACAGACTATCACGTCCTGTGTCTTATACAAGACTAGAAGTCTGAGGAGGAAACGCCCATGGGGGCCCCACATCTCTTGGTGCACGAAAAGAAGGACACGGTCGGTGTCGTGGTGATCGAAGGGCTGAAAGCCGGCACCGACATGCTGGCCGTCATCACCCACGACAATTCCGATTTCCGCATCACCGCGAAGCAGGACATCCCGATCGGCCACAAGGTGGCGCTGAAGGATATCAAGAAGGGCGAGACCGTCTGGAAGTACGGCCAGGACATCGGCATCGCCAAGGCGGACATCAAGAAGGGCGAGCACGCCCACGTCCACAACATCAAGACCAAGCGCTGGTGAGGCAGGAGGGGGCGGTGGAGATCCGCCCCTGTCATCCCCGCCCAAGCGACAGCGAGGAGAAGGGGATCCAGGAGCCGGAAGGCTCATCTTTCGGGAAACCTGCCGCGCCAGGCACCGTCGGGATCCACAGGGACAGCCCATGGATCCCCTTCCCCCGCCAGACGCGCGATGCTCCGCATCCCGCGTTCCGGCTCGCCGGGGATGACGGGCAGCGACGGCCGACACACAAGAGGAAAACGCCATGTCGCTCATGGTCGCCAATTTCGATCTCGTCCAGCGCAAGCTGAAGACTGTCCGCGGCCGCAAGATCGAGGCCGAAGCCTTCAAGGCCCCCGTCGTGAAGCGCCCGACGGGCCGCGCGCTCGACAGCATCATGGGCTGGCGTCGCGAGAACGGCCGTGTCGGCGTGCGCAATCACGTCCTGCTGCTGCCCCTCGATGACCTGTCGAACGCCGCCTGCGAGGCGGTGGCCAACAACATCAAGGGCACGCTCGCGATCCCCCATGCCTATGGCCGCCTGCAGTTCGGCGAGGATTTGGACGTCCACTTCCGCACCCTGATCGGCGCCGGCTCCAATCCGAATGTCGCTGCCGTGGTGGTGATCGGCATCGAGGACCAGTGGACCAAGATCGTCGTCGACGGCATCGCCAAGACCGGCAAGCCGGTGGTCGGCTTCGGCATCGAGGGCCATGGCGACATCGCGACCATCGCCAAGGCGGGTTACGTGGCCAAGGAATTCGTCCAGTGGGCGAGCGAGCTGGCGCGCGAGAAGTGCCCGATCGAGGACCTGTGGATCTCCACCAAATGCGGTGAGAGCGACACGACGACGGGCCTGTCGTCCTGCCCGACGGTCGGCAACATGTATGACAAGCTGATCCCGCGCGGCATCTACGGCGTGTTCGGCGAGACCTCGGAGATCACCGGCGCCGAGCACCTGTGCAAGGAGCGCGCGGCCACCAAGGAGGTGGGCGAGCGCTGGTACAAGATGTGGAAGGCCTATCAGGACGACGTGATCGAGGCCCACAAGACCAACGATCTCTCGGACTCGCAGCCGACCAAGGGCAACATTGCCGGCGGCCTGACCACCATCGAGGAAAAGGCCCTCGGCAACCTCGAGAAGATCGGCCGCGAGTGCCGCTACATCGACATCCTGCAGCCGGCCGAGGCGCCGGCCAAGGGACCGGGCCTCTACTACATGGACACGTCCTCGGCGGCTGCCGAATGCGTGACGCTGATGGCGGCAGGCGGCTACGTGATCCACACCTTCCCGACCGGCCAGGGCAATGTCATCGGCAACCCGATCGTGCCGGTCATCAAGATCACCGGCAATCCGAAGACGATGCGGACCATGCCCGAGCATATCGACGTCGACGTGTCTGGCGTGCTGAAGCGGACCATGACCATCCCGCAGGCGGGCGATGCGCTGATCGAGAACATCGTGCGCACCGCCAATGGCCGCATGACCGCATCGGAAGCGCTCGGCCATCGCGAGTTCTCGCTGACCAAGCTCTACCGCTCGGCGTGAACGACGGGCGGGAGCTGGCCGAACCTGTCGCGAGGGACGCGCTGCATGATGCAGTCGCGTCCTTCGGGGCTTGCGTGCCTGCCCTGGCAGTTGTGAAGGGTTGAGTCCGGGACCGCCATGACCGCGCCCTTCGCCGACCCTCTTGCCACCGGGCACCTCTCGCTTACCCCCATTCGCGAATCCGACTTTGCCGACCTCTGCCGGCTGACCGGTGATCCGGAGGTGGGCGGCAGGCTGAAACATGGCGTGCTGGACGAGCAGGCCACGCGCGCCATGCTGGCAACCTATCTGGCCACATGGGAGAGGCGCGGCTTCGGCGTCTTCGCCGTCCGTGAACGCAACGCCGGCGCCTTCGTCGGCATAGCTGGCCTGTGGGATCACGACGACGACCTCGGGATCGCGCTGCGCTATGCGGTGATGCCCGCCTTTCGCGGCAGGGGCTATGCGGGCGAGGCGGCGCGTGCCGTGCTGGCCTTCGCCGCCTCCCGCGGCATCGGGTCCGTGATCGCGGCGACGCGGGAGGACAATCAGGCCTCCCGGCACATCCTCGAAGGTCTCGGCTTCACCCTGAGCGAGGTCCGCGGCCCCGCGGACCATCGCGTCGTCCTCTACCGGAGCGGGGCCGCGGAATGACCATGAGCCTTGCGGACGCCTCGCGCCTGCGCACTCTCGCCCCCGGCCTGGCACTGGCCGGCGCGGTGGCGGTGGCCGCCGTCCTCGCCGAACCGCTGATGCGGCTGGCGACCGGTGGCCGGTTCGTTCTGCCGGTGATGGTGATCGCGCTCATCATCGGGATTGCCCTCAACGGCATGGCCGGCGGGCAACGGTTCGAGCCGGGCCTGACCTTCTCGGTGAAGAAGCTGCTGCGCTGGGCCATCGGCCTGCTCGGCCTGCGGATCGCCTTCGGCGACATCCTCGGCCTCGGCCTCGGCACGCTGGCTCTGGTGGTGGGCTCGATGGTGGCGACGATCGCCGCCGGCATCTGGCTTGCCCGGCGGCTCTCCGTCCATGACGGCTATGGCGCGCTCGCGGGCGCGGCGACCGCCGTCTGCGGGGCCTCGGCCACGCTCGCCACGACCACGGTCCTGCCGAATTATCCCGCCAAGGCCGCCGATACGGCCTTCACCGTGGTGGCGGCCAATGCCGTGTCCACCATCGTGATGCTGGCCTATCCGCCGCTGGCGCTGCTGCTTGGCTTCGACGCCACGCAGACCGGCATCTTCCTCGGCGCCACCATCCACGACATGGCCCAGGTGGTGGGTGCCGGCTATGCGGTGTCGGAACCGGTGGGCAATGCGTCTGTCGTGGTCAAGCTGTTCCGCGTGTTCCTGCTGCTGCCGGTGGTGCTGGCGATCGGCTGGTGGTTCACGCGCCAGGGCGCCCATGCCGGCGAGGCCAAGGTGCCCGTGCCGGTCTTCGCCCTGGTGTTCCTGGCGCTGGTGGCGGTCAATTCGGTGCTGCCGGCCATTCCTGCCCTGGCCGCTCCCTATGCGCTGATCAAGGGCTGGCTGGTCCATCTGTCCAATGCCGGCCTGCTGATCGCCATTGCCGCTCTCGGCCTTGGCACATCGCTGACCGCGATCCTGTCCATCGGGTGGCGCCATGTCGCCGTCTTCCTCGGCACGACGCTGGTGATCCTCGCCATCGTCACCGCCGGCCTGTTCATCATCTAGGGGGCTGCCATGGCGGACACCGCAACACCCGACATCGTCATCTGCGAGTTCATGGACCAGGCAGCGGTCGACGAACTGGCACGCGACTTCTCCGTCCACTACGACAAGGCGCTGGTCGACCGGCCGGACGAACTGGCACGCCTCGCCGCCGGCGCGCGGGCGCTGATCGTCCGCAACCGCACGCAGGTTCGCGGCGCCTTGCTGGAGGCGGGCGCGAGGCTGGAAGCCATCGGCCGGCTGGGCGTCGGGCTCGACAATATCGACCTTGCCGCCTGCAAGACGCGCGGCATCGCCGTGCTGCCGGCCACCGGCGCCAACGACATCGCGGTCGCCGAATGGGCCATCGCGACCGTCATGATGCTGCTGCGCGGCGCCTATCATGCGAGCGACGAGGTTGCGGCCGGCGCCTGGCCGCGCGAGCGGCTGATGGGCCGCGAGGTGTTCGGCAAGACGCTCGGCCTCGTCGGTTTCGGGGCCATTGCGCGCGAGACCGCCATCCGCGCCAGGGCGCTGGGCATGGCCGTGGTGGCGCATGATCCCTTCGTTGCCGCCGACGACCCGGCATGGGAGCGCATCGGCGCGCGGCCGGCCGGGCTCGACGCCCTGCTCGCCGGCTCCGATGCGGTCAGCCTCCATGTGCCGCTGACCGAGGGCACGAAGAACCTCATGGATACCGCCCGCCTCGCCGCCATGAAGCCGGGCGCCGTGCTGGTCAATGCCGCGCGCGGCGGGGTGATCGACGAGGCGGCGCTCGCCGCCGCCCTCAAGGCCGGAACGCTTGCCGGCGCCGCGCTCGACGTGTTCGAGA
Source organism: Phreatobacter sp. (assembly GCF_051860605.1). Taxonomy (GTDB): domain Bacteria; phylum Pseudomonadota; class Alphaproteobacteria; order Rhizobiales; family Phreatobacteraceae; genus Phreatobacter. The sequence continues at coordinate 111,678 of NZ_JBHYDR010000004.1, read as the reverse complement.
CCGAGCCGCTGAAGGCGGGAACGGCGCTGGCCGGTTGCCCGAACCTCATTCTTACCCCCCACATTGCCGGCGTGACGGCCGAGAGCAACGTGCGCGTCTCCTCGGTGACCGCAGCCAATGTCCGTCGGGTCCTGAAGGAGAACCGCCCATGACCACCACACCGCTGGTTGAGGCGCGCGCCTGGGTCGCCGGCATCTTCGCCCGCAATGGCGCATCGGATGCGGCCGCCGCCTCGGTTGCGCGCGCGCTGGTCGGCGCCGAGGCCGAAGGGCTGAAGGGCCACGGCCTGTCGCGCATCCCGACCTATCTCGCCATGCTCAAGGCGAACAAGATCGACGGCCGCGCCGTGCCGACCGCTTCGCGCGTCCGCGCCGCGACGCTGATGGTCGATGCCGCCAACGGCTTTGCCTATCCGGCCATTGATCTGGTCGCGGAGACGCTGCCGCGGATTGCCGCCGAGACCGGCATCGCCGCCGCGGCGATTGCCCGCTCCAACCATGCAGGCGCACTTGGCGCCCATGTCGAGCGTCTCGCCGAGGCCGGGCTGGTGACGCTGTTCTTCGCCAATACACCCGAGGCCATCGCGCCGGCCGGCGGCACGAAGGCGGTATTCGGCACCAACCCCATCGCCTTTGCCTGCCCCCTGCCCGGCCGGGCGCCGATCGTGGTGGATCTGGCGCTGTCCGCCGTGGCGCGGGGCAACATCGTCGCCGCGAAGCAGAAGGGCGAGACGATCCCGGAGGGCTGGGCCCTGGACGCCGAAGGCCGGCCGACCACCGATCCGGATGCGGCGCTGAAGGGCACCATGGTGGCGCTCGGGGGCGCCAAGGGCGCGACGCTCGCGCTCATGGTGGAGGTGCTGGCGGCGGCGCTGACCGGCGCGCATCTCGCCTTCGAGGCCTCCTCCTTCCTCGACGACAAGGGGCCGCCGCCCAATACCGGCCAGATGATCATCGCCGTGGACCCTGCCGGCTTTGGCCATGGCGCGTTTGGTCCCCGCATCACGGCCCTTGCGGGGGCCATCGAGGCACAGGCCGGCACGCGCCTGCCGGGCGAGCGGCGCAGGCAGTTGCGCCAGAAGGCGGAGACCGAGGGGCTCGTTCTGCCTGCAACGCTGGTCGAGGCTCACGGGGCGCCCTGAGCCGATCGCCTTGGCTCGGAACGGGTGCCGGGCCAGCATGGCTGGCCAAGCGCGGCTGCTGCGCCGACACCCATCTTGCTCCGGGAAGGGCCAGCGGCTAGGCGAGTGCGGGATCGGCCCGCGGGCCAGGAGGATCGTCCATGTCCGTCGCCAACGGCCGTCAGCTGCTCGCCATCCCGGGCCCCACCAACATTCCCGACCGCGTGCTGCAGGCGATGATCCGCCCGGCGGAGGAAATCTATTCCGGCCCGATGGTGCAGCTGACCGACAGCCTGATCGCCGACCTTCAGCGCATTTTTCGCACGCGCGCGCGCACGTATATTTACGCCGCCAACGGCCATGGCGGCTGGGAGGCAGCGATCTCCAACGTGCTGTCGCGCGGCGACAAGGTGCTGGTGGTGGCGAGCGGCCGCTTCGCCATCGGCTGGGGGCAGATGGCCGGCTTCATGGGTGCCGATGTCGAGGTGATGGACGGCTCCTGGCGCGCGAGCATCGACCCCGCCGCCCTGGAGGACCGGCTGCGCCGCGACACCGGCCATGCCATCAAGGCGGTCCTGATGGTTCAGATCGACACGGCCTCGGGCGTTGCCAATGACATCAGGGCGATGCGCAAGGCGATCGACGCGGCGGGCCACCCTGCCCTGTTCATGGTGGACTGCGTGGCCTCGCTGGCCTGCATGCCCTTCGAGATGGACGCCTGGGGCGTCGACGTCGCCATGTCCGCCTCGCAGAAGGGCCTGATGACCCCTCCGGGCCTTGCCTTCGTCGCGGCCAACGACAAGGCCCACAAGGCGCACCAGAGCGCCGACATGAAGACGCTCTACTGGGACTGGACCGCCCGGCAGGGCGAGCAGCACTATATGAAATATTGCGGCACGCCGCCGGAGCACCTCCTGTTCGGCCTGCGCGCCGCGCTCGACATGATCATGGACGAGGGCCTCGACGCGGTCTGGCGGCGCCATGCGCTGCTGGCCGCGGCCACCCATGCCGCCATCGGCAAATGGGCCGAGGGGCAGGTCCTGTCCTGCAACGTCATCGACCCGGCGCACCGGGCCTGTTCGGTCACGCCGGTGGTGGTGACCGGTGCCGATGCCGAGGCCATTTCGGCCTACACGCAGACCATCTGCGGCGTGACGCTGGGCTCGGCCATCGGCGATCTCTCGGGCCGGGCGTTCCGCATCGCCCATATGGGCCATGTCAACGCGCCCATGGTGATCGGCTCCCTGTCTGCCGTCGAGATGGCGCTGCGCGGCCTCGGCATTCCCCATGGCGAGGGCGGCGTTGCGGCCGCGATCGCCTCGCTGTCGGAAGGGGCCGGGCTGCCGGTGGGGCCGGCCATCCACGAACTGCCCGCGGACGACCTGTCGGCCCCGACCGCGCCGGTGTGAACGCTAGGCGTCCAGGGCTGCAAAGGCCTCGGCGCGCTCGATCAGGCGACGGGCGGCGTTGACGGTCGGCACCTCGACGAGGTGCCCATCGATCTCGCACGGAATTCCGGCACGGCGCGCGGCCTCGAACGCGGCAACCCGTCGGCGCGCCTCGGCGACCTCGCCGGCTCCCGGCGTGAGGATGCGATTGACCAGCGCGACCTGCTCGAAAGCCACGATCGACTTTGCCCGGAACCCGCGCCGGCGTGCCCAGAGCAGGTCTGTTTCCGCCTCGTCGAGGCCGGAAAACGTGAACGGGCAGTCGATGGCCACCGCTCCAGCCGCGACGCATTCGATGAGGAACCGCTCCCGGACTGCGGCAAGCTCGCTGCCCTCGGCGCTACGCTCGGCCCCCAGATCGGCGGCCATGTCCTCCGAGGCGACGAGGGCTGCGGTGATGCGGGAACTTGCGGACAGGATCTGGCCTGCCCGCACCAGGCCTGCCGCCGTCTCGATGTTCGGCACGATCTCGGTGGAGCCGACAGGCAGCCCGAACGAGCGTTCGTGGTCACCGATGGCCTGGTCCAGGGCCGCCACCTGATCGGCCGAGGCGACCTTGGACATCATCACGATATCGGGCGCGCCCGCCATGACACCTGCAAGGTCGTCGCGGCCGCAGGTCTCGAACGGATTGATGCGGACGGCCGCGAGCGCGCCCGCCTCGCGCCAGCGGGCAAAGACCGCCGGCGCCAGGCCGCGTGCCCCGGCCCTCATGTCCGGTGGCGTGAAGTCTTCCAGTTCCTGGATCAGGACGTCGGCACCGATCGCGCCGGCAGCCTCCAGCCGGGGACCGTCGGCACCGGCGACAAACAGCCAGGACCGGCGCAGCGCCGGCGGACGGCGCGGCGCCACTCCGCTCACGTCAGCTCACCTTGACGACGAGTTTGCCGAAGTTCTTGCCCTTCAGCAGGCCGATGAAGGCCTCCGGCGCCTTGTCGAGGCCCTCGACCACATCCTCGCGGTACTTGACCTTTCCGTCCCTGATCCACTGGCTCATGTCGCGGAAGAAATCCTTCGACTGATCGGCGAAGTCGCGGACGATGAAGCCGCGGAAGGTCAGGCGCTTGGTCAGGATGTCGCGCAGCATGAGCGGCATGCGGTCCGGCCCGTCGGGCAGCGAGGTCGCATTGTACTGGGCGATGACGCCGCAGACCGGGATGCGCGCGAAGAAGTTGAGCAGCGGGAAGACGGCGTCGAAGACATGGCCCCCGACATTCTCGAAATAGACGTCGATGCCATCCGGGCAGGCCGCCTTCAGATCCTGCGCGAAGGTCGGCGAGCGGTGGTCGAGACCGACATCGAAGCCGAACTCCTCCGTCAGCGCCTTTGCCTTGTCGGGGCCACCGGCGATGCCGACAGCCCGTGCCCCCTTGATCTTCGCGATCTGGCCGACCGCCGAGCCGACCGGGCCGGTTGCGGCAGCCACCACCACGGTCTCGCCGGGCTTTGGCTGGCCGATGGTGAGGAGGCCGGTATAGGCCGTCATCCCCGGCATGCCGAGGACGCCGACGGCCGTTGAGATCGGTGCCGCTGTCGGGTCAATCTTGCGCAGCGCCGAGGCGTCGGCGATGGCATGGCTCTGCCAGCCGGAATGCGAGAGCACGATGTCGCCGGGGCGAAAGCGCTCGCTGTTCGACACCAGCACCTCGCCCACCGTGCCACCCTCCATGACCCCGCCAACAGGCACCGGAGCGGCATAGGACTTGGCGTCGTTCATGCGGCCGCGCATATAGGGATCGAGCGAGAGATAGCGGATCTTCAGCAGGACCTGATCCGGACCCGGCTCGCCGATGGGCGTGTCCGCGATGGTGAAATTGGCTGGGGTCGGCTCGCCATGCGGGCGGCTGGCAAGCTGGATCTGGCGGCTCGTGGTCATGCGGCTCTCCCCATGCGGCGCAGTCGCCGCTCCCGGCCCATAGGTAGGCGGCAAGGCCAGCCACGGCAACCGACCGAAGGGCGGGGGCATAAGCAGAGCGCCGCATGGCGCCAGCCAGGCCAGCCCATAAGATGGCCCGGGCGGCCAGCACCCGACACAAGAGCGGAAGCGGCGGCCCGGGGGGCCCAAGGGTTGGAAGGATCAGGCGACAGCCTGCCACCGCGCGTCAATCCGATGCCGTTCTTCGGCCTTGCCGGCGGCTTCTGGACGCGGCCGGGATTTCATGCGGGCTGGCTGCTTGCCGTCTCGCTGCTGGTTCTGGTGGTGACCAATGTCGGCGTGCAGGTTCTGCTCAACCGGTGGAATGCGACATTCTTCAATGCCCTCGAACAGCGCCGGGCGGCAGACCTGATCGCCGGCATCTGGCTGCTTCTGGCCCTGGCGCTGGCGGCGGCGGTTGTCGCGGCGCTGACAATCTGGGCGCGCATGCGCCTGCAGGTCGGATGGCGCGGCTGGCTCACCGGCGCACTGATCGCCCGCTGGCTGGGGGAGCGGCGCTTCCTCTCCCTTCCGCAGACCGCGCCCCATGTCGATTCGCCCGAGTTCCGCATCGCCGAGGACGTGCGCATGGCCATCGACCCGATGGTCGAACTCGCGGTCGGGCTGGTGAACGCACTGCTGTCGGCCGCAGCCTTCGTCGCCATCCTGTGGGTGGTGGGCGGGGCGATCACCCTGCCCGTCGGTGGCGGCATCACCATCCCCGGCTTCATGGTCTGGGTGGCGGTGGCCTATGCGCTGGCAACGTCCGGAACGATTGCCCTCCTCGGCCGCCCCCTGATCCGCGACATCGAGCGCAAGAACGCGGCCGAGGCGGCACTGCGGGCCGACATGGTGACGGCCCGCGAGAATGCCGCGACAATCGCGAAAGAGCAGGCCGAGCCCGCCCATGCCCGCAGGCTGGACGGACGTCTGGGCAAGGTCGTGGGCGCCTGGCAGACGATTGCCGCCCGGCTCGGCCAGTTGACCGTGCTGATCAACCTGAATGTCACGCTGATGCCGCTCGTGCCGCTGATGGCCTGCGCGCCGCTCTATCTGTCCGACCGGATGAGCCTCGGTTCGCTCATGCAGATCGCCGCGGCCTTCGTGCAGGCGCAGTTTGCGTTCAACTGGTTCTTCGACAATTTCATCCGCATCGCGGACTGGGCCGCCTCGGCCGGCCGTGTCGTTGGCCTCGAACAGGCCTTCGCCCATCTCGACGGCAAGGGGGCAAGGGATGGCTCACAGATGCCGTCCGCAGATGCGCATGCCCTGCCCCTGCCTGTCGCCGCCGGGGTGCCACGAACGATGCCGCGGCCGCTCTCGGGTCCTACCAACTGAGCCGCGCGAACGATCCGTTTCAATTCAAGCACTTCGGAGAAATATTTCGAAAGTTCTTGGAACTATTTGAGGCATGGGCGAATTATTTTCCTACCGGGCTTGACGGACGCGAGGGAAGGCCTCATCCTGACGGAACCATCGTCGTGACTGCGCTGCGCCGCCTTCGTTCGTTTCGTACTTCAGGCGTCGACAACCGGATTTCCGGTGCGACAAGACCGTCTGATCCGCCCGGCGCGCGGTTCGTGACTTCAAGACTGGAGGACGCCTCGACAGGCGATTCCGGTAAGTTTGAAAGACCCCTTTCTTGACATCCTCGTCCTTTTCCGCGCTCGGCCTTGCCGAGCCGCTTCTGCGTTCGCTTGCCGATGCCGGCTACTCGACGCCCACCCCCATCCAGGCCAAGGCCATTCCGCATCTTCTCGACGACCATGACCTGGTCGGCATCGCCCAGACGGGCACGGGCAAGACCGCGGCCTTCGCCCTGCCCATCCTCCAGCACCTGGCCGAGGATCTGGAGCGGACGCCGTCCAAGTGCGTGCGCGCACTCATCCTGGCGCCGACCCGCGAGCTTGCCCTGCAGATCTTCGACAGCGTGCAGAAGCTTTCCGCGCATATGAAGCTGCGCAATGCGGTCATCTTCGGCGGCGTTGGCCAGAACCCGCAGGTTCAGGCGCTTGCCCGCGGTGTCGACGTGCTCGTGGCGACGCCCGGCCGTCTGCTCGATCTCATGGGCCAGGGCGCGGTCAGGCTCGACCGGGTCACCCATCTCGTCCTCGACGAGGCGGACCGCATGCTCGACATGGGCTTCATCCATGACGTCAAGCGGATCGTCGGCAAGCTGCCCGAGCAGCGCCAGTCCCTGCTGTTCTCGGCCACCATGCCGAAGGAAGTCGCCAAGCTCGCCCGCGACATGCTCTGGGAGCCGATGCGCGTCGAGGTCACGCCCGAGATCGTCACGGTCGAGGCCATCGAGCAGCATGTGTTCCATGTCCAGGCGCCCCAGAAGCGCGCGCTTCTGGAACAGCTCCTGAAGGACCCCAAGCTCAGCCGCGTGGTGGTGTTCACCCGCACCAAGCACGGCGCCAACCGCCTGGCCGGCCAGCTCGCCAAGGCCGGGGTCTCCGCCGACGCCATCCACGGCAACAAGAGCCAGAACGCCCGCCAGAAGGCTCTGGCCTCGTTCAAGGCCGGCGACTGCCGCGTGCTGGTCGCCACCGACCTGTTCGCCCGCGGCATTGACGTGGCGGAAGTGACCCATGTGGTCAATTTCGAGCTGCCGAACGAGCCGGAGAGCTACGTCCACCGGATCGGCCGGACCGGCCGCGCCGGACGCACCGGCATCGCCTATGCCTTCTGTGACCCCAGCGAGCGCAGCCAGCTCGCCGCCATCGAGCGGCTGACGCGCGTGCGCCTGGCCGTTGCGGGATCTCCGATCAGGGCACCGCAGGAGGGGGAGCATCCCCTGCCGCCGGTGCGTGACCAGCGTCCGCAGTCCCGGCGACGGGCTGCATGACATCCCACCACCGCCGAACATGAGGAGCATTCCATGGCGACCGGGACCGTTAAGTGGTTCAACCCCCAGAAGGGCTACGGCTTCATCCAGCCGTCCGATGGCGGAAAGGACATCTTCGTCCACATCTCCGCTGTCCAGCGCGCTGGCCTGAACGACCTGCGCGAGGGCGAACAGGTGAGCTACGAGCTCGCCACCGACCGTCGCACCGGCAAGCAGTCCGCGGACCAGCTGAAGCTCGCCTGATCCATCCGCCTCGGCGGGGGATCCTTTGACCATGCACGGGCTTGTCAGTGCACCGTCGCGGTTGCACTGGCGAGACCGGCGCCGATCTGCTCGAGGACGACGATCTCCGGATCCTCGTCCCCGGGCGACGGCGACACCGACAGAATGATGACGCCCGGCCTGCGGGCGGCAACGAATTTGGCCACCACCTGCGCCTGCTCGAAGGTGTCGAGGTAGTGGACGTCCTCGGCGACCATGCGTGCGCCGCGCTGGATGAAGGGCACCACGGCATAGTTGGTGCGTGCGACCCGCCGCCTGACTGCTGGATGTGACCGGGGCATGGCGCCCTCCCGATTGCGCGCCCCAAACATGGCACGCCCGGGCCGCCACGGGATCGGTCATTCTCCCCACGTGTTCTCGCTTAAGGAAAAGACCGGGGGCGCGGGCGGCGCTCCTGCACCGGAATCGTGTGCCCTGCGAGGCTCGCCATGGACTGGCGTCGGGCTCGCCTGCATCGGGCTTGCTGCGTCCTTCGCGGCTCGCTTCGCTCGCACCTCAGGATGAGGAAGTGTGTTGCATCGGCCCTTAGCGCGAGTCGACCGTCGCGGTTCGGCCAACGGCCGTGCCGTTCACCGCCCTCCTCATCCTGAGGTGCGAGCGAAGCGAGCCTCGAAGGACGCAGGACGCCGGATGCATCCGACAACTGGCGACGAAGGGCCCACGGACCTTGCACCCACGGTCCCGTTGCAACGCAGCCAGGGGCGGGACCCGTCCGCCCCTATGGGTCACATCCCTGCCCCGTCCCTCACATCGAGTGGCGCTGTCTCCACTCGCGCATCGCGCCCGCGTCACGCGGGGTGATGTCCGGATAGTCGGGGTCGGCGGTGGCGGGATCGAAATATTTCCAGGACCGCGCGCATTTGGTGCCAGCGGCCCGCGCCGGAACCACGGCGACGCCGCGCACCTCGTCGGTGCGGAAGGCGCCGGCAGGCCCCTCCCCCGCCACCACGCTGGCGCCCGAGGTGATGGCAACCTCCGCAAGGTCGATGCCCTCGAGCGCGGCCATCAGGTCGGCATCGTCGATATGGACGACCGGCGATGCCTCCAGCGAGGAGCCCATGCGCTTGGCCGCGCGCTCGACCTCCAGCGCACCGGTCACCACGCGGCGCACCTTGCGGATCTTCTCCCAGCGCGCGTCCAGAGCCGGGTCGAGCCAGTCCTCCGGCACAGACGCCAGCGGCTGCATGTGGACGCTGGTATCGCGGCCGTAGCGGTCCCACCAGGCTTCCTCGGTGGTGAAGGACAGGATCGGGGCCAGCCATGTCGACACGGCCCGGAAGACCTCCTCGATCACCGCCAGAGTCGCCTTGCGCTCGGGCGAGGAGACCGGATCGCAATAGAGCCGGTCCTTGCGGATGTCGAAATAGAAGGCGGAGAGATCGACATTCATGAACTGGGTGAGGGCCGCGAAGACCTTCTTGTAGTCATAGGTGCGGTAGGCCTCTCGGACGACCGGTGCGAGTTCGGCCAGCCGGTGCAGCATCAGCCGTTCCAGCTCCGGCAGCGCCTCGCGGGCCGGCAGCGGCGTGCCGTCGTGGTGGGCGAGCGCGCCGAGCATCCAGCGGATCGTGTTGCGCAGCTTGCGATAGGTGTCCGACGTGGTCTGCAGGATCTCCTTGCCGATCCGCAGATCGTCCGAATAGTCGGAGGCTGCCACCCACAGGCGCAGGATGTCGGCGCCAGACTGCTTGATGACGTCCTGCGGCGCGACCGTGTTGCCAAGCGACTTCGACATCTTGCGGCCCTCGCCGTCGAGGACGAAGCCGTGGGTCAGAACGACGTCATAGGGCGCGCGGCCGCGCGTGCCGCAGCTTTCCAGCAGCGAGGAATGGAACCAGCCGCGGTGCTGGTCGGAGCCCTCCAGATACATGACGGTATCCGTGCCGCCGTCGACCTTGCGCTTCAGGCCCTCGAAATTCGGGAAGTCCTGCGGGCTCTCAAGGGTGAAGGCATGGGTGGAGCCGGAATCGAACCAGACGTCGAGCACGTCGTCGACCTTGTCATAGTCGGCCGCCGGATATTTCGGCCCAAGGAACCGCTCCTTCGCGCCCTCCCTGAACCAGGCGTCGGCGCCCTCCTGCCGGAACGCCTCGATGATGCGTAGATTGACGGTCTCGTCCTTCAGCACCTCGCCGGTGTCGCGATGCACGAAGACGGCGATGGGCACGCCCCAGGCGCGCTGGCGCGACACCACCCAGTCCGGGCGGTTCTCGATCATGCCGCGGATGCGGTTCTCGCCCGATTCCGGCACCCATTCGGTCTCCGAGATCGCCTTCAGCGCGCGCTGCCGCAACGTGGTGCCATCGGCATAGGGGCGATCCATGGCGATGAACCATTGCGGCGTGTTGCGGAAGATCACCGGCTTCTTGGAGCGCCAGGAATGCGGGTACTGGTGCTTCAGCCGGCCGCGCGCGACGAGGGCGCCGGCTGTGACCAGCGCATCGATCACGGTCTGGTTGGCATCGCCCTTGTCGCCCTTGTCGGTGATGACCTGCCGGCCCTCGAAGCCGGGGGCCTCCTTGGTGAAGCGGCCGTCGCCATCGACCGTGTAGGGGATGGCCGTGTCGATGCCGCGCCCGGCCAGTTTTCGGCCGCTCGCCATCCAGATGTCGAAGTCCTCGCGACCATGGCCGGGTGCTGTGTGGACGAAGCCGGTGCCCGTCTCGTCGGTGACGTGGTCGCCGTCGAGCAGGGGAACCTCGAAGTCGTAGCCGAGACCGTGAAGGGGGTGAGCGCACACGGTCTCCGCCAGCATGCGCACCGGCACATCGAACAGCCGCTCATAGCCGGTGACCTTGGCGGCCCTGAACACATCGGCCGCCACCTTGTCAGCCAGAATGTAGTGGTCGCCGACGGCAGCCCAATTGTTCTCCGGCGCGTCTGTGACGCGGTAGATGCCGTAGGCGATGCGTGAAGAGAAGGAGATGGCGCGATTGCCGGGGATCGTCCACGGCGTTGTGGTCCAGATGACGACGTCTGCCTTTGCATAGGCTTCATACATCGCGCGGTGGCGTTCGAAGTCAGCTTCCGTCCAGGGATCGCCCGGCTTTTCCGGCCCAAGTCCGAACTCGATCTTGGGAAAACGGACCCATACCATGTCGCTGGTATGGTCATGATACTCGACCTCGGCCTCGGCCAGTGCGGTCTTCTCCACCACGCTCCACATGACCGGCTTCGAGCCGCGGTAAAGCTGCCCGGACTCCGCGAATTTCATGATCTCCTCGGCGATCACCGCCTCGGCATGGAAGGTCATGGTCTGATACGGATTGGCCCAGTCGCCGACGACGCCGAGGCGCTGGAACTCCTCGCGCTGGACATTCAGCCAGCGGGTGGCAAAGGCACGGCATTCCTGGCGGAACTCGACGACCGGCACGTCGTCCTTGTTCTTGCCCTTGGCCCGGTATTCCTCCTCGATCTTCCATTCGATCGGCAGGCCGTGGCAGTCCCAGCCGGGCACGTAGTCTGAGTCGAATCCCAGCATCTGCTGCGACTTCGTCACCAGGTCCTTCAGGATCTTGTTGAGCGCGTGGCCGATATGCAGGTGGCCGTTGGCATAGGGCGGGCCGTCGTGGAGGACGAAGCGCGCCCTGCCCTTCGCCTGCCGTCGCAGCTTGCCGTAGAGGTCCATCTCCTCCCAGCTTTTCAGGATCTGCGGCTCCTTCTCCGGCAGGCCGGCGCGCATGGGAAACGCCGTGTCGGGCAGGAGCAGGGTCTTCGAGTAGTCGAACGCGTCGGACGCGTCGGATGGGGCTCTGGCGGTCTTGACGGAGTCGGACATGGGACTGTTCGGCCGTAGGCGGCGGAAGGGCCGCGGATTTCGGGTCGGGTGGAGCAGAACCCCGGACCTCCGGGCGCGCGAGAGGCCGCGCGGCCTTCAGGAGGCCGGGCCGGTAATTCGCGCGACAATGCGGACAGAAAAGCGCATGCCGCCGTCATAAGCGCTGGCGCGCCGGGCGGCAAGGGCTGCGAGGAGCCGGCTGCGAGGAACCGGCTGCGATCAGCGCGCGCCGAGCGCGGCGATGAAGGCCTCCAGATCGGCTTCGGCCAGCGGCCCGGCAGAGGGCAACGCGTCGCGCGCGAAGGCCGCCAGCGCCGTCCGGTCACTCACCTCCAGGGAGGCAACCAGCCGCGGGGTGCTCTCGCGCAGCGCGCGGGCGATGCGCGTGGCCGAGCCGGGGTGAAACCGCCGCTCGCGGATCAGACCGAGGGCACCGATGATGCTGTCGGTCACCTGCCGGCGCAGGTCGTCGAAGTCCACCCGCGCTCGGTCCGTCAGCCGCTCCGGCGGCAGGTTGCGAAAGTGGCTGGCGCCCCACTCGAGCAGGACGATGGAGCAGCGCAGGGTGAAGTCCATGCCCGTCGCGATCTCCGGCTGGAACAGCGCGAGGTTGCCGGCGGCTGCCGGATCGTTGAAACCGCGGGTCCGGAAGGTGACGTAGCGGGCCACGACCTGGCCGCCAGTGACACAGAACGGAGCGAGGGCCAGGACGCGCTCTCGGTCGAAGGTCTGGTCCGGCGCGACGATCCGACGGTCCCACAGGCTCTGGAGGATCGGCCAGGCCTCCCTGTCGGACAGGCGTGGCAGGGTGCCGTTGCGCTCGGCTTCGGCCGACAGTTGCATGAAGCGGCTGATGGCCTCCTGCAGGACCCGCGGGTCGGGCCCGGCGGCCGGTCGGGCTGCGACCGCGGTCGCAAACGCTGGCATGACGGTGACAAGGGCGGCAAGCAGCAGCATCGGCAGGCGGGTCATGGCTGGCCTCGTTCCGGACAGGGGGAAAAAATCGACGCGTGACTGGATGGAATGCGGCCCTCACGGCGCGGTCAGAACCGTCACGAAAGCCTCGAAATCGGCGCTGGCGGACGTGCCGGCATAGGGCAGCGTCTGGCGGACCACGCCGGCGATCTCCTCACGCTCCTCGGCGGGAAAGGCGGCGATGAAGCGGGGCGCGCTCTCACAGAGGGCGACGGCCAGTCGGCCGACCGAGCCGCCCCGCAGATACCCTTCGCGGACCATGTGCAGCACGGCCGAGAGGTTGCGGAACGCGGACTGGCGCAGGTCCTGGAAGTCGACGTTCACGCCGTCGTTCATCTGCTCCGGCGGCATCTGCCGGACAATCCCAGCGATGCCCGCCATCAGGACGGCGTCGCAGCGCAGCCAGAATTCGACCCCTGTCGCAATTTCCGGCTGGTAGAGGAGCGCATTGCCCGGCTTGGCAAGATCGGGATGGCCGCGCGAGCGGAAGGTGAGGTAGTCGAAGACGATCTGGCCGGCCTTGACGCACAGGGGCGAGAGCGCATCGAGTTCGTCCTTCGCGAAGGTTCGGCCCGGAGCGACAAGACGCGGGTCCAGGATGGCGTGAAAGGCTGCCTGCGCCACCGGATCGGACAGGCGCGGAAGCGTTCCGCGCTCCTGCGCCGCCATGACCAGTTCGCTGACAACTGTCACGGCCTTGCGGACGGCGGCGGGCTCAAGCGGAATGGGTGGGTGCGGAACCTCTGCCGCGACAGGTGAAACAACCATCGCGACGGCAATCAGGACATGCCGGAAGCAGGACATGAAGAGAGGCCTCGCGAGCGCCGATCGGCTGATGAACCTATGATTGTTCCGCCATGTTTCCGGGATATGTTGACAAATTCCGCCAAAATGCCGGGTCACAGAACGGCGACACGATCCTGAAACATGACCGGCTCAGGGGATGCGCCCGTCGTCCAGCCACCGGATCACCCCCTGACGATGCCACGCCTGATCGCCCGTCTCCTCGCCGCGGCCCTGCCACTGGCGCCTCTGGCCGCCACCGCCCAGCAGAGCCCGAACGCCCTTCCCCCGGCCATGCACGGCACCTGGGGCTACGAGCCACGCTCCTGCACGGACGAGACCGATGACGGGCGGGTGAAGGTCGAGCCCCGCGCCGTCGAGTTCTTCGCGGCGGCCTGCCGTTTCACCCGGATCCGGACGGGACCGGACAATGCGCTGACGGCGAGCGGCCGCTGCCGGGGCGAGGGAGAGACAGGGGTTGACCAGGGCGCGATCCGCTTCAGGCAGGTGAGCCGCGACCGGCTCGAGATCTCGCTTCAGGGCTCGACCCACGTCTATCAGCGGTGCGAGCGTGCGCTGCCGGTGCGATGACGCCGGCCGCAGGCCTCTGCGCCAAGGAAACGCCATGGCGGGCCCAGAAAAAGCAGAGACGCTGCCGCGGCATGGTGGCGAAACAGGCGCGGATCACGGAGTGCATCCGTTCCTCGTGCACGGTGCCCCCATGATCCGCCTCGCCCTTGTCGCCTTCATCCTGTCCACCGCGACAGCCGGCGCCACGCCCGCCGTGCCCGCTTCCGCCATGCCGGACGACGTCCTCGGCACCTGGGGCCGGGACGAAGCAGCCTGCACAGACCCGGCCAGCGATGGCCGCATGAAGGTGGAGCGCCGGTCGGTGCAGATGTTCGACGCCACCTGCACCTTCGACCGCATCCGGATCATTGCCGACGGGATTTTCGAGGGCCGAGGCCCCTGCGTCGCGGCAAGAGGCGGGCGCCGCTATCGCGGCGGCGTGTCGCTCATGGGCCTTGGCGACCGCATGATGGTCCGCTTTCCCGACAGGCGCGAGAGCCCGACCTATCACCGCTGCGCGCAGGCGCTGCCGGTGCGCTGAGCCACGGAGCGTCAGCGCCCGGCGACCGTATCGGCGAAAAACTCAAGGTCCGCGCGGGCCAGCGGTTCGGCCCGTGCGGCCGCCTGCCGGGCGAGCGCGACCAGCGCATCGCGCTCGGCCTGCGGCAGCATGCCCGCGACGCGCCCGGCGCTTTCGCGAAAGGCCACCGCCATCCGGTCGAGTGCCTCGCCCGCCAGCGCCCCGGCGCCGATCGCCCTCAACGGCATGTTGAACTGGTCCAGCAACTGGGCGCGCAGATGCCCCCAGGACTGGCGCGCCTCGTCATAGGCGATTCCGGGCAGATAGCGTGCGGCCAGAGCGGTATGGGCCTGAAGAAGGCCAGCCGCGCAGCGGATGGCAAAATCGACACCCTCCAGGATCTCCAGCCAGTAGCGCTGGTCCGGCGGGCGGCTCGCGGCGGCGGCCGTCTCGTCGGCATCGAAATAGCGCACCAGCACCATCTGCCCGTAGGAGCAGATGCGCCGCAGCCTCTCGGTGTCGAAGGCGTCGAACGGACGGCCGGTCTCCAGCGCGACGCCGTTCCAGACGCCCAGAAGCACGGCCCGGCCGCGATCGGTGGACAGCCGCGGCAGCGCATCATCGGCGGATTCGCGGGCCATCCGGTCGAAGGCCGCGTAGGCCTCCCCGGCAGGCCGGTCATCGATGGGCGCGGCCGACGCCGGTGCGCCGCAGCCGAGGGCGGCGGCAACAAACAGCGTCGGCAGCAGGCGCCTCATTCTGCAGCCTCGGCATAGGGCGCCGGCCGGGTCCAGCGCAGGACGGGCGAACGGGCGGCGCGCGTCTCGTCGAGACGGCGGCGCGGAGCATGGTAGGGAGCGCCCTTGAACCGATCCACCTCGCCCCGCTTCGCACTCATGGCAAGGTCTCGCAGCGTGGCGATGAACAGGTCGAGGGAGGCCTTGGATTCCGATTCCGTCGGCTCGATCAGCATGGCGCCGTGGACGACCAGCGGAAAATACATGGTCATCGGGTGATAGCCCTCGTCGATCATCGCCTTGGCGAAATCGAGCGTCGACACGCCCGTATTCTTCAGCCAGTCGTCGTCGAACAGCGCCTCGTGCATGCAGGGCTGGTTGCCGAACGGCAGGCTCATCAGGTCCGACAGCGAGGCGCGGATATAGTTGGCGTTGAGCACGGCATCTTCCGACGCCTGCCTCATGCCGTCCGCGCCGTGGGAGAGCATGTAGGCCA
The DNA here is from genome assembly GCF_051860605.1 of Phreatobacter sp. GTDB lineage: Bacteria > Pseudomonadota > Alphaproteobacteria > Rhizobiales > Phreatobacteraceae > Phreatobacter. Next base: position 96,203 of record NZ_JBHYDR010000004.1, on the reverse strand, counting down.
TGGCGCGGGTGAACATGCCCATCTGGCCATGGAAGGCCGACATGCGGCCGAAAGGCTGCTCGCCCTTGTCGAGCTTTCCGCCCTCCTCGACCAGCGAGAAGCCCTTGCCGACCCGCACGAAGGGATAGGGCACGAAGGCCGCGAGCCGCCCGGAGAGCACAACGGGGCCTGCGCCGGGCCCGCCGCCGCCATGGGGCGTGGAGAAGGTCTTGTGCAGGTTGATGTGCATGGCATCGACGCCGAGGTCGCCCGGCCGCGACTTGCCGACGATCGCGTTGAAGTTGGCGCCGTCGCAGTAGAAATAGGCGCCGGCATCGTGGATCGCCTTCGCGATCTCGACGATTTCCTTCTCGAAGATGCCGCAGGTGTTGGGGTTGGTCAGCATGATGGCCGCAACATCGGGGCCGAGCGCAGCCTTGACGTCCGACACATGAACAGTGCCGTCGGCATTGGCCGGGACCGATTTCACCTCGAAGCCGATGAGGGCAGCGGTTGCCGGATTGGTGCCGTGGGCGGATTCAGGCACCAGAACCACCTTCCGGTGGCCTTCGCCCTTGGCCTCGAGGGCCGCCTTGATCGCCATCATGCCGGCAAGCTCGCCATGGGCGCCGGCCTTGGGGCTCATGGCCACCGCCGGCATGCCGGTGAGCTCCTTCAGGTAGTGCGCCAGCGTGTCGATCAGTTGCAGCGCGCCCTGAACGGTGGAGACCGGCTGGAGCGGGTGGATGTCGCCGAAGCCGGGCAGGCGCGCCATCTTCTCGTTGAGGCGGGCATTGTGCTTCATCGTGCAGGAGCCGAGCGGGAACAGCCCGGTATCGATGCCGAAATTCTTCGAGGACAGGCGCACATAGTGGCGCATGGTCTCAGGCTCGGTCAGGCCGGGCAGGCCGATGGGCGCGGTCCGCGCCAGCTTGCCGAGGCGCGACTTCGCCTTTTTCGGCGCCGGGATGTCCACGCCGGTGACTTCTGGCCGGCCGATCTCGAAGATCAGCGGCTCCTCGATCTGCAGCGCCTTGTTGCCGGTGAAGGTCGGATGGGCGGCGGCGGTTCTGGCGTCACCGGCGGTGGTGGGACGGCCCTGGGTGTTCATGGACATCAGTTCGACCTTTTCATGATCTCTGGAAGTGCGCGACGCAGTTGATTAGCGTCAGCGAAATCAAACGCCGTTCCGAATTTCTCTGGAGATCGTCCACTACGGATCCGCCTTGGAAACTTCGAGAAATTTGAGTTCCATGTGAGATAGCCGCACGAACCCGCGACACAAGTTCCAGCAACCGTGTGTCTAGGGTCAAACACTGCTGTTCCTTCGTGATCCGCCTGCAAATAGGCGTATCCAAAATCTGCATGCCGAAACTCAATCGCGTGCCTCAAACCTCTGACGAATATGAAACCCGAAGCCCCAAAGACATTGGCGGCTGCCAGATGCCAACCCGCTAACGCTCGGCCATCCATCACACGCTCCCCGCCAACGCCGCCACGAAGGCGGCACGGTCGTCGTCGGTGTTCACTTCGGTGTTGGCGACGAGGATCACGTCCTTCAGCGCCTTCGCCTTCGGCCAGAGTCGCGCAGCCGGAACGCCGGCCAGCACGCCCTTCTTCGCCATCTTCTCGACGACCTTCGCCGCATCGCCTTCCACGCGGATGGCGAACTCATTGAAGAAGGACCGGTTCAGTACCTCGACGCCATCCACATCCGCCAGGCGGTCGGCAAGGTCGCAGGCATTGGCGTGGTTGACGGCTGCCAGGCGCCGCAGGCCGGCCTCCCCGAGCAGGCTCATGTGGATGGTGAAGGCGAGGCACATCAGTCCGGAATTGGTGCAGATGTTGGAGGTCGCCTTCTCGCGGCGGATATGCTGCTCGCGGGTGGACAGCGTCAGGACATAGCCGCGCTTGCCCTCGGCATCGACGGTCTCGCCGCAGAGGCGACCGGGCATCTGGCGGACATATTTCTGCTTGGTGGCGAACAGGCCGACATAGGGGCCGCCGAAATTGAGGCCGACGCCGATGGACTGGCCCTCGGCCACCACGATGTCGGCGCCCATCTCGCCGGGCGAGGTGACCGCGCCGAGCGAGACCACTTCGGTGACCACGGCGATGAGCAGCGCACCGGCCTCCTGCGCCTTCTTCGCGATCGCGGTCAGGTCATGCAGGTTGCCGAACACGTCCGGCGTCTGGATGACGATGCAGGAGGTTTCCGCGTCGATGGCGGCGGCCACTGCCTTCAGGTCCGCGCCGGCATCGACCGGGTTCGGCTCCAGCGAGACGAGGTTGTCGCCGGCCATGCGCGACAGGGTCTCGATCGTGTCGCGATAGTGCGGGTGCAGGTTGCCGGCGAGGATGGCTTTCCGCCGCCTGGTCACCCGGTGGGCCATCAGCACCGCCTCGGCGGCGCCGGTGGAGCCGTCATACATGGAGGCATTGGCCACCTCCATGCCGGTGAGCATCGCCACCTGGGTCTGGAACTCGAACAGATATTGCAGCGTGCCCTGGGCGATTTCCGGCTGGTAGGGCGTATAGCTGGTCAGGAACTCCGACCGCTGGATGAGGTGGTCCACCGAGGCCGGCACATGGTGCTTGTAGGCGCCGGCCCCGACGAAGAACGGCACTTCGGAGGCCGAGATGTTCTCGGCCGCGATGGCGCCCATGATCCGCTCGACCTCCAGCTCGCCCCTGCCCTTGGGCAGGTCGACGAGGCCCTTCAGCAGCTTGGCCTTCGGGACATTGGCAAACAGGTCGTCAACCGCGGCGACGCCGATCTTCGCCAGCATGTCGGCGCGGTCGTCAGGCGTCAGGGGCAGGTAGCGCATGGAGGGCTCCGGTCAGATTCGGGGACTCGCAGGACGGACATTGCGTCCTTCGAGGCTCGCTTCGCTCGCACCTCAGGATGAGGAGGTGAGAGCGCTGCATGATTGCTCAAGGGTCCGCAGGCGCGGTCCATCTGCTGCGAAGTGCCAGTCACCCCATCCCTCATCCCGCTGCGCGAGCGAAGCGAGCCCCGAAGAACGCAATGTCCGGCGTAAAGGCCATCCCTTACAGCGTGTCGAGGAAGGCCTTGTAGGCGGCCTCGTCCATGAGGTCGTCCAGTTCGGCGGGGTTGGCGATCTTCACCTTGAAGAACCAGCCCTTGCCGGCCGGGTCCTCGTTGACGGTGGCGGGCGCGCCCTCGAGGTCCGGATTGGCGGCCGTCACCTCGCCGGAAACCGGCGAATAGATGTCGGAGGCCGCCTTGACGCTCTCCACCACCGCGGCGCTGTCGCCCTTCTTCACCGGCTTGCCGACGCCCGGAAGCTCGACGAAGACCACGTCGCCAAGCTGCTCCTGGGCGTAGTGCGAGATGCCCACCGTGCCGGTGTCGCCATCGACGCGGATATATTCGTGGTCCTTCGTATATTTGACGGTGGCCATGGCAGGTCCTCTGAAGGCTTGTTGTGAGTGTCAGCCGCGGAAATAGCGGTGCGGCGCGAAGGGCATGGTGACGACCTTGGCCGGCAGGTCCTTGCCGCGCACCTCGAGGAGCACGGGCGTGCCCGGCTCGGCGAAGCGGCGGTTCACATAGCCCATGGCGACCGGGCCGTTGACGGTCGGGCCGAAGCCGCCGGAGGTCACAGTGCCGATGGGCTGGCCGTCGGCGGCCTTGATGACGGTGCCCTCGCGCGCGGGCGCGCGCCCGTCGGGCAAAAGGCCGACGCGCAACCTCGACGTCCCCTCGGCCAGTTCCTTCTGAACCCGCTCGGCACCCGGAAACCCGCCCTCGGTGCGGCGACGCTTCTGGATCGACCAGTTCAGCCCGGCCTCGATGGGCGATGTCGTGGTGTCGATGTCGTGGCCATAGAGGCACAGGCCCGCCTCCAGCCGCAGCGAGTCGCGCGCGCCAAGGCCGATAGGCTTCACCCGTCCGTCGGCGGTCAGGCGCTGCCAGAGATCGGCGGCATCGCGGGCATGGACCGAGATCTCGAACCCGTCCTCGCCTGTATAGCCGGACCGCGAGGCACGGATCAGCACGCCGCCGGGTTCTGCCGCGACCGACGTCATGAACGTCGTGGCGCTGATTCCCGGCACGAGGTCCTCCATCACGTCGGCGGCCTCCGGACCCTGGATCGCGATGAGCGCAAGATCGGGCTCGACCTGCAGCGTCACGCCGGCGGGCAGGCGGGCGCCGATATGCGCATAATCGGCATCCTTGCAGCCTGCATTGACGACCAGATAGGCGGAGCCCTCCTGCCCGGCCGCGGCGCAGCGGGTGATCATCAGGTCGTCGAGGATGCCGCCATCGGCTGCGAGCAACTGGCTGTAGCGCTGCTGTCCGGGCTTCAGGTTGAGGATATCGGCGGGAACAATCGTCTCCAGGGCGCGGGCCGTCGTCTCCCAATCGGGCCCGACGACGAAGCACTGCCCCATATGGCTGACATCGAACAGGCCGGCATGTTCGCGCGTCCAGTTGTGCTCGGTCAGCACGCCGGTGGGATATTGAACCGGCATGTCATAGCCCGCGAAGGGCACCATGCGGGCGCCCGCGGCGACATGCTGCGCGTGGAGCGGCGTCCTTAACAGGGGACCTGTGGTGTCGTCTGCCATGTCCTGCTCCGGCGCGCGGTCGCGCCCGGAATGAACCGGACACGTCCGAAACGCGGGCCTGTCGCCCGCTCGCGCCCCTCTGTCGCAGGACCTGAGAGATTCACGGCACGGCACGCGGCCGGTCGCTTACTCCGTCGGTGGGCCGGGTTTGGACCCCCGGCCGCTTTCCAGAATGCCATTCCCCCGGCGGTCCATTTTGCCTGAGAGGTTCCGGGGCCGTTGCTCCTTCGGCGCCGGGAGATCCCATCATGTGAAGACCGCCCGAACTCTCCCGCCGGGCTTGCATGGCACACCCATGGCAATGGCCGGATCGGCACGCCAAGTCAAGGCGAGGATGTGGGCAGACCGGCGCCCGGTTAGGCGATGGTGGGATCCGGCCGGCCGGCCGGGGCGGCCGTGCCGGGTTTCAAAGCACCCTCCCCGAGCACCACGGTCGGCTGGCTGCGTCCGGACCCTGAAAGCACCTGGAGCAGCCGGAGGTTCTGCAACTCGGGATTGTCCTTGAGCATGCGGGCCGCATTGCCGAGCGCGCGCAGGGCCGCCTGCTCGCCGCGCGCCCGCTCCAGCGCTGCCTGTCCCTCAAGGCGGGCGCGCTCGACCTCGGAAAAGAGCCGGCGCAGTTCGGGCGGCAGCACGATGGCCGCGATCCCCGCCGCCTGCAGGGTGCAGCCGCACACGACGTCCGGCAGAAGAGCTTTGAGCGTCTCGTCCAGGCCCTTTCGGCCGCCGAGCAGGTCCTCGACGGTCCGTTCAGCGGCCAGCGCCTGGAGAGCCCCGGTCACCGCGATGCGCAGGCTTTGATGATAATCGCCCTCGAAGGCCGCCTGCGGATCGGTGATGCGATAGCAGATCACGGCCGTCAGGCGGAACACCAGCCGGTCAGCACTGACCACGTCCACGGGGCCAACCTGCTCGAACTGATCGTTCCGGCGCAGCCGATAGACATCATGCCTTGAGAACAGTGGCTCGGGATGCCGACCAGGCGGCAGGAGCCGGTCGAAGCGGCCATCGACATAGCGAAGACCGTATTCCCACTCGTACACGATGGTCCGCATCCCGTTGTGGACGTAGAGATGCCGGGCATAGACGGCGAGCAGGAGCACTGCGACGACTGCAAGCGGGCCAAGAATGGCAGCGAAGTTCATCGAACCGTCTCCCGAGGCCACATCCATCAAACGGTGGCCCCCTGGCGCCGCGGGGAGGAGGCGGGAGCCCGAAGCCCGCAGAGCCTCATCCCGGCTTGGCCGAAGCTCGGCGCCAGGAGGCTTCCTGGTCCTTACCAAGGAGGTTCCCGGCCTTCTGGGCTGGCCGCGTCCGCGGTGGCGGATCGTCGCGCGAATTCCGGGAACCGGAGGGGGATCGAGCCCCGCAACAGATCAATCACGCGCTGCGCGGATGGTCAACGGTGAACGCCACAGCCGACCGAAGCCGCCGTGCGGGATCAGGCCGGCACGAGCGGATCGGGCCCGTGGCGGTTCGGGCCAGCGGTGCCGCGCACGAAGCCGAGGACACCGACGGACCAGACAACGTTGAGGACGAACAGGATCGCTGCAAACCAGCCCGAGAGGCCGGACAGATAGCGCACCCCCGCGAGGTCCATGAGCAGGTCGAGCACCACCGCACCGAGGCAGATTGCGACGGTCCACAGCGGAAAATCGAGATCCTTGGTGCGTTTGACCACCAGCGCCGACCAGGGGATGAGGATGGCAATGACCAGCGCCATCGATAGCTGCTTCTCCCCCGTCGAGCGTTCCTCGGCAAGCACGCCTCCAGACACGATGAACGCAACGATCAGGATGCCCGCCGCCAGCAGGCCGAAGCCGATGAGGATGAGATTGCCGATCCAGTACTGCCGGCGCGACAGGCGACCCTCGAAAGGCGGCAGGAACATCGACATGACGGCGTCTCCGGCATCGCCCAGAGTCTGACCGTGCCGTCTGCCGCCGACGGCAGTCAATGCGGGCTTTGCCTCATGACGGGGAGGCGCTGCCGGATCAGCGCTGCGCCGTCCGGCCCCGCCGCCGCTGCGGCCGCTCCGGCTGCTGGGCCTGGGTGTCGAAGCCGACAAAGACGATGTAGGTGGTCAGTTCCGACGCCTCGGGCAGGGCGAACTGAACCTGATCCTCGACCTGCGTGAAGGTGACGTTCGGCGAGCCGGCCGGTATCTCGATCGGCACCTGGTAGAGCCGGGTCCAGACCGGCTGCGACAGACCGCGTGTCACGGCGATGCGAATGGGCAGGGTGATGCGGCCCGCATCGCCCTTCGGGCCGACCAGGATGCGCCCTTCGAGGCCGACGCGAATAGTCATGGTGGTCCCGTCGATGCGGCATTCGCGGGCAAGGTCGGTGATGCTCGCCTGATAGCGCAGTTCGGTCGCGCCCTCCCCGCCCTGGCGCCAGACGTTCGACCCGTCCCGCACCTCGACGCGCGGGCACAGGCGCGGATCGACCTCTGCGGCCTCGGGCGTGACCGGCTGGCCGAACAGGACCGTATGCGCCGGCGAGCCCACACCGGGCGTCGTCTGTCCGCCGGCAGGCTGCGGCGTCGGCCCGCCGCCGAACATGCTTCCCGACGTGTTGCAGCCGGCCAGCACGAAGGCCGCCGCCAGAACACCCGCCACACCCGTCATTCGCCGCACGCCGATCACCCCGGTCAACCCGAACAAGTCGGCGCTTATAGCAAGCGGGTCGCGGCGGAACAAAGGCCGATGCGCATCGGCGGGACAACATGGAGCGGACGGCGGAACCATCGCCATTCCTGATGGACAGGGCCGAGCTTTTTGATGAGAAACGCCCCGGCGCGGCCTGTATGCTTGCGCCCTCTCCGAAAAGGGCCGCCCGCTTCATGACCTTGCCTCTCCTCGCCTCGCTGCGTCCCGAAGCCTCCGGCGCCCCGGCCAGCGGCATCGTCGAGCTTGCCAAATATGCCCGAACCTCGGGCGACGACGTGATCCAGCTGTGGGTCGGCGAGGGCGACCTGCCCACACCCTCCTTCATCTACGAGGCCGCCACGCGCTCCCTTGCCGCCGGCGAGACGACCTACACCTGGCAGCGGGGCATTCCCGAACTGAGGCAGGCGATCGCCACCTACGCGTCGCGGCTCTACGGGCGTGCGCTTTCCGCCGAGCGGTTCTTCGTCTGCGGCTCCGGCATGCAGGCCATCCAGATCGCGATGACCATGGTGGCGGGATCCGGCGACGAGGTGATCATCCCCTCCCCGACATGGCCGAACGCGCCCGCCGCCGCCGGACTGCGCGGCGCGACGCCCGTCTTCGTCGAACTCGTCCACGGCAACCGTGGCTGGCAGATGGACCTCGACCGGCTGGAAGCGGCGATCACGCCGCGCACCAAGGCGCTGTTCATCAATACGCCGTCCAATCCGACCGGCTGGACAGCGACCAGGGAGGAGCTTGCCGCCATCCTTGCCATGGCCCGCCGCCGCGGCCTGTGGATCATCGCCGACGAGATCTACACCCGCTTCGTCTGGCGCGAGGGAATGACGCGCGCGCCTTCGTTCCATGACGTGCGCGAGGACGGCGACCGCATCCTGTGGGTCAACACCTTCTCGAAGAACTGGGCGATGACCGGCTGGCGCACCGGCTGGGTCGAGGCAGACCCCTCGCTCGGCGATGTGGTGGAGAACCTGATCCAGTACTCGACCTCGGGCTCGCCGGTCTTCATCCAGCGCGCCTGCGTGGTGGCGCTGGAGCGCGGCGAGAGCTTCGTCGAGCACCAGATCGCCAAGGCCCGCAAGGCACGCGACATCATCTCCGCGGCCATCGAGGCGACGGGGCGGTGCCGCTTCTCCCGTCCGGACGGGGCCTTCTACCTGTTCTTCGGCATCGACGGCGTGACCGACTCCAACGCTGCCGCCATGCGGCTGGTCGACAGCGCCCGCGTCGGCCTTGCGCCGGGCAGCGCTTTCGGTCCCGGCGGCGAGGGCCATCTGCGCCTGTGCTACCTGCGTTCGCAGGACCAGATCGAACTGGCCGCCGAGCGGCTGGCCGCCGCCATCCCGCAGCTCTGACGGTCCCCCGGACGGCGGATCGCCCGCCGGATCGATTCGGTCTTGCCCTAGGGAAATCCCTGTCGCATGTTCTACGGATGAGGCTGTTTGACGCAGGTATCGCCTGCACGAGCGGCCATACGTGGTGCGTCGGCTCGGGAGGCGGCCATCGGCGAGATCGTGCATTCGCCTGTGAGCGCTTCTGAGGCACGCCTGTCGAGTGTTCTCGACATGGCAGGCGATGGCATCCTCGTGCTCGACGCCCGCGCGACCGTTCTGGTCTTCAACCGCGCCTGCGAGACGCTGTTTGGCTGGTCGGCCCAGGATATTGTCGGGCGAAATGCCGGGGTGCTGATCCAGGCCGAGATGCACAGTGTCGCGGACCTGCGGGTTCTCATCGGCACCGGCCGCGAAGTGATGGCCCGTCATCGCGACGGCTTGTCCTTTCCCGTCGAGATGTCGTTGTCGGAGGCGGAGACCCTCGATGGTCCACAGTTCATCGGCATCCTGCGGGATATCAGGCCGCGCAAGGAGGCAGAGGAGCGGTTCGGTCTGCTGCAGGCCGAACTGACGCAACTGGCCCGCATCTCTGCGATGGACCAGATGGGCGCAACCCTCGCCCACGAGCTGAATCAGCCGCTGACGGCCCTGACGCTCTACCTGCAGGCCGCGTGCAAGATGCAGGCACGCCCGACTGCGCGGCCGGGGAATGAACCGGACGGCAGCGATCACCGACGGAGCCTTAACGAGATCATGGCCAAGGCCCTGCGCGAGGCCGGCCGCGCCGGCCAGATCATTCAGGCGATGCGCCACTTCATCGAGAAGGGCTCGCCCGAACGTCGGCCGGAGGCGCTCAATCCCCTCGTGGAGGAGGCGATCGAACTGACCCTCCTCGGCCAGCGAGGCGGTGTCCGCGTCTCACGGCGTCTGGCGCGCGGGCTGCCGCCAGTTCAGGTCGAGGCGGTCCAGGTTCAGCAGGTGGTCGTCAATCTCGTTCGCAACGCGCTGGACGTGCTGCGGGACCGTGCCGATGGCCGGATCGTCGTCGAGACGCAGGCCCAGGCCGATCACATCGCGCTGACGGTTCGCGACAACGGACCGGGCATTCCGGCCGCCGCAATGGACGGGCTGTTCCGGCCCTTTGCCAGTTCCCGGCCGGCGGGTCTTGGTCTCGGCCTTGCCATCTCCCGCTCCATTGCCCGCAACCATGGGGGCGAGTTGACCGTCGATCCCGGCGGCGGGGGACGTGGCGCGGCCTTTACGCTGCTGCTTCCCCGCCATCCACCACTGCCGATCCCCCCGACGGCGCCCCCGCAAGCGAAGAGCTAGACCATGGCCATGCCCGCAGCCCCGGCAGCAAATGCTGGCAGGTATCCGGCCCCTTCCCGGCCGGATGTCTATGTTGTCGACGACGACGCGGCGGTGCGCGATGCCCTGTCGCTGATGCTGACCGCGGAAGGATATGCGGTCACCGGGTTTGCCGATGGCGCGTCGCTGGTGGAGGCCCTTCGGGGGCATCGGCCGCGCTGCGTGCTGCTCGATGTCAACATGCCTGGCCGTTCGGGCCTCGACGTGCTGCGCGCCATCCGCGAGGAGCATCTGGACGCCCCCGTCTGCGTGATGTCGGGGCAGGCCGATATCCCCATGGCGGTCGACGCCATGCGCCACGGCGCGCGCGACTTCATCGAGAAGCCGGTGGACGCGGACAGGCTGGTCTTTGCGGTGCGATCGGCCGTGGCGGAGCGCCTGCCCGGGCAGGCACCGGTCATCAACCCCGCATCGGAGGGCGTCGGCCAGTTGACGCCGCGCGAACGCGACGTGCTCGGCCAGATCGCCGCCGGCGCCTCCAACAAGGAAGCCGGGCGCAATCTCGGTATCTCGCCGCGCACGGTCGAGGTTCACCGGGCGCGGATCATGGAGAAGCTCGGCGCACGCAACGCGGCCGACCTCGTTCGCATCGTGCTGACCGACCGCCGCGGGGGCTGAGGGAGTCACTTTCCCGTGGTCATGGCGGCCCGGTGCTGGCGATCCGGCGGCCGCGCGCCTACCTTCGCTTCATCCCCATTCGAAGGAGCGCGACGATGCTCACCCTGAAGATCAACGGCCGGCTGGTCGAGGTGGATGTCGACCCCGACATGCCGCTGCTCTGGGCGCTGCGCGACCATGCCAACCTGACCGGCACGAAGTTCGGTTGCGGCAAGGCCCTGTGCGGGGCCTGCACCGTGCATGTCGACGGCCAGCCCGTCCGCTCCTGCTCGACCCCGGTCGGTTCGGTCGGCAACAGCGCCATCACCACGATCGAGGGCATCGAGGGCCCGGTCGCCGAGGCCGTGCAGACGGCCTGGCGCAAGCTCGATGTGGTGCAGTGCGGCTACTGCCAGTCGGGCCAGATCATGAGCGCCGTGGCGCTGCTTTCGGAGAACCGGCAGCCGAGCGACGCCGACATCGACGGCGCCATGCATGGCAACATCTGCCGTTGCGGCACCTACCAGCGTGTCCGCGCGGCCATCCACGATGCTGCCCGGACGCTCGGTTGAGGACGGAGGACATCATGACCGCTTTCCCCGCCATTCGTCCGCCGCATCTGACCACAGAACCTGCGATCACCGTCGAGACCCTGTCGGCGCGCCGGTTCGACGCCACCCGCCGGGCCTTCCTGAAGGGCGCCGTGGCAGCCGGCACCCTGATGGTTGCCGGTGTCGCAGGGCCCGGTGGCGAGGCCCTCGCCCAGGCTCCCGGCGCCAGTGCTCCGGCGAATCCTGCCGCGTTCGTGCGGATCGGTGCCGACGACACGGTGACCGTCATCATCAAGATCCTGGACAAGGGCCAGGGCGTCACGACCGGGCTTGCCGCCATCGTGGCGGAGGAACTCGATGCCGACTGGAGCCAGTTGCGCTTCGCCTTCGCTCCCGCCGACCACAGGCTCTACAACAACCTCCTCTGGGGTCCGGTGCAGGGCGTCGGCGGCTCCACCTCAGTGGCCGGGTCATGGATGCAGTTGAGGAAGGCCGGCGCAGCCGCCCGCCAGATGCTGGTGGCCGCGGCTGCCGCCGAATGGAACGTGCCGGCCAGTGAGGTGAAGGTGTCGCGCGGCGTGGTGAGCCACGGCGCCCGTCAGGCCCGTTTCGGCGCCCTCGCGGCACGGGCGGCGGCGATGCCGGTCCCGGCCAACCCGCCGCTGAAGGACCCGAAGGACTGGACCATCATCGGCAAGGAAGGCACCGCGCCGCGGCTGGATTCCGTTGCCAAGACGTCCGGCACCGCCACCTTTTCCCTCGACGTGCGCCGGCCCGGCATGCTGACCGCGATGGTCGCCCATTCGCCCAAGTTCGGCGGGCAGGTTCGCCGCTTCGATGGCAGCGAGGCCATGAAGGTCAAGGGTGTCGTCGCCGTCGTGGAGATTCCGACGGGCGTGGCCGTCGTTGCGCGCGACACATGGTCAGCCATGAAGGGCCGCGAGGCTCTGAAGGTGACCTGGGACTTTGCGGCTGCCGAGACGCGCTCGACCGATGTCATCATGACCGAGTTCAAGCGTCAGGCCGGTCGGCCGGGCCTGCCCGCCGGACGGCGCGGCGATGCGGCGCGCGGGCTCGCATCGGCCGCCAGGACCGTCGAGGCTGAATTCGAGTTCCCCTATCTCGCGCATGCCTCCATGGAGCCGATGAACGGCACCATCGAGCGACGGTCGGACGGAGGCATCGAGGCCTGGGCCGGGTTCCAGATGCAGACGCTGGAGCAGGCGACGATTGCCGCCATCTGCGGCGTGCCGGCTAGCCAGGTTCACCTGAACACGCTGTTCGCCGGTGGCTCCTTCGGCCGGCGCGCGACGCCCGACTGCGACTATGTCGCGGAGATGGCCCATATCCTCAAGGCGACCGGCTATCGCGCCCCGATCCATCTCGTCTGGACCCGCGAGGACGACATGCAGGCCGGCTATTTCCGGCCCATGGTCTATCATCGCGTGAAGGCGGGTGTGGACGCTGCCGGCAAGGTCGTCGGCTGGGAGCACCGCATCGTCGGCAAGTCGATCCTGATCGGCTCGCCGTTCGAGGCGGCGCTGGTCGCCAACGGTGTCGATGCCACCACCGTGGAAGGGGCAAGCGACACCCGCTATGCCATCCCCAACCTGAATGTCGAGGTCCATAACGGCCGCGAGGGCGTGCCGGTGCTGTGGTGGCGCTCGGTCGGCCACACCCATACCGGTCAGGTCATGGAAGTGGTGATGGACGAACTGGCCCAGGCGGCCGGCAAGGACCCGTTCGCCTTCCGCCTGGAGCACCTTGCCAATGCCCCGCGGGACGCGGCGGTGCTGCGCCTTGCCGCCGAAAAGGCCGGATGGGGCCAGCCGCTGCCGGCCGGAAAGGGCCGCGGCATCGCCGTTCACGAGAGTTTCCGCAGCCATGTCGCCATGGTCGCGGAGGTGACGGTGAACGGAACCGAGGTGAAGGTCGACCGCATCGTCTGCGCGGTGGACTGCGGCATCGCCGTGACGCCGGACATCGTGCGCGCACAGGTCGAGGGCGCGGTCGGCTTTGCCCTGTCCTCGGTGCTACGCAACCGCGTGACGCTGAAGGACGGCGAGGTGCAGGAGACCAATTTCGACACGTTCGAGCCCACCCGCATCACCGAAATGCCGAAGGTGGAGGTGCATATCGTGGCATCGACCGAGAATCCGACCGGCATCGGCGAGCCGGGCGTGCCGGTGCTGGGACCCGCCATCTCCAATGCGGTGTCGGCGGCGACCGGCAAGCGGATCCGCTCGCTGCCCATCGATCTTGCGGCCATTGGCGGCGCGTGACGGCGGCGCCGTTCACGCCTTCCGGCTGACCGCCGCCTGCTCGAAGGTCGCCATGCCGGCATGCAGGGCCAGCGCGTTGCGGACGATGCCGCAGGCGAGCGCTGCGCCCGAGGCTTCGCCGAGGCGCATGCCGAGGTCGAGCAGCGGGCGCTTGCCGATCTTGTCGAGCACGCGCCCGTGGGCCGGCTCCGCCGAGCGGTGGGCGGCCAGGCAATGGTCGAGGCTCGACGGGTCCATGGCGTGAAGCACGGCAGCGGCGGCCGTCACCACATAACCGTCGAGCAGGACGGGGATGCGCTGGAGCCGCGCGGCCAGGATCGCGCCGGCAATGGCGGCGATCTCGCGACCACCGACCCGGCGCAGCACTTCGAGCGGGTCGTCGAGCGCCCCGCCATGACGGGCCACGGCCCGGCGGACGGCATCGGCCTTGCGCCCGAGGCCTTCGGCATCGACGCCGGTGCCGGGGCCGACCCAGTCCTCGGGCGTGCCGCCATAAAGGCCGTGGTGAACGGCGGCGGCCACCGTCGTGTTGCCGATGCCCATTTCGCCGAGGCAGAGGAAGTCCGTGCCGGCAATCGCCTCCATGCCGAACGCGATGGTGGCCGCACAGGCCCGCTCGTCCATGGCATCGGCCTCGGTGATGTCGGGGGTCGGAACCTCGATCGCGAGGTCGAACACCTTCAGGCCGAGGTCGTTGGCAATGCAGAGCTGGTTGATGGCCGCACCGCCGGCGGCGAAATTGTCCAGCATCTGGCGGTTGACGCTGTCCGGAAAGGCCGAGACGCCCTGCCGCGTGACCCCGTGCGCGGTGGCGAAGATCGCCACCAGCGGCCGGTCGATGCGCGGCTCGGCCTTGCCGGACCAGGCGGCCACCCACTCGACGATCTGCTCGAGGCGCCCGAGCGAGCCGGCGGGCTTGGTGAGATTGGCGTCGCGGGCGCGCGCCGCCGCACGGGCATCCTCGTCAGGGCCCGGCATCCGCTTCAGGAGGTCGCGGATGTCGTCGAAGGGCAGGCCCGACGGGCTCGGAGGCGGCATCACCATGACAGGCTTTCGGACGAACGGGCGGCCGGAATCAGCCGAAGAGGGTCCGGAGGGGTTAGCAGCCCGGCCGGGGGGAGCACAAGGCGACGGGCGGAGGCAGCCCGATACCGGGGACCGGGCGCCCGCCAGATGGCCGCGATTGCCCGGCGGATGCGCGGCGGCTAAGCGTTCTGCATGAACCCATCGAGCGCGTTGCACACGCTGATCGCCGGCCTGCGCTTCTATTCGCGCCTGCCGCTGCCACCCGTTGAGGACGAGGCGGATGCGCATGCGCCTCCCGACCTCGACCGGCTCGCGCCTGTCGTGCCGCTGGTCGGCGCGGTTCTCGGCGGCCTTGCCGGGCTGGTGCTGGTGCCGGCGACATGGCTGTGGCCGCCGGTCATCGCCGCCATTCTGTGCGTCGCGGCGGCCATCGTCATGACAGGAGCCTTTCACGAGGACGGCCTGGCCGACACCGCGGACAGTTTCGGCGGATACACGGTCGAGAAGCGCCTGGAGATCATGCGCGACAGCCGGATCGGCACTTTCGGCGCGTCGGCACTCGGCCTCGGACTGCTGCTGAGGGTCGCGCTGATCGCGGCCCTCGTCGACCAGACCGGCGCCTGGGCGACCATGCTGGCGCTGGTCGCAGCGGGGGCGCTGTCGCGCACGGCCGCACTGAGCCTGTTCGTGCAGCTCGACCCTGCCCGTCCCGATGGCGCGGCCCAGGCCGCCGGCCGCCCCGGTTCACGCGCAATCCTTCGCAGCCAGGGGCTGGCCGCGATCCTCGCCATGCTGGTTCTGCCGGCTGCCGGGCCACAGGGTGTTTTCGCGGCGGTGGTCGTGGCTGCGGCGACCGCCCTCATGGCGGTCCGCTTCGCCCGGACCCATCTTGGCGGGCATACCGGCGATGTCGCCGGCGCCACCCAGCAGGTCGGGGAGATTGCGATCCTGCTGAGCCTGCTGGCGCTCGCGCCATCCGGAGCCCTGACATGAGAGACACCGCGATCGAGAGCCCCTGCATCCGCTGCTGCCAGATCAGTGCCACCCACGGCATCTGCGAGGGTTGCGGGCGCACGCTGGCCGAGATCGGTGGATGGCTGTCGCTGACACCGGCAGAGCGGCGATCGATCGTGGCGGAGCTTTCGTCCCGGCTCGCCAGGCTTTCGGAGGCCCCATGACCAACCGCACGCTGCTCTGGATCCTGCTCGGCGCCGTCGGCCTTGCCGTGCTGGTGGCGGCCATCCGCGCCGATGGGTTCGCTGCCGGCACGCTCGGGGTCGAGGACTATGCCTCGCTCGTCGGCCTCTCCATCCTTGCGGTGGTGATCGGCGCCAGCGCCCTCGGCCATTTCCGGTGGCGTATCGGCGATGCGATCCAGGCGATGATTGCCTGGGTGGCGATCTTCGCCTTTCTCGGCGTCATCTACACCTATCGCCACGAGTTCGAGGCCGTCGGCCGGCGGGTCCTTGCCAACCTCATCCCCGGCATGGCCACGACCGGCGTGACCGGGAGCCGTGAGGTCACCGTGCCGCGCGCGCCGAACGGCATGTATGCGGTGCGTGTCGAGGTGAACGGCGCGCGCGCGGTGGCAATGCTGATCGATACCGGTGCGTCCGCGCTGGTGCTGACCGACCAGGATGCGCGGCGGGCCGGAATCCGCGTCGACGACCTGTCGTTCACGATCCCCGTCCAGACCGCCAATGGCCAGGCCCTCACCGCGTCGGTGACGCTGGCATCGGTCGCGGTCGGGCCGATCGTCGAACGCAATGTCCGCGCGCTGGTCGCCCGGCCCCAGGCGCTGACGGCAAGCCTTCTCGGGCACACCTTTCTCGACCGGCTGGAGAGCTATCAGGTGCGCAGCGGGCAGATGGTTCTGCGGGGCCGGTCCTGACGCATCGCGCCGCTTGCCAGGCGTCCCCTGGCGAAGGCATGGTCCGGCCGCTTGAGGAGATCGGGGATGACCGGGATCAGCCGTCGGGACACGCTCGCTGCAGGCCTCGGCAGCCTGGCCGTGGGCCTTGCCGCCACCCCGGCCGGCGCGCAGGCGCCAGCGGATGACACCATCACCCTGCTGCTGGTCAACGACATCTACAAGATGGGCGAAGAAGCCGGCCGCGGCGGATTTGCCCGGCTCAACGCCATCGTCAAGGCGGAGCGGGCGCGGGGCCGGCCCCTGCTCTATGTCCATGCCGGCGACATGTTCTCGCCGTCGCTGATGTCCGGCTTCGACCAGGGCGCCCATACGGTGGAACTCACCAACCTTGCCCCGCCGGACGTCTTCGTGCCCGGAAACCACGAGTTCGACTTCGGGCCTGAGGCCTATGCGCAGCGGCGTGCCGAATCGCGGTTCGCCTGGTTCGCGGCGAACATGCGCACGGCCGATGGCGGCCTGCTGCCAGGACACGAGGACGGACGCATCATCGAACTCGGTATCGCCAGGCTCGGCGTCTTCGGCGTTGCGCTTCCCAACACGCCGGAGGTCTCGAATGCAGGCTCCATCCGCTTCCTGCCAACCATGGAGACCGTGCGGCGTGAGGCGGCACGGCTGCGCGCGGCCGGTGCCGACCTCATCGTCTGCTGCGCCCATACTGACCGGGCCGAGGACAACGACATCGTCCGCTCGCGCCTCGTCGATGTGCTGCTGACCGGCCACGATCACGACCTTGCCATCGCCTACGACGGGCGCACCGTGATGGTTGAGAGTTCCGAGGAGGGCTATTACGTCACCGCCATCGACCTGACGCTGCGCCGGGTGACGGTGGATGGCGTTACCCGCATGACCTTCACGCCGGCCTTTCGGGTGAACGACAGCCGCGCGGCAACGCCCGACCCGGCCACGCTCGCCCGGGTGCGCCAGTATGAGGCGGAACTCTCCGCCGAACTCGACGTGACGGTCGCCCGGCTGGCGGGCGAACTGGACACGCGCACCGCCTCGGTCCGCTCCGGCGAACAGGCCATCGGCAACATGGTGGCTGACGCCATGCGCCTTGCCGCGGGCGCCGAGATCGGCCTGACCAATGCCGGCGCGATCCGCGGCAACCGCGTCTATCCGGCCGGACACTCCTTCACGCGACGCGACGCGCTGGTCGAACTGCCCTTCGGCAATCGCACCGTCGTGGCCGAGGTGACCGGAGTTGACCTGCTCGCCGCACTGGAGAACGGGCTCTCGCAGGTCGAACAGCGTGCGGGGCGCTTCCCGCAGGTCGCCGGCCTGGTCGTGACCGCCGATCGGTCCCGCCCCGCGGGCAGCCGGATCGTTTCCGTCACGGTCGGCAATGCGCCGCTGGAGCCGACCCGGCTCTACCGGGTCGCGACCCACGACTTTCTGCTGCGCGGCGGCGACGGCTATGTCACGCTCGGCCGAAACACGCGCGACAAGGACGTGCAGGGGCGGCTGGTGGCCCTGGACCTGATGAACTACATGCGCCGGCTCGGAACCGTCACGCCCGCCATCGAGGGACGCATCGTCCTGCGCTGAAACGGCCGCGCGGCCGCCCGATCCGTGCCACCTTTACCGCCGAAGGTCTCGCCGCCCGGACTCCGGCCCGCCTTTTTCGTCACGAGACCGACATGACCCGCAGCCTGCTTCTGCCCTCCCGCCGCGATGCCCTGATTCTTGCGGCGGCCCTGCCTCTGGCGACACCGGCCATCGCCACCGGAGCGGCCGACCTCAAGCAGCCGTTCCGGGCCGAGGGGGTGACCGGCACGTTCGCTCTGGTGGCCTCCGATGGCGGCGCGCCCGTTCTCGTTGATCCGGCCCGCGCACGGCGGCGCTACGTGCCGGCCTCGACCTTCAAGATCCCGAACAGCCTGATCGCCTTCGAGGCCGGCGCGGTGGCCGATGCCGACGCCATCGTGCCCTATGGCGGAACACCGTCGCGCAATCCCGCCTGGAACCGCGACATGTCGCTTCGCGAAGCCATGCCGATCTCCAACGTGCCAGCGTTCCAGCAGGTCGCCCGGCGTGTCGGGCTGCCGGCCTATCGCGACTGGCTGGCACGGCTCGACTATGGCAACCGCGACCCCGGCACCGTGGTCGACCGCTTCTGGCTGGAAGGGCCGCTGACGATCAGCGCGCTGGAGGAAGCCGGCTTCAACCTGCGCCTCGCCCGCAGTGGGTTGCCGGCCTCGGAGCGCGCGCAGGCCCTGACGCGCGATATCGTCCGCCTCGAGGCCGACGGCGGGGCGACGCTCCACGGCAAGACCGGCTGGTTCGTGAAGCGCGGGCAAACCTCGATCGGCTGGTGGACCGGCTGGGTGGAGCGCGGCAGCCGCATCCACGCCTTCACCCTGAACATCGACATGCCGCAGATGGCTATGGCGCCGAAGCGCCTTGCGGTCGGCAGAGCGATCCTGAAGACGCTCGGCGTCTACGGCTGAGCCTCAGGCTCAGGCGCCACGGGCGACGAGATCCCACAGAAAGCGCAGGCAGACGATCAGAAGGAAGGCGCCGAAGGCCAGTTCCAGCCGCCGCTTGGGCATGGAATGGGCCAGCCGGGCGCCGATCGGCGCGGTCCACATTGATGTCGGGATGAACAGCAGGAAGCCGATCAGCGAGACATAGCCCAGCGCGAACGGGAACTGGATGGCTGCGACCGCCGGAAACTCGGCCGCCTTCGGCCAGCCGGCATAGATATAGCCCAGCGCGCCGGGGATGGAGATGAGAACGCCGAGGCCGGAGGAGGTCGCCACCGCGTTATGAATGGTGCGCCCATAGGCCATCATCACCAGATTGCCGAGCTGGCCGCCGCCGATGCCCATCAGGCTGGACAGCACGCCGATGACGCCGCCCGTGGCGACCATGCCGGCAGGGCCCGGCATTCCCGTGCCGAAGTTCAGTTCCTTGCCGGTGAGCAGGCGCCAGGCGGACAGCCCGGCGACGAACACGAAAACGGCCTTGAACACGCCGGGCGGTGCGTAGCGGGCAACCAGCGAGCCGGCAATGACGCCGACGATCACGGGTATGGCCCAGGCCCGCAGCACCTCCATGTCCACCGCACCCTTCGCCTTGTGGGCCTGGAAGGAGCGGATGGACGTGGGGATGATGATGGCCAGCGAGGTGCCGACAGCCAGCGGCATCTTCAGGTCGGCAGGCACCCCGACCACGCCGAACAGTTCGTAGAGCACCGGCACGATGACCGCCCCGCCCCCGACGCCGAACACGCCGGCCAGAATGCCCGTGGCCGCACCTGCGATCAGGAGGCCGACGGCAAGAATGGCGAGTTGGTCGAAGGGAACGCCGAAGAGCATGGCAAACCGGGGGCAGGCGGAGGGAGCGGCGACTTAAAGACCGATGGCGCCGGTGGCGCAAGCGTGGCACGCGCGCAGCCGCCCTGCCCCGCCGCTGCAACAAAGGCCGATACAGTGGAAACAGCGCGGCCATCCGGCGGGGCGCGAGCGAAAACAGCAGCCGTCATGGTCCCGGTCGACGCAGCCGGCCACCGGCCAGGTGCTGCAGACCCGAACACGCAAGGACCTCCCATGACCCGCCTCAAGACCCTGTCCCTCGCCGGTGCCCTGTCGATCGCGCTCGCCACCTCCCTGTCCGGCCTCGCCATGGCCCAGACCGCCGGCAGCGGTGGCGCCGGCGGCGGCGACGGCGGCATCTCGTTCAATGACGTTCCGGTCGTCATGATCCAGATCCCGACCTACCCGCAGCCGGTCCAGAATCAGGCGACCACGGCCCGCGAATGCGCCTTCGAGCTGCTGCGCGGCCACTACTGCACGCCCCGCCGCGCGCGGTAACAGGCACCAAGGCCAGAACCTGACGGGCGGCGGTCGAAGGACCGCCGCCCGTCGCCATGTGGTCAGGCCGCCAGACCCGCGGTCCGTTGCTCGCGGCGCACCAGCGCAAGCGCCGCGCGGATCACCTCGATGCCGGCGCCGGGCCGGGGTGCCTCGACGGACAGGTGGCGCCGGAACGCGCGGGCGCCGGGCACGCCCTGGAACAGGCCAAGAGTGTGCCGGGTGATCGAGGACAGGCGAATGCCCCGGCCGAGAGCCGCCTCGACATAGGGATACAACCGCTCGACAGCGTCATGCAGGCAGTCGACCGGTGATGCCTGTCCGAACAGGACGGGATCGACAGAGGCCAGAAGCCAGGGGTCCTGATAGGCGGCCCGGCCGAGCATAACCCCGTCGAGAACGACGCCATCGCGCGGCGCCAGCAGGTCGCGTGCCTGTTCGAGGGTGCTGATCCCGCCATTGATGGCTACCCGCACATGCGGAAGCCGGGCCTTGAGACGGAACACCCGGCCGTAGTCGAGCGGGGGAATCTCCCGGTTCTCGCGCGGCGACAGGCCCTTCAGCCAGGCCTTGCGGGCGTGAACGATGATGGCGTCCGCCCCGGCCGCAACGACCGCATCGGCCAGCGTGTCCAGCGCCACCTCCGGATCCTGATCGTCGATGCCGATGCGGCATTTCACCGTGACCGGCACCGCCACCGCCGCCTTCATCGCCGCGATGCAGTCTCCGACGAGCGCCGGCTCGGCCATCAGGCAGGCGCCGAAGCTGCCGCCCTGCACGCGGTCGGAGGGGCAGCCGACATTCAGGTTGATCTCGTCATAGCCGAAACCCTGGCCGATGCGCGCCGCTTCCGCCAGGGCGCGGGGGTCGGACCCGCCGAGTTGCAGTGCGACCGGATGTTCGGCCGGATCAAACCCGATGAGCCGCTCGCGGTCGCCATGGATCACGGCATTGGCGGTGACCATCTCGGTATAGAGCAGCGCATGGCGCGTCAGCCCCCGATGGAAGAACCGGCAATGCCGGTCGGTCCAGTCCATCATCGGGGCGACGGAGAACCGCCAGGGCCCGATCCTGGCTGTCTTTTCCTCGTCCCCAACGGTTTGCTGCCGATTCACGCCGCTCGTTCCTGTCCCTGATCCTGCCGGTCCGCAGCCGCTTCCGGTCGCGACCCGCACAACTTCTGCAGACACGGGGCCCATCCTGTAAACCGAAGGACACCATCGTCCAACTCATTCGCAGGGGCAGCGGGATCAAGTTGGCCAGGCGGGCACGCCCGTGTCAGACATCAGGAGAACAGTTGCGGGGCGGCCCGGCATCGCCAGCGGGATCCCACGTCGCCGGACTGCGGCGTCGCGGCAGGCGCGGGTCAGCGCGGCCCGGGCGAGAGGCGCTTCAGAACCTCGGACACAAGCCGTGCGAAACGGCCGTAGGCGCCGGGCATCAGCCTTTGAATAACATCGGCCAGACGAGCGTCGCGCCCTATGACGAGACGGGTTCTCGAACCCCTGATTGCCTCCACGATCCGTCTGGCGATGTCGTCGGGGGCGAGGCGCGCGTTCCGATAGAAGCGCTCCTCGTGCTGTTCGCGAACCTCGTCCGGCATGCGGAGCGCCGACAGGGCATTGCGGGCGATCCTTGTTTTCGCCGCCGCCGGATAGACGGTGAGAACCAGAACGCCATCGCGGGCGAGTTCGTTTCCCAGCGCCTCGCTGAAGCCACGCAGGCCAAACTTCGATGCCGAATAGGCCGCCTGACCGGCGGGCGCCACCAGACCGAAAACGCTCGACATGTTCACGACCACCCCGCGGGGGGCTGCCTTGACCAGCGGGAGAACCTGGGCGGTGAACCGGATCGGCCCCAGGAGATTTGTGCTGATCACCGACTCGAGTGACAGAACGTCACACTCATCGACCCGGCCATGAAGCGCGATGCCAGCATTGTTCACGAGAACGTCGATTCTCGGAATGGTCGCCAGCAGATGCGCGGCAGCGTCAGCGATGGAGGCCGAATTCGCGAAGTCCACCACCAGGCTCAGCACCTCGACCCCGTCCTCGAGCGAGCGCCGGACGTCCGCAAGCCCTTCCGCGTCGCGATCAAGCAGGACAAGCCGATAGCCGGCGGCGGACAGTTGGACAGCAAGCGCTCTCCCGATGCCGGCAGCGGCACCGCTGATCGCAGCTACTGGTCGCTCCAACCCTTCCTCCCAAACTGAACCTGGCCGGGCATGACGTCTTCCTGAGCCGTTTGACCAATCCGCCTTTTTCTATGCTAATTGCGGTTCCCAACCTATCGTTCGGCGAGGCACTGTCCGAGGAAAATCGGCTTTCGGCCGGTGTGGGAACCAGCGGCCTTCAGGGCAAAGTCCACCCCCGCAATGTTCGCCATTTCATGAGACGTCCCTCGATCATCCCGATGGCGTTGGTGATCGAGTTCCGTATCGTCCGGCGTGTTGCGCCTCCAGGCTGGCGATCGGCTCGTTGCCCTTGCGGTCAGTGTCAGCCGCTGGCCTGTAGAAGACTCGGGCGGCTCAGGATTTCCCGCAAACATGCCGCCAAGTCGCTTTCCGTCAAACTTCAGCGTCTTGCAACACGACGTCGGCCTCGTTCTCATTTATCTGCTATTCCATGACTATTATCTTGATGCCTTGCAATTCATCATGGGCGCCACCGAGAAGCGCAAGGGACTAGCCGGCCCCGTCTCGTGCATTCGCGGTACTCTCGCCGACGCGCTTCACGCCACGTTTGTCCATTGTCATCGATGTCTTTTCTTTTCAAAGAATGGTCTTTGACCTCAACTCGGCCTACGGCCTCAGCGACGAAGTCCCGGCGCCTCGATCGGCAGGCCTTTGGCGCGCGCGGCCAGATAGAGCTCCAGGGCGAGGTACTCCGCCGAGCCATGGGGAAACTGCGTCGCGCGCACGCCAAGCGAACAGGCGCGCAGGCGCCGGTGCAGCGAGCCCATCGCGTTCCATTCGAGCCGGTAGGCCGGAAACCCCGTGCCGACCCCGCTTGAAATGACATCGCCACGCAGGCGGCGGCCGACATGATCGTCGTGGCACTGGCTACAGGCAAGATTGAGCTGGCCCTGGCGGGTTTCATAGAAGCGGCGACCCTGCTCGACAAACCGCGTGGCCGGCCCGTCGGTCGCGACCGCCATCGGCAGACCGCGCGAGCGCAGGGCGATGGCGGCGGTGAGCGACAGCAGCGCTTCGCTCTCGTAGCCGAAGGCGGGAGCAGCCTGGTTCTCACTGCGACAGCGCTCGATCCGCCCTTCGAGATTGATCAGCGCACCGTCACCCGTCACGGCCGGGTAGCGGGCGGCAACGCCGCGCATGCTGCCGATATCGCCGTGGCAACCCTGGCAGGCCGGCTTGCCCGTGGCCGGAACGGCCTTCCACTGCGCCTCGCCCTCGTCGACCCAGAGCCAGCCGGGATGGCGCGAGGGATCGTCCTGCAGGGCGCGCAACTCCGGCGACAGGAAGGTGGCGGGCGCTCGCACGTCCCCGGCGGTCGCGACCCCGGCCAGCAGGCATCCGGCAATGGCCGCGGCAAGCCTCATGTGACCGTCAGCATCTGCCGGCGCTCATAGGTGACACCGCCGTCCTCCAGCCATTCGAAGACGATGTCGGCGGACACGGTCGCTCTGGTGGTAAAGGCGATATAGGGATTGGCCGCGATACCGGGCGACAGGTCCATCCGCATGATCTCCGCGCCGTCATAGGTGGCGCGAAAGGTGTGCAGGATGCGGCGCGGCACGGGCGTGAGGCCCTGGGCACTCACCCCCCGCTCCATGGCATGGCGCACGAGAACGCGGATCTCGACGATATCGCCGCGCCTGGCTTCCGCCGGCATGGTGATGCGCGCGGGGATGGTTGCGCTCGTCATGGTGTCAGCCCCCGTCCACACAGGCCCCGAGGATCACGATGACCTCCCTGGCCGCCCGATGCACCGCGCCCTTGCTGGTCTCGGCAAGCACGACGACCGCCTGCGTCTCGGCAAGGCGGATGCGCGTCGCGACCTCGGCCCGTCCGGCCCGTGGGCCGATGTGAAAGACGGCCACACGGGGAAACGGGTTCTTCTCCGACAGGACATGGATGGCGGAGACGTGATCCTCCTCGTTCATCGGGCTGTCAACGGCGATGGTCAGGTCGATGGAATTGCCGTTCTCCGAAAGGGGCGGCATGTCGAGCACGATTCCGGACGCGGCGGGGATGCGGCCGGCGAGAATTGAGGCCTCGACCGATGCGAAGGTTTGCCCGGTGGCGGGCTGGGCCATCGTCCGGCCCGGCATGGCAACCGCAGCAGCCGTGGCCGCCAGCGCTGCCCGACGCGACAGCCTCACAGGCCGGTGTTGATGGTCGAGCTCCGCCATCGTCTCACTCCTTCAGACCCGACAGATAGGCGACGACGTCCTCGATCTCCTGCGCACCGAGGACGGGCCGCCCACGATAGCGCTCCTCGACATGGACGAGGCCCGCAACACGATGATAGGCCGGCATGACCGCGTTCGCGTTCACCTGGGTCGGATCGATGACGCGCAGCCTGATCTGCCCGGCCGACAGCCTGAGGCCGACACCGGCGAGCGGTGGGCCTACCTCACCCATGAAGGTCTCCGACGGGTCCGGGATCGTGTGGCAGATCAGACAGTTCGCAGTCTCCCGGTTGCGGACGATACGGGCGCCGCGCGCCGCATCGCCGGTGAGCCCGCCAAGCGGCGCCTCCACGGCATCGGCGGTTACCGTGAACGGGGCAACCTCCTGCCCCGCGGAGGGTCCCGCGAGGCACAGGCCGAGGAGCAATGCCGCGACCCGCGTCACGCGCGGCGCAGGTCCTGGTCCTTCAGCGGCACGGTGCGGATGCGCTTTCCCGTGGCGGCGAAGATGGCATTCAGGACAGCAGGCGCGGCCACCATGATGGTCGGTTCGCCGACGCCACCCCAGAACCCGCCCGAGGGCATGACGATGGTCTCGACCTTCGGCATCTCGTCCATGCGCAGGACGTTATAGGTGTCGAAATTGGTCTCGACGATCCGTCCGTCCTGCACGGTGCACTCGCCGTAGAGCAGCGCCGAGAGCCCATAGACGAACGAGCCTTCCACCTGCATCTCGATCTGGCGAGGATTGACCGCATGACCGCAATCGGTGGCCGCGACGATGCGATGCATCTTGAGCTTGCCCTGCGCATCCACCGAAACCTCGGCCGCGGCGGCGACATAGCTGCCAAACCCCATCTGCTGGGCGATCCCGCGATGGATACCGGCCGGCGGGGGCGTTCCCCAGCCGATGCGCTCGGCAACCGCGTTCAGAACCGCGAGATGACGGGGATGGTTGCCCATCAGCTTGCGCCGGAACGCAAGCGGGTCCTGCCCTGCCGCATGGGCCAGCTCGTCGAGGAAGCACTCGAGATAGACCGCGTTCTGGTTGTGGTTCACGCCTCGCCAGAAGTGCGGCGGAACGTGGGTGTTGCGCATGGCATGGTCGATCAGAAGGTTCGGGAATGCGTAGCCGATCTGGCTGTCGTTGCCGCCCGGGTTGAGCCCCTGGAACACCACCGGGTCACGACCGTTCTGCAAGGCCGTCGGGAACACATAGGACAGGATCGACTGGCCGGAAATGCGCATGTGCAGGCCGGTGAGGTTGCCCTGCGCATCGAGGCCGCCGGTCAGCTTGCACATGGTGACGGGGTGGTAGCGCCCCTGAACCATGTCCTCCTCGCGGGTCCACATGGTCTTGATCGGCACGCCGGGCACCTGCTTGGCAATGTTCACTGCCTGGATCAGCCAGTCATGCGTGGTGCGGCGGCCGAACCCGCCACCCAGATCGAGGCGGTGGACGTCACAGGCGGTCTGCGGCAGGCCGGCGGCCTGGGCCGTCGCGGCCAGGGCCGACTCGCCGTTCTGCGTCGGGCACCACACCTCGCAGCGGGTCGGCGTCCAGCGCACCGTGGCATTCATCGGCTCCATCGGCGCGTGGTTCTGGAAGGGGTAGGAGTAGACCGCCTCCACCTTGCGCGGTGCGGCCGCGATCGCGGCGCGGGCGTCGCCATTGGAATTGCCGACGAAGGCTTCGGCCGCATCAAGCCCCTCGCGCAGCTGCGCGGCAATGGTTTCAGAGGACACGGCCCGGTTCGGGCCGTAGTCCCACTCCACCGGCAGGGCGTCGAGCGCGCTCTTGGCCTGCCAGAATGTGTCGGCCACCACGGCGACCGCCGTATCGCCGACCTTCAGCACATGCCGGACGCCCGGCATGGAGGAGACCCTGGCCGCATCGAACGAGGCGACCTTTCCACCGAAGACCGGGCATTCCTTCGGCACGGCCACCAGCATCCCGTCCATTTTCAGGTCGGAGCTGTAGACCAATGAGCCGGTTGTCTTGGCAGCCGTGTCGAGCCGCTTCACCGAATGGCCGATCACCGTCCAGTCCTTCGGATCCTTCAGCGGCACATCCTGTGGCGGCGTCACCCGGGCTGCGGCTGCGGCGACCTGCCCGTAGCGCACCGAGCGTCCCGAGGCGGCATGGGTGATGACGCCATCCTTGGCCGCGCATTGCGCGGCAGGCACGCCCCAGGCCTCGGCCGCTGCCTGGATCAACATGATCCGCGCGGTGGCGCCGCCGCGCCGGACATAGTCCTGGCTCTGGCGAATGCCCTGGCTGCCGGCGGTGAGGAACGCGCCCCAGGCGCGGTTGCGCGCCAGCGACTGGCCCGGCGTCACATATTCCGTGACGATCTTCGACCAGTCACACTGGAGTTCTTCGGCGATGAGCTGGCAGAGCCCGGTGCGGGTTCCCTGCCCCATTTCGGAGCGCGCCATGCGGATGACGACCGTATCGTCCGGACGGATGACGACCCAGGCATTGATCTCGGGGGCCGCAGCGGCAGGCGCGGCCTGCGCGAGCACGTCCCGTGCGGGCAGGTAGAAGCCGACGGCGAGCCCGGCTGCAGCCTTCAGCATCGTGCGGCGGGTGGGGCGGGCGTTCTCGATCAAGTTCATGGTGCCCTCCTCAGCCCTGGCGGTTGCCGGCGGCCTGCTTGATGCCGGCCCGCACGCGATTGTAGGTACCGCACCGACAGATATTGGTCATCGCGGCGTCGATATCCTCGTCGGTCGGGCTTGGCTTCTCCGCGAGCAGCGCCGCCGCCGCCATGATCATGCCCGACTGGCAATAGCCGCACTGGGGAACATCGAGGTCGCGCCATGCGACCTGGATCGGGTGCATGCCGTCCGGCGACAGGCCCTCGATGGTGACGATCTTCTGGTCTTCGGCAATGGCACTGACCGGCATGGTGCAGGCGCGCATGGCCTGACCGTCGAGCAACACCGTGCAGGCGCCGCAGGCGCCGATGCCGCAGCCATATTTCGTCCCCGTGAGACCCGCCTGCTCGCGCAGCGCCCACAGGAGCGGCGTATCGTCTGCCACCTGGATCTCGACCACCCGGCCGTTGATGTTGAGTTTCGCCACGCACCGTCTCCCGCTTTGATCCGGACCTTGGGCGGCCTCTTGTCTGGAACGAGTCCACAGTTTCAGGGCCGCCGACACAACCCCGGATCGGCTCACGGGCGTTTCACTTTGTCGAGAGCCGAGCCGACCCTTCACCCGGCCCGCGCGGGTGGAACAGGGCCCGTCGACCTGCGCACGACCAGTTCGATCGGCAGGTCGAGCGTCTGGGCGACCGGCCTGCCCTCGATCATGCCGATCAGCTTGAGCGCAGCCTCGGCGCCAATCGCCGTCGTCGGCACGTGCACGGTCGTCAGCGACGGTGCCAGATGCGCCGACATGTCGATGTCGTCGATGCCGGCGACCGACAGGTCGCGGGGAACGGTCATGCCGCGCGCCTGCGCCTCGATCATGCAGCCGATGGCCAGAAGGTCGATTCCGCCGATCAGCGCTGTCGGCGACTCGGCCAGTTCGAGCAGGGCGGCACAGCCGGCACGCCCGCCGGCCAGCGTGGTCGGCTGCTGCGAGACCATCCAGTCGGACAGCGCCAGGCCGCTTTCCTTCAGGCCGGCCCGTGCACCCTCCAGGCGCGCCCGCTGGCGGTCGTTGAAAGCGGTCCGGCCGATGACCATGCCGATGCGCCGATGCCCCAGTCCGGCCAGGTGGCGGGCGGCGAGATAGCCTGCCCGCTCGTTGTCCACGGTCACGCCCGTCCGGCCAGGCTGGGTCCGCCAGGTGAAGACGACGGGAATGCCGGTATCGTCCAGAAGCGCGCTGGTTTCAGGGGCGCGCTCCGCACCGACCAGCATCAGCCCGTCGACCCCGCGGCCGAGCAGAGACCGCACGGCCCTCGCCTCCGCGGCGGCGCTGTAATCATGCGAGGCGACGAGCAGCTGGTAGCCCCGTTCGGTGAGGGCCCGCTGCATCGCCTGCAGCGTGGAGGAGAAGATCGCGTTGTCGAGGGTCGGCATGACCGCCCCGATGGTGCGCGAACGCCCCGATGCGAGCGCCCGCGCTGCGGCGTCGGGCGTGTAGCCAAGGCGCTCCGCGGCGCTGCGAACCTTTGCGAGCGTCTCCTGCGACAGCAGTTCGGGCTGCGATATAGCCCGCGAGACTGTCGCCGGAGAGACACCGGCCTCGCGAGCGACATCGACGAGCCGGTATTTGCGCTGCGCTTTCATCACGAAATCTTGCCTGAAAATTCTTTCATCGACAACAGCGATCTTGGCTATGATGCGGCATTTGTTGCGCTCGACTCTGCTTGACAAGGCTCACTCTTGCTGAAACTCTGAATGAAAGCGCTCTCATAAGAAGAGCGAGAGGAACCCAGGGATGGCGGCAAGGCGGACATGGATCGGCCTGACTACGCTCGCAGCACTTGCCGCGACGTGGTTCATGCTCACCAGCGTGACGGGGATGGTCTCGGGCGCGCGCTTTCCCTCGCCCGCCGAGTTCCAGCAGGCGCTCGGGCAGATCTGGTCGCGTGGCTATGCCGGCGGCCACCTCCTCCAGCATGCCATCCAGTCGCTCAAGCTCGTCGCAATGGGTTTTGCCGTTGCCATCCTGACCGGCGTCCCGCTCGGCCTTTGGATGGGCTGGAGCCGGCGCGTCGAGGCGGCGGTCAATCCGGTCTTCCTGATCATCCGGCCCATTCCGCCGCTCGCCTGGATCCCGCTGGCCATTCTCTGGCTCGGACTGGGCGACAGCGCCAAGATCATGGTGATCTGGTTCGCCGCCTTCGTGCCGTCGGTCATCAACAGCTTTGCCGGCGTGCGCAACATCGACCGGCCCATTCTCGAGGCGGCGCGGATGCTCGGCACCCCGCGCTGGCGGATGATCACGGAGATCATCGTGCCTGCGGCCGCGCCGATGATCTTCACCGGCCTTCGCCTCTCGCTTCAGGCCTCGTGGACGACGCTGGTCGCCGCCGAACTGGTGGGTGCGCTGGCGGGCATCGGCTTCGTCCTCAACATGGCGCAGCAGGATCTCTATCCCGGCATGATCCTGGTCGGGATGGTCACGGTCGGCCTGCTCGGCTGGGCGACGACGGCCCTGCTGGCGCGGGCCGAGCGTCGGGCGCTCGCCTGGAACGTGGCGGCGAGGGACTAGGCGATGAACGGTCGTCCGCTCACTCTGCTGGAAACATGGGCCTGGGGCGGGCTGGGCATTGCCCTGTTCATCGGCCTGTGGACGGGTCTAACCGTCACCGGCTTCGTGCCGCGTCAGTTCCTCCCCGCCCCCTGGGACGTGGTGGAGCGCGCCCTTCAGCTCATGACGTCCCCGTTCGCCGGCGCCACGCTGCCGCAGCACCTGGCCTCGTCGTTCCAGCGCTATGCAACCGGGGTGCTGCTGGCCGCCGCCATCGGCGTGCCCCTCGGGCTGCTGATGGGCTGGTTCCGCCTGCTCGACGACATCGTCACTCCCATCTTCGACGGCTTCCGGTTCATTGCGCCGATCGCCTGGGTTCCCTTCGCAGCCCTCTGGTTTGGGACCGGCATCGGCGGCCCGGTCCTGATCATCTTCGCCGGCGCGTTTCCGCCCTGCCTGATCAATGCCTACCGGGGCGCGCGCTTCGTCGAGCCGCGGCTCATCGAGGCCGCGCGCATGCTCGGCACGCCCAACCACCGGATGATCATGGAGATCCTGCTGCCGGCCTCCCTGCCCTCCATCGTGGCGGGCCTGCGCGTCTCGGCCGGGCTCGGCTGGCAGTCGCTGGTCGGTGCGGAACTCATCGTCGCGGCTGCGGGGGTCGGGTTCATGATGGTTCAGGCCCAGGCCAATGTCGCCACGCCGACCGTGATGGCCGGCATGGTCGCCATCGGGATCGTGGGAATGCTGATCGACGTCCTGCTCCGGCAGGGCGAGGCCTGGATGCGCCGCCGGCGCGGACTGGAGGCGTAAGGTGGGTTCGATCCGGTTTGACAAGGTGGACAAGGTCTTCGGCCCCGCCGACAGCGGCGTGAAGGTCCTCGACGCCATCGACCTGACCATTGCCGATCAGGAATTCGTGGCGATCGTCGGCCCGTCGGGCTGTGGCAAGACCACCTGCCTGCGCATGGTCGCCGGGTTCGAGGGGCCAAGTTCCGGCGTGGTCAGCGTCAATGACCGTGCCGTCACCGAACCCGGCCCCGACCGGGCCGTGGTCTTTCAGCAGTTCGCCCTGTTCCCCTGGAAGAGAGTCCGGGAGAACATCGATCTGGGGCTGCGCAACAAGAACCTGCCGGCTGCCGAGCGCGTGGAGCGCATCGACGCGGCGCTGCGCCTGATGAATCTGGAAAGCCACGCGGAAGCCTTTCCCCACCAGCTTTCGGGCGGCATGCAGCAGCGGGTCGCCATTGCCCGCGCCTATGTTCTGGACCCGGAGGTCCTGCTCATGGACGAGCCCTTCGGGGCGCTCGACGCCCAGACGCGCGTCGTGATGCAGGAGGAACTGGTCAGGCTGGCGCGCCGCAATCCGCGCACGGTTCTGTTCATCACCCATGCGGTGGAGGAAGCGGTCTACCTCGCCGACCGGGTCGTGATCATGACCCGGCGACCGGGGCGCATCAAGGAAGTGCTCGACGTCCGGTCGATCCGCAAAGCGGAGGACTGGGACCGCTTCTCCCGCATCGAGGACGTGATGGACCTCGAATCCTTCGTCCACCTGCGGACCCACATCTGGAAATCCCTTCGCGAGGAGAAGGGTGCCCATGGCGTCTGATCCAGCCCTGCGGCGCCTGACGCGCGACCTGACCGAACCGGAGCCGATCCCGGAAGCGGGCATTGCACGGGCGGTCGAGCTCATGCGCTCCGGCCGGCTGTTCCGCTATGGCGAGATGGGCGCAGACCAGGCCGACACGGCCCTGCTCGAGCAGGAATTCGCCGCCTTCACCGGCCGCAAATATTGCGTCGCCGTCAATTCCGGTGGCTGCGCGCTCTTTCTGGCCCTGAAGGTTGCGGTGGTTCAGCCTGGCGAGCCTGTCCTCGTCAACGGCTTCACGCTGGCGCCGGTGCCCGGTGCCATCCTGCACGCTGCTGCAAGGCCGGTCGTCGTCGAGGTCGGGCGCGACTATGTGATCGACGCCGAGGACCTGCGCCGCAAGGCCCGGGCATCGGGTGCGAAGGTGCTGCTGCTCTCGCACATGCGCGGGCACATCGCCGACATGGATGCGGTGATGGCCGTCGCAGATGATTGCGGGCTTGCCGTCATCGAGGACTGCGCGCATGCCATATGCGCCAGCTGGCGTGGCCGGGCGATCGGCACATTCGGGCTGGCGGCAGCCTTCAGCGCCCAGACCTACAAGCACCTCAATGCGGGCGAAGGCGGCTTCCTGGTGCTCGACGACGAGGCCATGGCCGCGCGCGCGATCCTGCATTCGGGCAGCTACATGCTGCATGGTCAACACCTGTCGGCACCGCCGGCGGAAAGCCTGGAAGCGGCAAGCGGCACGACGCCGAATTTCAGCCTGCGGATGACGGCCCTCGCCGCCGCGATCCTGCGTCCGCAGCTTGCCGAACTGCCGCGCCGGGTCGCCCGCTGGAACGCCATCCACGATCGGATCGCCTCGGGCCTCAGGCGCAGCCAGCATATCCATGTGCCGGCCCGGGGCGGCGGCCAGAGCTTCTCCGCCACGTCGATCCAGTTCTCGCTGCTGGATTTCGCTCCCGACGAGATGAGGACCATCCTCGACCATGCGCGGGACCGCGGCCTGCCAATCAAGTGGTTCGGCGCCGAACGCCAGGCGGGCTTCACCAGCGCGCCGCGCCACTGGACCTATGCCGGCCCGCAGGGACCGCTCGATGCCACGCATCGCGTGCTCGCCGGCCTCTGCGACATCCGGACACCCGTCGCGCTGACCGATGACGATTGCGACCTGATCGCCGACATCGTTCGCGATGGCGTGGAATTCGCCGTGGCCACTCGTGCCGCGGCGGGACGAGCGGGCAGCGGCCCCGAGCCGGAAACTGCCCGGAAACACGGAAAGGGAGGAATGCGATGAAGAAGATACTGGCCGCAATGGCCTGTGCGACCGCCATCCTGATCGCCCAGGCGCCGACCGCCCGGGCACAGGCCCCGGCGGCGATCGGCGTCAGCTACCAGCCCTCGCTCTACTGGGCGCTGCCATTCCACTACGCCACCGTGAAGGGCTGGTGGCGCGAGGTCGGCCTCGAGCCGACCTTCTCGACCTTCCCGGCCGGCGCACCCCAGATTGCCGCGGCAGCGGCCAGGTCCTGGGATGTCGGCGGAACGGGCTCCGTTCCCGCCGTGCTCGGCGCGGTCCGGTTCAACATCCTGACCATCGGCATCACCAATGACGAATCCAAGGCGAACGCCGTCATGGTGCGCGGCGACCGCTTCGAGGCGATCCGCTCCAATCCCGCCTCGCTACGCGGCCAGCGACTGCTCCTGACCACCAATTCGACGGTCCATTTCGCGGCCCGCCGCTGCCTTGAGAAGATGGGCGTCAACCCGTCCGACGTGCAGTTTGTCAATCTCGGCCAGGCCCAGATCATCACGGCCCTGACCTCCAACAATGGCGACATCGCGGGCGTCTGGGCCCCCAACACCTATACGCTCGAGGAGCGCGCCAATGCCCGGTACCTCTGCTCCGGGGCGGATGCCAATGCGATCGTTCCCGGCGCACTGATTGTCCGCGCCGATTTCGCCCGCGAACGGCCCGACGATGTGGCCAAGTTCCTCGCGGTCTTCCTGCGCGGCTGGTCATGGGCCAAGGCCAATCCGGAGGAGGCCCGCCGCCTCGCGCTCGACTTCTACAAGCAGGGCGGGCTGGAGGTCTCGGCACGGGCGATGGAGCAGGAATTCGCCCTCAGGCCGACCTTCGGCCTGGATGAGCAGCTGCGGCTGATGGCGCGCAATGCCGGGGCGGCGTCCACGGTGGACGGCTGGTTCAACGAGATCGGCAAGTTCGTCACCGAAGCCGGCACCATCCCGAGCAACCCGGCACCCGGCTCGTATGTGACGGACGACTTCTTGAAGCGTGTCGCAGCCAATCCGCAACTGCGCGCCTTCGCCACCGAGTTCGACCGGCGCTGAGCCAGAGCGGACCGATCATCGGGCAGGCCGCGCCTTGCGGCCTGCCCGGCCCCATCTGTCGCGGCTCGTTCCGGCCGGGTGCCGCAACCGCAATCACAGGACCAAACGTCATGGGCATCACCTTCCTGAAGAAGGCGTCGAAAACCCCCGAGACCGAGACGGATGCGGCGCGCGAGGTGGTCACGGCCATGCTTGCCGCCATCGAGGCGGATGGCGAGCAGGCGGTCAGGGACTATGCGCTCAAGCTCGACCGCTGGTCCGGCCCGATCGTGATGGATGCCGGCATGATCGCGGAGCGGACGCGGGCGGTACCGCAGGCCGTGAAGGACGACATCGCCTTTGCCGCCGGTCAGGTCCGCCGTTTCGCCGAGGCCCAGCGCGCCTCGGTCCAGGATTTCTCGCTTGAAATCGCTCCCGGCCTGCAGCTCGGCCAGCGCCTCGTGCCGGTCAATGTCGCCGGCTGCTACGTGCCGACCGGGCGCTATGCCCATATCGCCTCGGCCTATATGTCGATCGCGACCGCCAAGGCCGCAGGCGTCAGGACCGTGGTGGCCTGTTCCGCGCCGTTCAGGGGCGAAGGCATCCATCCCCATGTCCTGCACGCCATGCAGGTTGCCGGCTCCGACATCGTCATGTGCCTCGGCGGCGTCCAGGCGATCGCCGCCATGACCTTCGGCCTGTTCACCGGCCGCAAGGCCGACATCATCGTCGGGCCGGGCAACAAATATGTCGCCGAAGCCAAGCGAATGCTGTTCGGCAAGGTCGGTATCGACGTCTTTGCCGGTCCGTCCGAGGTCTGCGTCATCGCCGACGATACGGCCGATCCGCTGATCGTTGCGACCGACCTGGTCGGGCAGGCCGAGCATGGCCACGAGAGCCCGGCCTGGCTGATTACCAATTCCCGCCGCATCGCGGACGAGGTTGCCCGCCTGGTGCCCACGCTGATCGCGGCCCTGCCGCCGACCGCCCGGGATGCCGCGGGGGCTGCCTGGCGCGACTATGGTGAGATCGCGCTCTGCGACAGCCGGGAGGACATGGTGACGCTGTCCGACGACTATGCCTGCGAACACCTCGAGGTCCACTGCTCCGACCTTGACTGGTGGCACGGGCGCCTGTCCAACTACGGGTCTCTGTTCCTTGGCGAGGAAACCAATGTGGCGTTCGGCGACAAGGTTTCGGGTCCCAACCACATCCTCCCGACCAAGTTTGCCGCCCGCTATTCGGCAGGCCTGTCGGTCCACAAATTCCTGAAGCCCCTGACGTGGCAGCGCATGAGCCGCGAGGCGTGCCGCCAGATCGCCCCCGTGTCCGCCCGCATCTCGCGGCTTGAAGGCATGGAGGCCCATGCCCGCACGTCGGATGCCCGCATGACGAAATACTATCCGGGGTCGAACATCGACCTGGGAACACCCGTGGAGGCGTGAGTGGCGTTCAGGCTGACCCACCTGTTCGATCTGACCGGCCGGACCGCGCTGGTCACGGGCGGCAATTCCGGCATCGGCCTTGCCATGGCCCGCGCGCTTGGCCTGGCGGGGGCGGACGTGGTGCTGGTCGCGCGTCGCGACGAGCTACTGCGGGACGCAGCTGACAGGCTCGGCGCGGAGGGCATCGCGGCGACGTTCATTCCGGTCGATCTCGGCAGGGCCGATTGCGGCGACGCTGTCCTGAACGGTCTTGCGCAGCGCGAGCCCCCGCTGGACGTGGACATCCTCGTCAACGCTGCCGGCATCAATCTCCGGCAGCCTTTCGCAAAGGTCACAGCCGAGGCCTTCGACCTTCACATGGCCGTGCATCTGCGCGCGCCGTTCCTGCTGACCCAGGCTCTGGCACCCGGCATGGCGTCGCGCGGGTTCGGGCGCATCGTCAATATCGCGTCGCTGCAGAGCTACCGCGCCTTTCCCGATTGCGCGCCCTACGGGGCCGGCAAGGGCGGCATCGTCCAGCTCACGCGTGCCATTGCCGAGGAGTTCTCGCGCCATGGCGTCACCTGCAACGCGATCGCGCCGGGCTTCTTCCCCACGCCGCTGACCGAGCCGGTGTTCAACGACCCGGAGCGCGCCGCCAAGAACGCGGCCCAGACAGCAATCGGCCGCAACGGACAACTCGACGACCTGGCCGGTGCGACCGTCTTCCTCGCCTCGGAGGCCTCTGCCTACGTCACCGGCCAGACGCTCGCTGTCGATGGCGGTTTCACCGCAAAATGAGGGTCGATCCTTGAAGGCACTTGTCTATACCGGGGCCAACAGCCTCGCCTTCCGGGACGAGCCCGACCCGGTCGCCGAAGCCGGCGAGGTGCTGGTCAGGGTCGAGGCGGTGGGCATCTGCGGCTCTGACATGCACGCCTACCATGGCCATGACTCGCGGCGCCCGCCGCCGCTCATCCTCGGCCACGAGGCGGCCGGCCGCATCATCGGGGGCGCACGCGACGGCGAAAGGGTGACGATCAACCCGCTGGTCGTGGACCCGGCCTGTCCCTACGCCGTCGAGGGGCGCTGGCACCTGTCGCCGACCCGCCAGATCCTGTCGATGCCGCCGCGACCGGGCGCCTTTGCCGAACGGGTCCGCGTCCCGGAGCGCAACGTCGTGTCGATACCCGAAGGACTGCCGACGGCCCATGCCGCCCTGGCAGAGCCCATCGCCGTGGCCTGGCATGCGGTCAAGCTCGGCCAGCGGCACCTCCACCTGCCCCTGGCGGTTGCCCGCATCGTCATCCTTGGCGGCGGGGCCATCGGGCTTGCCGCCGCCATCGTCGCGCGCCGCTTCGGTGCGGTGGGACTGCGGGTCGGCGAACCCAACGAAGGACGCAGGCGCACGATCGAGACGCAGGAGGGTTTTGGAACCTATGCGCCCGGCTCCGCGGGCGAACCGGCGGAGAATTCCGTCGATCTGGTCATCGATGCGGTGGGGGCGGCTGCGACCCGCGCAGCAGCCTGTCACATGGTCCGGCCCGGCGGCGTCATCATCCATGCCGGGCTGCTGCCCGGCCAGGAGGGCCTCGATATCCGCAAGGTGACCCTTCAGGAGATCGTCGTCAGCGGCACCTACTGCTACACGCCGCAGGACTTCGCGGAGACGGTCGCCGCCCTGTCGGCACGCGAACTGGGTGCGCTCGGCTGGTTCGAGGAGCGGGATCTCGCCAGCGGCGCAGCAGCCTTCGCAGATATCGATGCGGGGCGCACGCCTTTCGCCAAGATCGTGCTTCGACCCTAGCCGGGTTTTCGCGACGGTCGACGGTGCCGCGCCTGCTAGCGTGCGACCGCCCCCAGATAGCTGCGGATGTCGGGAGCGGCCATGGCCCCGGCAAAATCGGCGTGGCCGGTCACTGTGCCTCCGGCCACGAACAGGAACCGGTCGCAGATTTCCTTCAGGATATCGAGCTGGAACGGCGCCGTGGGATGCAGGCAGACAAAGACCAGGCGCCCCTCGCGCTTCAGATGCCTGAAGAAGTCCAGCATGAAGCCGATATAGCCGTCCTGCGTGTTGAACTGCGGCTCGTCGAACAGGTGGACCAGCGGATAGTCGCTGCCGGCGCGCTCCATCAGGAAGGCCGGCCTGGTCCGCCGGAAGCGGCGGACCTGGTAGGACTGGTGGTAGTGAATGGCGAGGCGGTCCCGCTCGTCGTGGCGGACCTGATGGATGTCCCGGCCGGCGACCAGTACGCGGCCGCCACTCGGCGTGTTGGAACCGGCGATCATCTCGAACAGCGTGGTCTTGCCCGCGCCGTTCGGCCCGAGGACGCCGACGATCTCCGGCACGTTGAAGGTGGAATCGATAGACAGGCTGAAGCTCGGCTCACGGGCGAACATGCCGCGATAGGCCTTTTGCAGACCATCGAGCGCCAGAATGGGAGGGTTCATTGCAGGCCTCCGAGCAGGCTGTGCCGCAGGGCCGGATCTCCCGACAGTTCGCCGGCCGCTCCCTGCCAGACGATCTGGCCGCGCGACAGCACGATCGCGCGGTCGGCCACGGACAGCGCCACGTCGGCATTCTGCTCGACGATGATGGAGGCAACGCCTTCGGATCTCAGGCGGCGGATCACGTTCACAACGTCGTCGACGATCTTCGGCGCCAGGCCCTGGCTCGGCTCGTCGAACAGGACGAGGCCCGGCGAGCCGAGCAGCACGCGACCGATGGCGACCATCTGCATCTCGCCGCCGGACAGCGTCTCGGCTTCGCGGGCCATCAGATATTTGAGGGCGGTGAAGATGTCCGTCACCTCGTCGACCGACCAGGAGCGGAAGCCCGTCGCCTTGATGCCCAGCGACAGGTTCTTGGCCACCGTCAGCGTCGGGCACAGGCGCCGGTCGTCGGGCACCCATCCCACGCCCGCGCGCGCGATGTCATGGGTATCCCAGGCCGTGATCGACCGATCCCGGAACCGGATCTCGCCGCGCCTCGGCCGGGTGAGCCCGAGCACCGAGCGCAGCAGGGTCGTCTTGCCGGCCCCGTTCGCGCCGAGCAACGCGAGCACCTCGCCCTCCGCGACCGACAGCGACACGCCGAACAGGGCCTGCGTCTCGCCGTAATAGGTGTCGATGCCGCGAACGTCGAGCATCAGGCCGCCTCCCCCAGCCGGGACGCCTTCACCCAGGGATTGGCCATCAGGGCCTCCGGCGTTCCGTGCGCGATCACCTGCCCCCAGTGGATGACCGAGATCTCGTCCGCGAGGGAAAACAGGAACTGCATGTCGTGCTCGATTACCACGATCGTCGTATCGCCCTTGAGCGAGCGGATCAGGTCGGCAAGCCGGGCGCGTCCGTCCGAGCCCAGACCGGCCGTCGGTTCGTCGAGGAACAGGAGCTTCGGCCGCGAGGCCAGCGCGACGGCAATCTCCAGTGCGCGGCGGGCGCCATAGGGCAGCGACTTGGCCGGGTCTGCGGCGCGGCGCTGCAGCCCGACCCGCTCGAGCACGGCCATCGCCTCGTCGACCACGGCGCGATCGCCATAGGCCTGCCCGACCGGATCGGCGACTCGGGCGCGCGTGGCCGGCAGGGCCACGGCGACGTTCTCGAAAACCGAGAACTCGTCGAACAGGTTCATCAGCTGGAACGAGCGCGCGATCCCCCGCCGGGCGATCTCATGCGGCTTCAGGCCGGTAATGTCCTCGCCATCGAAGATCACCTGGCCACGCTCCGGGCGGTAACGGCCGGTCAGGACATTGAAGCAGGTGGTCTTGCCGGCGCCGTTCGGCCCCATGATGCCGGACAGGCGGCCAGCCTCGAAGGCCAGCGAGACATTCTCCAGTACCACCTGCCGGCCGAACCGCAGATGCAGGTTGCGGGCCTCGAACAAAGCCATGGCTCACCCTCCCTTCGTCTCGGTGGCGGGCGCCGGCAGAGGCTCGGCGGCGGCCTTCTTCCTCAGGCTGTCGAAGAAGCCGGCAATGCCGTCCGGACGGAACATGACGAGCAGGACGAAGAGCAGCCCGAACCACAGCATCCAGCTGGTGGTCCAGGCGCCGATCAGATCGCGGGCAAGCAGGAACGCCACGACGCCGATGACCGGCCCCCAATAGGAGACCAGACCACCGCCGACGAGCGTCATCATGACGATGTAGCCGGAGAAATGCAGGCTCATGACATCGGGGAAGGCCGACCGCTGGGCCATGGCGAAGAGCCCACCGGCAAGGCCGGACAGCCCGGCGGAGATGACGATGGTGGCGAATTTCACCCGCCAGACGTCGTAGCCGATGAAGCGGGCGCGCTCCTCGTTCTGCTTGATCGCCCGCACCACCCGGCCGAACGGCGAGTGGACGAGCCGCCAGAGCCCGAGCGAGACGACGACGAACACGGCAAGGACCGCATAATAGAGAGCGACATTACTGTCGGTCGGAAGCGCCACAAACACCAGATCGACCGGCAGGCGCGCGATCTTCAGGAGGCCGTCCTCGCCCCCGGTGATGGCATGCGCCTTGATGGAGATGAACCAGAAGACCTGGCCGAAGGCGATGGTCATCAGCGCGAAATAGATGCCGCGTCGGTGCGAGATGAACAGCGCCACCAGCGCACCGGCAAGGGCCGCGCCAAGCAGGGCTGCCCCCATGCAGACCCACAGGTTCGGCGCGATATTGAACTGGGCGAGGCCGAAGGCATAGGCGCCGATGCCGAAGAAGGCACCGTGGCCGAAGGACGGCAGGCCGGCATGGCCGAGGACCAGATTGAAGGCGAGCGCATAGGTCGCCCAGATCAGGATCTCCACGCCGAGATACTGATAGAGACCGACCTTCTCGATCCAGAGCGGCAGGCTCGCCAGCAGTGCCCAGGTCACCAGCATCGCGGGCGTGAAGGTCTGCACGACCGTCGGCAGGGCCGGTGCGTTGACGTTCGGCGCGGTCATGTCAGGCCTCCAGAACGCTTTTCTTGCCGAACAGGCCGCGCGCCCGGAACGTGACCACGGCGATCAGCAGCAGGTACATCGAGAGCAGCGACCATTCGGAGGCATAGGCACCCGACAGGCCGACGACCATGCCGACCAGCAGGCCGGCCATAACCGCCCCCCAGAACGAACCGACACCGCCGAGGACGATGACCAGGAAGGCCGGCACCACCGCATCCACGCCCATATGCGGGCGGATGCCCCAGATGGGCGCCATGATGACGCCTGCGAGCGCCGCCAGCATGGTTCCGAACATGAAGACCCCGGAGCGCAGCTTGCGGATGTCGATTCCGAGCGCCTGAACGATCTCGGTGTCGTGTGCGCCGGCCTTGACCATGGCGCCGAAGCGGGTGCGCTCGACCACCACCCACACGGCGGCGATGGCGAGGATCGCGAAGGCCGCCGCCCAGAAGCGGTAGCGGGACCAGATCAGGTCGAGAAAGAAGAACCCGCCGGAAATCTCGCGCGGGACGGGCAGCAGGTAGTCACGGGAGCCCCATACGGTGCGGATCAGGTCCTCCAGGACCAGCGCCAGGCCGAAGGTGAGCAACAGGCCGTAGAGCGGATCCTTGCCATAGGTGCGCCGCATCATGCGCTCGATCAGCAGGCCGAAGGGGGCAACCAGGACGGGAGCCAGCACCATCGCCGCCGTGTAGCGCCAGCCGAGAGGAACCGCGGCCCAGGCCGCCAGCATGTCGGGCGGCAGCGGCAGCCGGGGCGTGGCAATGGCATAGGCAAAATAGGCTCCCAGCGCGAAAAGCGAGCCATGCGCGAGGTTGATCTGCTCCATCAGCCCGAGGATCAGCATGAAGCCGAGCGCGAT
The DNA here is from genome assembly GCF_051860605.1 of Phreatobacter sp. Classification (GTDB taxonomy): domain Bacteria; phylum Pseudomonadota; class Alphaproteobacteria; order Rhizobiales; family Phreatobacteraceae; genus Phreatobacter. The sequence continues at coordinate 55,386 of NZ_JBHYDR010000004.1, read as the reverse complement.
CAGGGCGAACAGAAGGCCAAGCGTCAGGCCGTTCACCAGATGCGGCAGGAGATCGAGAAACATCGGCCCGAAGCCCGTCTGCGATGGAAAAGCTGCGACAAGGGAAGCTGCGAGAAGGAAGCGGGGACGGCATTGGCGCCGTCCTCAGGATCAGGCGCCCCTGGTGCTACATCTCGTAGGTCGGCAATTGCTCGAACGGCGTCAGCTTGCACTTGCCCGGAGCGGCATCGTCGAGCGCATTCTCCGGCGCCGTCTGGGTGAGGATCTCGAACAGGTCGGTCGGGTCCGCCGGCTTGGTGTTGCGGCGAGCGAGGTAGATGGTCTGCTGGACCTGATGGGTGACCGGGTCGATATAGGCGTCGTGGTGCTGCATCCGGTCGGCCGCGCTCATCTTCAGCCCCTCGAGCGCCCGGATGATCCTCGTGTTGTTGGTCGAGCCCACCTTCTCCACGGTGCGCAGGAGTTCGCGCGTCGCCATGTAGCCGTTGTAGGAGACGTTGCCCGGCACGGGGATCGGCGAGCGCGGGAAAGCCGCCTGCCAGCGCTTGATGAAGTCCTCGACGCCCGGCAGTTGCAGCTTGTGGTACCAGGTCGTGCCGAACACGCCGAACAGCGTTTCCGGGGCGCCCCAGACATCCGGCCAGTCCTGCTGGTTGTTGATCCAGGCGGCGCGCTCCTCCAGGCGGAGGTCGGCGACCTGCTGGCGCAGCGCCTTGAGGTCGTCCCCGCCGATGGCGGTCGCGATGACATCGGGGCGCAATTGCTGGACCTTCAACAGGTAGGACGTGAAGTCACGCGTGTTCTGCGGCACCAGCAGGTTGTCGACGACCTGCCCGCCAGCGGCCTCGACCAGGGCCTTTGTGGATGCCGATGTCGAATGCCCCCAGACATAGTCGTTGGTCAGCAGCAGCCAGCGCTTGCCGATCCGCTCGACGGCGTTGCGAACCGCTGCCTTGGAGAAATTCGTGCCGTTGCCGTCCCAGACAAACTTGATGCGCGAGCAGTTCTCGCCGGCCTCGCTGGGGGCCGAGGAATTGGTGTTCATGTAGATCGTGCCGGTCTTGGCAGCGACCTGCGTGATCGCGTTCGCAACGCCCGAATGGACCGCACCAATCAGGAACGCGCACTGTTCCTGCGCTATGAACCGCTCGGCGACGCGGGTGGCGGTTGCCGGGTTGGTCTCGGTGTCGGCCGTGATCCATTCGACCTTGCGGCCGAGCACGCCGCCCCTGGCGTTGAACTCGCCGATGGCGAGCTGCATGCCGAGCAGGTCGTCGCGGCCGCTGGCGCCGAACTGCCCCGATGCGTCGCAGGTCAGGCCGAGCTTGATGGGCCTGGCGCCCTGTGCCCAGACGCGATTGTGCTTCCAGGGCCCGAAAAACGCTCCCGTGCCCGCCAGCACGGACGCCATCAGACTGCCCTGCACGATCTGGCGTCGCGAAATTCGCCGTCCGCTCATGGTCTCCTCCCTTGAGACTGGTCCTGTGACCTGAGGGCGGTTGGCCGCCCGTTCTTCTGTTCAGAATGAACATTCCATTTGACATTGTAAAGTGGAATAGTTGATCCATATCGCGAAACATGGTTTGCGCTGGGGCGGCGCCGCCCCGTCGGCGCGATGCCTGGAGACCCGACCTGATGGACCACGTCGCGCAGGGCTCGATGAGCTACGACGAGTTGCGCAGCCTCATCGCGCACCGTCATCGCGCGCTGCCGGGCCGCCTGCGCCAGATCGCCGAATTCGTGCTGGACCACCCGACCGACATTGCGCTGGGCACGGTCGCCGAAGTGGCGGAACGCACGGGCGCACAGCCCTCGGCCATCGTCCGTTTCGCGCGGGCCATCGGCTTCAACGGCTTTACCGAGATGCAGCAGGTGTTCCGGGCGCGGCTGGTGGAGGGTGTGGCGCCCAGCTACAAGGCCCGCCTCGCCCGCATGAAGGCCGACGAGCGATCAACGCTCGGGCGCAAGCCCGCTGCGGTTCTGACGCGCTTCGTGACCGAGGCGCACACCGCGCTGGACACGCTGGTTCAGTCGATCTCGGAGCGCGACCTCGAAACGGCCATCGGCATCCTCGCCAAGGCCCGCGACATCTATCTTCTCGGCCTCGGCGGCTCCTATCCGGTCGTCGCCCATCTCGCCTATGTGCTGCGCAAGCTCGGACGGCGGGTGGTGGTGCTCGACGGCATCGGCGGCAGTATCGGCGAGCAGTGCCATGCGGCGACCCCCGAGGACGCGCTGGTGGCGGTCTCCTTCCGCAACTACTATCCCGACACGGCGCGGCTGTTCCCGGAACTGGTGGCGCGCGGCATACCCGCCATCGCCATCACCGACAGCCTGCTCGGCCCCATCGTCGAGGGCGCAGACGTCGTCTTCGAGATCCATGACATGCCCGAGCCGGCGCTCAGGACGCTGGTCGCGCCGATGTGCCTCGTCCAGGCCCTTGCCGTCGGGCTCGACCTGTCCGAAGGCTGAGAGCATGTGGGGGATGATGCGATGACGGAACCGGATCAACGACCGCTCGCGGGCAAGGTGGCGCTGGTCACCGGCGCGGGGCGTGGCCTTGGCCGCGCCTTTGCCGAGCGGCTGGCGAGCCTCGGTGCGGACGTGGCGCTCCACGGCATGCGCGAGAACGGTCCGGCCGAGTATGGCGAGGGCACGACCCTGACGGCGGTCGCAGGCGAGGTCGGGGCGCTGCATGGCGTGCGGACGGTTCGTCTGCTGGGAGACCTGACGCTGGACGACAGCATCCGGTCGGTTGTTTCGGGCACCGAGGCCGCCCTCGGCCCCATCGACATCCTCGTCCACAATGCCGGCGGTGACATTGCGGCGGCCGGGGGCAAGCCGGATCCGAACGATGCGGTAGCGATCAGGCCCGACGATGTGCGGGCCGTCCTCGAGCGCAACCTCCTGTCGACGATCCTCGTCTGCCAGGCCGTAGCCCGCGGCATGATGGAGCGTCGCGTGGGGCGCATCGTCACGCTCGGATCGGTCGCGGCCTTCAAGGGGCGGACCAATGGCGCCATCTATGCGACGGCCAAGGCCGGCGTGGTGCATTTCACCCGCTGCCTCGCCGACCAGCTTCGCCCCTACGACGTTACGGTCAACTGCATCGCGCCCGGCGATACCCGCACCGGCCGGTTTCTCGGCACCCGCGCGGTCGATCCCGGACGTCTCGCCGAGACCGGCACGCTCGACCGTGTCGCGACGGTCGACGAGGTCGCCCGGGTCGTGGAAATCTTCGCCGGCCCGCTCGGCGCCTTCGTGTCGGGCCAGGTGCTCCGTGTCGATGGCGGCGGCCAGGCCTGGCCCGCCTGAGGGCCCGGCGTCACGCCAAACGAACACGACAGACAAACGGGAGAGAACGTCATGAGCTACGCCACGCTGAAGCACTATATCGACGGCCAGTGGGTCGAACCGACCGGCGGGCGGGAGCAGGATGTGGTCAATCCTGCCACAAACCAGCCGATCGGCCGGCTGGGACTTGCCTCCCGCGCCGATCTCGACAAGGCGATCGCGGCCGCCGAGCGCGGCTTCCGCCAGTGGCGGAGCGTGTCCGCCTTCGAGCGTGGCAAGATCCTGCGCAAGGCCGCCGAACTGGTGCGGGCACGCGCCGAGGAGATCGCGACCATCCTGACGCAGGAACAGGGCAAGGTCATCGCCGAGGCACGGCTGGAAGTGCTCAGCGCGGCCGACATCATCGACTGGTTCGCCGGCGAGGGACAGCGCGCCTATGGCCGCCTCATCCCCGCGCGCGCCGACGGCGTGCGCAACATGGTGATCCTGGAGCCGATCGGTCCGGTTGCCGGCTTCGCACCATGGAACTTCCCGGTCACCCAGGCGGTGCGCAAGATCGCCGCGGCGCTCGCGGCCGGCTGCTCGATCATCCTGAAATGCCCGGAGGAGACGCCGGGCTCGCCCATCGGCCTGGTCGGCTGCTTCCACGATGCCGGAGTGCCGGCGGGCGTCATCAACCTTGTCTACGGCGTTCCCGCCGAGATTTCCGAGTATCTGATCCCGCACCCGTCCATCCGTAAGGTCTCGTTCACGGGCTCGGTCTCCGTCGGCAAGCACCTCAACGCGCTGGCCGCCAGTCACATGAAGCGCGCGACGATGGAGCTTGGCGGCCACGCACCGGTCCTCGTCTTCGACGATGCGGATGTCGCCCATGCGGCCAAGCTGATGGCGGCCTTCAAGTACCGCAATGCCGGACAGGTCTGCGTCTCGCCGACCCGCTTCTTCGTCCACGAGAAGGTCTATGACAATTTCGTCGCGGACTTCACCGGCATCGCGTCGGGCCTGAAGGTCGGAGCTGGCCTCGACCCGACGACCAATATGGGGCCGCTGGCCAATCCGCGGCGCGTCAATGCGATGGAGGCCTTCGTCGCCGATGCCGAGGAGAAGGGCGCGCGGATTGCAACCGGCGGCAGCCGCGTCGGCAACGAGGGCAACTTCTTCCAGCCGACCGTCCTGACCGACATCCCCGAGAATGCCCGTGTCCTGTCCGAGGAGCCCTTCGGCCCGCTCGCCCTGATGCTGCGCTTCAAGGACACGGACGAGGTGCTGTCGCGTGCCAACGCGCTGCCCTTCGGCCTTGCCAGCTATGCCTTCACGAAGAACGGCAACACGGCAACCAAGGTCGCCGATGCGCTTGAGAGCGGCATGGTCACGATCAACCATTTCGGCATCGCGCTGCCCGAGACGCCGTTCGGGGGTGTCAAGGATTCCGGCTTCGGTCACGAGGGCGGGATCGAGGGGTTGCAGGTCTATATGCAGGCGAAATTCGTCAGCCATATGGGATAGCCGGCGCCCGGACGGGGCCCGAACCGCCTGCGATGATTTGGCGCAAGCGCCCGGCCGGAATGATGTCCGGTTTCGTGGGTTGTCTCCGTCGGTTGCTGAAACCGCCGGAGGCGTCTTGGTCCCGCTTCGCGTTGTCGTGGCCCCGTCGGGCTTCAAGGAATGCCTTGGCGCCGAGGCAGTCACGCGCGCGATCGCGCGCGGCATCCTGAGCGCCTGCCCGACGGCCGATGTTGTCGAGGTGCCGCTCATCGATGGCGGCGAGGGCTTTGCAAGGGCCCTTGTCGGCATGACGGCTGGCACATTGCGCTCGTCGCAGGTGGATGGCCCGCTGGGCTCGCCTGTCGAGGCGGTCTGGGGCTTTGTCGGCGGCACAGACCAGAGAACGGCCGTCATCGACATGGCGTCCGCAGCGGGGCTTTCCCTGGTGCCTCGGGATCGTCGCGACCCGCTCTCGACCTGCACATTCGGCGTTGGCCAGTTGATCAGGGCCGCTCTCGATGCGGGCGCACGCCACATCATCGTCGGGTGCGGCGATTCCGGGACGAATGATGCCGGTGCCGGAATGGCGGCGGCGCTCGGCGTCAGGCTGCTGGACCGCCGGGGCCAGCCCATTCGCAGGGGCGCACAGGGGCTGCTCGACCTTGCCGACATCGACATGACCGGCCTCGACCCGCGCATCGCCGAAACACTGATCGAGGTGTCCTGCAACCTGGACAACCTGCTGCTTGGCCCGCGGGGCGTGGCACGCATCTATGGCCCCCAGAAGGGTGCACCAGCCGATGCGGTGGGACATCTGGAAATCGGTCTCGGCCGGTTCGCGGCGGTCGCCCGGCAGGCGCTCGGCATCGACTTGGCAGCGCTCGCCGGCGCCGGAGCCTCAGGCGGCCTCGGAGCAGGCCTTGCGGCCTTTCTCGGCGCCCGCCTGGTCTCCCGCTACGACATCCTGTCCCGGTTCCTCGATATCGATCGCCATATCGAGGGAGCCGACCTGGTCTTCACCGCGGAGGGCGGACTGGATGCCGGCAGCGCCGCCGGCAAGATTCCCGGCGAGGTCGGCCGCCGGGCCCGCAGCATGGGCATTCCCGTTATCGCACTTGTCGGCACGATCGGCGCCGAGGCGGAGATCGTGCGCGACCACGGCATCGGTGCCTATTTCACGACCGTTCAGGCGCCGTGCGCGCTCGACGAGGCCATGGCCGGGGCCGAGGACCAGATCGAGCGCTGCGCAGACAATGTCATGCGCACCGTCATGATGGCGTTCCAGGTCGCGGCATCTGCGACCGCGCGCAGCAAAGCCTCGGCCGGACGGCTTGCCGCCGGTCCAGCTCAGTAGAGATTGGTCGTATAGGCGATCTCGAGGCGCTGGTTTGCCGCCTCCGCGTCGATGCCCTGAATCTGGTCGGCAAGCACCGTGCCGAGCCGCGGGAAGGCGTCCCGAGCGATCCGTTTGTCCGGATTCCACAGATCGGCGCGCAGCAACGAGCGGCCGCAATGGAAATAGGCCTGCTCGACCGTGACCTCGAGCGCCGAGTCAGGCACGATCCGGTCCCTGATCGCCATGGACTGGAGCACGGCCGGGTCGGTGACGATGCGGGCCTTGCCATTGACGCGAAGGGTCTCGTTGAGCCCCGGAACCAGAAACAGCAGGCCGACATCCGGCCGCTCCAGCACGTTCTGCAGCGTATCCAGGATGTTGTTGCCGCGCCGGTCGGGCAGAAGAAGCGTGTGGTCGTCCACGACATGGACGAAGCCCGGTGCGTCGCCGCGGGGAGAGCAATCCGTGCCAGCCGGGCCGGTGCTCGCGATGGTCAGGAACGGCGACAGCGCAATGAACCGGCGGCAATGGGCATCCAGCCGGTCGAGGACCTTTTTCTGCGTCACCTCGGCCGGCTGGTCATAGACCCGGCGCAGGGCTTCGGTGTCGTCGATCGTGCCCGCCAGAGCGGTCGATCCGTCGCTGCAATTGCCATCGCCCATGACACCTCCCCTTCAAATCTCTTGCCCCACCGAGGGCAGCACAGGCGGGCAAGGCCGGTCAACGTGGCGGGGCCAACATCCGAAGCGGAGCGGCCTGCCGCCAGCCGCCCCCGCCAGGGTGTGCGGCAAGGCGTGATCGGCGAGCCTTAGCATGCGACCGACCGTCGCGCAGCGTGCGGTGCAACACGCTGCAGCCGGACCGCCCGTGCGGCCTGCATGTCGGCTGCTGCCAAACCAGGCCTCCCGCCGGGCCGCGCGGATGCCTAAGTTCCGCGCCATGTCCGCGATCATCTCCGTCCGAAATCTGTCAAAGCGCTACAGCTCCGGCTTCGAGGCGCTGAAAGGTGTCGATCTCGACATCGAGAAGGGCGAGATCTTCGCTCTTCTCGGTCCGAATGGCGCCGGCAAGACCACCCTGATTTCCGCGATCTGCGGCATCGTCAGGCCGAGCGGCGGCTCGGTCGCGGTCAGCGGCCACGACATTGCCCGCGACTATCGGGCTGCACGGGCGCTGATCGGGCTCGTGCCGCAGGAACTGACGACCGACGCTTTCGAATCGGTCTGGGCAACGGTCAGTTTTTCCCGGGGTCTGTTCGGCAAGGCCGCCGATCCGGCGCTGATCGAGCGAATCCTGAAAGACCTGTCCCTCTGGGACAAGAAGGACTCAAAGATCATGACGCTGTCGGGCGGCATGAAGCGGCGCGTCATGATCGCGAAGGCCCTCTCGCACGAACCCTCCATCCTGTTTCTCGACGAGCCGACGGCAGGGGTCGATGTCGAACTCCGGCGCGACATGTGGCAACTGGTCCGGCGTCTGCGCGAAGGCGGTGCGACCATCATCCTCACCACCCACTACATCGAGGAGGCCGAGGAAATGGCCGACCGAGTGGGGGTGATCTCGAAGGGTGAGATCATTCTGGTGGAGCAGAAGACCGAGCTGATGCGCAAGCTCGGCAAGAAACAGTTGGCCGTCGATCTTCAGTCTGCGATCGGGACGATCCCCGAAACCCTGTCCGGCTATGACCTGACCCTGTCTGAAGATGGACGAAAGCTCGTCTATACATACGATACCATGGCCGAGCGCACCGGCATCACGGCGCTTCTGCAGGCCCTGGCGGCCGCGGGCCTGCGCCTCAGGGACCTGCAGACGAGCCAGAACTCGCTGGAGGACATTTTCGTCAGCCTCGTGAGCGAGCGGTCATGAATCTCCACGCCGTCAAGGCCATCTACCTGTTCGAGATGGCGCGCACCTGGCGCACGCTCTGGCAGAGCATCGTTTCGCCGGTCATCTCGACATCGCTCTATTTCGTGGTCTTCGGCGCGGCCATCGGCTCGCGCATGGCCGAGATCGATGGCGTCGCCTATGGCGCCTTCATCGTTCCGGGCCTGATCATGCTGTCGCTGCTGACCCAGAGCATTTCGAACGCCTCGTTCGGCATTTATTTCCCGCGCTTCACGGGCACGATCTACGAAGTGCTGTCGGCGCCGGTCTCCGCCGCGGAGGTCGTCATCGCCTATGTCGGCGCTGCCGCCACCAAATCGGTGCTGCTGGGTCTCATCATCCTGGCCACTGCGGCGCTTTTCGTGCCGCTGAGGATCGAGCATCCCGTGTGGATGATCGGCTTTCTGGTGCTCACCGCCGTGACCTTCAGCCTGTTCGGATTCATCATCGGAATCTGGGCCGAGGGCTTTGAACAGCTTCAGTTCATTCCCATGCTGGTGGTGACGCCGCTGACGTTCCTTGGCGGAACCTTCTATTCCATCGACATGCTGCCGCCGGTCTGGCGCACGGTCAGCCTGCTCAACCCGGTGGTCTATCTGGTCTCGGGATTCCGCTGGAGCTTCTACGGCACATCGGAGGTTGGCATTGCCGTCAGCCTCGCCATGACGCTCGCGCTTCTTGGCCTGTGCGTTGCCGTCACCGCCTGGATCTTCCGCACCGGCTATCGCCTGAAGGCCTGAGTCGCGGATCGCGCTACCGCACTGCAGCAGCGTTTCTGGTCTTGACAAGACCCGTCGGCGCAATGGACCGTCGCTCTGTAGAATAACCGATTAAGAACCGCGAGATTGCGGCTGGTCGGGAACGCCAGGGGGAATGCCAAATGAAGATCAAGGGTTTGATCGCCGCAATTGCGGCGATAGCGCTGACGTTTGCGGTCACCACCGCGGATGCGCAGGATCGCAGGGTCAGATTGCAGGTGGCGGGAGCCTTCCCGTCGTCGACAGGACTTCTGGGCCCGACGCAGCAATATCTCGTCAACACGCTCCGGGCGATCTCCGGAAATTCGATCGACGCGCGCTTCTTCGAGCCGGGCGCTCTCGTCCCGGCCGGACAATATCTCGATGCGGTCGCCAACGGCTCGCTCGATTCGGCGTGGACGGTCGGCGGTTTCTGGACGGGCAAGGACATCACCTTCGCGCTCTTTGCGTCGGTGCCGTTCGGTCCGGAGGCCGGCGAATACCTCGCCTGGATGCGCCATGGCGGCGGCAACCAGCTGATGGAGGAGCTCTACACCAAGTACGGCATCGGCAAGGTGCTGCTCTGCGGCCTGATCTCCCCGGAGGCATCCGGCTGGTTCCGGCGAGCCATCAATGGACCCGAGGATCTGCGCGGCCTGAAAATGCGCTTCTTCGGCCTCGGCGCCAACGTCATGCAGCGGCTCGGGGTTGCCACCCAGCTCCTGCAGGCGGGCGAGATCTTCCAGGCCCTTCAGCTTGGGACGATCGATGCGACCGAGTTCTCCATGCCGGTCATGGACCTGACGCTCGGCTTCCACCAGGTGGCGAAGTTCTACTACTTCCCCGGCTGGCACCAGATGTCGACGCTGAACACGCTGATCATCTCCAAGCAGAAGTGGGCCGAATTCTCGGACACGCAGAAGCGCCAGATCGAGGTGGCCTGCGATTCCACCATGCTGCGCCAGTTCGCCGAGGGCGAGGCGGTGCAGGGTGCGGCCATGCGCGAAATCCAGTCCAAGGGCGTGGAGATCCGCTACTGGTCGAAGGACATGCTCGACCTGTTCCGCAAGACCTGGGAGCAGGTTGCAGCCGAACTCGTCAACACCAATCCGGAGTTCAAGCGGGCCTGGGAGAGCTACACCCGGTTCCGCGCCGAATATGCCATCTGGAAGCAGCACGGCTATCTGAGGGATTGATCCCTCGGGTCCTTGCGGGGGCGGCACGACTGCCCCCGCACCTGCCCTTCTTGCCGAACCTTGCATCGCAGGACAGTCCCTGAGCGCGCCACGCCAGCGGACGCCCGTGCCAGCGTGGCCATTCCGGGAGTGATGAGATGCGCCGCCTGCTTGGCGTCAGCAATGCTATTGATGCGGTCCTGAAGTCGGTTGCCCATGTCGGGGCCTGGTTCTTCATCGCCTGTATCGTCACGATCTGCTTTGACGTCATCACGCGCAAGGCAGGCTTCCAGCTCAATCTGTTCGGCATCGACCTGGGCTCCACGCGCCTGCAGGAACTGGAATGGCATTTCCACGCCGTCCTGTTCCTCACCTGGCTGGGCTACGCCTATATCCGCAATGCCCATGTGCGCATCGACGTGTTCACCGGTCATCTCGACCAGCGCCGGCAAGCCCGGCTTGAGCTGATCGGCTGCATCATCTTTGCCCTGCCCTATCTGTTCGTCGCTCTGCCTTTCGCCCACGAGTTCTTCGTGCAGTCGTTCCGCCAGATGGAAGGTTCGAATGCGCCGAACGGGCTGCCCTACCGGTTCGTCATCAAGGGCTTCCTCTATTACGGGTTCCTGTCGGTCCTGGCCGCCGTCATTTCGGTGATGCTCCGCCGCATCGTCTTCCTGTGGGGACCGCCGCCGCTCGCCGATGAGGCGCTCCACATCCCGGCGAAGGCGTGAGGCAGGACCATGTGGGACTTCTTCATCGACCACCTCGCCATCCTGATGTTCTTCACGCTCATCGGGGTCATGTTCGTCGGCTATCCGGTTGCCTTCGTGCTCGGTGCCACCGGTGTCTTCTTCGCCCTGCTGGGCATCTGGGGCGGCGTGTTCCGCCCCGTCCAGTTCGCCTCGCTGCTGCCGCGGGTCTATTCACAGGCGGTCGAGAACCAGGTTCTGGTCGCCATTCCCATGTTCATCTTCATGGGGACGATGCTCGAACGATCACGGGTCGCCGAGCAACTCCTGCACACGCTGCAGGTGCTGCTCCGGCGCGTGCCGGGCGGGCTTGCCCTGTCGGTTACCCTGCTCGGCACGATCATGGCGGCCACCACCGGCATTGTCGGCGCCTCGGTGGTGATGCTCACCCTCATCGCCCTGCCGGTCATGCTGGAGCGCGGCTACCAGAAGGAACTGTCGGTCGGCACCATCGCCTCGGCCGGAACCCTCGGCATCCTGATCCCGCCCTCGATCATGCTCGTCATCATGGGCGACCTGATGTCGATCCCCGTGGGCACGCTGTTCGCCGGCGCCTTCCTGCCGGGCCTGCTGCTCTCGGCGCTCTATGTCATCTACATCATCGCCCTTGCCTGGTGGCGGCCGCACCTTGCTCCGCCGCTCGGCGCGAACGAGGGACCGCAGACGGCAGGCGAGCTGTGGTCGCTGACCTGGCGCACCTTCATCCCGCCGGCGGCTTTGATCTGTCTCGTGCTCGGCTCCATCTTCGCCGGCTGGGCCACGCCGACGGAAGCCTCCGGTGTCGGCTGCGCGGGCGCCATTCTGCTGGCCATCTTCAACAAGCAGTTCAGCCTGAAGATCCTGCGCGAGGTGATGCATTCCTCGGCGCTGACCAATGCCATGGTCTTCTTCATCATCTTCGGCGCCACCCTGTTCGCCTATGTCTTCCGGGCACTCGGCGGCGACGATATCGTCGTGGACGTGCTCAAGGCCGTGGGCATCACGACCGGTTGGGAGATCCTGATCTTCGTGATGATCCTCGTGTTCATCATGGGCTTCTTCTTCGACTGGATCGAGATCTGCCTCATCGTCCTGCCGATCTTCGGACCGATCATCGGCAATGCCGATTTCGGCACCTTCGTGCAGGGCAAGCAGGTGGTGCTGGCCTGGTTTGCCATCCTGATGTCGATCAACATGCAGTCGGCCTTCCTCACACCGCCGTTCGGATTTGCCCTGTTCTACATGAAGGGGGCGGTGCCGGCGGGCGTGACGATGGGCCACATCTACCGCGGCATCATCCCCTTCGTGGCGATCCAGATGCTGGGTGTCGCGATCTGCATCGCATTCCCCGATTTCGTGCTGTGGCTGCCACGCTACTGGGGCTTCCTGCAATGAGCACGGCTCCCATGCCGCCTGACGCGCTTGCGCGATTTCGCACATAGTGGATTCATCTCTCTGAAAGTGGAGAGACGGGATTCACCATGGCGGGCAGGCGAAGGCGGGCGACGGGCCCGGTCGGGATCGGCCACAATGGCGGGCCGCCGCTGGAAGAGAAGCGGAGCCCGCCCTGGGGCAAGGGCGACCCGCATCGCTTCCTGACCTGGAGCCGGGCCTCCAAGGCAGCCTGGAAGCCGAAGTCCCGCGACGTCGCGCTGTTCCGCCTGGGCCGGGCTGAAAAGCTCGGCCTGACCTATGAGGAATACACGCTCGAAGTGCTCGAACGCGGGCGTTTCCTGCAGGAAGAGGACGGCGAGCAGATCGCCGCCATCAAGGCCGGGCGCCGCAGCCGCAGACCGCGCATGTCGGCTCCCCGCAAGCGGGACTTAACCTGACCCCCGGCGGCGTGGCAGGTTGGCCGGAAGGGGAGCCCTTGCATGACCGTCCTGTCCGAACTCGATGCCTTCGCCCTTGGGGCCGCCTTTCGCCGGCGCACATTGTCGCCGGTCGATGTGGCAACCGATGCTCTCGACCGGGCCGAGGCGAGCCAGGCCACGATCAACGCCTTCGTCACGATCGACCGCGAGCGCACGCTCGGCTGGGCGCGCGAATCGGAAGCCCGCTGGATGCGCGGGGACCCGCTGGGGCCCTTCGACGGCGTTGGCGTGACCATCAAGGACAATATGGCGGTTGCCGGCTGGCCGAGCCTCAAGGGATCGGCCGTCACGCCGAAGGAGCCGGTGACGTTCGATGCGCCCGTGACGGCGCGCTGCCGGGAGGCGGGTCTTGTCATCCTCGGCACCACGACCATGCCGGAGTTCGGCTGGATCGGCCTGTCGACATCACCGCTCACCGGCCATACCCGCAATCCCTGGAACCTTGAGCGGACGGCCGGCGGCTCGACCTCCGGCGGCGCGGCGGCAGCGGCGCTCGGCATCGGCCGCTTCCATCTCGGCTCCGACGGCCTCGGCTCCATCCGCATTCCGGCCGCCTATTGCGGCGTTTCGGGCATCAAGCCGAGCTTCGGGCGGGTACCGGCCTACCCCATCTCGGTGATGGGCGAACTCGCCCATCTCGGCCCGATCGCCCGCGATGTCCGGGAGGTCGCGGCCCTGCTCTCCATCCTGTCGGGACCGGATGCGCGCGACCCGATGGCGTGGAACACGCCGGCCCCCGACTACACGATCGGGACGGCGGACGGGGTCAGGGGTCTGCGCATCGCCTATTCGCCCCGCCTTGGCTTCGCGACCAAGGTCGACCCGGCCGTCGAGAAGGCCGTGGCCGAGGCGGCCCGGGTGTTCGAGAATCTCGGCGCCACCGTGGACCAGGTCGATCCGCCCGTAGAGGACCCGGCGCCCATCGCCTGGGACATCTGGAACGCCGGCGCAGCACTTGCGCTGGCCGCGTTCACGCCCGTGCAGCGGGCCCAGATGGATCCGGGTCTGGTGGCCTGTGCCCAGACGGGCGCGGCCATGCCGGCCACCGCCCTGATCGAGGCCCTGCTCTACCGCCGCACCCAGGTTGTCGTCGCGATGGCCGCCTTCCACGAGCGCTACGACCTCCTCCTCTCCCCGACCATGCCGACGGGCGCGATCCCGCTCGGCGCGGACCTGCCGCCACCCGGCTTCGCCGGCCAGGACGCCTGGGGACCCCTGTGGACCGACTGGTGTCCGTTCACGCCGCCCTTCAACGTCACCCAGCAGCCGGCGGGTACCGTCCCCTGCGGCCTCGATGCCGATGGACTGCCCGTCGGCCTGCAGATCGTCGGGCCGAAGCGCCGCGACGACCTCGTTCTGAGGGCGATGCGGGCTTTTGAGGCCGCGCGCCCGCCCGCGCGCGTCCACATGTCGCACAGCCGGTCCTAACCCGCGGGCAAATGCTCGGAAAATGCGCGACCGTTGCCCGTGCAACGGGATTGACACCGCTTCGTCAGGCGTCGTCTGATCCAGCCTTCCGACGGCCGGGCCGGACCCGGCGCGTGGAGTTCCAGGGGAGAGTCGTCATGAAATCCGTCAAATTGTCCCGCCGCACCGTGATGGCCGGCGCTGCCGCCGCCGGTGCCATGGCGAGCACCTCGGGCGCCTCGGCCCAGGGCGCGGCAAATGTCCTGCGCGTGGTGATGCACTCGGACCTGCGCATCGTCGATCCGATCTGGACGACCGCCTACATCGTCCGCAACCACGGCTACATGATCTACGACACGCTCTTCGCGCTCGACGCCAAGGGCGAGGTGCAGCCGCAGATGGTCGATCGCTACACCGTCAGCGACGACAAGCTGACCTACACGTTCACCCTGCGCGACGGCCTGATGTGGCATGACAACCAGCCCGTCACCACCGCGGACATCATTCCCTCCATCCGCCGCTGGGCGGCGCGCGACCCGCTCGGCCAGACCGTGAACGGCTTCATCGCCACCATGGAGGCAAAGGATCCCAAGACTTTCGAGATCAAGCTGAAGGAGCCGACCGGCCTGCTCGTCTTCGCGCTCGGCAAGCCGTCCTCGAACGTGCCCTTCATGATGCCGAAGCGCGTCGCCGAGACCGACCCGAACAGCCAGATCACCGAGTTCGTCGGCTCGGGACCTTTCGTGTTCCAGCGCGATGAGTGGAAGCCCGGCGACCGTGCCGTCTACACCAAGTTTGCGGGCTACAAGCCGCGTTCGGAGCCGGCCTCGAGCCTCGCCGGCGGCAAGGTGGTCAAGGTCGACCGCGTCGAGTGGCGGGTCATCAGCGACCAGCAGCAGGCCGTCAACGCCCTGCTCGCCGGCGAGATCGACATCATCGAATCGCCCAGCCACGACCTCTATCCGCTGCTGAAGGCGGACAGCAACGTGAAGATCGTGAACTGGAACCCGCTGGGCAACCAGTACACGATGCGCTTCAACCACACGACCGCTCCTTTCAACAACCAGAAGATCCGCCAGGCGGTGCTCTATGCACTGAACCAGGAGGACTTCCTGAAGGCGACCATCGGCGACCCCGAATACTACAAGGTCTGCAAGGGCATGTTCATCTGCGGCACGCCGCTGGAGTCGACCGCCGGCATGGAGGACAAGCTGGAATCGAACTTCGCGAAGGCGCGCCAGCTCCTCCAGGAGGCCGGCTACAACCGCGAGCCGGTGGTGCTGCTGCACTCGACCGACCTGCAGGTGCTGACCAACCTGGCGCCGGTGGCCAAGTCGCTGCTGGAGCGCGCCGGCTTCGTCGTCGACATGCAGTCCATGGACTGGCAGACGGTGGTTGCCCGCCGCGTGAAGCGCGACCCGCCGACGCAGGGCGGCTGGAGCGCCATGCTCACCTCGTGGGTTGCGGCCGACATTCTCAACCCGGTCATGGCCGGCTTCTTCAATGCCTCGGGCGACAAGGCGGCCTTCGGCTGGCCGAACGATCCGGAGATGGAGGCGCTGCGTGCCCGCTTTGCCCGCGCCGGCACCCCGGCCGAGCAGAAGCAGATCGCCGAGGCGGTCCAGCGGCGTGCTTCCGAAAATCCGACCCACATCCATCTTGGACAGTGGTACGGAGCGGGCGCCACGCGCTCCAACATCTCGGGCTGGCTGGAAACCCCTGCTCCGGTGTTCTGGAACATCGAGAAGTCTCGCGGCGCGTAAGCCCGTAAACCAAACGGCGGCCGGACGTCCGGCCGCCGTTTCCTTTTGCTTGGGGACCAGATCGGCCCAACCATGCTGTCGTATATTCTCAGACGTCTCGCGGCGACCGTGCCGGTGCTGTTCACCGTCGCCGTGATGGTGTTCCTCATGCTGCGGCTGACGCCCGGCGACCCCGCCGCGATCATCGCCGGCGACAATGCCTCGACCCAGCAGATTCTGGAGATTCGCCAGAAGCTCGGCCTCGAGCAGCCCATTCTCCAGCAGTTCTTCATCTGGCTGGGCAACCTTTTCCGCGGCGATCTCGGCGAGAGCTTCTTCTTCCGCAAGACGATCGTCGAGCTGATCTCGGAGCGGATCGAGCCGACGCTGTCGCTCGCCGTTCTGACCATCGTCCTGGCGGTGGTCATCGCCATCCCGCTCGGGGTGCTGGCCGCCTACAAGCAGGGCACGTGGATCGACCGCGTGGTCATGGGCTTCTCGGTGATCGGCTTCTCGGTGCCGGTCTTCGTCATCGGCTACCTGCTCGTCTATGTCTTTGCCATCAAGCTCGGCTGGTTCCCCGTCCAGGGCTACCAGCGGATCGGCAATGGCGTCGGACCGTGGTTCCGCAGCCTGGTCCTGCCGGCGCTCACGCTTTCGGTGATCTACGTGGCACTGATCGCGCGCATGACCCGCACCAGCGTGCTGGAGGTCCTGTCCGAGGATTACATCCGCACTGCGCGCGCCAAGGGCCAGACCGAGATGAAGGTGCTGTTCGCCCATGCGCTGAAAAACGCCGCCGTGCCGATCGCCACCGTGGTCGGCATCGGCGTCGCCCTGCTCATCGGCGGCGTCGTGGTGACGGAGAGCGTGTTCTCGATCCCCGGGCTCGGCCGTCTGACGGTCGATGCCGTGCTCGCCCGGGACTTCCCCGTCATCCAGGCGATCATCCTCGCCTTTTCCTTCGTCTATGTCCTGATCAACCTGATCGTCGATCTGTCCTACACGATCTTCGATCCGAGGATCCGCTATTGACCGCCCCCGCATCCACCACGCCGATTCCCGAAGCCGTCGACGCTCCGGCACCGGCCAAGCCGACCGTCTGGAAGAAGATCCGGCGCAATCCGGCCGTCGTCACCGGCTCGATCATCGTGCTGATCATGGTGTTCATCGGCCTGATCGCGCCGCTGATCGCCACATCCGACCCGTCGGCGATCAATCCGGGCGCGCGCAACCGCCTGCCGATGATGGAGAGCACCTCGCGCGCAGACGACGGCACGCGCGTGACGACGACGCATTACATGGGCACCGATACGCTCGGTCGCGATGTGTTCTCACGCGTTATCTACGGCGCACGGGTCTCCATCTTCATCGGCATCGCCGTGGCGGTCCTGTCGATCAGCATCGGCCTGGTCGTCGGCCTGCTCGCCGGCTATTTCCGGATGCTCGACAGCATCATCATGCGGGTCATGGATGGCTTGATGGCGATTCCGGCCATCCTGCTCGCAATCGCCGTCGTGTCTCTGTCGAGAGCCGGGCTGCTCTCCGTCATCATAGCCATCGTGGTCCCGGAGGTGCCGCGCGTCGTGCGGCTTGTGCGCTCGGTCGTGCTGTCCGTCCGCGAAGAGCCCTATGTCGAGGCTGCCATCATGTCCGGCACCCCGACACCGCTCCTGCTGATCCGCCACATCCTGCCCAACACGATCGCTCCGCTGATCGTGCAGGGAACCTTCATCTGCGCCTCGGCGATCCTGGTGGAAGCCATCCTGTCCTTCCTCGGCATCGGTATCCCGCCGGAAATCCCGACCTGGGGCAACATCATGGCAGAGGGCCGGCAGTTGTTCCGCGTCTTCCCGCACAACATCCTCTATCCGGGCATTTTCCTCGCCCTCACCGTGCTTGCCGTGAACATGCTGGGCGATGGCCTGCGCGACACGCTCGATCCGAAAATGGAGAAGCGCGGATGAGCGTTCCGATCCTCGATATCCGCAACCTGACGGTGGACCTGCCGAAGGGTGCGGACCGCCGCCATGCGGTGGAGAATGTCTCCTTCTCGGTCAGTCCGGGCGAGATCGTCTGCGTGGTCGGCGAATCCGGCTCGGGAAAGTCGGTCACCGCCCATTCGGTCATGGGGCTGCTGCCCAAGGGCCAACTCGCGGCGACCGGTGGCGAGATCCTGCTGGCCGGCGAGGACATGCTGAAAGCCTCGGCCAGCCGCCTCAGGGCGCTGCGCGGCACGCGCATGTCAATGATCTTCCAGGAGCCGATGACGGCTCTCAACCCGGTCGTCACCTGCGGCGCGCAGATCGACGAGGTCCTGCAGATCCATACCGGTCTCGGCGTTTCCGAGCGCAAGGAAAAGGTGCTGGCGGTGATGGATTCGGTCCGCCTGCCGGACCCGTCCAAGATCTTCGACGCCTATCCGCACCAGCTGTCCGGCGGCCAGCGCCAGCGCATCATGATCGCCCAGGCGCTGGTGCTCGATCCGGCGCTGCTGATCGCCGACGAACCGACCACGGCCCTCGACGTGACCACGCAGGCCCAGATCCTGAAGCTGGTGGCCGAGATGCAGGAGCGGCGCGGCACGGGCGTGCTGTTCATCACCCACGATTTCGGCGTCGTCGCCGAGATTGCCCATCGGGTGGTGGTCATGCAGCACGGCCATGTGGTGGAAACCGGCACGGCCGAGGAGGTGCTGAAGCACCCGCAGCATCCCTATACCCAGATGCTCATCAATGCCGTGCCGACGCTCACCCCTCCGGTCCGCGAGACCCTGACCGGCACGGTCGCGCTGGAAACGGTGAAGCTGACCAAGATTTATGGCGGCGGCGGCTTCTTCCAGAAGGTCCGCGAGGTCAAGGCGGCGACCGATGTCGATATCCAGATCCGCCGCGGCGAGACGCTCGGCATCGTCGGCGAATCGGGTTCGGGCAAGTCGACGGTTGCCCGCTGCATCGCCCGGCTGATCGACCCGACATCCGGCACGATCCGCGTGGGCGACCTTGATGTGGCGACCTTGTCCCAGCGCGAATTGCGGCCGCATCGCAAACATTGCCAGATCGTCTTCCAGGACCCCTACCGCTCGCTCAATCCCCGCCGTTCGGTGGGGGCCTCCATTCTCGAGGGACCGATGAATTTCGGCGTGTCCCCGGCCCAGGCCATGGCCAAGGCGCGCGACCTGATGAAACTGGTCGGCCTGTCACCCGATGCGCTGGATCGCTATCCGCACCAGTTCTCCGGCGGCCAGCGCCAGCGCATCTGCATCGCCCGGGCGCTTGCGATGGAGCCGGAGGTGCTGATCGCCGACGAGGCGGTGTCGGCTCTCGACGTGTCGGTGCAGGCTCAGGTGCTCGACCTGCTCGACGACGTGCGCAAGCAGTTCAACCTCGCCGTCCTGTTCATCACCCACGACCTGCGCGTCGCCGCCCAGATCTGCGACCGGATCGTGGTGATGCAGAACGGCGTGGTGGTCGAGCACGGCAAGACATCCGAGGTCTTCGGCAATCCCCAGCACGACTATACCAAGGCATTGTTCGAGGCAGCTCCCGGCCGCAATTTCGAGTTTGCCAGGGTCGCGTGACGGATGGCCTGACAGGGCCGCGGCGGCGTGGAATAGTGCCCCATGCGCCGCGCCCTGACTGCCTTCATCGCCTTTCTCCTCACAGGCTCACTGAGCCTGCAGGCCGCCGGACAGCCGGTCGATCCGGACATTCTGCGCAGCCTCGCCGGTTCCTGGCTGGTTGCGCCGATCAACGGCGCGCCGGGCTGCCGGGTGAGGCTCGGAGCGGAGCCGGCCATCGGGGGCCATGCGCTTGAGCTTGAACCCGATTGCGCGGCAAAGGTGCCGGCCATCGCTTCTGCCGCTGCCTGGCACCCGGTGGGCGGGCTCACCCTGATCAGCGCCACGCGCCAGCCGCTGCTGCGCTTCACCGAAAACGAGGACGCCTCCTATTCCGCCCCCGAGCCGGCCCCCGGCTACGTGCTGGTGCGCGCGCCGGCCGGCGTCGACCGGGTCGCGAATGCGGGGGATGCCTTCGGCGACTGGGTGATGCGCCGGCCCGATGGCGAGGTCATCTGCCGCGTCCATCTGTCGAACCGTCCGCCTCCGGGCGGCCAGGAAAGCTATGCGGTGCGAGTCACCGCGCAGGGCTGCCAGACTGCCGTCACCCGCCTGAGGCTCGCCTCCTGGCGGGTCGAGGCTCCGAAGCTGGTGCTCTACGGCCTCGACGGCAACAGCCTGTCGTTCCTGCGGACGGCGACCGGCTTCATGAAGGACCCGGCCGAGGGAGGCCGGCCGCTGCTGCTCGAACGGGCCGGGAGGTGACACGATGGCGGGGACGCAGATTCCGGCCGCAACGCTTGCCCGACGGATCGCCGCCGCGCGCGGGACCGCCGAAGCCGATCTCGTCATCCGCGACGTGCGCCTGTTCGACCTCGTCACCGGCAACCTGTTCGCCACCGACATTGCCATTGTCGGCGACACCATCGTCGGCACCTATGGCGACTATCGCGGCACGACCGTCATCGAGGGCCGGGGCCGCATCGCCGTGCCCGGCTTCATCGACACGCATCTGCATGTCGAATCCTCGCTTGTCACGCCCATGGAGTTCGACCGTTGCGTCGCCCGCCACGGCGTCACGACCGCCATCTGCGATCCGCACGAGATTGCCAATGTGCTCGGCCGCGCGGCCCTCGACTACATGCTGGAGGGAGCGAGCCGCACGGTCATGGACCTCAGGGTGCAGCTCTCGTCCTGCGTGCCGGCGACGCATCTCGAGACATCCGGGGCAAGGCTGGATGCCGAAGACCTGATCCCCTATCGCGACCACCCACGGGTGATCGGGCTTGCCGAGTTCATGAACTTTCCCGGCATTGTCCATGCGGACGCGGCGTGCCTGGCCAAGGTGGAGGCCTTTTCCGACCGGCACATCGACGGTCACGCGCCGCTTCTCGGCGGCCTCGACCTCAACGCCTACATCGCGGCCGGCATCCGCACCGACCACGAGACAACCGGTGCCGACGAGGCGCTGGAGAAGATCCAGAAGGGCATGACGGTGCTGATCCGCGAGGGATCGGTGTCCAAGGACCTGCACGCCCTTGCCCCCCTCCTCACGGTGCAGACCTCGCCGTTCCTCGCCTTCTGCACGGACGACCGCAATCCGCTCGATATCGCCGAGGAGGGCCATCTCGACTTCATCATCCGCACGGCCATCCGGCTCGGCGTGCCGCCGCTTGCCGCCTACCGCTCGGCCTCGCTGACGGCGGCCACCGCCTTCGGGCTCAGGGACCGCGGCCTGATCGCGCCGGGCAAGCGCGCCGATATCGTGCTGCTGGACGACCTGGAGGCCTGCGCGGTCTCCACAGTTCTGGCCGGCGGCGTGCTGGTCGGGCCCGAGGCCTATGCGGAGCGCGCGCCGGTGGCGCCGGTCGGCCTCGACAGCATGAAGGCGCGGCGGGTGACGCCAGCCGATTTCCGGGTGCCGGGCACCGGCACCTCCGTCCCGGTGATCGGCGTCATACCGGGCATGATCATCACCGAGCACCTGACCATGGACCTGCCGGCGGCCGATGGTGGGGTGCTGTGCGACTTCGACAAGGACGCTGTGAAGGTCGCGGTGGTGGCCCGCCACGGCATCAACGACAATATCGGCCGCGGCTTCGTCCACGGCTTCGGCCTGCAGCGCGGCGCGATCGCCTCCTCGGTCGGCCATGACAGCCACAACATCTGCGTGGTCGGCGCAGACGATGCCGACATGGCAACGGCCGTGAACCGGCTGGTCGCCATCCGCGGCGGCTTCGTCGTGGTCGAAGGCGGCAAGGTGCTGGCCGAACTGTCGCTGCCCATTGCCGGCCTGATGAGCGACAGGCCGTTCGAGGACCTGATCGAGCCGCTGAAGGCCCTGCGCGCAGCGGCAACCGGCCTTGGCGTCGTGCTGGCCGAGCCGTTCCTGCAGGTCGCCTTCCTGCCGCTGCCGGTCATCCCGCATCTGAAGATCAGCGACCGCGGCATGGTCGATGTCGACCGGTTCCAACTGATCGGCTGAGACGGGCGCTGCACGTCGGCTTTTGCATCCTTCGAGGCTCGCGCTTCGCGCTCGCACCTCAGGATGAGGAGGTTTGGTGCATTGCGCGGAGGCTATCCGGGTCTCGACGGTCGAGCATGGATCGACCCGGATGCAAGATGCGCCCCTCCTCATCCTGAGGTGCGAGCGACAGCGAGCCTCGAAGGACGCATCTGCGGCCATGCCGCGCCGGACTGAAGCGTCCGCAGAAATCGGGTGGAGAGATCGGGTGTCCTGACCCCCTGAGGCCATGCGAGGGCTCGTGCCGGAGACCCGCCATGACCCAAAGCCAGCCTCGCACGAGCCCGGCCCGCCTCGGCCCGACCTTTGCCCGCCTGTTCGCCACAGCCGGCCTGGTCCAGTCGGCCGACCAGATCGCCCTTGCCGCCCTGCCCATCACCGCCGTCCTGCTGCTTGGCGCAGGTCCCGGCCTCGTCGGCGCGCTGGTGGCGGCCCAGACCGCCGCCTGGCTTGTCGTCTCGCTGCCGGCAGGGGTCGTCGTCGACCGCTGGCCGCGCTCGCACGTCCTTGTCGCGGCGCTCATGCTCTGCCTTGCCGGCTCGCTCGCGGCGGTAGCGGCCGCCGCCCTGGGCAGTCCGCTGCTGCTGGGCGCCGCCGTGTTCATCGGCGCGGCCGGCACCGTGACCTTCGTGCTGGTGCAGATCGGCCTCGTTCCGGTCCTGGTCGAACCCGCAGGCCTCCCGCGTGCGAATGCCCGCATCGAGCTGGCCCGCGCGCTGGCGGCCACGGCCGCGCCCTTCGTCGTCGGCTGGCTGGCAACCCGCGTGTCGCCGCTTGCCGGCTACCCGCTCGCCGCGCTGCTGGCTCTGGCCGCCCTTTTCGCCGCCACGACCCTGCGACTGCCGGCCGCTCCGCATTCGCCGGCGGCCCGTCCTCCGGTTCTCGCCGCCATCGCGGACGGCGCGCGTTTCGTGGCCGCCGAGCCGGTCCTGCGGGCCATCGGGCTCTGTGCCATCTTCTGGAACTTCGCCTTCATGGCCCTGCTGGCGGTGTTCCTGCCCTTCGCGCTCGCCCGCCTCGGCACCGACGCCGCCGGCGCGGGACTGGCGCTCGGCGCCAACGGCATGGGCATGATCCTGGGGGCTGCCGCCGCGCCTTTCGTCTTCGCCCGCGTGGAACCGCGCGCCGTCCTGGTCTTCGGACCGGTCTCGTCGGTCGTCGGGGCGCTGATCATGGTCGCCTCACCCGGCCTTGGCGGACTGGCCGCCGCAGGCCTTGCCTTCGGCCTCATCGGCTTCGGCCCGGTTCTCTGGCTGGTCATGCAGACCTCGGTGCGCCAGCTGGTCACGCCGCCAGCCCTGATGGGCCGGGTGACGGCGACCATCCAGGTGGCGATCTACGGCATTCGGCCGGTCGGGGCGCTGGCGGGCGGCCTTGCCGGCCAGTTCGCCGGCTTCGAGGCCGCGCTGGCTCTCGTCGCGGTCGCCTTCGCCGCTTCAGCGCTGGTGGCGCTGGCCTCACCGCTCGCCAGGATGCGCGCCCTGCCCGCGCCCGCGACCGCATGACAGGCGGGCTATGACGAGCGGATGCTTGGCGCCTTCCGGGCTTTGGCCTAAGACACCTGATCCGTTTCGCTTGAGGACCACGCCATGGCTGTTGCCCAGCTTCACCCCGCCACCGGCTATGTGAAGGACAACGAGGAGTTCAACTGGGAAGACCCGCTGAACCTCGACGCCCTCCTGACCGAGGAGGAGCGCATGGTGCAGGAGACCGCCCGCACCTATTGCCAGGAAAAGCTGCTGCCGCGCGTCACGTCCGCCTTCCTGGACGAACGCTTCGACCGCGAGATCATGACCGAGATGGGCGAGCTTGGACTGCTCGGCTCGACGCTGCCCTCCGAATATGGCGGCGCCGACCTCGGCTATGTCGCCTACGGGCTCATCGCCCGCGAGGTCGAGAGGGTCGATTCCGGCTATCGCTCGGCGTGTTCGGTGCAGTCCTCCCTCGTCATGTATCCGATCTACGCCTATGGCTCCGAGGAGCAGCGCAAGAAGTACCTGCCGAAGCTCGCCTCGGGCGAATGGGTCGGCTGCTTCGGCCTGACCGAGCCCGATGCCGGGTCCGACCCCGCCGGCATGAAGACGCGTGCCGTGAAGGTGGACGGCGGCTACGTGCTCAAGGGCTCGAAGATGTGGATCACCAACTCGCCGATCGCCGATGTCGCGGTCGTCTGGGCCAAGACCGACGATGCCATTCGCGGCTTCGTCGTCGAGCGCGGCATGAAGGGCTTCTCCACCCCGAAGATCGAGGGCAAGGTGTCGCTGCGCGCCTCGGTGACCGGCGAGATCGTCCTGGATGACGTGTTCGTGCCGGCGGAGAACATGCTGCCCAATGCGCGCGGCCTGTCCGGCCCGTTCGGCTGTCTCAACCGGGCCCGCTATGGCATCGCCTGGGGCGCCATGGGGGCTGCCGAGGACTGCTGGCACCGCGCACGGCAGTACACGCTCGACCGCAAGCAGTTCGGCAAGCCGCTGGCCGCGACCCAGCTCGTGCAGAAGAAGCTCGCCGACATGCAGACCGAGATCACCCTCGGCCTGCACGGCGCGCTGCGCCTCGGCCGCCTGATGGAGGAGCACAACTTCGCTCCGCAGGCCATCTCGCTGATGAAGCGGAACAATTGCGGCAAGGCGCTGGACATCGCCCGGCTCGCCCGCGACATGCACGGCGGCAACGGCATTTCGGCCGAGTATCACGTCATCCGCCACATGGTGAACCTGGAGACGGTCAACACCTATGAGGGCGCCCACGACGTCCACGCGCTGATCCTCGGCCGCGCACAGACCGGCATCCAGGCCTTCTTCTGATCGTTGCGGCCGTCTGATGGTGCAGAGCCCGGCCTTCGTGCCGGGCTTTGTCGTTCAAGGGTGCTCCCGGATGGCCCCGCCCTCACCGTCGCTGGGGCCTTGCCCGCGGCTCGACCTGGATCGACATCAGATAGGCGACGATGGCCGCCGCCCGCTCGGCCGAGAACACGAATTCCGGCATGGCCGGATGGCCCGAGGTGAAGCCTTCGGCAAGCGCCTCCTCCAGCACATCGACCGGATAGCGGCGCGAGAGCTCACGGAACAGCGGAGCGTTGGGGTAGCGGCTGGCATCGTCCCGGCCGACGCCGTGGCACAGCGCGCAGTGCTGGCGCAGCAGCGCCTCGCCGCGCTGGATCAGCACGCGATCGCGGGCTGCGCCCGACTGGGCAAGCACCGGCTGAGCGAGGGCCAGCATGGCAAGGACGGCGATGAGGGCAACGGGGCGGGAAAGGGGGACCATGGCGGCCTCGGCAGGCGGGGATGACGCCACCCTGCGCCACCTGCCCGCCCGCCGCCTTGCGATCGATCAAGCCGCGAGCGCCACGAGTTCCGCCGTCAGCACCGAGCGGGAATCGGCAAAGGGCGCGATCACCGTGAAATGGTTCGCCCCCGGCATGACGAGGATCTTGGTCTCGGCCCCCATCGCGGCCCAGCATTCGGCCAGCATCCGGCTCTGGCGGTGATACTCGGAGGATTCGGCGCCTCCCACCACGGCAGTCACCCTCAGGCCCTCCGGCGGGGTCCAGGTGACCGGCGACAGCCGGGAGGCATCGCCCGGCTCCATGCCCAACGCCTTGTTGACGAAGGTCTTCATCAGGGGCGCGAGGTGGAACAGCCCCGATACCGGCATGGCTGCGGCGATCATCGGTTGGGCTTCACCGATCCACGGCCAGTTCGCGCCAGCTAGGCACGCGGCCAGGTGGCCGCCGGCAGAATGGCCGAAGGGCAGCACCTTGCGGCCGGTCCGTCGATCCAGTTCGCGCGCGCAGGCGATGGCCTGATCGACGATCTCGCCGAGCTTCACCTGCGGGCAGAGGTCATAGCTCATCACCGCCACGTCCAGCCCGTGGGCATTGGCGCCGGCCGCCATGTGGCTGAACGAGCTCTTGTCCAGCGCCTGCCAGTAGCCGCCATGGATGAACAGCAGCACCGGGGCCCCTTCGCGCGCGCCGGCTGCCGGGAAGAGGTCGAAGCGGTGGCGCTCGCCGGTGCCGTAGGGCTGGTCGAGGGCGGCATCCGGCCGCGCCGCGCGGAAGGCGCTGGCGTCCGTTGCCCAGCCGGCCATGATCGCCGGATGGTCGGGCACCATGGCGCGGTTGTTGTACTCGGCGTCGAGATGGGGTCCGGGCATGGTCATGCCCCGGTCGGGCGGCATGAGGGCAGCGTGAATTGACCGGGCAGCCGCGTCGGCCTACGGCTCACCGCTCCCGACCTCCCGGCGCATTCGTCATGGCATCGATCAAGCAAAAGGCAGCCCTCGCATCCATTGCGGTCACGGTCGCACTGACCGTGGCCAAGGCCGTCGTCGGCTTCGCCTCGGGGTCCATCGCGATTCTGGCGGAGGCGGCCCACGGGCTGGTCGACACGGCGGCGACGCTGCTCACCTTCTACGCCGTGCGGCTCGCCGACAAGCCTGCCGACGAGGACCACCCCTACGGCCATGGCAAGGTGGAATCGATCGCGGCGCTGGCCGAGACCGCCTTCCTGTTCCTGGTCTCCGGAATCGTGGTGACGGAGGCCGTGCGCCGGCTCCTGGACGGGGGCCAGCCCGTTGAGGTCACCCCCTGGCTCGCCGGATTCCTGGTGCTGGTGATCGCCGTCGACTTCTGGCGCGTGCGCGTGCTCTCGCGCCTCGCCCAGGAGACCGGCAGCCATGCGCTCGAATCGGGTGCGCTGCATTTCGCCGCCGACATGGGCGCGTCGACCGTGGTGCTGATCGGCCTCGGCTTCGTCTGGCTCGGCTATCCCAAGGCCGATGCCATCGCCGCCATCGCGGTCGCGATCCTCATCTGCGCCATGAGCTGGCGGCTCGGCCGGCGCACCATCGACACGCTGATGGACCGCGCCCCGACGGGCGCCAGCCAGGCGCTGGCCGAAGCGGTCGATCAGGTCCCAGGCGTCGTCTCCGTCGATCGGGTTCGCCTGCGCGAGGTGGGCAACGAGACGCTGGCCGAGATCGCGGTGAACGTGAACCGCACCCTGCCGCTGCACCGGGTCGCGGCCATCAAGTCGGCGATCGCCTCTGCCGCCGAGGCGGCGCGGCCAAACACCCAGACCACCGTCACCACCAATGCGGTGGCGCTCGACGACGAGACGGTGATGGAGCGCGTCCACCTCACCGCGCGCCTTCAGGGGCTGGCCGTCCACCACATCACGATCCACCATGTCGGCGAGCGCCTGTCGGTCGGGCTCGACCTGGAGGTCGATGGCGCCCTGTCGCTGGGCGAGGCCCACACCATCGCCAGCCACCTCGAACAGGCCGTGCGCGAGGAACTCGGCGAGGATGTGGAGGTGGAGACGCATATCGAGCCGCTGCAGGTCGAGATGCTGACCGGTGCCGACTGTCCGCCCGAGACGGTGGCGCACCTGGCCGGTGCGCTGAAGACCTTCGCGGCGGAAGAGGGACCGATCACCGATGTCCACAGCGTCCGCGTCCGGCGCACGCCGCAGGGCCTCGTCGCGGTGTTCCATTGCCGCGCCGACCCGGCGCTGTCCATCGGCGAGGTCCATGAGGCGGTCGACCGGATCGAGCGGCGCTTCCGGCGGGCCCATCCGGAAATCGTGCGGGTGGTCGGCCATGCCGAGCCGCGGCGGCCCCTTCCCTCCTGAGCCAAGCGGCCATAGGGTCGGCCCCCTCCACCAACCATCAGGGATGCCCCAGACGATGCGCAGCGACGTGGCCAGGCCGGTCCGGCTCTCCGACTACCGCGTGCCCGACCATGTGGTGACAAGCGTCCGCCTCGACGTGTCCCTGCACCCGACGCGCACGCGTGTGGTGGCCGAACTGGCCGTCGAGCGACACCCCGAGGGCCGGCCCGACGCGCCGCTGGTGTTCGACGGCGACGGCATCGCCCTCGTCTCGCTCGCCCTCGACGGCGAGGCGCTCGAGGCGAGCCGCTACGAGGCAACGCCGGATGCGCTGACCCTTGCCAGCCCGCCCGCCGGCCCTTTCCGCCTGACCATCGTCACCGAGGTGAACCCGGAGGCCAACAGCCAGCTGATGGGGCTCTATCGCTCCTCCGGCACCTGGTGCACCCAATGCGAGGCCGAGGGCTTCCGGCGCATCACCTATTTCCCAGACCGACCGGACGTGCTCGCGGTCTATACCGTGCGGCTGGAAGCGGAGAAGGCCGAGGCGCCCGTGCTGCTCGCCAACGGCAACCTGGTGGAGGCCGGCGACCTGCCCGGCGGGCGGCACTATGCCGTCTGGCACGACCCGCATCCCAAGCCCAGCTACCTGTTCGCCATGGTCGGCGGCATCCTGTCCTGCGCGTCCGACAGCTTCACCACGCGCTCCGGCCGCAAGGTGGCGCTCAACATCTATGTCGAGCCCGGCAAGCAGGACAATTGCGCCTATGCCATGGACGCGCTGAAGCGCTCCATGCGCTGGGACGAAGAGGCCTATGGCTGCGAATACGACCTCGACGTGTTCAACATCGTGGCGGTTTCCGACTTCAACATGGGGGCGATGGAGAACAAGGGCCTCAACATCTTCAACGACAAATATGTGATGGCCCTGCCGGACACCGCGACCGACCAGGACTATGCCGCCATCGAGGCGATCATCGCCCACGAATATTTCCACAACTGGACCGGCAACCGGATCACCTGCCGCGACTGGTTCCAGCTCTGCCTGAAGGAGGGTCTGACCGTCTTCCGCGACCAGGAGTTCTCCGCCGACATGCGCTCGCGCGCGGTGGAGCGGATCGCCGATGTCAGGCTGCTCAAGAGCCACCAGTTCCCGGAGGATGCCGGGCCGCTGGCACATCCGGTTCGCCCGGAAATCTATCACGAGATCAACAACTTCTATACGGCGACCGTCTACGAGAAGGGCGCCGAGGTCATCCGTGCGCTGAAGGTGCTGATCGGCCCGGAGGCGTTCCGGCGCGGCATGGACCTCTATCTGGAGCGCCACGATGGCGATGCCGCGACGGCGGAGGATTTCGTTGCCTGTTTCGCCGAGGCGAGCGGCCGCGACCTCAAGCAGTTCTTCCTCTGGTATCGCCAGTCGGGCACGCCGGAAGTCGCGGTCGCGACCCGCCACGACCCGGTTGCCGGCACCTTCACCCTCGACATCACGCAGAGCCTCAGGCCCACCCCCGGGCAGCCCGACAAGCAGCCCATGGTCATTCCGCTCGCGCTTGGCCTGATCGGGGCGAACGGCGAGGACCGGCCGCTTCTGACCGATGACGGCGAGACCGTGCCCGGCGTCATCGCCCTGACCGAGGCCCGGCACCGGTTCGTCTTTTCCGGCCATCCGACGCGGCCGGTCCTGTCGATCAACCGCGGCTTTTCGGCCCCGATCATCCTGAAGGCCGACCTGTCGGCCGATGACCTTGCCTTCCTGGCCCGCCATGACGCCGACGCCTGCAATCGCTGGCAGGCGATCCAGACGCTGGCGACGACCGCGCTCGTGGCAGCCGGCCGGCCGGGCGCGCCGCCCGCGGCGGTGGAGCCGCTGGCGGGCGTGCTGCAATCGGTGCTGGAGCGCGCCGATGCCGATCCGGCCTTCGCGGCCCAGGCGCTGGCGCTGCCCTCGGAGGCCGATATCGCCCGCGAGATCGGCGCCGATGTCGATCCCGACGCCATCCTCGCCGCCCGGCGCGGCCTGCGCGCGGCGCTGGCCGGGCGCCTCGGCCCTGCACTGGATACGGTGATCCACAGCTTCACTCCCGCCGGTCCTTTCTCTCCCGATTCGACCTCGGCCGGCCGGCGCGCGCTCGTCAATGTCGCGCTCGACCTCGCCGCGGCTGGCGGCGGCGAAGACCGGTTGGCGGCGGTCGCCGAGCGGCTCGGGCGTGCCGACAACATGACCGACCGCCTGGCAGCGCTCGCCATCCTCGCCCAGCACGCCGGTGCGCGGCGCGAGGCCGCACTCGACGCCTTCCGCGACCGCTATCGCGGCAATGCCCTGATCCTCGACAAGTGGCTGGCGCTGCAGGCTTCCATCCCCGAAGCCGGCACGCTCGACCGGGTGCGGGCGCTGATGACGGGGCCGGATTTCTCCGCCACCAATCCCAACCGGCTGCGTTCGCTGGTCGGCAGCTTCGCCACCGCCAATGCCACCCAGTTCAACCGCGCGGACGGGGCCGGTTATGCCTTCCTCGCCGATGTCGTGCTCGAAACCGACAGGCGCAATCCGCAGGTCGCCGCACGGCTCCTGTCGGCGTTTCGCTCGTGGCGCGCCATGGAGCCGGTCCGGCGGGCAAAGGCCGAGGCCGAACTGCGGCGGATCGCGGCCGTCTCGCCCCTGTCGGCCGATGTCGCCGATATCGTCCAGCGTTCGCTCGGCTGACGGTCCGGACGCCCGATCAGACCACCGATAGGACCGGACTAGGCTCCAATCGGCGTTAACCAAATATTTCCGATTGCCCGAGTCCGCGACTCTAGACAGCCCCCGGGCAAATCGATTCTTATGCCCGTGATTCGGCGGGGCTGGGGCTTCTCTCCGGGCAGATTTTCAAGACTTTTCGGCGGGGAGAACCGGCGATGGAGCGCGATATGGCGCCCAGCGCGGAAGCGCGGATTCATGCTTCGGGACTGAGGGGCTTTGCACAGCCCATCGACGCCTCGCTCGAATCACGACTGACGCCTTACGAGCCGCTGCTGCGGCGGCTGGTTCCGTTCCTCATCATGGCGTTCCTGCTGGTGGTCGGCGCCGCCGCCGCCCTGCAGATCCACAACAGCCGGAACGAGACGCTTGCCGGACTGCGCGCCGACCTGACGACGGCCGCGGCCGCCGTCGATGCGGACCTCAATCACCGCATCAGCCTGACGGGCACGGATGCGGCCGCTGCGGTGCAGGTCGCACTCGAACTCACCGCCTCGCGTCTCGCCCCCCAGGCGGGCAGGCTGATCCTCGCCGAGGCACCGGACGGCACCATTGCGGCGGTCTCGCCGCCGGCACTGCGCGGCCAGCTGGTTGGGCGGCCACTCTCGTCCGTCCTGACAATCGGCGAGGCGGCCAACGGCTCCGTGCGCGAGGCCCGCATGACGGACAGCGCCACCGCCTATGTGGTGGTGCGCCCCCTGCGCGAACCCATGGCGCGGCTCTACGTGGTCCAGACCGTCGGTGCGGCGCTCGCGCAGTGGTGGCGGGCGTCGCTGCTGACCGGCACATTGTTCGCCACGACGGGCCTGCTGCTCTTCATCATCGGCATCGCCTTCCATATCCAGACCATGCGGGCAGCGACCGCCGACATGATCAACCAGAACGCCCGGACCACCATCGATGCGGCCCTGCAGAGCGGCAGTTGCGGCCTGTGGGACTGGGAGATCGGCACCGACCGGATGTACTGGTCGGCCTCGATGTTCGAGCTGCTCGGGATGGCCGGCCGAGAGGGCGTGGTGACGCTGGCCGAACTGGAGCCGCTGCTGCATCCCGACGACGGCTATCTCTCCGGCATCGCCTCGATGACCGAAGTCGATGTCAGCATCACCGTCGACCTGCAGTTCCGCATGCGCCATGCCGATGGCCGCTGGCTGTGGTTCCGGGCGCGCGGCCGGGGCCTGTCGGTTGCCGGCGTCGCCCATCCCCGCTTCGTCGGCATCGTGGTCGACATCACCGAGCAGATCGCGCTGGCCGAACGGAACGCGGCCCGCGACCAGCGCGTGCGGGAGGCCATCGAGACCATTTCCGAAGCCTTCGTGGTGTGTGACGACCAGGAACGGATCGTCGTCTGCAATTCCAAGTTCCGCGAGCTGAACGGACTGACGGAGGAGAATTCCCGGCCCGGCACGCGCTATCAGGATGCCCTCGCCCGCGGCGGCGGCATCCAGGTCATCGACGGCCGCGTCCTGGCGACCGGCAATGGCGAGGGCGCCCGCGACCTCGAGGTGGAACTGGCCGACGGACGCTGGCTGCAGATCAGCGAACGGCGCACGGAATGCGGCGGCTATGTCTCGGTCGGCACCGACATCACCGCGCTGAAGCTTCACGAATCGCAGATCATCGCCAGCGAGCAGCGCCTGCGCTCCACGGTTTCGGACCTCCAGCGCAGCCAGTATGCGCTGGAAATGCAGACCCAGCAGCTGGCAGAGCTGGCCGAGAAATATTCCGAGCAGAAGAACCAGGCCGAGGAAGCCAGCCGCGCCAAGTCCGAGTTCCTGGCCAATATGAGCCACGAGCTGCGCACGCCGCTCAATGCCATCATCGGCTTCTCCGAAGTCATGAAGGACGGTCATTTCGGCCCGATCGGCGCCCCGAAATACCTCGAATATGCCCATGACATTCACGACAGCGGCTGCTTCCTGCTGTCCGTGATCGACGACATCCTCGACATGTCGCGCATCGAGGCCGGCCGCCTCAAGCTGGCGCCGGAACCGATCTGCCTCGACGAGACGCTGGACGAGACCATGCGGGTCATCGGCAAGCTGGCCGGCGACAAGCAGATCCTCATCGAGGCGGAGATTCCCGACGGGCTGGGGCTGGTCGCCGACCGGCGGGCGATCAAGCAGATCGCGCTGAACCTCTTGTCCAATGCGGTGAAGTTCACCCCGGCCGGCGGCATGATCTCGGTCCGGGCCCGTAAGATCCGCGGCGTCATCACGCTCGCCATCGAGGATACCGGCGTCGGCATCCCCCGCAACGCGATCCGCAATCTCGGGCGGCCCTTCGAACAGGTCCAGAGCCAGTTCGTCAAGAATCACAATGGCTCGGGACTGGGTCTGGCCATCGCCAAATCGCTCGCCGAGATGCATGGCGGATCATTGAAGATCCGCTCCGCTGTGGGCCGCGGCACCACCGTCCTGGTCCGCCTGCCCGAATGCGAGCCCTCCCCTGCCACCCAGCCGGCCTGATCAGACCGGACCGACGATCCTCTCGAACACCTGCCTGACCGCCGTCTGCACCTCGCCCACATGCGCGTCGAGCGTTGCAAAATCCGGCAGCTCGCCCGCCCTGGCGAGCAATTGCCTGAGGCCCGGCGCCGCCGTCTCGGGATCGAACCCGTCCACAAGGCAGAGCCGGATGATCTGGGTGAGGCGCTGGTAGAGCCGGCAGGCCGCCCGCAGCGTGTCGCCGTCGGCCGGCGTCAGGAACTCGGCGGCGGTTGCCTTGTCGAGCACCCGCGCGGTGTTGGTGTCGAGTATGTCGGGGTGCTTGTGACCGTGAACG
Source organism: Phreatobacter sp. (assembly GCF_051860605.1). Taxonomy (GTDB): domain Bacteria; phylum Pseudomonadota; class Alphaproteobacteria; order Rhizobiales; family Phreatobacteraceae; genus Phreatobacter. Next base: position 22,502 of record NZ_JBHYDR010000004.1, on the reverse strand, counting down.
AGTTGCAGCGCCTGGGCGATGAACTCGATGTCGACGAGGCCGCCGCGGGCATATTTCAGGTCCCACCGGCTGTCCTCGCCCTTGTCCTCGGCGATCGCCCGGCGCATGTCGGCAATATCGGCGAGCGTCTTGCGCGCAGTGCGTTTCAGGGTGAGCACCTGCCGGATGGCCTTGTCCACCTCCACCGCAAAGCCCGGCGAGGCCGAGATCACCCGCGCGCGCGTCAGCGCCATATGCTCCCAGGTCCAGGCCTCCTTGAGCTGATAGGCGCGGAACCCGTCGAGATGGGTCGCCACCGGGCCTGAACGACCGGAGGGTCGCAGGCGCAGGTCCACCTCGTAGAGCACGCCCTCGCTGGTGGGGGCCGACAGGGCGCTGATCAGGCGCTGCGTCAGGCGCGAGAAATAGTGGCTGCCGACCAGCGGCCGCGGCCCGTCCGAGGCATTCTCCTTGGGGTCGTGGTCGTAAAGCAGGATCAGGTCGAGATCGGACCCGGCTGTCATCTCCCGTCCGCCGAGTTTTCCCATGGCGATGACGGCGGTGCGCATGCCGGGAATGGTGCCGTGGGCCTCGATCACCCGCTTCGTCACATGGCGATGCAGGGCGACGATGAGTTGCTCGGCAAGGCGGGCGAAGGCCTGGCCGGCAGCCTCCGCCGAGACCGTTCCGGCGAGCACCCGCACGGCGGTGAGGAACAGCTGCTCCTGGCCGAAGATGCGCGCCCGGTCGAGCAGCTCTTCCGGATGGCGGGCCAGCGACAGCGTTTCGGCCAGGCGACGGGCCAGTTCCTTCTCGCCCGGAAGGTCGTCGAAGAAGGCCGGCTCCAGCAGGGCATCGAGGACATGGGCGCGACGGCCGAGGAGATCGGCAAGGCGTGGCGCCGACCCGAGAATCTGCGAGACGAGCTCCAGCATGTCCGGATGGGCCCGCAGGATCGCCAGGAGCTCGATGGGCTGCGAATGGCGCGTCAGCAGGCGGTCGAAGGCCCTCAGCCCGAGATCGGCATCGACCGTGCGCGACAGCGCGTCGATCAGCGCGGGCGCGAGTTCGGCAACGCGCTCGCGGGCCTCCTTCGCCCTCAGGCCCCCCTTTCGCGCCTGCTGCCAGGCGAGCACGGTGGAGGCCGCCTCCCCCGGCTCGGAGAAGCCCATGTCGCGCAGGGCGGCAAGCGTCGAGGGTCTGGGAGGGCTGGATCCAAGATCCACCGTGCCCTTCACCTCGGCCAGCGGCGGCAGGCTCTCGAACAGGCGCGCATAGGCGGCCTCCACGGGCTTCAGCTGCTCGACAAGAGCCTCCGCAAAGGCTGAGCGGTCCTTGTAGCCGAGGAAGCGGGCAATGCGCTCCACGCCCTCCGCCTCCTCGGGCAGGCTGTGGGTCTGCTCGTCGGCGACCATCTGCAGGCGATGCTCGACACCGCGCAGGAAGCGGTAGGCGACCGACAGTTCGTCGCGCGTGCGCTCGCTGACCCAGCCCTGGCCGGCCAGCAGATCGAGCCCGCCGATGGTCTGGCGCACGCGCAGCGCCGGATTGCGGCCGCCGGCGATCAGCTGCTGGCTCTGGACGAAGAACTCGATCTCGCGGATGCCGCCGCGACCGAGCTTGATGTTGTGCCCCTCGACGGCCAGCACGTCATGGCCGCGGAAGGCGTGGATCTGCCGCTTCATGGCGTGGATGTCGGCCACGGCCGCGTAATCGAGATATTTGCGCCAGATGAACGGCTGGATCTCGGCGAGAAGCGCCTCGCCCGCGACGATGTCGCCGGCGCAGGGCCGCGCCTTGATGAAGGCCGAGCGCTCCCAGGTCTGCCCCAGCGTCTCGTAGTAGTGCAAGGCGGCCGGCGTCGAGATCGCCACCGCCGTGGCGCCGGGATCGGGGCGCAGGCGCAGATCCGTGCGGAACACATAGCCGTCGGCCGTGCGCTCCTGAAGGATGCGCACAAGGCGCTGGGTCAACCGCACATAGACCTGCTGCGGCTCTCGGCCGGCCTTCATCGGCGCCTTGTCGGGGTCGAAGAAGACGATGAGGTCAATGTCGGAGGAATAGTTGAGCTCGCCCGCGCCGTGCTTGCCCATGGCCAGCACGATATAGCCGCTGTCGGCCTCCGGGGCGGCCGGGTCCTTCGGCTTCAGCGTGCCGTTGCCGGCAAGCTCGCGCATCAGGTGGGCGACCGTCTCGCCGACAGCCAGGTCCGCCGTGCGGGTCAGGGCCGCCGTCACCTGCTCCAGCGACCAGACGCCCGCGATGTCGCAGAGCGCGGCGAGGAAGGCGACCGCCGACCGGAACGTGCGCAGAACCGAGCCGATCGCCTCGTCGCTCCCCGCTGCACGGCAGGCCGCCTGCGCCTCGGCCGCCAGTGCCTCGAAATGGGTGCCGGGCGGAAGCAGCAGCGAATCGCGCAGCAGCTCGGGCCGGTGCGTGGCAATCGCCGACAGGAACGGCGAATGGGCCAGGATGCCGGCCACCAGCGCGCGCACCCTGGCTGGCTTGAGGACCTTCTCCAGCTCGGCGGCGACCGCGCGATCCTCGATTCCGCCGAGATAATCGGCCAGCAGCCGTGATGCCGCCGCCCCTTTCGGCAGGACGGGCGCATGAACAACGCGCGGGCCAAGCGGCTGGTCGTCGTCAGGAACGGATACTGGCTGGGCTCTGGTCATCGCCCAATCGTGGCAGACGCAGCGCCACCCGCAACCCCGGCCGATTGTCGCCGAGTTCCAGCCGTCCGCCATGCAGCCCCGCCACCGCCGCGGCGAGGCTCAGCCCGAGGCCGGAGCCGGGCCGCGAGCGCGCGGTTTCCAGCCTGACGAAACGGTCGATGACGCGGTCGCGGTCGGCCTCCGCAATGCCGGGTCCGCGATCGGCGACGACCAGCACCGCCTCGGTGCCCTCGACCGTCACCGTGACCGACACGTCCGGCGGCTGGCCGTCGATCGTGCCGTGCTTGAGGGCGTTGTCGACGAGATTGGCCACCACCTGGCCGAGCAGTTCGCGGTTGGCCTGCACGACGGCCGGGGTGACCGCCACGGCAAGACCGCCGCCGGCCTCCTCGGCCACCGGTTCGTAGAGTTCGGCGACCCCGCTGGCGATCTCGGCAAGGTCCAGCGGCTCCATGCCCTCGCGCTGGTTCCCGGCCTCGGCGCGCGCGATCATCAGCAGGGCATTGAAAGTGCGGATCAGTCCGTCGGAATCCTCGATGATGCCGGCAAGCGCCGCCCGGTTCGCCTCCTGGTCGCCGTCGCGCCTGAGCGCGTCCTCGGCGCGGTTCCTGAGGCGCGTCAGCGGCGTCTTGAGGTCGTGGGCGATGTTGTCGGAAACCTCCTTCATGCCGCTCATCAGCGCCTCGATGCGGCCGAGCATGGCATTGACGGCATCGGCGAGGCGGTCGAGCTCGTCGCGCGTGCCGGCAATCGGCAGCCGGCCGGTCAGGTCGCCGTCCATGATCCGCCGCGACATGTCGGTCATGGCGTCCACGCGCTTGAGCACGCGGCGGGTGACGAAATAGGCCCCCGCGAGCCCCAGCAGCAGCGCGATCACGAGGGTCAGCCGGAACCCGCGACCGAAGATCTCGCGCATCCGGTCGCGCTCGTCGAGATCGCGTCCGACCAGCAGGCGGAACCCTCCCGGCAGGCCATAGACCTGGGCGATGGCCCGGTGCGGCGAGGTGGCCGCCGTCTCGTCCGGCCGGCGATAGTCGGTCTCGATCCAGCCTGCGCGCTCCAGCGTGCCGGCCGGCAGTTCCCCGATATTGCCGCCGATGGTCTCGCCGGTGAAGCTCGCCACCAGATAGAGCGAGGCGCCCGGCCGGCGGGCGCGCTCCTCCACCACCTCGACCAGCCGGCGGATGCCGCCCACCGCATATTGCTCGGCAAGGCCGCGCACCTCCGCCTCGACCGTCTCGGTGATCTGGTCGGTGACGAGGCGCTGGGTGGCAAAGCCCAGCCAGCCGATGACCAGCCCGGCATAGAGGACGAAGACCAGGAGATAGGCTGCAAGGATCTTGAACGCCGTCGTGCGGAGCAGCGTGCGCAGTCGTGTCACGCGCGCACCGTGTAGCCCGCACCCCGGACGGTGTGGATCAGGGGACGTTCGAAGCCCCTGTCGATCTTGGAGCGCAGCCGCGAGACATGGACATCGATGACATTGGTCTGCGGATCGAAATGATAGTCCCAGACATGTTCGAGCAGCATGGTGCGGGTGACGACCTGCCCGGCATTCTTCATCAGATATTCGAGCAGGCGGAACTCGCGCGGCTGAAGGACGATTTCCGAGCCGTTGCGGGAGACGCGGTGGGACAGCCGGTCCAGCTCCAGATCGGCGACGCGATAGACCGTCTCGGGAGCGCCCGACGTGCGCCGGCGCGACAGCACCTCGACGCGCGCCAGCAGTTCGGAGAAGGAATAGGGCTTGGGCAGGTAGTCGTCGCCGCCGGCCCTGAGGCCCTTCACCCGGTCGTCGACCTGGCCGAGGGCGGACAGGATGAGCACCGGCGCCTCCCGGCCCGAGGCGCGCAGTTCGCCGATCACCGACAGGCCGTCGCGCTTCGGCAGCATGCGGTCCACGACCAGCACGTCGTAGGGACCGTCAAGGGCCATGGCCAGACCCTCCTCGCCATCGGCGGCGTGGTCGGCGACATGGCCGGCTTCCCGGAAAGCCTTGACGAGATAGGCGGCCGCGTCGCGGTCGTCCTCGATGATCAGAATCCGCATGGATCGCATGTTACACGGGCTCGCAAACCCTGCGCCAGACAAGCCGGGCCGCGCCGGAGCGCCGCCAACAGGGAAACGAGGCGGCCAGGGGTCAGTCCTGGCCGCCTCGCTCGAGACAATCCGGCCGGCGGGGGGCGACTGGGGATGCCGGTCCGGATCATCAATGGGTCGCGGCGGGCGCGGGAAAGGTTCATGCGCCCGCCGCATTTTTTTCAGCCACGCCCGATCGGGATGGCCACGAAGTGCTGGCGCTCGCCGGAGCGGACCCGCAGGAGCACCGTGTTGCGGCCCTCCGTGCGGGAATTGGCCAGGGCCTCGCGCATCTCGCGGATGTTCGACACCGTGCGGCCGGCAACGTCGAGGATCACGTCGCCCTCGCGGATGCCGCGCTGGCCGGCGGGACCCGACGGATCGACCTCGGTGACGACGAGGCCGCCGCCGCGGTTGCGCGCGGGCTCAACCGAGAGGCCGAGACGCGGGGCATCAGGGGCCTGGGGCGTCGCACCGAATTCGCCGCCGCGGTCCGAACCACCGCGCCGCTGGCGCAGATCGTCGCCGCGCGAGGCCTGGCGGGCATCTTCCAGCCGGCCCAGCGTCATGGTCACGGTGCGCTCGGCGCCGTCACGCATGACCGTCAGGCGCACCTCGGTGCCGGGGCGGACGCCGGCGATGCGGCGCGACAGCTCGCGGGCATTGCGGATCGGCTCGCCATTGACCCCGACGATGACGTCGGAGGGCTTCAGGTCCGAGGAGGCGGCCGGGCTGTCCGGCTGGATGCCGGCCACCAGCGCGCCCTCCGGCTTGGACAACCTGAGGCCTTCGGCAATCTCCGGCGTGACCTGCTGGATCTGCACGCCGATCCAGCCCCGCTGCACCGAACCGTGCTCGCGCAGGGAGGCGATGACGTTCTGCGTCGTCTCCGCGGGGATGGCGAAGGCGATGCCGACATTGCCGCCCGAGGGCGAGTAGATGGCGGTGTTGACGCCGATCACGTCGCCATTGGCGTTGAAGGTCGGCCCGCCCGAATTGCCGCGGTTCACCGCCGCGTCGATCTGCAGGAAGTCGTCATAGGGGCCGGAGCCGATGTCGCGGCCACGGGCCGAGACAATGCCGGCCGTGACCGTGCCGCCGAGCCCGAACGGATTGCCGACGGCGATCACCCAGTCACCGACGCGCGGCGCCTGCGGGGCGAAGCGCACGAAGGGGAAATCGGTGCCCTCGGCCTTCAGCAGGGCGAGGTCGGTGCGCTGGTCGGTGCCGATGACGCGGGCGCGCAGGGTGCGGCCACCGTCCATGACCACCTCGACCTCGGTGGCGTCACGCACGACGTGGTTGTTGGTGACGATGTAGCCATCGGCCGAAATGAAGAAGCCGGAGCCCTGGGCCACGGCGCGCGGGCCGCCACGCGGACCGCCGGGACCGCCCCAGCGCGGGCCGCCCGGACCCGGATTGCCGAAGCGCGGGCTGTCGGGACCCGGATTGCCGGGACCGAAGCGCGGATCGTTGCGGAACTGGTCGCCGAAGCGGCGCATGAAGCGCTCCATCGACTGGCCGTCGTCGTCCTGGCCGGGCAGGTCGCGGAAGGTCATCTGCGAGCTGGCCGCGGGCGCGCGGGTGACACGGACCGCAACGACGGCCGGCTTCACGCGCTCGACCATGTCGGCGAAGGAGAAGGGCTGGCTCTGGGGGGCGCCCTGGGCGATGGCGCTCGACAGGAAGGGCGCGGGGGCCGGCAGGAGCGTGAGGGCGCCGACGCCGAGCGCCGCCGCGGCGGCGGTGCCCAGGAATGCGGCACGCAGGCGATTGGTCATGATGGTCTCCATCCAGATCGGGGGCACGGTGATCCCATGCATGGGCGCACCATGGCCGAGGCCGGATTACGCCACCCTGTCGGGGAGATTACGATTTGGTAAGGTTGTCAGGCCCCGCCGGGCCGGCACGATCAGGAGCGCAGGGCCCTGTCGAGCTTTGCCTGCTCCTCCGCCGTGAGCGGGGCGGGCTCGGCCGGCGGCTCGCGGCGGCGCCGGCGCAGGACCAGCACCAGATAGGCAGCTCCGCCGAGCAGGAAGGCGGCCGGCGCACCCCACAGAACCAGCGTGTGCCAGGCAAGGCGCGGGCGCAGCAGCACGAACTCGCCGTAGCGCGCCACCAGGAAGTCGAGCACCTGCCGGTCGGAATCGCCGGCGCTCAGCCGCTCGCGCACCAGAACGCGCAGGTCGCGGGCGAGCGGGGCGTCGGAATCGTCGATCGACTGGTTCTGGCAGACGAGGCAGCGCAGGTCCTGCGACAGCGCCCGCGCGCGCGCCTCCAGCGCCGGGTCGGGCAGACGCTCGCCGGGCAGCGCGGCCATCGACGGCGTCGCCGGCAGGACCAGCGACAGCGCCAGCAGCAGGATCGCGAGGGCGCGGGTCATGGCCTCACTCCGCCGGCTGGACGGCAGGCGGACGGGCCGCCGCCGGTCGCGGCGCGCCGACCCTCAGGCGGCGGTCGGACAGCGACAGAATACCGCCGAAGATCATGACCAGCGTGCCGAGCCAGATCAGCAGCACCATGGGCTTGTAGAACAGCCGCAGCGCGATGGAGCCGCCCTCCCCGACATCGCCGGGCGAGACATAGAGCTGTGAAACACCCCGCGTCCACAGCGCCGCCTCGGTGGTCGGCATGTTGCGCGCGGTATAGACCCGCTTGGCCGGCTCCAGCGTGCCGACGAAGACGCCGCCCTCGCGCAGCGACAGGCGGGCGACGAGATCGCGATAGTTCGCCCCCTGGACCGGAGCCAGGCCCTCCAGCCGTACCTCGTAGCCGGCGATGGAGGCCGTCTCGCCCGGACGCATCTGGACGATCTGCTCCTGCTTGTAGGCCGTCTCGCCGACGATGCCGAGCAGCATGACCCCGACCCCGGCATGGGCAAAGGCCGTGCCCCAGATGGAGCGCGGCAGGCCGCGGGCGCGGGCGAGGCTGGTTGCGGCCGGTGCCCGGAACAGCTGGGTGCGCTCGATGATGTCGAGGAAGGCGCCGACGATGATATAGGCGGCAAGGCCGATGAAGACCGGCGCCAGCACCGGCCCGCCGGCCGTCGCGGCCGCCAGGATCATCGCGGCAAGCCCCGCCCCGAAGGCGAGCATCAGCCGCTGGGCGACGCCGAAAAGGTCGCCGCGCTTCCACGGCAGGAACGGGCCGAACACCATGGCCAGCAGGAGCGGCACCATGAGCGGGCCGAAGGTGAGGTTGAAGAAGGGCGGGCCGACCGAAATCTTGGCGCCGGTCAGCGTTTCCAGCGCCAGCGGATACAGCGTGCCGACGAAGACGGCGGCGCAGCCCGCGCTCAGGAACAGGTTGTTGAAGACCAGCGCGCCCTCGCGCGAGACTGGCGCGAAGATGCCGCCCTGCTTCAGGAGCGGTGCGCGCCAGGCATAGAGAGCCAGCGAGCCGCCGATGAAGGCGACCAGGATCGCCAGGATGAAGACGCCGCGCTCGGGATCCACCGCGAAGGCATGAACCGAGGTCAGCACGCCCGAGCGCACCAGGAAGGTGCCGAGCAGCGACAGCGAGAAGGTGAGGATGGCCAGCAGCACCGTCCAGACCTTCAGGGCCTCGCGCCGCTCCATGACCACGGCCGAGTGCAGCAGCGCCGTGCCCGCCAGCCAGGGCATGAGCGAGGCGTTCTCCACCGGGTCCCAGAACCACCAGCCGCCCCAGCCGAGCTCGTAATAGGCCCAGTAGGAGCCCATGGAGATGCCGGCGGTGAGGAAGATCCAGGCGGTCAGCGTCCAGGGCCGCACCCAGCGCGCCCAGGCCGCGTCGATCCGGCCCTCGATGAGGGCGGCAACCGCGAAGGCGAACGACATGGAGAAGCCGACATAGCCGATGTAGAGCAGCGGCGGATGGATGGCGAGGCCGACATCCTGCAGCAGCGGGTTGAGGTCGCGGCCCTCGATCGGCGCCGGCACCACCCGCGCGAACGGGTTCGACGTCTTGAGCATGAACAGGAGGAAGGCCGCGGTGATCCAGCCCTGCACGGCCAGCACATTGGCTTTCAGCGACAGCGGCAGGTTGCGCCCGAACAGCGCCACCAGGGCGGAAAACAGGGCCAGGATCAGCACCCAGAGCAGCAGCGAGCCCTCGTGGTTCCCCCAGACGCCGGAGATCTTGTAGATCAGCGGCTTGGTGGAATGGCTGTTCTGGAGGACGTTCTGGACCGAGAAGTCGGAGACCAGATAGGCGTGGGTCAGGGCGGCGAAGGACAGCGCCACGAAGGCGAACTGTCCGAGCGCCAGCGGCCCGGCCGTTCCCATCAGCACGGCATCGTTTTTCCGCGCGCCCCAGATCGGCACCACCGACTGGATGAGGGCAAGTCCCAGCGCCAGAACCAGCGCGAAATGACCGATCTCAGGCGACATCAGCGCGTGCCTCCCGCAGCCGGTGCGCCGGCCGGCGTCGCATTGGGGTTGGGGGCCGGGTCACCCGGCTTCCAGTGGCCCTGCCGCTTGAGGCTGTCGGCCACCTCCCGCGGCATGTAGTTCTCGTCGTGGCGGGCCAGAACGCTGTCGGCGCGGAACCGGCCGCCCGGCTCCAGCACGCCCTCGGTGACCACCCCCTGCCCCTCGCGGAACAGGTCCGGCAGCACGCCCCGATAGGCCACCTGCATGGTCGCCCGCCCGTCGGTGACGACGAAGGCCACCTCCATGTTCTCGCCGCGCCGGACCGAGCCGGATTCGACCAGCCCGCCGAGGCGGAAGCGGGTGCCGGGCTGGACATTCTTCTCCACGACGTCGGTCGGCGAATGGAACAGGGTGATGGATCCGGACAGGGCATAGAGGACGAGGCCGGCGGCAATGGTCAGCACCGCGCCCATCGCGCCGATCAGGATCAGCCGCCGCTGCTTGCGGGTCATGCCGCCTGATGGCCGGCCACCCGACCAGGAGCTTCCTGTCGCCGTCATCCGCCGATCCCCAGTTCGCGCATCAGCGCGTCGAGACGGGTCATCTTGTCAGTCTCTGCGCCAAAATGCTCGCGCGCCTTTGCCGCGGCCTCGCGGGCCCGCGCACCCTCGCCGAGCACGGCGTAGGAACGCACCAGCCGCAGCCAGCCCTCGAAATCGCTGCCGTCGGCGGCAAGGCGCGCCGCCAGGCCGTCGACCATGCCGCGGATGGCTCCCGACGTGACCTGCGGCGGTGGCGCGGCGGGCGCCGCCGCCTGCGGGCCCGTGGCCGGCGGAGCGGTCGGCGGCGTCTGCGATGCCTCAGGCGACGAGCCGTCCAGACGGGCGATCTCCCGCCTCAGGAGATCGAGCCAGGGCGCGCCCTGCGGCGCGACGCTGACAAGGCGCGCCCAGATGCGCCGCGCCTCCTCCGGCTTGCCATCCTGTTCGGCGGCAAGGCCGAGGAAATAGCCGGCCTTGGGATGGTCGGGCTCGAGGGCCAGGGCGCGGGCGATGCCGGCCTTGGCCTCGACGGTAACGACGCCCTGGGCCTGGACGATCTGCGCCTCGGCAAGGTCGGTCTCGCGGTCGGCGGTAGAGCCGAGCAGGCGCAAGGCATTGGACCGCGCCCGCACGGCATCGGGGATGCGGCCCATCAGCAGATAGACCGGAGCGATCACCTCCCAGCCGCGACCGTCTTCCGGACGGGTCGACAGATGCGCCTCGATGCGGGCGACCAGGCTGGCATAGTCATTGCGGTCGGGCACGCCCTGCAGCCGCTGGGCCAGCGGCTGGGCCGGCACGCCGGGCTGGCCGCCGAGGCCGTAGCCGACCGCAGCAACCAGCGGCAGCACGACAAAGGCGGCGACGGCCACGATGCGGCGCCGGCGCGTGCCGTCGCTGCCGGCTGCGCGGCCTTCCTGCGCGTCCGCCGCGATCAGGCGGCGCGAGACCTCGATGCGCGCCGCGCTGGCCTCGGACTTGCCGATCAGTCCGGCGGCAAGGTCCCTGTCGATCTCGGCGAGCTGGTCGCGATAGACCTGCGCGCCCGAGCCCGAGGTCGCCGCAACCCGGCTCCCTGCCCGCGCCAGCGGCGCGAGCACGAGGACGATGGCGGCGGCGGTCATCGCGGCGAAGACAATCCAGACGGTCAAGGCGGCGGCGGGTCCAGATCAGGAGGACGGAATGCAGCCACAGACTGCCATCCGGTGTCGCGGAGAGATAGAGCAGCGACGGGATCGCGACAATGCGTCGGAGGTCACGCCCGCGCGATCTTGATCCAGATCAGCGGCTCACCGCCCGTTCTTGCCGCTCTGGATCGCAACATCGGCCGCCTTCTGCAGGAGTTGCGCGTAACTCGGCCCGAAGATGCGGGCGGAAAAGCGCACCGCCGCATCGATCTGGCTGATCTTCAGCGCGCGGTCGATATCGGGCTGCTGGCGGATGTTTTCCATCAGCTGGGTCAGCGTCGGATCGAGATGGGCCTGGATTTCCGAATGGACGCGCAGGGTGAGTTCGTTGAGCGCGATCTCGGAGGCATAGGTGCGGCAGGTCGCCAGGAGGTCGAGGCGGGTCTCGAGCTCGGCGACCGTGTCGGGCGGGATCGGCGCCATCGGCTGGTCGCCCTTCTGGCGCGGCCGCAGCAGCCGCCGCACCTGACCGGGCAGGCTGTCGAGTTCGGCTGTCAGGAGGCTGGCAAGCTCCGCGCGCAGTTTGGCCAGCCGGCGCTGCCAGGGCCCGTCCCCCGCCAGATGCATGTCGGTGCGCAGCGAGCGCGCGGTATCGTGGAACTCCTTGACCGCCCGCGCCAGCGCCGCGAAGCGGAGTTCGCGAACCGCGGTCGTCGCCCGGATGGACGCCCGTTCCAGTTCGCAGATGACAAGATCGACCGCCGACCGGTAGGGGCTCGCGGCGATCTTCGAGGGGTCGTCGGATTCGGCGATCGAGACCGCCAGCCGGACCACCTGCGCCCGCTGGGACAGGCGGTTCTGGATCAGCGCCAGGCAATAGGGGATGAGATCGGGCCGGCTGGCGAGAACCGGGTCGAGGATCGCCCGGGCATTGGCCAGCCCCTCCTCGGCGAGGTTGCGGATCGTCGGCGGCAGCTTCGACACCGGCATCGTCATTGCCGCATGGTCGGTGAGGATGCGCAGGATATCCGGCAGTTCCCTGAGGATGCGCTCCTCGTTCAGCCGGCCGATCAGTTTCTGGTGGGCCTGGGCATTGCGGGCGGCATGATCCAGCGCGGCCGAGATCGCCGGTACGGCGCGGGCGAGGAATTCGCCGACCAGCAGGGACAGCGCCGTGTCGTCGTCTCCTGCCTCGTCCGCCGCCTCGGCGAAGGCGGCCGCGTCGGCCGGCAGCAGGTCACGCGCAAGCCAGGTCCAGACCGGTGCAAGCGAGGCCCTGGCGATCCGGCCGGCGACGCGGGTCTCGACCACCTCGTCGATCAGGAAGGGTTCGAGCGGCCGGAACAGCGCGCGGGCGCCTGCCGCCTCGCGGCGGGCGATCTCCTCGGCATTGGCCGGGGGGCGCGGGCGGGAGGCCAGCTGAGGCTCCGGGGCCGGGCCGCGGATGGCCGCGATGATGAGATCGCCGCCGGGCACATCCTCGCCGCGCCGGCGCGCGTTCTCGATCTCGCGCACCAGCATGGTCTTGGCCGTGTCGGGGAGCGCACCCAGATAGGTTCTCAACCGCTCCAGCGGCGAAGGAGCGGCCGCGCGGTCCCCTCGATCAGCGGAGGCAGGCTGGGTCATCAGGACCCGACCTTACGGCAACACCGTTAAGAAGAGGTGGCAGCCCCGGCCGCCGGAGGGCGCGGGGCCTGCCGGATCGCGGCTTTTGCCTGCGATCAGCCGACCGGCGTCCAGCTGCCGTCCGGGTTGCGGCAGGCGGTGCCGACGGCGGTCTGCGGCCGGCCCTGGATGTAGATCGTGTGGGTGTATTCGCGGCAATAGACGGCCCCGCGATAATAGGTGCGGCCCGGCTCGACATAGCCATAGGCCTTCTCGCTGCGCCATTCGGAGCGGCGGCCCTCGACCCAGACCACGCGCTCGGCCTCCATGGCGCGGGCGCGGTCCTGTTCGTCGAGATCGCGGCCGATGGCATTGCCGATGAGGCCGCCAATGGCCGCGCCGGCAATGCCGGCGGCCAGACGTTCGCCCGGACCACCGCCGAACTGCGAGCCGATCAACGCGCCGGTGACGGCACCGATGGCCGTGCCGGACTGTTCACGGGTTTCACAGCCGGCAACGGCCAGGCCGATGACGGCGGTCGCGGCGACGAGACGGAGGCGCGAGGGGCGAAGGCTCATGGCGGATTCCACAGGGACGATGGCATCGGAATCGCCCACTTGAGGAGCGGGCGACGGGACGCGGCGGAACAAGCCTCCCGATTGCGGCGAAAGCCGGGCAGTCGGGCGGCCTGTCAGGCCGGCAGATCGTCAGGCGGTGGGCAGGCGGATCGCCGCCCGCACGCCGCCCTGCGGCGAGACCGACAGCGCCAGGTGCCCGCCATAGAGGCCGGCAAGGTCCGAGACGATGGACAGGCCAAGGCCCGAGCCAGGCTTGGTCTCGTCCAGCCTGCGGCCCCGGCGCACCACCTCATCGCGCTCGGCGGCGGTCAGGCCCGGCCCGTCATCGTCGATCATGATGGTGGCGAAGGTCCGCTCGGAGAGAGGCTCGCCCGGCTCGCGCACGGCGGTGACCTGCACGGCGCCTTTCGCCCATTTGCAGGCATTGTCGACGAGATTGCCGACCATCTCCTCGAAATCCTGCCGCTCGCCGCGAAAGGCCAGCCCCTCGGGCAGGTCGACCGCGATGGCAAGGTCCCGCCCCCGGTGGATCTTCTCCATGGTGCGCGCCAGCGCCTCGACCACCGGGCGGATCTCGACGACGCCGGAAACCACCCGCGCCCGCGCGGCAGCCCGCGCCCGGTCGAGGTGGTGGCCGACCTGGTCGCGCATGATCCGCGCCTGCTCGCTCACCTTCTGCGCCAGCATGTCGTCCCGGCCGGCGGCCTCGTTCTGGATCACCGAGAGCGGTGTCTTGAGGGCATGGGCGAGGTTGCCGACATGGGTGCGGGCACGGTCCACGATGGCGCGGTTGTCGTCGATCAGCGCATTGACCTCGAGGGCCAGCGGGGCGATCTCGACCGGGAACGAACCCTCCAGCCGCTCGCGCTCGCCGGCACGGATCGCGGCCAGCCCGCCGACCAGGCGCTGCAGCGGGGCAAGGCCGACGCGCACCTGGAACAGCGACGCCAGCGCCATGCCGAGGGCGAGCAGCACCAGCGCGATGATGAGGGTGAGATTGAACTCGCGCAGCGCCATCGTGATGTCGTCGGCGGGGCCGGCCACCAGCACGACGAAATCGCCGTCCTCGCCAAGCTCGATGGTGCGCTCGACCGCGCGCAGGCGCAGGTTGTTCGGCCCCTCCACATAGCCCTCGCTCGAGCGGGTCGGGCCGGCCTCGCTGGTCTCCGAGCCGAGCCGCGGCAGGCGGCCGTCGAACAGCGAGCGGGAAGCGCGCACCTCGTTGCGGCCGGCATCGAAGCGGGTGATCTGCCAGTACCAGCCGGACTGCGGCAGCTCGAACAGCGGCTCGCCGAGATTGGCGCCGATGGTGGTCTGCGGGTCATCGACCACGCCGGCAATGTCGGCGATCAGCAGCTTCACATAGACGCCGAGGCGGCGGTCGAAGCCACGCTCCACCGCCGTGCGGTTGACCGCCGCCAGCACGATGCCGGTAATCGTCAGCAGGACGACGGCAAAGGCCAGCGCCAGCAGCAGCAGGCGCCGCGCCAGCGAGGGAGCGCGGGCAGCGGCGATCATGGTTTCAGCCCGGGCCGGGCGGCTGCAGGATATAGCCGAGGCCGCGCACGGTCTGGATCACATCGACGCCCAGCTTCTTGCGCAGGCGCCCGATGAAAACCTCGATCGTGTTGGAATCGCGGTCGAAATCCTGATCGTAGATGTGCTCGACCAGTTCGGTGCGCGAGACCACCTTGCCCTGCTGGTGCATGAGATAGGCGAGCAGCCGGTATTCGTGCGAGGTCAGCTTGACCGGATTGCCGTCGACCGTGACGCGGCCGGCGCGGGCATCGAGCCTGACCGGCCCGCAGGTGAACTCGTTGGTCGCCTGGCCGGCCACGCGCCTGAGCAGTGCGCGCAGGCGCGCCAGCACCTCCTCCATGTGGAACGGCTTGGCGACATAGTCGTCGGCGCCGGCATCGAAGCCCTGCACCTTGTCCGACCAGCGATCGCGGGCGGTGAGGATCAGCACAGGCATGGTGCGGCCCGAGCGGCGCCATTGTTCCAGCACCGAGATGCCGTCCATCTTGGGCAGGCCGATATCGAGCACGACGGCGTCATAGGGCTCGCTGTCGCCGAGATAATAGGCCTCCTCGCCGTCGAAGGCCTTGTCGACGGCATAGCCGGCATCGGTCAGCGCGGAGGTGATCTGGCGGTTGAGGTCGGGATCGTCTTCGACGACGAGCAGGCGCACGGCTCTCGGTCTCCTGGGCGAAGGCTTCGGTCAGCGCGCCTGGTCGAGATGGCCGCTGCGGGCATCGAGTCGAAGCCGCATGACCTTGCCACGCCGGTCGACCACTGTCAGCAGGTAGACGAGATTGCCGCCCGAGCGGCACAGGCGGGCCCTGACCACCTCGCCGCGATGTTCGGGCCGCAATTGCCGCGTGATCTGGCCGAGCGGCACCGCCTGCCCGGCCTGCACTGCCTGCCGGCGCTCGGGCGGCGACAGGCAGGCCTGCGCACAGGCAGGCCCCGCCATCATGGCCAGGGCGAGAGCGAGAGCGAGGCGGCGCGTCAGGGTCATCTCACGCAGGGTGCTGGCTCGCACGCGAGGTCAGGAGCACGCGAGGACTGGGATCGGGAAGGCGTCCGCTCCGGCGGGTGCGGCACTGGACGGCACCCTTAGGGGGACGGTCTGAACGGCGGATGAATGGCCGTTCATCAAGACGTGAGCTTCCGTGTCGCGGCAACCCGGAACACGAGGGTTCCGACGAAGGCGAGGCCGGTGGCCACCTGCAACAGGGCCTCGGTGAGCGCGCCCTTGTCGATCAGCGCGGTCTCGACGCCGAGGATGGAGGCCAGGAGGCAGCCGAAGCCGACGAGGCTCGACCAGACGGTGCGGCTCAGAAGAATGGGTTTCAGGTCGGTCATGGCAGGTCCTTCTCTCAAGGGATGGCGGGGGGTGGGGCATGTCCGCGGCCGGGCACCGCCCTAAGGCCTGAGCGCCGCCACGGCTGGCTGGCCAGGTCCGGCGGTTGCCGAGATCTGGCTGACGCGCAGTTGGAGAACCGTCTGGGGACCGCCGAAATCGGCGGTCTCGTCGGAGGCCGGATAGAGGAAGGCGGGCGTGGCGGTTTCGGCAGAGCGCCGGACCGTGCCGCCCCCGTCGAGGATCGCGACGCCATAGCGCTCGGTCGCCTCGGCGAGCGGCACGTCGGGCAGGTCCCAGGCATCGCCGCCGATGCGCGTGCGCCGCAGCCATCCGAAGGTGACGCCGTCCGCACCGCGCCGGGCCGACAGGTGGACCGGCGCGAGCGGGGCGAGCGCTGCCAGCCCCGCCGTCGCCTCCACCTCCGCCACGGCCGGATCGGCGGCGAGCAGCACCGCCGACCCGACCCGGTAGCGGAACGGCCGGCCGATCAGGTCGAGGCCCGTGCCGAGCGGCACCATCGGACCGTCGAGCAGGACCACGCGCGCGCCCGGCGCGACCGGGCCGATCCGGTGCTCGGTGCCCTGCTGGCCGCGGATCAGGTGACCAAGTGCGTAGGTTCGCTCGGCGACCAGCACGGCATCGCGGAACTGGACGATCTCCCAGCCGTCCGGGTGCTCGACCGCCAGCGCATTGGCGCCGGCCAGTACCTCGGCCTCCGGCCGTCCGGTCAGCGCGCCGGCGACGAGTTCCACGGTCAGAGACGCACCCCGGTCCCAGCGCCAGGGCCAGCCGGGGCCGAGGGCGGACAGCGTCCGGCCCATGGTCGCGCGCCGTTCGAGAACCGCCACGCGCTCGTCGCCCAGCCCCTCACCGCCCCGCCAGACCGCATGGGGACCCCGCCAGGGATCGGCCGCCGCAGCCAGCCATTGCAGCACCGGCGGATCGGCATCGGCGAGGGTCGGCAGATCGAGCACGGCGACCATCGGGCGGGCATGGCCGGGCGGCAGGGCGAAGTCGCGGGCGAGCGACGGCAGTCGCCGGGTCCTGACCGGCGCCGCGAGGCTCCCGGCCTCTGCCCGGCGCATCAGCGTGCCCTCAAGCCGGGCGAGGCGGACGTCGAGGGCCCGCCCACCGTCGTCGAGCCGCACCACGTCGCCCGGCTCCAGGGCGATCAGCGAGGGCGGCAGGGCGAAGGCCGCCTGCTCGCGGCCCGACCAGAGCGCGTGCAGCAGCGCCTCGGCGCGCACCGCTATGTCGGCGGGATCGGCGGCCGCGGCGAGCGCCGTCACCGCCACGCGGCGGCTGGCGCCGGTCAGCCGGCGGCTGGTCACGGCGGTGGCACGGAAATCGGCATCCGGCTCGTTGAAGGCGATCGACAGTTCGGCGGGCAGGTCGTCGTCCTGCCGGCGGGTCAGCGCGAGCGGCGGGGCGCCGTCCTCCTCGACCAGCCGGTCGGACGGAACGGTGCCGGCCGGCGCGGCTGCACTGGAGGAGAAGACCAGCCGGTCGCCGCGGGTCACCAGATCGACGCCGAACACGCGGGCGAGCGGCTCCAGCGCATCGCGGGCACTCACCGGCCGGTCGACGACGAAGCCGTCGAGAACGCCCTCGACGCCCGAAACCTCCACCGCGCTGGCCTCCTCTGCGCCGATCCCGTGATCGGCGAGGACGGCGCGGATGAGGTCGCCCACGGGCGCTGCGCCCAGCCGGCCGTTCAGCCAGTGGCCGGTCTCCCAGTTCGGCCCGTCGGCCCACACATCGCCGGCGCGTGGGAAGGCCGGCCAGGGCCGGGCATCCCAGGCCCAGAGCGCGATGGCGTCCGGGTCGATCATCCGCCCGCCATAGAGGGGCGAGACCGGATTGTCGGCATCGGCCGCGCCGAAGGCGGGGTCGAGCCGGCCGAGCACGGCCTCCAGCGCCCGGCGCTGGACGAGGTCGTCGCGGCCGCCATTGGAGAAGGGCGGCAGGCCGCTCTCGCTCGATTTCGGATCGGGAAAGACCGAGGGGCGGTTGGCGCCGCGATCCACCGCCGGCACGCCGAACTCGGTCAGCCAGACCGGCTTCGACATCGGCACCCAGGCGGTCGGCGCGGTTTCCACGCCGGCGATGCGCGCGACATGCGGCTCGCTCCACCAGGCGCGGATGTCCTTCTGCCGGTGGACCCAGGGCTTGCCGAGACCGTCGGTGATCGGCGTGCGGATGCCCGCCGCCCGGTCGGCATCGGAGGCATAGAACCAGTCGAAGGCCTCGCCGGCGGTGAGGCCCGCCGCCAGCGCCGAAGCGTCCCATGGCGAGCCCGGCGTGTCGTCGCGGTGGTCGGCGAGCGGGGCATAGAGGTCGATGCCGACCGCGTCGATGTCCGGGCTTGCCCAGAGCGGATCGAGCGGAAAGACGAGGTCGTCGCCGCGCTGGTGGGCGCCATATTCGGTCCAGTCGGCGGCATAGGTGAGCACCGTCTCCGGGAGCAGCGCGCGCACCTCGCCGGCAAGCTCCACGAGGCCGGCGACGAAGGGATGGTCCGCGTCCGACCGCACCCGCGACAGCCCGATCATCTCCGACCCGATGGCAAAGGCATGGACCCCGCCGGCCGCCGCACAGAGCCCGGCGAGATGCAGGACGAAGCGGCGATAGCGCCATTCGGCCGGGCCCGAATAGGTCACGGTGCCGGCGCTGACCGCAAAATCCTCCGCCGTGGCCGTGCCGAGGAAGTCCGCCACCTCATCGGCCGCCACTGTCGTGCCGTCCGGCGTGCCGGGCCGGCCGGGGGCTGGCGTCACGGTGATACGGCCGCGCCAGGGATGGGCCGGCTGCGCGGCGGCGCCGCTCCACGGGTCCGGGAGGTCATTGCCCGGCGGAATGTCCATCATGACGAAGGGGATGAGCGTCACGGCGAGCCCGCGCGCGGTCATCTCGGCAATCGCGCGGATCACCGTGGCGTCCGAGGGCGAGCCGCCATAGGCCGGCGCACCGTCTGCCTCGGTGACCAGGCGGGCCGTGGCGCGGGTCTCCCCCGCCA
Organism: Phreatobacter sp.; assembly: GCF_051860605.1. Classification (GTDB taxonomy): domain Bacteria; phylum Pseudomonadota; class Alphaproteobacteria; order Rhizobiales; family Phreatobacteraceae; genus Phreatobacter. The sequence goes on along the minus strand of NZ_JBHYDR010000004.1, from coordinate 3,680 downwards.
CGCTCCAGACAAGGCCCGTGACCTCCTTGTCGCGCCGCTCGACGGCCGGGCGGATGGTGCAGGTGCCGGCCCGCAGGTCGTCGCCGAACCAGGCGACCACCAGCGAGACGGACCGCAGGTTCGGGCAGAGCGCCTGCAATTCGTCCAGCGAGGCCACGAAATCGGAGGCATCCCGCGTCGTGTGGCGCGTCTCCGGGGCCGCCCGGCCGAAGCCGAATTCGCGCGCGTGGACCCCCGGCTCGTAGCCGAACTCGGTGGCGCCGGGAATGATGACGGCTGCCCGGATGCGCTGCTCCAGCAGACCGACCGGGCGGATCACCTCGAAGGCCAGTTGCGGAATGCGGCTGCCATAGGGGTCGAGGTCCATTTGCTCGAACACGACATGGGCAAGGCCGCGATAGGCCGGCGTGCCGCCTGCCCCCTCGGCGGCGACGATCAGCGGATCGGCCTCCTGGTCCTCCGTGCCGCGGTGGACGCGGAAGGTGACGGTGGACTGGTCGAGTTCGCGGCCGTCGGCCCAGATCCGGCCGATGCCGGCGATCGGCCCCTCGCAGAGCCCGACGGCGAAACTCGCCGTGTAGCTGTAGCTGCGCGGCCGCGCGCCACCCTTGCCGCCGCCGGAGGCATGTTCGGTGAGCCTCGTCGCCCAGATCACCTGACCTGCGACGCGCATGCGGCCATAGACGCGCGGCACCGGCGCGCCCTCCGTGGAGGACAGGACGTCGAGTTCCTTCAGCCGCGGCCCGTCCGGCGCGCGCGGCCCGAACAGGGCGCGGTCGATGACGGCCCCGGCCACGGCGCCGGCCAGCCGGCCGGCCAGCGCGCCGGTGGCGCCGAACGTGCCGCCGAGCGCGGCACCGGCAAGGGAGAGAACCAGCGCGGCCATCAGGGCGTCTCCTCAAGGTGGGGATAGGCGAAGCAGAAGGCGATGCGCCGCCGCCACCAGGGGGCGAAGGCGACCTCGGCGACGGCTGCGCCGTCATGGGCGTGGATGAAGGTGGTCGGCCCGCTCAGGATGGCGCAGTGCCGGGCCGGCAGGTGCGGGCGCCAGCGCAGCAGCACCACGTCGCCCGGTCCGGCCTGTTCGGGGTCCAGCGCCGCAAGGTAGCGCCCGGCCGCCTCGGCCAGCGCCTCCTGGCCGAGGGTCTCGGCTCCGTCGGGCGAATAGGGCGGCACGAAACAGGGCTCCGGGCCGATCAGGTCACGCCAGACGCCGCGCACCAGCCCGAGGCAGTCGCAGCCGAGGCCGCGCAGGGACGCCTGGTGGCGGTAGGGCGTGCCGATCCACGCGCGGGCGGCCGCGACGATCTGTTCGCGTGTGGGCATGGGGATAACCGGGGGTGGAGGGTGTGGAAGAGCGATGGAGAGGCTGTGGAAGGGCTGTGGGCGGTCCGCGTGTCGGACCCTCGCCCCACCCGCACCCTCCCCGCTCCGCGGAGAGGGGGACGACGGTGTCGCGGCCATTCATCGACCGTCGCGCCGGGCCCGACCGTTGAGGAGGGGATTCGCGTCGAAGTCCCCCTCTCGGCGCGCAGCACGGGGAGGGTGCGGGTGGGGCCGACGACAGGTGCCCGCCGGACCAGCTCAGCCGCCCTCGCCCGGCAGCGGCACCGAGACGATGCGGTCGATGCCCGGCATGTGCGGGAAGCCGCGGAAATTCGCGGCATTGGCGAAACGGTCGCGGCAGGTGGCGAAGCGCTTGTCGCATCCGGCCGTGACCTGCACCTGATCGCCCGGTGCGACCGGTTCCGGAGGCGGCTGCCAATGCGACAGGCGCAGCCCGTCGGTCACCGGCGTTTCCCCGGCGATCTCGACGGCAAAGCCCGCCGCCGCGCCGGTCAGCACGACCAGCCGGCCGCCGGTCAGGTCGCCCGGGCCGAAATCGTCCAGCCCGGTGCAGGTGAGGCCCGTCGCATCGGCGGCGATCACCGTCGCTTCCGCAGTCAATCCGGACAGGTCCACGCCGCAGAAGCCATCGCCGAGGCTGGCGGCGCAGCGCGGCGTGTAGAGCCGGCCCCTCTCGGCGTCGAGCGCCTGGGCCGGCGAGCGCAGTTCGGCCCGGAAGGCATGGCCCTCGCGGGTGATGTCGCCGAGGGTCATGACCTGCAGCAGGACCGACAGGCCGGGCTCGGACCAGTCGGCGAGATGCACCTCCACCCGCGCGCCGTCATAGCGCCCGGCGCGGATATCGGCGGCCGTGATCGCCGCATCGACGAGCGCACCGGCAATCTCGCCGGACCCGACCGCGAAGCCGAGCTTCTCGGCGGCAGCCGCCGCGTCGAAACCGGCGGCCGCGCGGCAGGTGACGCCGTTCACGTCGAGATCGCGGTCATGGTCGGTGAAACCCAGCACCATGCCGTCGCGACGGCGCAGGATCCATGCGATGGCAAGCGTCGTGCAGCCCGTATCGAGACGGTCCTGCAGGGCGGAGGAAAGGGTGCGCATGAAACGCCTCGGGCTGGTCGATGGGCGGGCGGGCGGGCATTTTTGGATGCCGGTGATTGCTCCGGAGAACGGAGAACGATCTGCAACGCCCCACCCGCACCCTCCCCGCTTCGCGGAGAGGGGGACTTCGACCGCGTGCCGCATCCCGGCCGTGGGGCCTGGCGCGACGGGTGCAGGATCGGGTGCAACGCCGTAGTCCCCCTCTCCGCGAAGCGGGGAGGGTGCGGGTGGGGCCGATGGTGCCACGCTTGCGCCGTGACGGGCCGCCCTCACACCCTGATCTCGATCAGCGGGATGGACGGGATCTCGCCGGCCGCGAAGGAGGTGAGGTTGACCTCCAGCCGGTCGGTGTCGAAGCGCACCGGCACGTCGAACAGGAAGCCGGCGGTGATGGCGGCGCCCTCCCCCGGCGGGCTGGCAAAGGTCACCAGCCCGGTCGCCGGATCGAGGGCGAAGTCCTCCGTCTCCACGCCGCCGATCGCGACGCGAACCGTGGCCGCCACAGGCTTGACGATCGGCCGCACATAGGCAGCCGGCCCCGCGCCATAGGTCCTGGCGAGGGCGAACGCGACCGTCTCGCCATCGCCCGTGCCGATCGGCTGATCGGTCGGCGAGGGCGCGGCGCCCGGTGGGCCGGAGGCGTGGTCCAGCGGGTCGCGGAAGCGGAAGCCGTGGAGGCGGCCGCGCCGCTCCTCGAAGAAGGCCACCACCGCCTGCAGACCCCCCAGCGTCTTGACGCCGTAGCCGGCATCGTAGCGGCGGCGGGAATGGGCCCAGCGGGCGTTACGCTCCTCCCGGCCGGAGCCGAGGCGGACGATGTCGGTCAGCCGTTCCGGCCCGCCCGAGGCGCCGAGCGCCACGTCGAGCGGAAACAGCACCTCGTGAAAGGGGCTCATGGTTCCTCCGTTTGATCTCGGGCAGGGCCAGTTGATCGCGGGCAAGGCAAGGGCTGGCGGGAGCGGCGGTCACCCGCATCCGGGGCTTTGCGTCCTTCGAGGCTCGCTCGCGCTCGCACCTCAGGATGAGGAGGGGGAGTGGATTGCACGACCGGCGCGTTGATGGGCGGCGGACGCGCGTCATCCGCCACTGATGCCAAACTCCACCATCCTCATCCTGAGGTGCGAGCGCGACGCGCGAGCCTCGAAGGACGCACGACCGGCGTGCAGACCCGTGGCCCATCAGACGGTCCGGGCCCCACCCTTACCCTCCCCGCGTCGCGGCGTGGGGGGGGTTGG
>NZ_JBHYDR010000003.1:319930-488753 GCF_051860605.1 Phreatobacter sp. | reverse complement strand
GGGGGCCGGCCGGGCTGCCCGGCCCGCCCGCTTCCGATCACGGTCTGCCGGTCACTGGCTGCGCCGGGACAGCGAAACCGCATAGGCTTCGGCTCGGATGGTCAGGATCGGATCCATCGACGGCTCGATGCCATCGGGCAGCAGCGTCGGATTGAACATCTGCCCGTCGCAGGGAGCCGGCCCGCCTGCCGGCTGGATGGCCGTGATCCTCAGCCGTGCGACCTCCACCGTCGGCCGATTGGCCGGCCAGGCCGCCACGGCGTCGTTCAGCGGGTCGCCGGCCTCCGGCATCTGCAGCAGTACGCGCCATTCCGCCGGCCCCTGTGCGAGGCGTCCGCGCAGTTCGGCCTCGAGGAAGTTCGGCCCGCGAGCCTGACGCTCCTCGGGGGTGAGACCGATCCGGCCGGCCACCGGCTCGAAGGTCCAGCGCGCATGCTGCCTGCCGCCCTGCGGGGTCACGAAGACAAAGCTGTTCACGCCGAAATAGGCCGATGTCGCATAGCTTGCCGGCGGCGGGTTGTCGCGCAGATAGGCGATCTGGGGCATCCAGTCGGGATTGGCCGCATTGGCCGCAGCGATGGCCGGGGCGTTCATCTGCCGGGTCTGCGGATCGGGAGCCCGGACCTTCAGAAAGGCGACGAAGCTCTCGGGGGTGCGCGCCGTGAAGACCGGTGTGTTGATCAGCACGAACTCATGCTGGCCGTCGATGGAGAAGGACAGGCCGCGCACGCTTGGCCCGTTGTCGGGGGCAGCAGGGCTGCCGCCACCGATGGAAAAGCGGGCAACCACCGGCAGACGCGATCCGCGCCGGAGCGTCGGGGCGGAGGTCAGCCGTTCGCCCTCGCCGGTGGCGGTGAACTCGCCGGTGGCGCAAAAGCCCTTGGCACCGCTGCGCCGGCGTCCGGCATGGGACCCGAAAACGCCCTGAAGGGCATCCACGAGCTGGGTGGAGACCGGTTCGGCCGGCATCTGCGCCGCCGCCGGTTCGAACGTTGCAAAGGCTCCGGCGGCGGCAAGCGCGGCGGCCAGGGGTGTCGGGCTTTTCGGCATCGGGGGTACCAGCTCCTCTGTGTTTCCCGATACCTCTTCTGCTCAGGGGCAGTAATCATTACCGGCGCCAGGTTCACGCCCCCGTGACTTGCGTGGTCGCTGGCCCGGGCCTTTCCCCTTCCACCCGAAATGCTCTATGAGCCGGGCGATGCCTGCCCCTCGCCCTCTGCGTGTCTCGCTGTCCGTCGATATGGAGCCCGACTGCCCGCCGTTCCTGTGGACATGGCGCGGCGTGACGGAGGGGGCACCGCGACTTGTCGACCTGTTCGCGCGCGAGGCGGTGCCGGTCACCTGGTTCACCACCGGCGAGACGGCCCGCCTCCATCCGGCCGCCGTCGAGGCGATCGTCGAGGCCGGCCATGAACTGGCCTGCCACGGCGTCACCCACCAGCGCTTCGACTGGATGTCGCGCGACAGTGCCCGCTGGGAGATTGCCGAATCGGCCCGCCGGCTGCGCGCGTTCGGCGAGGTGACATCGTTCCGTGCGCCCAACCTGCGCTTTCCCGGCCATTACCTCGACCTGCTGGTCGAGGAGGGCTTCCGGCTCGATTCCTCTCAGGCCCGCTACAAGAAGGACGTGCCGGGCGAGCCGAATGCGCCCTCGCTGGTGCGCATTCCGGCCTCCATCACCTCGAGCGCCCTGCGCATTCCGCGGCTGATCCGCGAGTTTCTCCTCGGCCGGCTGCCCGATCCGGTGGTGCTGTTCGTCCACCCCTGGGAGTTCGTCGATTTCCGCCAGGCGAACCTGCGCTACGACTGCCGCTTCCGCACCGGCCAGCCGGCGCTGGACGCGCTGGCGGCGGTCATCGCCTATTTCAAGTCGCGCGGCGCCAGCTTCGTCACGATGCGCGATCTCGGTGAGCAGATGAGGGGCGAGGCCGCGTGACCGCCCCGATCACCACCGGCGCGGTGGCGCCGCGACCGTCCTACCGGATCTGGTGGATCCTCGGCTGGGGCGTGCTCGCTGCCTTCTTCGCCGTCGCGGCCGTCGCCCTGCCCTGGGCGGAGGTCGTCGCGGCGCTTGCCGGGGCAAAGTGGCACTGGGTGGCGCTTGCCGTGCTCATCTGGCTGGCCGAATGGCCGCTCTGGATCCTGCAATGGGTTCTGCTGGCGCCCCGGCAGCATCGGCCGGGCTTTGTCCGCATGGCGCAGGTCACGGGCCTGTGCGGCACGGCCAATGCGTCCGTGCCCATGGCCGGTGTGGTGGCGTCCGTCGGTTTCCTGATCGTGCGGGGGCGGATGCCGGCCTCGGCCGCCGCCTCGCTCTATGCGGTGGACCAGTTGCAGACCGGCATCGCCAAGGTCGCGATCCTTGCGCTGGCGACGGTGCTCCTGCCCGTGCCCGACTGGCTGAGGACCGGGCTGTTGAGCCTCGCCGGTGCCGTGCTGCTGTTCACGGTCGCGCTGCTGGGCGCAGCCCACGGGGGTCAGTGGCTGCGCCGGCTCGGCCTCGGCCTTGGCGAACGGGCGGCCCGTCTCGTCCGCCTTGTCGCCGATGTCGTCGATCACCTGGAGGCGATGCGCCGGCCGGTCCTGGGGCTTGCCACCACCGTGCTCGCGCTGGCCAAGAAGGGCATGGAGGTGGTGGCGGTCCTGGCGGTCCAGGTCGCGGTTGGGATCGAACCGTCGCTCGCCGCCGCCGTCCTCGTGGTCGCCGCCCTCGGCCTAACCACCATGGCGCCGATATCGCCGGGCCATTTCGGCGTCTACGAGGCGACCGTCATCCTCTGCTACCAGTATCTCGGCGTGCCGCTGCCGCTGGCGACCGCCGCCGCCTTCATCCAGCACGGCGTGACCTTCGCCGTGTCCTTCGTGATGGTCGGCTATCTCGCCTGGGCGCTGCCGCGCGGCGATCGCGACGGCAGGCAGGACGGACCGTCCGCGCCGTAGCCAAGGGCGCGCCTGAGAGGATGCCGCTCATCAGGCGATAGCGGCGATCGCCTCCCGATATTCCGCCGCGTAGAGCGGGGCCACCGCGCTCCAGTCCACCCCGATGGCCGGCCGGCGGGCGGCCATCGTGAGCCGGGCGCGCAGATCCCCATCCTCGATCAGCGCGCGGATCTGGTCCGCAAGCTCCGTGTCGTCGCCGGCCAGCAGGGCGTCCTCGCCGTGGCGCAGGAAGTCGCGCGCGCCCGACTGGGCCATGGTGATCACCGGCAGGCCCGAGGCCCGCGCCTCCAGCGCCGCAATCCCGAAGGCTTCGAGGCGGGAGGCCAGCACGAAGGCATCGGCCGCGTGCAGGCGCACGCGAATCGCCTCGCGCTCCTCCCGGCCGGTCAGCACGATGCGGTCCGCCATGCCGGCGCGCGCGACGATGGCGCGGATTGCGGCCATCTCGTCGCCATCGCCGACAATCGTCAGGCGGGCTGAGTCCGCCGGCAGGTCCCGGACGGCCGCGGCAAAGGCCCTGGCCAGCCAGCGCGCGCGCTTGCGCTTCTGCAGCCGCGTCACCGACACGAACTCGATCGGTCCCGACCGGGGGGCGTCCGGGTCACCCGCCGGCCTTGCCCACCATGCCAGGTCGATTCCGTTCGCGATCGCCGCGACCGGCCTGTCCTTGACCAGCGGCCGGAGCGCGGCCCCCGCAACCGTCGAGACGGCCGTGAAGCGCAGGGCCGATCGCGAATAACCGTGCAGCGCGTCGAGCGCCATCAGCGGCAGGTCGTAATATTTCAGCACCGAGTGGAAGGTCGCGACCGCCGGAATGCGCTGGCGGATGCAGACCTGCATCGCGTGATGGGCAATCGGCGCGACATTGCCGCAATGAATATGAACCACGTCATAGCCGCCCTCGACGATGCGGCCGCGAAGCTCGGCGAAGACGCCGGGCGTGACGGCGATGCCGAAGCCGGGCAGGCGCGGGCCGGACAGCCGGTCCACCGCGATGCCCTCAACCTCGCGCTCCCCCGCCACGCCGCAGATCACCCGCACCGCATGGCCGCGCGCCTTGAGAGCGAGGGCGAGGTCGCGCATCTGCAGCTCGATGCCGCCCAGCCGCGGCACGAACCAGTCGCTCACCAGTGCGATCTTCAAGGGGAAATCCGGATTGCGGGGACGAGGCTGTTCGAGCGCTCACGCATAGCCTTCGACGCCGAGCCATGTCCACGCCCTGCGATTCGCGACCCGAGCCGGGCGGGGTTGCAGCCGGCGCCGCGCTGACCAGCCCTGACGGTTCATTCCGGTGCCCGACGGGCTGCCGGAAGCGGCCCTTCCGGAGCGCGCAAGCCCCGGGAGTTCACCTGTCCGGGGGACGACGATCACAGCCAGTCTTTAACTGACGAAACAAATCAGTATAAGGGGCCGGCGTGGTCGGTGGATTTCGGCCTCTGCGCCCGGAGATTGTTCGTGTCACGACCCGCCATTCGAGTTGCCATCGTCGGCGTCGGCAACTGCGCCTCATCCTTCGTCCAGGGCCTGCATTTCTACCGCGATGCCAGCGTCGGGGAGCAGATTCCTGGCCTGATGAACGTCGAGGTCGGCCCATACCATATCCGTGACGTCGAGATCGTCGCCGCCTTCGACATCGACAGCCGCAAGGTGGGCAAGGATCTGGCCGAGGCCATCGTCGCCAAGCCGAACAACACCATCCAGTTCGCCAGGGTGCCGGAATCGGGCGTGATCGTGCAGCGCGGGCCGACCTTCGACGGCATCGGCAAGCATCTCGTCGGCGTCGTGACCGAGGCCGAGGAGGCCGCGGTGGATGTTGCCGCCGCCCTCAAGGCCGCCCGGGCCGAGGTGATCATCTCCTACCTGCCGGTCGGCTCCCAGAAGGCGAGCGAATATTATGCCGAGCAGGCGCTGGCCGCCGGCTGCGGCCTCATCAACTGCGTTCCGGTGTTCATCGCCTCGAATCCGGACTGGGCCCGCCGCTTCGAGGAAAAGGGCCTGCCCATCGTCGGCGACGACATCAAGAGCCAGGTCGGCGCTACAATCGTCCATCGGGTCCTTGCCCGGCTCTACGAGGAGCGCGGTGTCCGGATCGACCGGACCTACCAGCTCAATTTCGGCGGCAATACCGACTTCCTCAACATGCTCGAGCGCGAGCGGCTGACGTCGAAGAAGAAGTCCAAGACCCAGGCGGTCTCCAGCCAGATCGACGTGCCGATCGCCGCCGACAACATCCATATCGGCCCGAGCGACTTCGTGCCGTTCCTCGACGACCGCAAGATGGCTTACATCCGTCTGGAAGGCACCGGGTTCGGCGGCGTGCCTTTGAACATGGAACTGAAGCTGGAAGTCTGGGACTCGCCCAATTCCGCCGGCGTCGTCATCGACGCCGTGCGCTGCTGCCGGATCGCCCTCGATCGCGGGATCGGCGGCCCCATCGGCGGGCCGTCGAGCTATTTCATGAAGTCGCCGCCCCGGCAGTACACCGACCGCGAGGCGCGCGCCCTGACCCTCTCGTTCATCGCGGGGACCACCTGACATCTCCCGAAAGGGGGAGGGACCGTGACGGCCCATGCTGATCGCGCGCAGGATCGCCAAAGCCCATGAGGGTCGTCCGGTGGTGCGCGGCGTCGATCTGGCGCTGAGGCGTGGCGAGGCGGTTGGGCTTCTGGGTCCCAACGGCGCCGGCAAGACCACCACCTTCTCGATGATCGCCGGCCTGCAGGTGCCGGACAGCGGCATCATCCTTCTGGACGGCGAGGACATCACCGCGCTGCCGCTGTTCGCGCGGGCCCGCCTGGGGCTGAGCTACCTGCCGCAGGAGCCCTCCATCTTCAAGGGCGCCTCGGTCGAGGACAACATCCTCATCGTGCTGGAATCGGTGGTTACCGACCCTGCTGCCCGTGCCGGCCGGCTGGGCGGCCTGATGGACGAGTTCGGGCTGGCCAAGGTCCGGCAGGCGCGCGCCGGCTCGCTGTCCGGCGGCGAGCGCAGGCGACTGGAGATTGCCCGCACGCTGGCGAGCGAACCGTCCTTCGTGCTGCTCGACGAGCCCTTTGCGGGGGTCGATCCGATCGCGGTCACCGAGGTGCGCATCCTCGTCCGCAGGCTGGCCGTCCAGGGCATCGGGGTGCTCATCACCGACCACAATGTGCGCGAGACGCTGAGCCTGGTCGACCGGGCCTATATTCTCGACGGCGGCCAGATCCTGGCCTCCGGAACCGTGGAGGGCATCGTGGCCGATCCGCGGGTCAAAGCCGCCTATCTCGGGCAGGATTTCGAGCTCTGACGCAATCGCGCAACCTTTGCGCCTTCGTCGCGACATGGTTCGTAAACCATAATGGTCCATTGTCTGACCCGTAGGCGGGAGGGCGTAGCCATGCAGCTGTTCGACGGAGTGGGTCTCGCCATCGCCCTTGCCTGCGGTCTGCTCGCCGTGCGGGTGATCGCCGGCTAGAACGCGAAGATCCGCGCGGCCGCATGGACGCTGGCCAGCGCGAAGAGCGCCGCGACGGCGTCGTCGAGCATGATCCCCAGACCCGAGCCGACATTCCGGTCGATCGCCCCGATCGGCCAGGGCTTGGCGATGTCGAACAGCCGGAACGCCAGGAAGCCGAGCACGACCGGCAGGATGCCGGCCGGCACGAACGCCACCACCGCCGCCATGGCCCAGGCCTCGTCGAAGACGATGGCGGGATGGTCATGGACGCCGGCATGGCGGGCGGCCGTGCCGCAGGCCCAGATGCCGACGGCGCCGGCCGCGACAATCACGAGGGCGGCCACCAGCGGGCCGGCCAGAGCCAGCGCCAGCCCGGCCGGAATGCCGGCCAGCGCGCCGACCGTGCCCGGAGCCACCGGCGACAGCCCGGCCCCGCCGACAAGCGCGATGGCGTGGGCGGCATGGCCGCGCAGGAAGGCGAAATCCGGAGTGGTCGCAGCGGCCGCGCGATCCTGGTAGCCGGTCATCGGCAAACCATCGCGCCCGAGCCCGTCATGGATGTCACGATGCAGCCCCCTCGACCGGGTCCCCGTAGAGGCGATACCTCTTGGAGACCGTTGCCCCCCCGCTGTCGATCAATCGCCTCATCCGCACGTTGTCGTCAAGCACCCAGCTCATCTCGATATCCGACGCGAAAGGGTTTTCGGCGATCAGCTTGGTGACGGCGGTCAGTGTCAGGCGGGTGCCGAGCACCGTGTCGCGCAACCCCCGGGACACCCCCAGCAGGGTCAACCGGTGCTGCCGGAACCGGTGGGTGAACACGCGGGCGATCAGCCGGGCCCAGTTGAACGGCAGGAGCCGTCCGCCGAAGCCGTCGAACAGTTCGTAGGCGTTGGGCAGGACCAGTGCGAAGGCCGCCGGCCGCCCCTCCATTTCCAGAACGACCCCGTAACTCGGCCGCATGATCGGCCACATGACCCGCAGAAGGGTGAGCAGTTCGGTCTGCGCGAGCGGCACGAAGCCCCAGTTGTCCTGCCAGGCGGAATTGTAGAGCTCCGTCAGGATCGCTGCCTCGCCCTTCAGGTCGCGCAGGTTGAGGGGCCGGGGCACGATCCGGCCGCCCCTCGCGCGAAGCGCCACCTCGATGCCGCTCCACTGCCGGGCCGCAGCGTAGCCGAGCGAGAAGGCCAGAAGGTCCTTGACCGGCACGAGGCCGGCCGCCTCGACATGCGGGCCGATCCACGCCGGGTGCCAGGGCATCAGGATCATGTCGCCCCGCTCCTGGCCCTCCACCATCACGCCGGCTTCCTCGTTGATGGAATAGCTATAGGGACCCAGCAGGGCCCGGCGGCCGCGGCGGGCGTGCCAGTCGCGCGCGGCGCCGATGAGGGCGGCCACCACCTGCGGGTCGTCCACGGTATCGAGCGCCCCGAAATGCCCGACATGGGTCCGGTCCGCCGGGCTGAGCCGGTCGAAATGGGCGGTGATGCGCCCGATCGGCTGACCGGATCCGTCGAGGGCAAGGAAGAGGGCGCCGTCCGCATGGGCGAAGAAGGGCGAGCGCGAGGGGGCAAGCAGTTCCCGCTGGGCCAGGTCCAGCGGTGGCCTGAAACCGGCCAGGTCCCGATAGAGGTCTCGCGGGACTCGGATGAAGCGTCTAAGGTCGCTCCGTGTCCTCACCTCCTCGATACGCACCCGTCATGCCCCTCCGATTCCGCTCCGCCGCCGTTCCGGCCCGGTGCGGACGCGCGGGTCATATCATGGCGGACGAGGCTGCGGCGAGTCCGGTCCGCCCGGCATGACGGCCCTGGCCTCTCCTGCCGCCACGGTGCCGCGTCGCCGGCGGACCATGAGCCAGTTCCCGCGCCGGCAGGCCCGGCGCGTGATGCGCGAGGTGCTGGTGCAGGTGGCCCTCGTCCTGCTGCTGATCGAGAGCATCTTCGTCGCCGAGGAGTTGATCTCGGGGCTTCTGGAGGAGGTGCTGAAGATCGGCGCCTCGCTTGGGCGCACGCTCGTGCTGATGGCCGCCATGCTGCCCAAGGTGTTCGAGCTCGCCCTGCCGACGGCGCTCCTGATCGCCGTCTACCGCGTGACCCTGTCGCTGCGCGAGGATCGCGAGTTCCTCACCCTGTCGAGCGTCGGCATTCCGCCTCACGCCCTGACGGCGCTGGTCCTGAAGATCGGCCTTGCCGCACAGATCGCCGCCTTCGTGGTCGGGGGCTTTGTCGATCCGCTCGCCCGCTTCGTCTTCCGGCAGGTCATGTTCACGGCCCAGTACGATGCACTGGCGGGCGGCCGGGTCACCGATGACCGGCTGTTCCAGACCCGGCTCGGCACGGCCTCCGTCTCCCCCGGCGTCGACGGCAGCCCGGTGCCGCGGCTCTTCGTGGTCCAGCCGACCGAGACCGGCGAGCGGGTGGTCGTCGCCAACGGCGCGCGCCTGTCCCAGCCGGACGCCGCCGGTCGCGTCTCGCTGCAGCTCTACGGCTTCGTGGTCGACGAGTTTGCCCGGCCCGAGGGCGGGGTCGGCAGCGGCCGGCCGCCGGTCGCCCCGGTCTCCTCGCTGCGCGGCACCTCCACCGAGCAGAGCTTCGTGATCGCCGACATCATCGCTTTCGACCCGCGCGGTCGCGACATCGCCGAGCGGACCACGGTGGAACTGGTCGGCCTGGCGCGGACCGACGAGCGCGCGCGGCTGGAACTCGGCAAGCGGATCGGACGCGGCTTCCTGTGCCTGCTCGCCCCGCTGATCGCCATCCTGGCGCTGTCCTTCACCACGCGCGCCAATCAGGCCTTCGTCCTGCCACTGGCCTGCGCCGGGCTGATGGTCACCGAGATCGTCGGCACCGCCGCGCTCGCCCGCATCATGTGGATCGGCGTTGCCGGCAGCATCGGCTTCATCGTGGCCGGCGGCATCCTGATCGGCGTGCTGCTGGCACTGTCGCTGACGCGGCGCTCCTCGGAGATCGCGCGGCCGGGGCTCGGCCGGTCATGAGATCCTTCGCGCTGGTGCCGTTCGGCGCCTATACCCGCATTCTCCTGCGCGCCCATGCCGGCCACATCGTCACCGTCATGGCGGCGCTGCTGATGCTGGCGCTGACCCTCGACCTTGCCCAGCGCGGCGAGCGGCTGATCGCCCAGAGCGGCCAGACATCGCTGCCCGCCCTGGTCCTGCACGTCGGCCGATACATGGTTCTGCGGCTCGCCGACCTGATCCCGGTCCTCCTGCCGCTCGGCAGCTTCATGGGCCTGTTCTGGTCGGAGATCACCCTGACCCAGACCCGCGAACGCGTGGCGGTCTGGAACGGCGGGCGCACGCCTCTGCAGTCGCTGGCGCCGATCCTCCTCATCGGGGCCGTGCTCGGCCTCGTTCAGATCGCCTGCCTCGGCTGGCTGAGGCCGGCTGCCGTCGGCGTCCAGATCGCCGAGCGCCTCGGCTCCTACGGCACCCGCTTCGACCGCACGCCCGGCGCCGGCGGCGAGCGCTGGATCAAGCTGCCCGACCACCTGATCCGCGCCCGCATCGACTATCCCGCCCGCGCCCTGATGGATGTCGACCTGTTCGAGACCACCCGCGAGGGCCGCCTGACCGGCCGCCTGCGCGCCGAACGCGGTGAGCCGCTCGGCGACGGCCGCTGGCGCTTCGACCGCGGCAGCCGCTGGACCGGTCCGCCCGACGGCGTCCCGGATTTCACCCGTGGCACGGGCGAGGCCCGCTGGTTCGACACCGAGACGCTGGCCCTGCCGCTGGAGCCGCTCTGGCTCGCCTGGCTCGGCGTCGATGCGCGCCACATCCCGACCGGCCAGCTGGGCGAACTTGCCGGCATGGCGCACCGGCTGCCGGACGGGCCGGCCTACCGCACCTGGTGGCATGTGCGCTTCGCACAGGTCCTGCTGCCGCTCGGCATGATGCTGGTGGCGAGCGCGCTGAGCATGATGATGATCGGCCAGCGTGTGGCCTTCGGCGCGATGATGGCGGTCGGGCTGACCGGCTATTTCCTGCATGTGTCGATCAACATCGCCGTCTGGCTCGGCGAATATGGCCGCATCCCGGCCGTGGTCGCGACCTGGCTCGTTCCGCTGGTGCTGATCGGCACCGGCCTCTACCTGATGCTTCGGCTGCAGCAGCCGGGCCGCCGGCCGGCCGCTGCCATGGCATAGGCACGCCGGCCGCCGGGCTGCTAGATTGTCGGCGCGATTCCCGACGAGACCGTCCCCATGTTCCGCAGCAGCCTCCTCGCCCTTGCCGCCGGCCTGGCGCTTGCCGCCTGCCAGTCGACCGCGCAGGCGCCGGCCCCCGCGCCGCAGCCTGTCGCCGCCCAGCCGAACTACGTGACGCGGCCCGACTTCCGCCTGCCGGAGGGCGGCGGCTGCGCCGGCGACATCGCGCGGTTCCGGGCGGTGATCGACAACGACCTCGCCACCGGCCATGTCGCCCGCGACGTCCATGGCCGGATGCAGGCCGATCTCGGCGGGCCGGATACGGCCTGCCGCGCCGGCCGGGCCGGGGAGGCGCTCGCGGGCCTGCGCGCGGTGCGGCAGCGCTACGGCTATCCCGCCGGCTGAACGCGCGCGCGACCCGTCTCGAGCCACCAGCGGGCATAGGCGAGTTGGAAGTCCGGCATGGCGGCGGGCCTGAGGTCGTCATGCGTCATCACCACATGGACCCCGGCAAGCTCCGGCCTGTCCTGCCGCGCCAGCCGCTCGCGGATCAACTCGGCCAGCGCCGCCGCCGGCAGCGCCGAGCGCACCTCCTTCAGCAGGGCATGGCGCTTCTTGTCGCTGAACAGCCGGAAGCCGGGGGTGAAGGTCACGTCCGCCCCGGTCAGGCCGGTCTCCTCGGCGAGTTCCCGCCGCACGCTGTGATCGAGGTCCACCCGGCCGGCGAACACGTCGCCCCGGTCCGGCGTGCCGCCGGGAAAGTAGATGCGCCCGGCATTGGCGGTCTCCGCCCCCATGACGCCCATGACGAGGCCGCCATCAGAGCCGGTGAGGGCGGCCAGCGCGAAGGCATTGCGCGAGCCGTCCGGCTTGCCCGCCCTGAGGAAATGCAGGAAGGCGGAAAAGCGCGCCACCCGGTAGCGGCCGGCAAAGGTCTCGCCGTCCGGCCCGCCCTCGGCGAGCACCAGCACCTCGCCGTCGAACAGCGACGGGTTCTCGGCGGACCAGCGCGCCCAGGCCGCGCCGATGGCGGCAGCCTCCCGCTCGGCATAGGCCCAGGGGCCGGGATCGAGGACGAGGTCGAGGTGGCGGATGAGGCGCATCGGCATGGCCGGGACAGTCGCGGAGCCGGAAGGGCGCGTCAACGGCAGCGGCTCACAGGCCAAATGGTCCTAGAATAGGATTTTGATCTTGACACCAAGGTGCAGCTGTGGCAGGGTTTCCGATGACGAACGGGAGGGTCCTTCCATGGGTGGCGTGGCGGTTTTCGGCGGGCAGGGGGCAGCGGCGGCTTTTGGCGCCGTGTGTCTCGTGCTGGCCGCTTTCGGCCGGCTGTTCAGCGTCCTGCGGCGTGTGGCGGGCGATCGCTCGCCCGCAGGCGCCGGTTCAGCGGACCGGGCTGCGCGCGGCGGTCTGGCGGGCGATGCGCTGCGCCGTCCGGGCGGAACTGCGCTGGGCGGTTCTCTGGCCGGCGCGATGCACGGACCTGCGCACCGTCCGCTGGCTGATGCCCTGCGCGGGGCGCTGGCCGGCCGTCCTGCCGGCTTCCTGGGCGGTGCGCTGCGCGGCGGCCTGCGTGATGGCGATCTGCCGGATGGCCATCATCTCGCGCACGCCGTCGAGCCGCGGCGCGCGGGCGAAGGTGCCGGCCGCCGATCGGCGCGCCATGATCCGCGCGGCGGGCGTTGCCGGCCCGCGCGGGCTGAAGGAGGCGGTCTCGATCTCGACCACGCGCCGGCGCAGGTCGGCCGGCAGGCGGCCATAGGAGGCCACGGTCACGAAATCGCGCGGTCGATAGGGGAAGCGGGCGCCGTTGCGCATGATGCGCACGCCCGCGGCCATGACGATGGCATCGCCCGCGCGCAGCGTGTGGTCGCGCGACAGCGGCAGGCGGGCAAGGCCCTGGGTGACCTGGCCCTGGCACGAGCAGCCCGGCACCAGGCTCTCGCGGAAGCGGAACGCGGCGGGCAGGGCGGTGTAGAGCCGGCCGCCCTCGCCGCGCGCCTCGTCGATCTGGCCGGAGCGGGACGAATAGAGCTGCACCGCGGCGCCGGGGCACATGGCGGCGCAGGCCTCGGCCTGCGCGCGCTGGCCATCGCCCCGCAGCATCGGCCCGACGGGGAAGAAATAGCCGTCGCAGGCGCGCACGCAGAAGCTGCGCGAGGCCATGTTGACCCCGGCCTCGGCATGGCGCCGGGCGGCGCGGCTCATCTGGCGGCGGGTGGGTTCGGCCGGAGCGGCGGCGGGGGCGGGCGCCTCGGCGCGGCGCAGGAAGGGCAGCCAGCCGGTGCCGGCACGCGGCGCGCGGGGGTTTTCGCCACGGGCGATGGCATAGAACTCGTCGCGATCCTCGGCCACGGTGCCGGAGACGGACAGAAGGACGAGGCCGGCGACGGCCGCAATGCCCAGGACGCGATACATGACAAGGCACCAGACGAGACGAGGAACCTGACGCTACGGCACCGTTAACGCTCTGGCAACCATGCAAGGGGGGCAGGGTTAAGGGGGAGGGCGGTGGGCGCGTGCTGATGGGCGCTGGCGTGACTGAGGGGATGCGGAACCTCGTGCTTTGGCGCTGGGGCGGGGAGAAGCAGCGGGTCGTGGCGTGGGATGAGGAGGGACGGTTAAAGACAAGCACAGCAACCCCTGATTGACATCACTCAATAACTCCCTCCAATGTTAGCCAAACCAACATGCAGGGGGAGCGCCGTGGCCAATCAGGTCAATATCAAGATTGCAGAACTTCGGCTCGATCCAGAAAACCCCCGCATCGCCACCGAAGAGGGACAGATCAACATTCGACAAGCGCTTCTCGATGATCAGGGCTCGAAGATCACCGAACTTGCTGCTGATATCGCAAAATTCGGTCTGAACCCGATGGATCGAATGATGGTCCTTCAACCGGACCCAAAAAAATCTGAGTATATCGCCCTCGAAGGTAACCGACGCACAGCTGCTCTACAAATACTCGCCAATCCATTGCTTCTGGAGGGCCTGCAAATTCCTGACTCCCTGAGAAGCAAGCTAAATGATCTTGCGGAGAATTTCGGGCGATTATGCACTTGACGTACCTGCCGCAAGGTGAGACAAGGGAGGCAACGGAGCCCTCCCATGTCTATCAACCTCACTGATCCGATCTTCACGAACGAAGACGCCGCCCGTAAGCACTTCGAGGCGATCCGCTGGCCGAACGGCCCGGTCTGCCCTCACTGCAAGGCCGAAGGGCAGGCAACCGAGTTGAAGGGCAAGAGCACCCGCCCCGGCGTCTACAAGTGCCGCGCCTGTTCCAAGCCCTTCACGGCCACGATTGGCACCGTGTACGAGCGCTCGCATATCCCGCTGCACAAGTGGCTGTTGGCGACTCACCTGCTCTGCTCGTCCAAGAAGGGCATGAGCGCCCATCAGCTTTTCCGGATGCTCGGCTTCGGCTCCTACCGCACCGCTTGGTTCATGGCCCACCGCATCCGTGAAGGGATGACGGACACCAGCCACAAGACCACGGGCGGCCTCGGTGGCGCGAACAAGGTTGTCGAGGTGGACGAGAGCTACGTCGGCGGCAAGGCCAAGAACCGTGCCCACCGTGAGCCCGCGCCCAAGAAGGCCGTCCTCTCTCTGGTCGAGCGCAACGGTCGCGTTGCGTCCTTCCATGTCGCCAACGTCACCGCCAAGACAGTGCGCCCGCTGATCGTCACCAACGCTAGCCGCGCCTCTGCCCTCATGACGGACGAGAGCCCGATCTATCCCCGGATCGGCAAGGAGTTCTCCAGCCATGGCACTGTGAACCACAGCGCCAACGAGTACGCGCGCCTCGCCGGCTACATGCACACCAACACCGCTGAGAACTTCTTCTCCATCCTCAAGCGCGGCATCACCGGCGTCTATCATTCGGTGAGCGAAGCCCACTTGCATCGGTACCTTGCCGAGTTCGACTTCCGGTACAACAACCGCTCTGGCCTTGGCGTCGAGGATGCAGAGCGCGCCATGAAAGCGGTTCGCGGTACCGCCGGCAAGCGGCTGACCTATCGACAAGCTCACTGAGGGCAGCGGGCGAGCGCGCATCTTACGCTGGCTCAAGGACCGCGCCGCTAGGTTCCCCAAAATTTCCCATTAGGTTGTGTTAGGCTTTCACTGCAATCGCCAACCGGGAGGGAACAATGGCGGAAAAGGTAGAGGTTAAACTCGGCGGGAAGTCCGCCGAGCAGGTCGCCTACGACCTCATGGAGAAGATATTTCTTCTAGAGGGGAAGCGTTGGAGTTCTGAGACCCGGAAAGGCGAAGAGGATCACGCTGACCGGGAGTACGTCCTCGATCTGTACGGGGAGTGTCTTCACGCGGCGCAGGGGTATCGCGAGTGGGCTTCGTGATACCAACTACAAACTCAAAGAATTGCTGAGCTAGCTCTTGTGTTGCACCCCTCGCGCAAGCGAGTTCGAGACAACGCAGCCTAATCTCACTGTGATCCACGGCGATCTCCACGAAAAAGCCCGGCTCAACGGCCGGGCTTGTCCTTCTTGGGCTTCTCCGCTGCCGGCTTGTGCGGCTTCGGAGGGGTGTTCAACATGCGTCGGATTACCTCGTCGCGACGGCGGGCGATTTCGTCGTCCGACAACGTTTCAGGCTCTTTGGGTGGCTTGGCCATGGCGGACTATATCGACCTTCACTCGCCCCTGATTGAACATCCGGAGCACCTCCAAGCCATAGGGGAGCTTAGCGTGGAGATGAGCAACCTTGAACTCGCTTATTCAAATCTCCTGTCGCTTCTCCTGGACATCAACCCATCCGTGGCCGAAGCGATATATTTTACCCCTAAAGCGAGCATCCCCAGGCTTGACGTTATCGCGAACGTTGCCGCCTGCCTCTTCCCCGACGATAAACACGAGCACCGAGTTATCATTGCAAAATTCGTCGGACGGGGCCGCGCCGCGTTCGGCAGGCGTCACGACATCATTCACCACCACTGGGGAGTTAGCTCTGAAGACGGCTTCCCCGTTTCCGTGGCAAGGCCCCTCAAGAAGCCGCCGGAGCCCGTGCCCTTGGTTCAGATTCGAAGCCACATAGATGACTGTCGCCGGCTGATGTCGGACATTTTCCACTACGTGGCGACCATCCAAGAGCACTTGCAGTCAAAATCATCGGGAGAAAAATCTCCCGAACAGCAAGATCCCTCACGATCTCTGGGGTGTGAGGAAAATAAAGCCTGAACGCTTCATGTCCCGCCTCCAACACAGGCCGCGGGACATCAATCTCATGCGCACTGTCGAATGCCGGCCTGTCCATACCTAACTACCTTTCGACCGCCCGGTACGTCAAGTGCATAATTGCCGAATTTCGACAGCGCATCTATCGAGCCCATATCCGGTGTCGTGATGCCTGATCGGGACGCGGCTCGGCGATGGATTGAACTTAGGCATACCGGCCAGAATGGCGGTCGGGGGATCGTCGATTGGAACGGCGTCCAAACCGCACGCTTCAGAGGCGATCGCACCCTCGATCTCATTGAATTTGTAAAGCTGAAGGGGGAACTGTCGGCCGACGAAAAAGCCGCTCTAGCGAGCAATTTCCCAATTACTACTTTGGACCGTTTGATTTCGAACCCAGCCGTTCGGCAGAAGATTGGTATCCAAATTGTGGACGGCGAATACTATTTTGTATATCCACCAACAGATGTAATAGAAATAATCAAAAAAATCGTTATTGATCTTGCAAACAAGAAAATAAAAGTTG
Source organism: Phreatobacter sp. (assembly GCF_051860605.1). GTDB lineage: Bacteria > Pseudomonadota > Alphaproteobacteria > Rhizobiales > Phreatobacteraceae > Phreatobacter. Next base: position 472,492 of record NZ_JBHYDR010000003.1, on the reverse strand, counting down.
ATGCCGTTAAAACAAAGGAACAACAGATTGACTATATTGATGGTCTCCCGAAATCCGTAATGCCGGCCGGCCCGAAGTTAAAGGTGGCTGAGTCGGTCGCGAGCATCGTGAAATCGCAGCCTCCGAAACTGGCCCCTCCTGTACCGCCAACTCCAAGCCCGCTCAACCGTAAAACCCTTGTTCCTAAGCATTTCAGCCTCGCAATCGCGAACAGTAAGGCCGCGCAGCTTTTCTGTGAGTTGAAATATATCAATATTGACAAATTCCCCGTTGCGGTCTCTGTATCTCTAAGGAGTTTTGTAGAAGCAATAGTGGCAATATACTGCAATCATCATGGAATTAATTTTTATCATACGACAGGAAAGAACTCCGGAAAGGCACTTACATTGGCAGAGCGTGTGGACGCAGTGTTGAAGCACGTAGCGCCAAATTTGACAAAGCAGGATCTGACAGCTGCCCGGATGGCCTTGACGGGCGACACAAGTGTTATATCCGTTCCCCGCCTGAACGAGTATGTGCACAATCCAGCGATGTTTCCCTCCAAGAATGACTTGGTTGCTGCTTGGACAGGAGTCGAGGCGTTTTTCAAGGCGACGTGTAAATGACGGGGTCTGCTGCTCGCGCGTCACACCATATTTCTCCCCTTCGGTACCCAGGGGGAAAAGCAAAGCTAGCTCGATTTTTCAAGAAATTGATTCGGGAGAACAAGCTTCTTGACTGCGTTTACGTCGAACCATTCGCTGGTGGTGGGGGCGTTGGTCTATCACTGCTCATGCATGGTTATGTTGATCGAATTGTCCTGAATGATCTTAGCGCACCCATTTTTGCGTTCTGGCAGGCTGTGCTGCAGGAGCCGGAACGCTTCTTGCACATGATCGCAACTGTTCCACTCACTGTTGAGGAATGGTCTCGCCAACGGTCGATATTTCAGAATCCGGCTGGTTCAGACCCATTCTATATTGGCTTTTCCTCTTTTTACCTCAATAGAACCAATCACTCCGGGGTACTGAACGCCGGTATGATTGGCGGAAAATCCCAAACATCATCGTATGGCCTTGACGCGCGATTTAACCGAGATGAACTCGTAGCGCGCGTCAAACGAATTTCTGCAGTGAGGGACCAAATATCAATTCAGAATCTCGATGCGATTGCATTGATATCCGACATTGAAAGAGTTGCTGGTTCAGAACGCCAATTCATATATATTGATCCTCCGTATTACAGAAAAGGAAGAGATTTATACTACGATTTTTACCAACCAAAAGATCACGAGAATTTAAGTCGCGCTGTATCTTCGATGAATACGCAAATTCCATGGGTCGTATCTTATGACAATGAGCCAGAAATAACGCGGCTTTACGCGAGGTACCGAAAGATTGAGTATGATCTCAATTATTCGGTGCGAAACGGAAGGTCAGGTCGGGAGGTTATGTTTTTCGCCGATGTCGTCTCGACTGATTGGAAATTCGTTGCCGACGCCGCCTAGGGATCGCGTCTGCTCCACTATCCGATAAGTTCTCGAATGGACGATAGCGTAGCCCCCTCCCCATTGACACCCCCCATTCCCCCTCCTATGGTCCGCGCCTCTTTCAATCGGAGCCGCACGCCGTGCGTTTCATCCTTATTGTATCCGGGGCGCCATCGACGGACGTGTGAGACATCACACGGCGGCCGAACGGTGGCGCTCAACACAAGGTCCCTCGCGGGGCCTTTTTTGTTGCCCGCGGCGGCCCGCTCCCCTCCCACCCGATCCTGACCGACCGACCGAACCGACCCTGAGGAAAATCCCATGTCCCGCGAGATGACCGGCGCCGAGATGGTCGTGCAGACCCTGATCGACCAGGGCGTCAACACGCTCTTCGGCTATCCCGGCGGCGCCGTGCTGCCGATCTATGACGCGCTGTTCCAGCAGGACAGCGTCAAGCACGTGCTCGTCCGCCACGAGCAGGGCGCGGTGCACGCGGCCGAGGGCTATGCCCGCTCCTCCGGCAAGGTCGGCGTGGTGCTGGTCACCTCCGGCCCGGGCGCGACCAATGCCGTCACCGGCCTCACCGACGCGCTGATGGATTCCATTCCCGTCGTCTGCTTCACCGGCCAGGTGCCGACCCATCTCATCGGCTCGGACGCCTTCCAGGAGGCCGATACGGTCGGCATCACGCGCCACTGCACCAAGCACAATTACCTGGTGAAGAGCATCGAGGACCTGCCGCGCATCCTGCACGAGGCCTTCTATGTCGCGCAGCACGGCCGGCCCGGCCCGGTGGTCGTCGACATCCCCAAGGACATCCAGTTCAAGACCGGCAAATACGAGAAGCCGCGCGACAACCAGCACAAGACCTATCGCCCGCAGATCAAGGGGGATCTGGCCAAGATCAAGGCGGCGGTGGAGATGATCGCCAAGGCCAAGCGGCCGGTCTTCTATACCGGCGGCGGCGTCATCAATGCCGGCCCGCAGGCCTCCCAGCTGCTGCGCGAACTGGCGCGCGCCACCGGCTTCCCCGTCACCTCCACGCTGATGGGGCTCGGCGCCTATCCGGCCTCCGACCCGCAATGGCTCGGGATGCTCGGCATGCACGGCACCTACGAGGCCAATCTCGCCATGCATGGCTGCGACCTGATGGTGAATATCGGCGCGCGTTTCGACGACCGCATCACCGGCCGGATCGACGCCTTCTCGCCGGGCTCGAAGAAGATCCACATCGACATCGACCCCTCCTCCATCAACAAGAACGTCAAGGTCGATATCGGCATCGTCGGCGACTGCGCCCACGTCCTGGAGGACATGGTGCGGCTGTGGAAGGAGGTCGCCGGTCAGGTCGACAAGGCGGCGATCAAGGCCTGGTGGCTGCAGATCGACGGCTGGCGGGCGCGGAAATCGCTCGCCTACAAGAACGCCACCGACGTCATCAAGCCGCAATATGCGCTCGAGCGGCTGGAGGCGCTGACCCGCGGCCGCAAGCGGTTCATCACCACGGAAGTCGGCCAGCACCAGATGTGGGCCGCGCAATATCTCCATTTCGACGAGCCGAACCGCTGGATGACCTCCGGCGGTCTCGGCACCATGGGCTACGGCCTGCCGGCGGCGGTGGGGGTGCAGCTCGCCCATCCGAAGGACCTGGTCGTCTGCGTGGCGGGCGAGGCCTCGGTGCTGATGAACATGCAGGAGATGTCGACGGCGGCGCAGTATCGGCTGCCCGTCAAGATCTTCATCCTCAACAACGAATACATGGGCATGGTGCGCCAGTGGCAGGAGCTGCTGCATGGCGGGCGCTATTCGGAGAGCTATTCGGCGGCGCTGCCGGACTTCGTCAAGCTCGCCGAGGCCTATCACGCCAAGGGCATCCGCTGCGACGACCCGGCAAAGCTCGATGCGGCGATCATGGAGATGCTCGACTATCCCGGCCCGGTCATCTTCGACTGCATGGTGGCCAAGGAGGAGAACTGCTTCCCCATGATCCCCTCGGGGAAAGCCCACAACGAGATGATCCTCCCCGATTTCGAGGGCGAGACCGGCGACATCATCGACGCCAAGGGCAAGCAGCTGGTGTGAGGCTGCCCGCCGCCTCCATCCCGATCATCGCAAAGAACCAGACATGACCCAGTCCCAGTCCGCCTATTTCCTGTCCGACGCCCAGCCGCCGACCCGCCGCCACACGCTGGCGGTGCTTGTCGACAACGAGCCGGGGGTTCTTGCCCGCATCGCCGGCATGTTCTCCGGCCGCGGCTACAATATCGAGAGCCTGACGGTCTCCGAGACGGAGCACGAGAAGCACGTCTCGCGCATCACGATCGTCACCACCGGCACCGAGAAGGTGATCGAGCAGATCAAGACCCAGCTCGACCGCCTCGTTCCGGTGCACCGGGTGGTGGATCTCACCGTGCAGGGCGAGGCGCTGGAGCGCGAGCTCTGCCTGGTCAAGGTGCGCGGCAAGGGCGATGCCCGCGTCGAGGCGCTGCGCCTTGCCAGCGCCTTCGGCGCGCGCACGCTGGATGCCACCCTCAACTCCTTCGTCTTCGAGCTGACCGGGACGACGGAGGAGGTCGAGCGCTTCATCCGCCTGATGGGCGTGGTCGGGCTGGTTGAGGTGTCGCGCACCGGCATCGCCGCCATGAGCCGCGGCGCGGAAGGCATGCAGGAAGCCGCCTTGCCGGACGGCGCGCAGGGACGCTGAATGCGCCCCTCCTGAGGCCGACCCAGTTCGAAGGCACCCCATGCCGACGCATCTCTCCGTCAACGTCAACGCGATCGCCCAGCTGCGCAACCGGCGCAACCTGCCCTGGCCGAGCGTCACCGGCCTCGCCCGCATCGCGCTGGAGGCGGGCGCCGCCGGCATCACCGTTCATCCACGGCCCGACGAGCGGCATATCCGCCGCCACGACGTGTTCGACCTTGTCGCCATGATCCGCGCGGAGTTTCCGAAGGCCGAGTTCAATATCGAGGGCTATCCGGACGAGCGGTTCCTGGCGCTGTGCGAGGAGGCAAGGCCCGATCAGGTGACGCTGGTGCCGGATGATCCGGCGCAGGCGACCTCCGACCATGGCTGGGATGTCGTGAAGGACGCCGACCTGCTGAAGCGCGTCATTGCCCGGCTGAAGGCGGGTGGCATGCGCGTGTCGATCTTCCTCGACGCCGACCCGGCGCTGGTGGCGGGTGCGAAGGCCACCGGCACCGACCGGATCGAACTCTATACCGGCCCCTATGGCCATGCCGCCGACCGGAACGGGCAGGCGGCCGAACTCGACAAGCTGGTTGCGACGACGGAGGCGGCGGTGGCCGCCGGCCTTGCGGTCAATGCCGGCCATGACCTCACCCTCGACAACCTGCCGGCGCTGATCGGCCGGGCATCGGCCATCGCCGAGGTCTCCATCGGCCATGCGCTCACCGCCGACGCGCTGATCTACGGCATGGCGGAGACGGTCAGGCGGTACAACGCGGCATGCGGAGGCGGAGCGGGATGATCCCTCGCGCGTTGTCTGCCTGCGTCTTTACCCTCCGTATCGTTTCGGATATACGCGGGATATCCGATATGACATGGGAGGCCGGTCATGCGCGGTAAGGCTGCGCAATGGGGCAACAGTGTCGCCGTCCGCCTGCCGAAGGAGATCACGTCCAGGCTGGGGCTCAGCCCCGGCAGGCCCGTTGAGATCACGAGCGAGGGATCGAAGGTCATCATCGAGACGAGGGTTGCCGAGCGGGACCTGCCCGTGCTGGATCACCTGAGCCTTGTCGCCGAGATGGAGGCACTCGGCGGCGCCGCCTATGATCCCGGCGGCGTGCCGTTCGAGGACACGCTGTCCGAATGGCCCGAATACAATGACCGCCCGTGATGACCGGGGCCTCATCCCGGAGGCGGGAGACCTCGTCTATGTCACGTTCGACCCGGCTTTCGGGCGCGAACAGTCGGGCGAGCGGCCGGGCCTCGTGCTGTCGCCCGAGGCCTATAACCGCAATTCCTCCTTCGCGCTCGTGTGCCCCATCACCTCCAACCCCAAGCCCTGGCCGTTCAAGTTCGACCTCGGGAGCGTCTACCGCGTTTCCGGCTTCGTTCTGGTCGACCAGATCAAGTCGATCGACCGCGGCCGCCTGCTCCGTGTCGCCGACCGCGCCGACGAGGCATCCGTTCGCAAGGCGCAGGCCATGCTGATCGGCCTCTTGAACATTCCGTCCGGTCAGTGAAAAGAACGCCCGGGCTCATTACAGACGCCAACAATCCCAAGGAAGGACTCCCTGCCATGCGTGTCTATTACGATCGCGATGCCGATCTGAACCTCATCAAGTCCAAGAAGGTCTGCATCGTCGGCTATGGCAGCCAGGGCCATGCCCACGCGCTGAACCTGCGCGACTCGGGCGTCAAGGATGTGGTCATCGCGCTGAAGGCGGGCTCCGCCACGCGCGCCAAGGCGGAGGCCGCCGGCTTCACCGTCATGACCCCGTCGGAAGCCGCCAAGGTCTGCGACATCATGATGATGCTGACCCCGGACGAGCTTCAGGCCGACATCTACCGCGACGACCTGCACGGCAACATGAAGCAGGGCGCGGCGATCATGTTCGCCCATGGCCTCAACGTCCATTTCAACCTGATCGAGGCCCGCAAGGACCTGGACGTGCTGATGGTGGCGCCGAAGGGCCCCGGCCACACGGTGCGCTCCGAATATCAGCGCGGCGGCGGCGTGCCGACCCTCATCGCCATCCACCAGGACGCCTCGGGCAATGCCCATGACCTCGGCCTGTCCTATGCCTCGGCCAATGGCGGCGGCCGCGCCGGCATCATCGAGACGACCTTCAAGGAAGAGTGCGAGACCGACCTGTTCGGCGAGCAGGTGGTGCTCTGCGGCGGCCTGGTCGAACTGATCAAGGCCGGCTACGAGACGCTGGTGGAAGCCGGCTACGCGCCGGAAATGGCCTATTTCGAGTGCCTCCACGAGGTCAAGCTGATCGTCGACCTCATCTACGAGGGCGGCATCGCCAACATGAACTACTCGATCTCCAACACGGCCGAGTATGGCGAGTACGTCACGGGTCCCCGCATCATCACGGCCGAGACCAAGGCCGAGATGAAGCGCATCCTGACCGACATCCAGTCGGGCAAGTTCACCCGCGAGTGGATGCTGGAGAACAAGGTCAACCAGACCTCGTTCAAGGCGACCCGTGCGCGCATGGCCGCCCATCCGATCGAGGAAGTCGGCGCCAAGCTGCGTGACATGATGCCCTGGATCAAGGCCAAGGCCCTCGTCGACAAGACGAAGAACTGAGGCCGCGACGGGTGCGCGCAAGTCGCGCACCCTTGCCGCATCAAAGCCAGGGCCCTCGTCGACAAGACGAAGAATTGACCGGTCTGACATGTGGACGGGCGCGCTGTGGTGCGCCCGTTTGCATGTGCGGGCCTGATGCGCCGCATCCCGCGCCGCACCCTGTTCACAACCGCGTGTGACAGCAGGGAATGCCGATTCTGTCGCGTTGCTGCCAAGGTCGGGGTCTCTATTGTGCTGATCATGCAGCTGTCTCGTGCCATCGCTTCCGCAGTCCTGGCGGGTCTTGTCGTGCTGTCTCCAGCCAGCCGGCAGGTGGCGGCGCAAACCTCGCCGGACCCGGCGACCCTCGTCCGCGCGGAACTGATCGCCGAACCGGCCGCGATCCGGCCGGGCGAGCCCTTCACCGTTGGCGTGCGGCTGACCATGAAGGAGCACTGGCACACCTACTGGATCAATCCCGGCGATTCCGGCATGGCGACCGAGATCCGCTGGACCCTGCCGGAGGGCTTTTCCGCCGGCCCGGTCCAGTGGCCGGTGCCCGAGGCGATCCCGGTCGGGCCCCTGATGAACTACGGTTACGAGGGCACGGCCACGCTGCTCGTCCAGATCACGCCGCCGGCGGGCCTCGCCCCCGGAACGCGCGCCGCGATGAAGGCCGACATCGCCTATCTCGTCTGCCAGCGCGAATGCATTCCGGGCGAGGCGGCGCTGTCGCTTTCGCTGCCGGTCGCCGGACCGGTCGAGACCGGACCGGGCGGCGGTTTCTCCTCGCGCGACTTCGCGGCCGCGCGGGCCGCCCTGCCCATGGCATCGCCCTTCGAGGTCCGGTTCCGGGTGTCCGCCGAGAGCCTCGTCATCGAGCCGGCGGCGGGCGGGCCGGCGACGGCGCTGCGCTCCATGCGCTTCTTCCCGGCCTCCGGCGAACTGATCGAACATGCCGCGCCGCAGTCCCTTGCCATGCAGGGCGGCCAGCCGGTTCTGACCCTGAAACGCAGCCAGCTGATGCGCACCAGCCCGCAGGCGGTGGACGGCATTCTGGTCGTCGAGGAGGCGGTCGACAGCGGCACCGTCCGCCACGCCTTCGCGGTCTCGGCGACGCCTGCAGCCGCTGCGCCGGCCGGCGCCGGGTCGGTGACCGGCGCAACGCTGGTCCAGGCCCTGTTCTTCGCCCTGCTCGGCGGCCTCATCCTCAACCTGATGCCCTGCGTCTTCCCGGTCCTGTCGCTGAAGGTGCTGCACCTGACCGGCCATGGCGCTGCCCCCGCCTCCCATGCCCGGGCCCATGGCCTTGCCTATGCCGCCGGGGTGCTCGCAACCTTCGCGGCGCTGGCCGGCACCCTCTATGCGGTGCGGGCGGCAGGCGCAGAGGTCGGCTGGGGCTTCCAGCTGCAATCGCCGGTGGTCGTCGCGGCGCTGGCCGCGCTGCTGCTCGCCATGGCGCTCAGCCTGTCGGGGGTCGCCGAATTCGGCCTGTCGCTGACCCGGGCCGGCGGCAGCGCCGCGGCGCGGCCGGGCCTTGGCGGATCCTTCCTCACCGGCTTTCTGGCGACCGTCGTGGCCACCCCCTGCACCGCGCCGTTCATGGGCACCGCGCTCGGCTTTGCCATGGTCCAGCCGCCGCTGGTCGGTCTCTCGGTGTTCCTGGCGCTGGGTCTCGGCCTTGCCCTGCCGGTTCTGGTGCTCACCTTCATCCCGGCTCTGGTGCGGCGCCTGCCGCGCCCCGGCGCCTGGATGGAGACGCTGAAGCAGGTGCTGGCCTTTCCGGTCTATGCGACGGTGGCCTGGCTCGTCTGGGTCCTGTCGCAACAGGTCGGGCCCACCGGCATGGCAGCGGCTCTTTCCGGGCTGGTGGCGGTCGCCTTTGCCGTCTTCCTCATCGGCAAGGCGCAGAATGGCCCCGGCCGCCGCGCTCTCGTCGTCCGGGCTTTCGCCGCTGCCGCCCTTCTGGCGCTGCTGCCGGCCGGCCAGATCATCGCCGCCGACGGCGGGCCGGTCGCAGGCGGCGCGGCGCAGCCGGTCCAGGCCGGCACCGAACCCTTCACGCAGGCGCGGTTCGACGCGCTTCTTGCCGAACGCCAGCGGCCGGTCTTCGTCAATCTGACCGCGGCCTGGTGCATCACCTGCCTGGTCAACGAGCGGACGGCCCTGTCGTCCGAGGCGGTCCAGCGCCAGTTCCGCGAGCGCAACGTCGTCTATCTCAAGGGCGACTGGACCAACCGCAACCCCGAGATCACCCGCGTCCTCGAGCGGCATGGCCGCAGCGGCGTGCCGCTCTACCTGCTGGTCGGTCGCGACGGCGCGCCGCGCGTCCTGCCGCAGATCCTGACCGAGCGCATGATGCTCGACCATCTCTCCAGCCTCTGACCTCAATCCTCCCCCCAGAAGGATATTGCGATGACCAAGCCAGCCTTTCGGTCGCCCCTCATCAGCCGCCGCACCGCGCTTGCCGCCGGTGCCGGACTTGCCGCGCTGCCGTTGGCCCCGATGCCTTTCGGCCGGCCCGCCGCGGCCCAGCTCGCCGCCGCGCGCGTCAATGCGCCAGCGCCCGCCTTCGCCGCCGCCGACAGCAATGGCCGGGAGGTGACGCTGGCCGACCTGCGCGGCAAGACCGTCGTGCTGGAATTCACCAATCACGACTGCCCGTTCGTCAGGAAGCATTACGGCACGTCCAACATGCAGAACCTGCAGCGCCGCTGGACCGAGCGGGGTGTCGTCTGGCTGACCATCGCCTCCTCGCCGCGCGGCGAGCAGGGCCATGTCACGCCTGAACAGGCCAACGAACTGACCCGCAGCCGCAATGCAGCGCCGACCGCGGTGCTGCTCGACGGCGGCGAGCAGATCGTGGCGCGGGCCTATGGCGCGCAGGTCACGCCGCACATGTTCATCATCAATGCCGAGGGGCAGCTGGTCTATGCAGGCGGCATCGACGACCGCCCCACGGCCCGCGCCGCCGACGTCGAGGGTGCGCGCAACTTCGTCGATCTCGCACTGACCGAGCTGAGCCAGGGCAAGCCGGTGTCCAACCCGACGACCCGCGCCTATGGCTGCGTGGTGAAATACAGCTCCTGATCGGCGGGCGTGGCGGCAGATTGCAAGGGACGGGGGCGGGAGGTGCCGCCCCCGGGTCCCGGGAATGACGGAAATGCTGCCGATTCATCGTCCGGGGACACTTCTGCAGGGCGTCCGGGTGGTATCGTGGATAGCACATATGTGCCATCCTGTTGACGGCCGTTCGGTAAACCTTCACCAAGAGGAGCTTGCCGGCAGGCGGTACCGGCATCCGGAGCAGTAATGGCGCATCCGAGCCTGCGCGTCGTATCGGGTCTGCCCCTCGTCAGGGAACGCCTGGCGCGTCTTTATGCCGAGAGGCGCGCGGGCAACGGGGCCGCTTTTGCGGCCGCCTTCGCCGAGGACGGCGTTTTCCATCTGATCGGCGACTCGCGCCTGGTGCCGCAGGCCGGCCCGCGCCGCGGCCGCAAGGCGATCGCCCTGGTCGTGGACGACCTCTACGCCACCTACGAATATGTCGATGCGCTGATCGTCGACATGGCGGTGGATCTGAATGCCGCGGTCATCCGGCGCCAGCTGACGCTGAGGTCGCGCGACAGCGGCGGCGTCGCCGAATTCGAGGCGGTCGACTTCATCCGCATGCGCGACGGCGAGATCGTCGAGCTGAAGCAGTTCATCGACACCGCCTCCCTCGCGCTGCTGGCGGGGCGGATATGATGGCCGGGGCCGACGGTTCGCGCGTGTCGGCCGCCGGCCTGTCGCGCCTGCAGCTCGAGGAGACGGTGCGCAGCCTCTACCGGGCCCGCTACGAGGGGCTGGCCGACGAGTATCTGGAATATTTCGCGCCCGATGCGCGGGTCTCGGTCCACGGCAATCCCGCCCTCAACCCCGGGGCGGGGATGCGGATCGGCCATGACAGCATCCGCCGCCTGCTGGCCGACCTGCACCGCATGAACCGCTATCTCAGCTACCATATCGACGACATCGTCGTGGACGGCGACATCATCGCCGTTCACTGGCGGGCCGAGCTGGCCTTCCTCGACAGCGGCAAGGGTGGCGAGTTCGAGGTCATCGACCTGATGCGGCTGCGCGACGGGCTGATCGTCGAACTGCACCACTATTACGACACCGGCTCCATGTCGCTGGCCAGGGGCCGGATCACGCTGGCCTGAGCCAGCGGCAGGCGGCCGCGCGGGCCACCCGCCGCGCCGGGCTCAGAACCGCACCCGCTCCCGGATAGCCGTCAGCGCCGTCTGGTTCACCGACGTGCCGGCCATGCGCCGCTCGAAATCGGCCCAGTCGCGGAAACGACCCTTGGCCCGCTCGGTCAGGATCGCCTGCGCCCGCGCCGCGCCGATCTGCGGCAGGCTGTCGAGTTCGGTGGCATTGGCCGTGTTGAGGTTGACCCGCGCGGCCTGGGCCTGGCCGGCCGGGGCCTGAGGGCGCTGCGTCGTTGCCGGGGGTGTCGCAGGCGTGGTGGCGTGCCTGGCCGGCTGGGTCTGCGTCGTGGCCGGCCGCTGCTGCTGCGGGGTCGGCGGCGCGGTCTGGGCGAGGACCTGGCTTGCAAGAAGGGTCGCGACGGCGGTCGCGGTCAGTAGGCGCGTGAGGGCCATGGTGTCATCCTGGTGCCGGCCTGCCTCCCGGGCGGAGCGGCGGCCGGCCGCCCGCTTCAGCCCTGCCGGATCTGCTGCCCGGCTCACCCATCACACTGGCGCAGAATGTCCGGCCTTTGAAGGGATGGTTGCGATTTTGTGGCAGGATGTGAAGCGCCGATGAACGGCCGCGCCCCGCGTGCCGCTGATGGCTCGCTTCACCGAAGGGAATTGGCGCGATGCAGCACCGGCCGATAGGCTGGCCATCCCGTTCCTGCACAGCCGGCCGCGCCGATGAACATTCTCTCCATCCAGTCCTGGGTTGCCTATGGCCATGTCGGCAATGCCTCGGCCGTCTTTCCCATGCAGCGGCTCGGCCATGAGGTCTGGGCCATCCACACGGTGCAGTTCTCCAACCATACCGGCTATGGCGCCTGGAAGGGCCGCGTCTATGACGGGCCGATGATCGAGGAACTGGTGGAGGGCATCGCCGAGCGCGGCGCGCTCGCCCGCTGCGACGGGGTGCTGTCCGGCTATATGGGCTCGCCCGACATCGGCACGGCCATTGTCGGCACCGCCCGGCGGGTCAAGCAGGCCAATCCCGCGGCGCTCTACTGCTGCGATCCCGTTATCGGCGATGTCGGCCGCGGCATCTTCGTGCGGCCGGGCATTCCCGAATTCATGCGCGACCAGGCGGTTCCGGCCGCCGACATCATCACCCCCAACCATTTCGAGCTGGAATATCTGTCCGGCCGGACGGTGACGACGCTCGCCGACGCGCGCGCGGCCGTCGAGGCGATCCGGGCCAATGGGCCCCGCATCGTCATGGTGACGAGCCTGATCGTCGAGGACACGCCCGACGATTCCATCGACCTCATCGCCTGCGGACCGAACGGCGCCTTCCGGCTGCGCACGCCGCGCCTGTCCGTCTCGGTCAATGGCGCGGGCGATGCCATCGCCGCCCTGTTCTTCGTCCATTGCGCGGACAAGGGCGACGAGGCCCATGCCCTGTCTCGGGCCGCCTCCTCGGTCTATGGTCTGCTCCGGCGCACCGAGGCGGCCGGTTCGCGCGAGATCCTGACCGTCGCGGCCCAGGACGAGTTCGTCGCGCCGACGCAGATCTTCACCCCCGAGAGGCTCGCCTGAGCCTCCAACCCCCGTTTGGCTCCCATGTCCCGCCGCTTCAACACGCTCGACGTCTTCACCCACACGCCGCTGGCCGGCAATCCGCTGGCCGTGGTCCATGACGCGGCCGGGCTCGACACCGCGGCCATGCAGACGATCGCCGCCGAGTTCAACCTGTCGGAGACGGTGTTCGTGCTGCCCGAGGTGGCGGCAGGCCACCGCGCCGATATCCGCATCTTCACGCCGGGGGCCGAACTGCCCTTTGCCGGCCACCCGACCGTCGGCACCGCCATCATGCTCGCCCTGATGGATGGGCTGGCGCCGGGCAGCCGCACGGAATTCGTGCTCGGCGAGAAGGCCGGACCTGTGCCCTGCCGGGTCGTGCGCCATACCGATGGTCGCGCCGAGGCGACCTTCACCGCGCCGCGCCTGCCGGCCGAGACGGGACCCGCGCCGGATGCCGCCCAGCTTGCGGGAATCCTCGGTCTGGAAGTGCGCGATATCGGCTTCGACGGGCACCGGCCGGGTCGCTGGGGCGCGCCGGTCTCGTTCTGCCATGTGCCGGTCAGGACACGCGCCGCCCTCGACCGCATCCGGGTCGACACGCGCTGGTTCGCCGAGACCTTCGCCGCCATCGGCGAGGACCATCCGGCGATCTTCGCCTATAGCCGGGAGACGGTGGACCCGGCCGCGGCCTTCCATGCGCGCATGTTCGCCCCCGGACTGGGCATTGCCGAGGACCCGGCCACCGGCTCGGCCGCGGCGGCCTTCGCCGGAACCTTCGCCCGCTTCGACCGGCCCCCGGACGGCACGCATGCCGTGTCGATCGAGCAGGGTTTTGCCATGGGCCGGCCGAGCCGGATCGACCTCGGCGTGACGATGGCCGGCGGTGTGGTGACAGCCGTGACGATCGGCGGCGGCGCGGTGGTCATGGCCGAGGGGCGGCTGGCGGTCTGAACGCTGCCAGCAATCTTTTACCGACAGCACGCACGAAAAACCCGCCGGTGTTGACCGGCGGGTTTGTGTGGTGTCGATCCCGAGGATCAGCGACGGCAGACGCGCTCGCCGTAGCGGTTGACCCAGCAGCGCCGGCGCGGCGTGGTCTCGGCGCCGATCACGGCACCGGCAACACCGCCGATCGCAGCGCCTGCAAGCGCGCCACCGCCCGTCCCCGTGGCGAGGCCACCGATGAGGGCACCGGTGCCAGCACCGATCGCGCCGCCCGCGACCGCACGCTCCTCGCGCGCCGTGCAGGCGCCGAGCATCAGCGCAACCATCCCGACGAGTGCCAGTTTCCTGACCATTGATTCTCTCCTGATTGGGCCCCCACCCCGATTGGACCTTATGGAGGCCGACGTGACTTTGCGATGAACGCCGCAGCCTCAATTCGGTTCCATGCGGCAAGCGAAAATTGTTCAGGGTGCGCTGGCCACCTGTTGCTGCGGGCGGAACAGCCGGCCACGCTCGGCCACCAGCACCATCGCCAGGGCCGCCAGGCCGCAGGCCGCAAAGCCGATCACGGTCGGCGTCGCGCTGCCGTCGAACTGCTGGCCGATGAAGAAGCCGATGGCCGCCCCGCCCACCGTGGTGACGAAGCCCTGCACGGAGGAGGCTGTGCCGGCGATCCGCCCCAGCGGGTCCATGGCCATGGCGCCGAAGTTCGAGACCATCAGCCCGAAGCAGAACATCGAGGCGCCCTGGAACAGGCCGAACACCCAGATCGTCTCCCGCCCGGCAAGCGCGAAGCCGGCATGGACCAGCGTCAGCACGACATAGCCCATCAGCGCCGTATGCGAGACGCGGCGCATGCCGTAGCGCTCGACGATGCGCGAGTTCACGAAGGCGGCGAGCGCCATGAAGGCGGCAATGGCGGCAAACACCGCGGTGAACCATTCGGGCGCGTGGAACACGTCCACGAAGATCTGCTGGGCGGCGTTGATGAAGCCGAACAGCCCGCCGATCATGAAGGTCATCGCCAGCATGTAGCCGAGCGGCACGCGCAGCGAGAGGCAGGCGCCGAAGGCCGCCAGCACCGAACCGAAGGCAATCGGCCGGCGGTCGTCGGGGCTGAGCGTTTCGGGCAGGGCGCGGGCGGCCCAGACCGCCACCACCGCGCCGAACAGGCCGAGCAGAAGGAAGATCCACCGCCACGGCGCCACCAGGATGACCAGTTGCCCGATCGAGGGGGCAAGGATCGGCACGGCCAGGAACACGATGAAGGCGAGCGACATGATGCGCGCCATCTGGCGGCCGGCGAAGCGGTCGCGCACGATGGTCACCGCCAGCACCCGCGAGCCCGCAGCCCCGATGCCCTGCACGACCCGCGCCACCATCATGGTCTCGAAACTGGTGGCCGCGGCCGCGGCAAGGCTCGCGACCGTGTAGATGGCAAGGCCGGCCAGCAGCACCGGGCGACGGCCGAACCGGTCGGCAAGTGGCCCGAACAGGATCTGCGCCGCCCCGAAGCCGAGCAGGTAGGAGGTGATGATCCACTGGCGGTCATTCGCCTCGACGATGCCGAGCGCGACGCCGATCTCCGGCAGGGCCGGCAGCATGGAATCGATGGCCAGCGCATTGGTTGCCATCAGCGCGGCGACCAGTGCCACGAAGGCACGCAGTCCGGCAGGCTGGCGGGTCCTGTCGGCTGCGGCCGGGACGGGAGACTCTGCCGGGACGGGAGACATGGGCGGGTCCCGGATGAGCCTTGCGGGAACGGAAGCGGCACGGCAGTGGCCTCAGCGCCCGGACAGGGGCCTGCGGCTGCCGCATCGGTGTGATGGTTTGCCTTGTAGGGCGGTTGCTGCACTGCAGCCAGCCCGGTTCCGAATATCTGACCCTCGTCCGGTCCCAAGTCCGGTCCCAAGTCCGGTCCCAAGTCCGGTCCCAAGTCCGTCCCCAGGTCCGTGCACAAGTCAGCGCGGCCGGCTGCGACCCATCGTCTCCCGCGGCGTCCCGCATGAACATCCCGCGCCGGGGGGACTGTCGCGCCGGGCCAAGTTCGGCCAATCTTGGGGCGAAGGCCGCCGGTACGGACGGCCCATTCGCAAGAGGACATGCCCATGATCAACCGCCGCACCGCATTGACCGGACTTGCCGGGGCGCTGGCTTTGCCGGCCATCCGGACTGCCTCGGCGCAGGCCGCCTGGCCGACGGCCCGCCCGATCCGGATGATCGTGCCCTTTCCCCCCGGCGGTTCGACCGATGTTCTCTCCCGCGTGATCGGCGAGCGCCTGTCGGCCGCACTCGGCCAGACCGTCGTGATCGAGAACCGGCCGGGCTCGGCGGGCAATGTCGGCGTCAACGCCATCGCCCGGGCCGATGCCGATGGCTACACGATCGGCGTGTCCACCATCGGTCCGCTGTCGGCCCATGTGGAGCTCTATCGCTCGCTGCCGTTCAACCCGCGCACCGACTTCACCTATCTTGCTGACATCTACGAGATTCCGAACATCTTCGTGGTCAATCCGCAGAACCCGGTGAAGACCGTTCAGGAGTTCATCGCCTGGGCCAAGGAGAAGGGCGCCGGCAAGGTCAGCTACGGCACGCCCGGTATCGGCACCACCGCCCACCTGTCGACCGAGTTTTTCTCGCGCAAGGTCGGCATCGAACTGCTGCACGTGCCCTATCGCACGGGCGCCGTGGCGGTGCAGGACCTGATCGCCGGCCGCATCGACATGATGTTCGACAACCTGCCGACCATCATCGGCCAGATCCAGGGCAAGACCATCAAGCCGATCGCCGTCTCCACCGCTCGCCGCTGGCCGGACCTGCCGGACCTGCCGACCATGATCGAGAGCGGCATTGCCGGCTTCGACGTGACCTCCTGGTCCGGCATGCTCGCGCCGAAGGGCATTCCGGACGCCATCGCCCAGCGCCTGACCGCCGAGCTGGTCAAGATCGGCGAAGACCCGGCCTTCGTGAAGCGGTTCCAGGACATGGGCGCGATCTCGACCATGAAGGGACCGGACGTGCTGAAGGCGCGCGTGGAATCGGAGATCCCGCGCTGGGCCGAGGTGGTGCGCGCCGCCGGCGCCAAGGTCGACTGAGCCGACAGGCTGTCAGCCACGCCGGCCGGACGCGGCGATGCCCGTCGTTCGGCCGGCTTGTATCACTGTGTGAAATGCCGTTTCGTCCAGACACATTTCTGTCTGGAGACGAAACCCATGTCCGCCACCACCCGCCGCACCGCGCTCGCAGCTCTTGCGGGCGTTGCGGCCGCCACCGTCCTGCCGGCCCGCGCCCAGGCCTTCCCCTCCAAGCGGGTGACGCTGCTGGTGCCGTTCCCGCCCGGCGGTCCGGTCGATCTCGTGGCCCGCCAGATCGGCCAGAAGCTGCAGGAGCAGTGGAGCGAGACGGTCATCATCGAGAACCGTCCGGGTGCCGATGCCGTGATCGGCGCGCAGGCGGTCCAGCGGGCCGATCCCGACGGCCACACGCTGCTGGTCTGCGCCATCCACCACTCGGTCCATCCGAGCCTCAAGGCGAGCCTGCCCTACAATTTCCTCGAGGATTTCGTGCCGGTGAGCGGCGCCGGCAATTTCCCGATCATCGTCTGCGCCCATCCCTCCATGCCCTTCGACGACATCAAGGGCCTGATCGCCCATGCGAAGGCCAATCCGGGCAAGCTGTCCTACGGCTCGGCGGGCGTCGGCGGCGGCACCCATCTGGCGGGCGAACTGTTCAAGAGCATGACCGGCACCGACATCCTGCACGTCGCCCATCGCGGCAGTGCGCCGGCCATGAACAGCCTGCTCGGCAACCACGTCCAGCTGATGTTCTCGGACGGGCCGACGGCGGTGCCCCAGGTTCAGGGCAACAAGGTCAAGGCCTTCGGCATCAGCCCGGCGCGGCTCGCCCTCCTGCCGAACCTGCCGACCATGCCGGAGGCCGGCCTACCCGGCTACGAGGCCCATTCCTGGGCCGGCATCGTGGCGCCGAAGGGCACACCGGCCCCGATCGTCGAGCGGCTCAACGCGGCCATCGTCAAGGCGCTGCGCGCGCCCGACACGGTGGAGAGGTTCGAGCGCTTCGGTGCCCAGGCTGCGCCCTTGACGGCTGACCAGTTCGGCGCCTTCCTGCGCAGCGAGACGGCGAAGTGGGCCAAGGTGATCCAGGACGCCAACATTCCGAAGCAGAACTGAGGGCGGCCGTCCGGCGCTGTGGCGGCCGGGTGGACTATGACCGACGCGATTCCCACCACGAAGCTGCCCTCCGGCGAGGTCATCCCCGCGCTCGGCCAGGGCAGCTGGACGCTCGCCGGGCGGCGCCAGCGCCGGGAAGGCGAGATCGCGGCGCTGCGCCTCGGCCTCGACCTCGGCATGAGGCTGATCGACACCGCCGAAATGTATGGCGACGGAGCCTCGGAGGAACTGATCGGCGAGGCCATCGCCGGCCGGCGCGACGAGGTCTTTCTCGTCACCAAGGTCTATCCGCACAATGCCGGGCGGCGCAGCGCCATCGAGGCCTGCGAGCGCTCGTTGAAGCGGCTCGCCACCGACCGCATCGACCTCTACCTGCTCCACTGGCGCGGCGCGATCCCGCTCGCCGAGACGGTGGCCGCCTTCGAGCAGCTGAAGCGCGAGGGCAAGATCCGCCACTGGGGGGTGAGCAATTTCGACCTCGACGACATGCAGGAACTGATGGCCGTGGAGGGTGGGGCGAACGTCGCCGCCAACCAGGTGCTCTACAATTGCGGCCGCCGTGGCATCGAGTTCGACCTGATCGGCTGGCAGCAGGCCCGTTCGATTCCCGTCATGGCCTATTCGCCCATCGAGCAGGGCCGGCTGCTGCGCCATGCCGCGCTGGTGGAGGTGGCCGGTCGCCATCCCGGCGCGACGCCGGCCCAGGTGGCGCTCGCCTGGACGATCCGCTCGGGCGGCGTCGTCACCATCCCGCAGATGGGCACGGTCGGGCATATCCGCGAGAACCGGCCCGCTGCCGGCCTCGTCCTGTCGGCCGGGGACCTCGCCATTCTGGACCGCGCTTTCCCGCCGCCGCGCCGGGCGGGCCCGCTCGCCATGCTCTGAGCGCCCGCAAGCCCCCGCAACGCTCCCCAACAGGCAGCAATGCCTGTGCCCCGGCAACTCCCTCACAAGGCCATCAGGCGCCCGGAACGCGGTCGCCACAGCCTCAAGGGAGACCCGCATGACCATGTCCAACCCGATCAAGATTGCCGCCGTTGCGCTCGCCCTCGGTGGAACATTCACGGGCGCGGCGCAGGCGCAGGACGGCCACCAGCGCTGGTTCGACGTCGTCAACGCCTCGCGCACCACCGCCATCCATTCCGTCTATGCCACCCACCGCGACCACGCGACCTTCGGCCGCGACCTGCTCGGCCGCCACATGATCGCGCCCGGCGGGCGGATGCGGGTGCAGCCCTCGTTCCACCGCGGCTACTGCATCTTCGATGTGCGCGTTCGCTACGAGAGCGGCCGCCAGGTGACCCGCTGGGGCGTCAACCTGTGCTCGATCACCGCGCTGGTGGTCTCGCCGAACGGCTCCATCGCCGTCCGTTGAGCCGCAGCCATGGGCACCGATGGCCCCCGGTCCCGGCCGGGGGCTTTCGCCCGTCGTGGATCAGGCCGCGTCGGCGAAACAGGCGCGCGCGCCCGGTCCTCCCGCGGCAAGCCCCGCCACCAGGGCAGGGAGCACCACCGGCCGCTCGATCATGAGAAGGCGCGCATCCTCCGGATGGGTCCGGATGTCGAAGCCGTTGGCCGCGGCGAGAGCGGCCATGGCCTCGTTGTCGCGCAGCGTCTCGCCCGCGAGCCGGCTGGCGCCGAAGCTGAGCGCCAGCCAGGCGATCCTGGCGAGCAGCCGCGTGCCGAGGCCGCGCCGGCGCCAGTCATCGGCCACCGACAGGGCGAATTCCGCCGTGCGGGGAGCCGTTCCGGCAGCCACCAGCGCCTCCCCCACCACAACCGGGCCCGCCGGCCCCTCCGCCTCGGCGACGATGGCGCGCAGCCGCCCGCCATGGCCGGTGACGATGCGCTCGATCTCGCGAGCGGACAGTTCATTCACGCCACCCAGATAGCGGTTGCGCCGCGAGGCGGGCGACAGCGCCTTGACGTGAGCGGCCAGTGCCGGGCCGTCCAGGGGCTGGACCGGCCGGATCAGGGTCTGGCCGGTGCCTAAGATCGCGGGGAGGGGGGCGGAGCCGTCCATGGCGTCACGCCGCCCTGCGGACAGGCGTTTCGGCGCTGGCGTCCACCGGGGCGGCGGCCGGTGCGGTGGCGCCGGTTCCGGGCGGCCAGACATCGACAGCGGCGGGCCCGGCAATCGCGCAGACCAGTGCGAGGCCCTGCCGGTCGATCAGGAAGCGCTCGCCCGCCTCCAGGACGATGTCGCGGCGGTCGCTGTCGATGGTGATCCACACAGCGCCCGACCGGCAGGCGACGGTGGTGCCGATGGCATCGGTGAGGCGGATCAGGCCGCCGCGGGCAAGGTGCAGGCTCGCATCGTTGGACAGACACATCATGGCGGTCATCCTTTGCATGATCCCTGGTCATTGCCAGTGCGGCGCACGGGCCTGAAGGATCGACATATTGTCAGGATGCGCGCATGATTACGGCGGTGCAAACGAGCATTTCTCACTTGCAGCATGAGTTTCACGAATGTCAAAAAAGCGCTACGACCTGCCCCCGCTGGACTTCATCCAGGGCTTCGAGGCCGCCGCCCGTCACCTCAGTTTCACGCGCGCCGCACGCGAGCTGTTTCTCACGCAGTCGGCGGTCAGCCGCCAGATCAAGACGCTGGAGGAGGCGCTGGAGACGCATCTGTTCGAGCGCCGGCATCGCTCGCTGGCACTGACCGATGACGGCCGTGCCTTCTACGACATGAGCGTGGAGGTGCTGAACCGCGTGCAGCAATCCATCGACCAGATGAAGCGCCGCCGCGCCACCAACCAGCTGGCCGTGACCACCACCACCGGTTTCGCCTCGCTCTGGCTCATCCCCAGGCTGAACCGCTTCACGCGCACCCGTCCGGAGATCGAGGTGCGCATCGTCGCCAATGACAGGACGCTGAACCTCGACCGCAGCCTGATCGACGTCGCGATCCGCTACATGCCGGCCAATGCGGTGCCGCCGGATGCCGAAACCCTGTTCGGCGAGGCCATCCAGCCGGTCTGCAGCCCCGCGCTCGTCGCCGACAACGCGGCCCCGCTGCGTCGCCCGGAGGACCTGAAGAGCCACACCCTGCTGCATCTCGACTACGGGCCGGCCCACAAGACCTGGTATGACTGGGGCACCTGGCTGACCTCCTTCGGCCTCGATGACCTCAGGCCCGCCGGCACGCTGCACTTCACGCGCTATGACCAGATGATCCAGGCGGCCATCGCCGGGCAGGGCGTGGCGCTGGGGCTTTCACCGCTGATCGACGAGCAGATCCGCACCGGCCAGCTGGTGGCCGCCTTCGAGAAGATCGCGCCCAGCTCCAAGGCCTATGTGCTGATGCTGGCGCGCGCCGCCGCCGGGCGGCCGGAGGTGGCCGCTTTCTGCGACTGGCTGCGGGAGGAGGCAAGGGAGGAGGCGCGGGAGGGGAACGCTGCCGCGCCCGCCGCCGGTCAGCGCCCCAGCAGATAGCCGGAATGCTCCACGCATCCCGCGAAGAAGACGCGCTGTGCCGCCGTCAGGCCGTTCTGGTCGCGGGCGGCTTCGCGGCTGGCGCTCTGCTGCAGGGCGGCCTCGTAGCAGGCGCGCGTGGCGAACGCGGGCGAATAGACCTGGCGGGAGAGATCGCCATCCCTCAGCCGCGCCTCCAGGCGCTCGACCGCGGCGGTCTGGGCCGGCGTGAAGCGGAAAACGCGGTCGGCCGGCGGCTGGTCGTCGGCCGGCGCAGGCATGGCAAGGGTCACGAGAAGGATGCAGGCGAGGGCAGGGCGGATCATCGGCTGGCACGTTGGCGGGTCGGGTTGCAGGTCATGCGCCTGCCTTGCCCTGCAGGCATTGCCCGGCCATGCCACGCGGGCGGGCGGGCGTTTCAGCGCTCCGGACCGCCGCTCTTGCCGCTGCCGCCGTCCTCGTCGTCATCCTCGGTGACGGGGATGGCATAGGCGCCGCTCAGCCAGCGGTTCAGATCGACATCGGCGCAGCGCTTCGAGCAGAACGGCCTGAAGCGCAGCGTGGCCGGCTTGCCGCAGATCGTGCAGGGACGAACCGGGTCGAGCGGGCGGTCATTGTCGGGGGCGTTGTCGTTCACGGCGGCAGTCATGGCCGATGCATATGGGGCATCAGCCGCGATTGATCCAGCCGAGCGTGACCGGATAGCCGGTCGCACCGATCAGGCCGACGGCTTCTGACAGCGGCAGGCCGACGACATTGGTGTAGGAGCCGACCATGGTCACCACGAAGGCACCGGCAATGCCCTGGATCGCATAGCCGCCGGCCTTGCCGCGCCATTCGCCGGAGGCGAGATAAGCCTCGATCTCCTCGCGCGACAGCCGCTTGAAGCGCACCCGCGTCTCGGCGAGCTTGGCGGTCGCCCGGCCGGCCTGGTCGACACGGCACAGGCCGGTATAGACCCGGTGCGAGCGGCCCGAGAGCAGGCGGATGCAGGCGGCGGCCTCCTCCACCGTCTCGGCCTTGGGCAGGATGCGCCGGCCGACGCAGACCACCGTGTCGGCGGCAAGGATCACCGCGCCCTTCCAGTCCTCCTCGTCGCGCAGCCGGCGGGCAGCTTCCGCCGCCTTCTCGCGGGCGAGGCGCTGGGCGAGCTTGCGCGGGCTCTCGCGCGGGAACGGCGTCTCGTCGATCTCGGCAGGCACGAGGCGATCCGGCTCGATGCCGGCCTGCTGCAGCAGGGCGAGGCGTCGCGGCGAGCCGGAGGCCAGCACCAGCAGGGGCCGGCCGGGGACGGGGATCGGTGCCATGGACGCCTTGTCTGGATGCCGGGACGGGAGACCGTCCGTTCGATAGCGGATGGCGCGGGGCTTGTGAACCGCCGCAGGCATGTGGCTTAGGGATTGGCGGAGTCTGGGGACGCCATGGCCCCACCCTCACCCTCCCCGCTGCGCGGAGAGGGGGACTTTGGCCGCCAGCCGGTTCTTCAACCGACGCGCCTGGCGCGACCGTTGCTGCCGAAGCAGGACGTCATAGCCCCCCTCTCCGCGCAGCGGAGCGAGACGGGGCGGGTGAGGGTGGGGCAAACCTGCGAGCACGCCGATAGTGTCTGCCACCCTCCCTTCGTCCGGTTGGATTTTGCGGCGCAGCAAGCCATAAATCGGCAAAAGGGGATCACGTCATGCCGAAGACCAGTCCGGGCCGCTTCTTCGAGGATTTCCGCCTTGGCGAGACGCTGCGCCATGCGACGCCCCGCACGGTGACGGCCGGGGACGTCGCGCTCTACACCGCCCTCTATGGCCCGCGCTTCGCGGTCCAGTCCTCCGACGCCTTCGCGAAGGCCATCGGCTATCCCCACGCGCCGGTGGACGATCTGCTGGTCTTCCACATCGTCTTCGGCAAGACGGTGCCCGACGTGTCGCTGAATGCCGTCGCCAATCTCGGCTATGCCGACTGCCGTTTCCTCTGCCCCGTCTATCCCGGCGACACGCTGTCCACCGTCTCCGAGGTGATCGGCCTGAAGGAGAATTCCAACCGCCGGACCGGCGTGGTCTATGTCCGCTCGCGCGGCTTCAACCAGCACGGCGACGAGGTGCTGGCCTATGTCCGCTGGGTCATGGTGAGGAAGCGCGACGAGGCCGCGCCCGCGCCGCCCGAGCATGTGCCGACGCTGCCGCGGGCGCTGGAGCCCGACCAGCTCGGCGATGCCTGCCCGCTCACCGACCCGGCCGCCTATGACACCGGCCTTGCCGGCCAGCGCCACCGCTTTTCCGATTATGTGCCCGGCGAGCAGATCGACCATGTCGACGGCATGACCGTCGAGGAGGCCGAGCACATGCTGGCCACCCGCCTCTACCAGAACACGGCGAAGGTCCATTTCAACCAGTTCACCGAGGGCCAGGGCCGCTTCGGCCGCCGGCTCATCTATGGCGGCCACGTCATCTCGCTGGCCCGCGCGCTGTCGTTCAACGGGCTGGCAAATGCCTTCCATGTCGCGGCGATCAACAGCGGGCGGCATGTCGCCCCGCTGTTCGCCGGCGATACGGTCTTTGCCTGGTCGGGCATTGTCGACACGCAGATCCTGCCCGGCCGCGACGATGTCGGCGCGCTGCGCATCCGCACCATCGCGACAAAGGACAGGCCCTGCGCCGATTTCCCGCTGGTCGCCGGCGAGGACTATGACCCGGCCGTGATCCTCGACCTCGACTACTGGGCGCTGATCCCGCGCTGAGCCGGGGGAGGGGGAGGCGTGGAGCCGCTCTGCCGTTGGACGATCGATCCCGGGAACCTACCTAAGTAGGTGGGCGCCGTGTACCCAAGTCCACGGACAAGGGCAGGGACAGCTCCCTCAAGATCGATAAGGCCCCGGGGATATTGTGTCCTGACGAACGTCGCAGCTCCGTCGTGATAGATAGGCCGGATCGTGCGCCGGCGGAAGGGGCCGGCCCGGTCTCGCGCGCTGTCACCGCTGCCATCCGCAGCGGCCGGTTGACGCCCGCGACGGCTCGGGTCCTATAGACTGGTCCGAGACCGGAGACCCCCGAGCACCCATGCCGCTGCCGAAGCCCGTCACAGCCCTCGCCCCGCCCATGCCGGCCAGCCTGGTGGAACGCTTCGCGGCCCTGGTCGGCGCGCGCCACGCCATCACCGATCCCGACGATCAGGCGCCCTATCTGCGCGACGACCGCGGGCTCTATTTCGGCCGCACGCCGCTGGTGGTGCGCCCCGGTTCGACCGCGGAGGTGGCGGCGGTGCTCGCCCTTGCCCACGAGACCGGCACGCCGGTGGTTCCGCAGGGCGGCGCGACCGGCCTCGTCGGCGGCCATGTCCCGCACGAGACCGGCGCCGAGATCGTGCTGTCGCTGACGCGCATGAAGACGGTGCGCGCCGTCGATCCGGCCGGCAACACCATGACCGTCGATGCCGGCGTGACGCTGCAGGAGGCGCAGGATGCGGCCGCGGCCGTCAACCGGCTGTTCCCGCTCAATATCGGCTCCAAGGGCTCCTGCACCATCGGCGGCAACCTCTCCACCAATGCCGGTGGCACGCAGGCTGTCGCCTATGGCATGGCCCGCGACCTCGTCCTCGGCGTCGAGGTGGTGCTGGCCGACGGGCGCATCTGGAACGGCCTCAGGACCCTGAAGAAGGACAATACCGGCTATGACCTGAAGCACCTGTTCGTCGGTGCCGAAGGTACGCTCGGCATCATCACCGGCGCGGTTCTCAAGCTCGTCCCGGCGCCCCGCTCCATCGAGGCGGCCTGGGTCGGCGTGACCTCGCCGGAGGCCGCGCTTGAACTGCTGCAGCGGGCGCAGGAGCGGGCCGGCCCCTCGGTCACCGGCTTCGAACTGATGCCGCGCAACCTGTTCGGCTTCGTGCTGAAGCACCTTGCCGGTGCGCGTGACCCGCTGGCGGCGCCGGCGCCCTGGTATGTCCTGATGGAACTCTCCACCGCCTCGGCCGGGGGCCTGCGCGAGACGCTGGAGGAAATCCTCGCCGCGGGCTTCGAGGCCGGCATCGTGGAGGATGCGGCGCTCGCCGACACGATCGACCAGCGCAACGCCTTCTGGCGCCTGCGCGAGGGCATGAGCGAGGTGCAGAAGTTCGAGGGCGGCTCGATCAAGCACGACGTCTCGGTGCCGGTCGCCTCGGTGCCCGCCTTCATCGCCGAGGCCAATGCCGCCTGCGAGGCGCTGATCGAGGGCTGTCGCGTGGTGCCCTTCGGCCATCTCGGTGACGGCAACATCCACTACAATCTCAGCCAGCCGGTGGGCGCGGACAAGGAGGCCTTCCTCGCCCGTTGGGACGAGGCGCAGGCGCTCGTCCACGGCATTGTCGGTCGCTATGGCGGCTCGATCTCGGCCGAGCACGGCATCGGCCGCATGAAGCGCGACCTGCTGCCGGGCGTGAAGGACCCGGTGGAACTGGACCTGATGCGCAGCCTGAAAGGCCTGCTGGACCCGAAGGGCATCCTCAACCCCGGCAAGGTGCTGTAGCGGTCGGGCAGTCCCTGCTCGGATCGACATCGGACGTTTTGTCGTCTATAAGCGACAAATGATTCAGGTGCGGATGACGCCTGTCTTCGAGCGATGGCTCCTTGATCTGCGGGATCGGGACGCGCGTCGCAGGATCGTGTTGCGCATCAGCAGGCTCGAACTTGGTCATTTCGGCGATGCCAAGCCGGTCGGAGACGGTGTTGCCGAACTTCGCATCGATCACGGACCGGGATACCGGGTCTATTTCGCCCGCCGCGGTGACACCGTGGTGATCCTGCTGTGTGGCGGAGACAAGGCGAGTCAGTCCCGTGACATCCGCAGGGCCATCCAGATGAGCAGGGAGTGATGATGATGCCGCTCGAGACCGTTCCCTTCGATGCCGCACGCTTCCTGGAGACGCAGGAAGATGTGATCCGCTATCTCGAACTGGCGCTGGAGGAGGGCGATGCCGCCCTTTTCCAGAAGGCGCTCGGCGACGTCGCGCGCTCGCAGGGCATGGGCCCGATCGCTGAGGCGGCAGGCGTCAACCGGACGGCGCTCTACAAGGCCCTCAGCGCAGAGGGCGATCCGCGGCTCAGCACGCTGATGGCCGTTCTCAGGGCTCTCGGTCTCCGGCTGTCGCTGCAATCGGCCGCCTGAGGAGGCTCAGAACAGGCTGCCCTGTCCGCCCTTGTCTGCCTTGGCGCTCCGCGTCCGCTTCGGCACCGCGTCGGCCGCGGGCGCCGCCACCGTCTCGCCCGCCGGGCGCTGCACCTCCGGCCCGTCATTGGCGACGCGGCCGATCGCCGGCCCGATCGGCACCAGTTCGAGTTCGATCTGCAGCGGCGGGCTCAGCAGCGCCTCCGCCCGTTCCGCCGTGGTCTCCGGGTCCAGCCATTCGTTCCAGTTGGCCGGGTCGAGGATGACCGGCGAGCGATGGTGGATCGCCGCCATCGGCCCCTCGGCCGGGCCGGTGATCAGGGCCGCCGTGTCCATTTCCGAGCCGTCGGGCGAGGTCCAGGTCTCCCACAGGGCCGGGAAGGCGAACAGGCCGCTGTCGGGCCGGCGGGCCATGTAGGGCGTCTTCACCTTGCCCTCGGTCTTCCATTCGTAGAAGGCATCGGCCGGCATCAGCGCCCGCCGACGGGTGAAGGCTGCCCGGAACGAGGGCTTCTCCCGCGCCCCTTCCGAGCGGATGTTGAAGACGAGGGGGAAGTCCTTCGGGTCCTTGACCCAGCCGGGGATGAAGCCCCAGCGCATCAGCACGAAGCGGCGCCGGCCCTGGTCGATGGTCACCACGGGCACGGGCTGGGTCGGTGCGATATTGTAGCGCGGCGGGAAGTTCGGCCGGTCCTCGTAGCCGAAGGCCGCCTGCATCGCCTCTGGGATCGTCTTGATCGCGTAGCGCCCGCACATGGTTCCCTACCGGAAGGAATGACGGCGGCGGAGGCAGGACCTTAAGCCTTCCTTCACCGCGCCCGTGGCTGATAGTGACCAGTCTGAGGGGACCTGCACAATCCATGCTGGACGCCATGATTCCGGATGCGCCACTGTCGCTGACGCCCGAGCGTCTGCGCGCGGCCAACATCCATCCGGAAACCCGGCTGGCCACCGACTATCTCAACCACTTCAACGAAGTGGTCATGCTGCTCGAACTCGTCCCCACCATGCCGGACTGCATCGAGGATGTGCTGGCCTGGGCGCCCGCCACCTACGAGCAGCATTTCATCCGCTCCCATTACCGCGACAAGGACCTGGTGCTTGAGGCCTTTGCCCATGCGCCGGTTGGCGTGCGCCGCCGCTTCCTCGCCGTGGTCGAGGAGATGGACCGGGTCATGGTCGACACCATCACCCAGCTCTCCGGGCAGGGAGCGACACCGGTCGCCGGCTATATCGCGGAGGAAGCGGGCGACCGCATGAAGCACCTCGTTGCGCGCGCCGCCGGCCTGATGAACGCGGTGATCGAGGAGGACATCGAGGAGATGGAACCCGCCTCGGCGCAGGACGCCATCGACGACCTGATGAACGGCTGATAGCGTCCGCCCCCCGCGCCGCTCCGGAGCCCCTTCACAGTGTCTGATCGCAGCTACCCGCCAAGGCCGATCCTCGCCGTTTCCACCGCCGTGCTGCGATCCGGCCGGGTGCTGCTCGCGCGCCGGGCCAATGCACCGGGTGCCGGCCTCTACAGCCTGCCCGGCGGGCTGGTCGAGATCGGCGAGACACTGGCCGAAGCCGCCGCCCGCGAACTGATGGAGGAGGTGGGCGTCACCGCCCAGCCGATCGGCCTGTGCGGTGCGCGCGACGTCATCCACCGCGACGACGAGGGGCAGGTGGCGCGCCATTTCGTGGTCGTGACCTATGCGGCGCTGTGGACCTCCGGCGAGCCGGCAACGTCGCTCGAGGCCGACGATGTCCGCTGGGTTGCGCCGCACGAGATCGCCGGCCTGCCGACCACCGAGGGCCTTGCCGAGGCCGTGGCCGCCGCCTTCGCGCGCGCCGGACGCTGAGCGCCGTCAATCATGTTGCGCGGACGCGGTTGCACGGCTGCCGGCCGTCCCGCATATCTCGGCCATGCTGCGCCGGACCGCCCCGTTCCTTGTTGCCGCTGCCCTGGGTCTGGCCGGGCCGGTGGATGCGTGGTCGCAGCCGGCAAGGCCCCAGACCGCTGCTCCCCCGTCGGCCGCAGCCCAGCCTGCCGCACCCCAGGCGCCGCTGCAGGCGCCCTACGATCCCCAACTGATCCGGCTCGCGGAGATCATGGGCGCCCTGCACTATCTGCGAACCCTGTGCGACGGGCCGGAGACCGGAGCCTGGCGGCGCGAGATGCAGGCGCTTCTGGACGCAGAGGCTCCGGGCGGCGATCGCCGCGAGCGGCTGGTGCAGAGCTTCAACCATGGTTACAGCGGCTTCGAGCGCACCTACCGCACCTGCACGCCGGCGGCGCGCCTCGCCACCCGCCGCTTTGTCGAGGAGGGGCGGCGCATTGTCGTCGACATCTCCAGCCGCTTCGTCAACTGACGCTGCGCCGCGCGGGGCATAGCGAGACGGCGTTGCCAGACGGCGTTGCCCTCTGGCGACAGCGCGGATTTTTCCCATCGCGTTAACCCTCCGGTCAGAATTGGCTCACCGTCCGGCAGCGCCATGTTAGGGTTTGCGCAGTGGGACAGGGCCGATCCAACGGTCCAACGCTTGGACGAGTCGATGCATTCCATGCCTGCCATAACCGCCCGCACGGCGGAAGCCGAAGACCAGCGCCGCGTCGCCATGGGCTATGTGTCCGAGGCCTTCGCGGAGGCCCGGCTGGATGGCCTGGATGTCGACTGCATCGCGCAGGCCGCGATCTTCGCCTCCTTCGTCGAGATGGTGGCGACCTATGGCGAGGACGCCAGTGCCGTCTTCGCGGAGCGGCTGGCCGAACGGCTCCGGGCGGGCGAATTCACCGTGGAGCGCTCGTCCCACTGAGCGTTCCGGGCAAGCGGCGAGGCCTTGGCGTGACCCCCCGCAGAGCGGCCATCCTGGGAACCGTGGTGTCGAGCCTGGCGCTCGGCGTTGCCGTCGCGCAGATCCTGCCCGTGGAACGTCAGCGCCTGCCGCAGCAGCCCCCGGTCCTGTCCGGTTCGGGCGTCCAGCTGCGCCAGGGCATCCGGGATGTGACGCCGGGGGCCGACACGCAGCCTGTCACCCCGCCGGCAAGCCCCGCGCCGGCAAGCCCTTCGTCAGCCAGCCCCGCGCCGGCAAACCCCGCGCCGCCTCCGGCCGCTGCCACCGCCGCGCCAGTGCCGGTTCCTGCTGCCGAGACACGGCCGCCACGCCCGCGTCCGCCACCGCCGGCCTCCGTCGACCTGCTGCCGGACAACGAGGACCTCGGCGACCGTGTCGGCGCCATGCGCGAACGGCTGATCCTGGCCGCCCGCTCGGGCGACCTCGAGCGGCTGAAGGTCGTGTTCGAGACCAACGAGACCATGCCGGTCTTCTCCCGCGGCGGGGAGCGCGATCCGGTCGCGTTCTGGAAGCAGGCCTCGGGCGATGGCGACGGCCGCGAGATTCTCGCCATCCTCATCAACATCCTCGACCTGCCGGCGGCCCGGATCAATCGCGGCACGCCACAGGAGATGTTCGTGTGGCCCTATCTGGCCCATGTGCCGCTCGACCGCCTCGACGCCCGCCAGTCGGTCGATCTCTACCGGCTGATGACCGCGCAGGACGTGCGCGACATGCGCACGCTCGGCTCGTGGGTGTTCTGGCGGCTCGGCATCGGCCCGGACGGCACGCTGCACTTCTTCCTGGCCGGAGAGTGAGCCCTATTTGCGCGTCAGGCTCTGCAGGATGGCGGCAAGCTCCGCACCGTAGGTGCGCTCGCCCTCCTTCGAGCCCCAATAGGTCAGCACGATGGTGGCCGACGGGTTCACCACGATCACGCTGACGCTGATCTCGATGTCCTCGTCGTCCTCGTCCTTGCCCGAATAGGCGAGGGTGACCACCGGCATGCCCCTGATCTGACCTTCCTGCTGCCGCTGGGTCGAGGCGTCGATCTTCACGCCCTGTTCGATCAGATAGGAGAGCGTCTGCTTGACCGCGTCCTCGGTGCTGGCGACCCCGGCCGGGCGCACCGCGACATAGATCTCGTCGTCGTCGGTTGTCGCCTCCACGCCGCGCTCGGAGACCTTCGGCGACCACGCATCGGGCAGGGTGATCTCGGCAAAGGGCGGCGAGCCGAGCTGGTAGGTGGCGGCCGAGGCCGCTACGGGCATCAGGAACAGGGCCGCCAGGAGGGCGAGGACGGGGGCAGTGAAGCGCATGGGGGAACCCTTGAACGGATGGAGGCACACGGCACTCCGGGTGGCGCGATGCTGCCACCGCGCCGGCGCGCTGTCCTCTCATCCTGCGCAGGAAAAGCGGTTGGCAGGACAAGCCGCGGGCAGGATCGGCTCATCGGCCGAGCACCAGATGCGTCCAGTGGACATCCGGCCGGCCGAGCATGTCGCCGTGCCGGCTCTCGTGGAGCCCCCGAAAACCATGGCGACGGCCGAGAGCCACGGTCTCTTCGGCCCCGACCTCGAACATGCGGCGCCCGTCCGGCACGGGGCCGTGGCGCAGCGTCACGAACAGCTGCGCGCGCGGCGCCCCAAGCCCGGCGATCGCCGCCATCGCGACGGACCGTTCCGCCGCATCGAGATGCATCCAGACGGCCGTCAGCATGACGAGATCGCAGCGGTCCGGCCGCGCGCGCAGCACGGCCAGGTCCGGCAGGCTGTCGTCGATCCAGGTGATGCCGAGGCCGGCATGCAGCCGCTCGCCATGCGCCCTCAGTTCTGCGGTCGGCTCGACGGCGGTGACCGCAAAGCCCCGGCGGGCGAGCGCCGCCGCATCGCGGCCGGTGCCGGCGCCGATATCGAGGGCCCGGCCGGGCGGGGCGGGCAGCAGGTGCAGGACCGGCGCGTGGACCTCATCGAAGGTCACGCTCTCATACTGCTGGGCGAGGGCATCGGCCGAACCGGCATAGCCGTCGGTCGAGGCCCCGCTCACGCCCGCTGGTCCTGGAACCGGACCGCCTGCCCGCCCGACGGCGTGACGAGGTCGCCCTCCCACATGACGCGCCGGCCGCGGATGACGGTGCCGACCGGCCAGCCGGTCACCTCCCGGCCGTCATGAGGCGTCCAGCGGCTCTTCGAGGCGATCCAGTCATGGGTGATGGTCTGGCGCCGCTTCATGTCGACGATGGTGAAATCGGCGTCATAGCCGGCGGCGATGCGCCCCTTGCCGGCAATGGCGAAGATGCGCGCAGGGCCGTGGCTGGTGAGATCGACGAAGCGCTCAAGCGTCAGCTTGCCCGCGTTCACATGGTCGAGCATGGTCGGCACCAGCGTCTGGACCCCGGTCATGCCCGAGGGCGAGGCCGGATAGGTCTTCTGCTTCTCCTCCAGCGTGTGGGGGGCGTGGTCGGAGCCGAGCACGTCGACGATGCCCTGTTCGATACCCTTCCAGATGCCGGCCTGCGCGCGCGCGTCGCGCACCGGCGGGTTCATCTGGGCGAGCGTGCCGAGCCGCTCGTAGCAGTCGGGCGCAACCAGGGTCAGGTGATGCGGCGTCGCCTCGCAGGTGGCGACATCCTTGTGGTTCTGGAGATAGTCGATCTCCTCGGCGGTCGAGATGTGCAGGACATGGATCTTGGCGTTGAAGCGTCTGGCGATCCCGACCAGCCGCTCCGTGCACATCAGCGCCGCGATCTCGTCGCGCCAGACCGGATGGGAGCGCGGGTCGCCCTCGATCCGCTCGCCCTTGCGTTCGCGCAGGCGGAACTCGTCCTCGGAGTGGAAGGCCGAGCGGCGGCGGGTGTTCTTCAGGATGGCGGCGACGCCCGCATCGTCCTCGACCAGCAGCGAGCCGGTGGACGAGCCCATGAACACCTTGATGCCGGCCGCACCCGGCAGGCGCTCCAGTTCGGCCACATGGGCTGCGTTCTCGTGCGTGCCGCCGACCCAGAAGGCGAAGTCGCAGTGCATCCGGTCCCGCGCCCGCGCCAGCTTGTCGGCGAGCGCCGCCTCGGACGTGGTCAGCGGGTCGGTGTTCGGCATCTCGAACACGGCGGTCACGCCGCCCATGACGGCTGCGCGCGAGCCCGATTCGAGGTCTTCCTTATGGGTCGGGCCCGGCTCGCGGAAATGCACCTGGCTGTCGATCACGCCGGGCAGGATGTGGAGCCCGGTGCAGTCCACCACCTCGCCGGCCGAGGACCGGGACAGGTCGCCGATGAAGGCGGTGCGGCCGTCGGTCACGCCGATGTCGCGCTGGCCCTGGCCGTCCTGGTTGACCACCGTGCCGTTCCTGAAGATGACGTCATAGGTGGTCATGGATGGCTCCCGGCATCGGGCCGGGGCTTGTCCCCGGCGCGGCCTCGCTTATGTCGGAGATTGACGGGAGTGCCAAGATGACCGGGGGGCGGCATGGCCTTGCAGCACTGCACCAAGGTCCTGCGTCCTTCGAGGCTCGCTTGCGCTCGCACCTCAGGATGAGGAGGGTGGTGTGTTGCATAGGCCCGGCCTGCTGGCGAGGCGCCAGATCGCCGCCATGCCGGATGCAGCCCCCGCGCACTACCGCCGCACCGCCTTTGCCTGCCAACAACCGCAAAAACCATGCGGTCCTCGCGCACGCCCGCCTCGAAGGACGCACGTTATTGATGCCCTCATTGCCCCTCAGGCCGGGCACAATGGAGTTGTCGTGATGCACAGCGCCTTCCTGCCCGAGCGTGGCGTCATCCGGATCGCCGGCGAGGATGCCGCGCGGTTTCTGCAGGGCCTGGTCACCTGCGATGTGGAGAAGCTGGCGCCCGGCGAGGCGCGCTTCGGCGCGCTCCTCACCCCGCAGGGCAAGATCGTGGCCGATTTCCTGATCGTGGCGGCGCCTGAGAACCTCGGCGGCGGCTTCCATCTCGACCTGCCGAAGGTGCTGGCGCCGGATCTGGTCCGAAAGCTAACCTTCTACCGGCTGCGCGCCAGGGTGCTGATCGAGGACCAGTCCGATCAGGTCGGCGTCACCGCCTTCTGGGGCGGGGCTGAGGCCCCCGTGGTCGGCGGCATGCTCTATCGCGATCCGCGCCATGAGGACCTCGGCTGGCGGATGATCGCGCCGCTGCCGATGGAGCTCGTCAGCGATGCCGGCGCCTTCCAGGCCCATCGGATCGGGCTCGGCATCCCCGAGGGCGGGCGCGACTTCAGCTATGGCGATGCCTTCCCGCACGAGGCCGACATGGACCAGTTCGCCGGCGTCGATTTCGCCAAGGGCTGCTATGTCGGACAGGAGGTGGTCAGCCGCATGGAGCATCGCGGCACCGCCCGCACCCGCATCGTGCCGGTGACCTATGCCGACCATGCGCCGATGGAGGGCGCCGACGTGATGGCCGGCGACAGGGCCGTCGGCATGATGGGCTCGTCGGCAGAGGGCAGGGGCCTTGCGAAACTGCGGCTCGACCGGGTCGAGGAGGCGCTGGCCGCCGGGCAGACCCTCAGCGCCGGCGGGATCGCGCTGACCCTCGTGAAGCCCGACTGGGCGCGTTTTTCCGTTCCCGCCGCCTGAAACGGCAAAGCCCCCGGCTGGTGGCCGGGGGCTTGACCGGGGCTTTTAGGCCGCCGGATCAGTCGCAGACGCGGACGCGGCGGACGGCCGGGCCGTAGGGGGTGTCGACCCAGCGGCGCACCGTGTAGCACTCGCCATAGACATAGCCGGGGCGGGCATAGGCGCTGTGGGCGGCGATCGAGGCGGCCGCGCCGCCGATGACGAGGCCGGCGATCAGGGCGCCGCCGAAACGCGGGCGGGCTTCGGCCTGGGGGGCGGCGACCACCGACAGGGCGGCGGCGGCGGTGGCGGCGAGAGCGAGGGTCTTGAAGCGGTTCATGGTGGGTCTCCGTCAGGTATCCTGGGGCCCGTTGCCCCGGTCCTCCATGGGTCGCGGCGGGGACGAAAAAGGTTCGATCAGGCTCGTGATTTTTCGTGCTGGCGACAGGCGAGGCCTGATTGCAGGCTCGCGATTCACCCCCGGAACGGCAAAGCCCCCGGCTGGTGGCCGGGGGCTGGACCGGGGCTCAGGGGCCGCCGGATCAGTCGCAGACGCGGACGCGGCGGACGGCCGGGCCGTAGGGGGTGTCGACCCAGCGGCGCACCGTGTAGCACTCGCCATAGACATAGCCGGGGCGGGCATAGGCGCTGTGGGCGGCGATCGAGGCGGCCGCGCCACCGATGACGAGGCCGGCGATCAGGGCGCCGCCGAAACGCGGGCGGGCTTCGGCCTGGGGGGCGGCGACCACCGACAGGGCGGCGGCGGCGGTGGCGGCGAGAGCGAGGGTCTTGAAGCGGTTCATGGTGGGTCTCCGTCAGGTATCCTGGGGCCCGTTGCCCCGGTCCTCCATGGGTCGCGGCGGGGACGAAAAAGGTTCGGGCCCGCGCAGTGTTTTTTGCGCAGGCCCGAGGGTGTGGCGGATGTGATGCGTCAGGGGCGTGCCGTCGCCGGGGCAGGATCGACGCTGGCCGGCCGCGGGGCGGCTCCGGCCGGAACCTGCGCCGTGTCCGGGCCGGCGGCCGGGGCCCGCGCCGTTTCCGGAACCGGTGCCGGCGGCGCCGTCACCATCGGCACGCCGGGCTGGTCGGGCCGGTTGGTCGCCTGCAGCGCCGGGACCGGGTCGGCCACGCCGGCGCCGAGATGGGGATCGGGACCCGTGCCACGCCGGGCCGTCTCCTGCAGGATCTGACGCAGGGCGGTCGGATCGATGTCGGGCTGCCGCTCGATGATCAGCGCCGCGATGCCGCTGACATGAGCCGCCGCCACCGAGGTGCCGGACGAGATCTGGTAGCCCCCGCGGGGCGCGGGCAGCAGGACCTCGACACCCGGTGCGGCCACCGCGACGTGGTTGCCGCGGCTGGCGGCCGAGAACAGCCGGCCGTCGCGGTCGGTCGCGGTCACCGCGATGACATTCGGATCGGCGGCCGGGAACGACACGGGCGCGTCCGGCCCCTCGTTGCCCATGGCGGCGATCAGCGCGATGCGCCGCCCGGCGGCGACCTGGATGGCGCGGGTCATCATCGGGTCGCGCGGGCCGGCGAAGCTCATGTTGATGACGCGCGCGCCCTGCCGGATCGACCAGTCCATGGCCCGGAGGATGTGATAGCTCGTGCCGGTTGCGCCCGCGGTCTGGCCGGGGGCGAAGGCACGGGCGGCGAGAATGTTGGCGCGGGGCGAAACCCCGGTCAGCTGGTTCTGCGCGACGATGGCGCCGACCATGCCGGTGCCGTGCTCATGGGGCTGGAAGGTGCCGCCGACCGCATCGAAACTCTGCACCACGCGGCCGTTCACCTCCGGATGGGAGGCATCGACACCGGAATCGATGACGGCGATCGGAACGCTTTCGCCGCGGGCGATCAGATGCGCCTCGGGCAGGCGCAGCGTGTCGACGACATATTGCAGCGAGGCGCCGCCGCCCTGGGTGGTGGTCGCGCTCTGAAGGCGGAACACGTAGCTCGGCCGCTCGAAGACGTAGTTCGGCTGCACATAGGCGATGCCGGCCGCCCGCTGCATGGCCCGGATGGCCGCCGGCACCGTCAGGCGGTTGGGCACCCGGTAGCGATGCACCATCGTGCCGACCAGGTCGGACCGGTCCTGCGAGATGAGAGTCAGGTTGAACCGGCGCACCACGTTGCGGACGGCAGCCGGGGAGGCGTCGCTGCGCATGATGAACAGCACTTCGTCAGGAACGAAGCGCCGCTCGTTGGCCGGCGGCAGGCCGGGCGCATCCTGCGCGCGGGCCTGGCTGGAGCGGGCGATGCTGACAAGCGCGGGAATGGCGAGGGCACCGGCTGCGGCTCCGGCGATCACGCCAGGCGCGATGCCCGGACCCGGAGGAAGGCCGGGCGGCAGGCCGCCTCCGCCGCCACCGGGCGGAAAGCCGCCGGGCGGCCGGCCACCGGGGGGGAAATTCGGTCCGCGCGGCGGCAGTTCCACCACCGGCCCGCGGTCGGGCCATCCGGGCCGGCCACCGGGGCGGCCTCCCGGCGGGCGGCCGGGCGGGCGGGTCGGCGGCCTCGTGGCGACGCCGCCATCGGTCGGCTTGCCAGTTGTGCCGGGCCTGCCGCTGCCGGGCACGCGATCGCCGCCATAACGGCCACCGGGACCGCGACCGACGCGGCCACCTTCGCCACCGGTACCGCGGCCGACACGGCCACCTTCGCCGCCGAAGCGGCCTGTGCGACTGCCCTCGCCGCCGAAACGTCCCGTGCGGCCGCCTTCGCCGCCGAAGCGACCCATGCGGCCACCTTCGCCGCCGAAACGTCCCATGCGGCCGCCTTCGCCGCCGAAGCGACCCATGCGGCCACCTTCGCCGCCGAAACGTCCCATGCGGCCGCCTTCACCGCCGAAACGGCCCATGCGGCCACCTTCGCCGCCGAATCGTCCCATGCGGCCACCCTCGCCGCCGAAGCGGCCGAAGCGGCCGCCCTGGCTCCGCAGGCCCTGCAGCCGTTCGACGCCGCGCATGCGGTTCTGGATGTCCATGCCGCGACCGCGACCGCGAAACACGTCGCGGCCTCCGCCACCGATGCTGATCCCGCCGATGCCGATGCCGAACTGGGCCTCGGCCGGCCGGACATCGGCGACGAGGAAGGTGGAGCCGGCGAGCAGCGCCAGAAATGCGGCCAGAGCCCCCTTGCGGACGCGCGCGGCGACCGGCAGGCGAGGCATGGCAAGCGTCATTTCGGTGCGGTCGGCCTCGGCGCGATCAGTCTCAACGCGATCGATATGGTCACGATCCGTCCTGGCGGCGTCCATGGTGGCATCCCTGGCAATCGACAATCGGCCCCGTGTCTAGGCGGGGATTGTTTCTGTTTGACTGCTCACATGTTTCAACGGCTCCGGGGCCGTCATGTGGCGGCCGGACCCGCCCCTCAGGAGGCAGGGCCGGCGAACCGCACCACCGCGGAGCGGGCGCGCAGGGTCGCAAGGGCCGCGTCGATCTCGGCCTGGTTCATGCCGGCGCCGCCGATCCGCACCCGGTAGAAGCCGCCCGGCCGCGGACCCTCGACAATGGTACCGCGCACCTGGTTGAGCAGGCCGGTCATGTCCTCGGTCGTGGCACCGGCCTGGAAGCCGATGAGCAGGAACGTGCCCTGGGCGGCCGCGCCGGCCGCCGGCTGGTGCGAGGCCGTCTGGAAGTTCGCCGGCCCGCCGATGAAGCTGGAGCCGATGATG
Organism: Phreatobacter sp.; assembly: GCF_051860605.1. Classification (GTDB taxonomy): domain Bacteria; phylum Pseudomonadota; class Alphaproteobacteria; order Rhizobiales; family Phreatobacteraceae; genus Phreatobacter. The sequence continues at coordinate 435,249 of NZ_JBHYDR010000003.1, read as the reverse complement.
CCGGCCTGAAGGACCAGGGCGACCGCCGCGGCACCCGCCGCATAGGCCAGCGTGCGCGGCGACAGGAGGCTCAGCTTCCCGCCGAGCCAGTCAGCGAAACCGGACCGGGCACGCGCCGTCAGATGGGCGAGCTTGGCCGGCTCCGCCTCGACCCGCCGCATCAGATCGTCGAGCACGCGGGGGGAGGGGCGGGGCGAGGCCTCGGCCAGCGCGAAGGTCGCGTCCTGATCGTCGCGGACGATCTCCAGTTCCTCGCGCAGCGTCGGATCGGCGGCCAGCGCCGTCTCCACGCGGGCATTGTCCTGGGGCGACAGGGTGCCGGCGGCGTACCAGGGAAGCAGCTCGGAAACGGCCCGGCGCTCGGCATTCTCGATGGGGCTGCGAGTCGTCATGGCCAACCTCGATCGACTCCCTGGCTCTGCATGAGCTCCTGGAGCCGTTTGCGCGCATAGAACATGCGCGTTTTGACGGTGTTTTCCGGGATCCCGACAATCTCGGCCACCTCGGAGATCGATTTCTCCTGGTAGTAGACGAGATCGATGATCTCCCGGTGCTCGTTCGAAAGCTGGTCAATGCAGCGGCGGATCGCCTGTGCCTTGTCAACCTTCTGAGCCACCACCTCGGGTGTGTCCGCATCGTCCGCGATGGCGGAGGCCTGTTCCTCGTCGAGTTCCGCCTCTGTCGTTTTCCTCAGCGAGGACAACGCCTTGAAACGAGCCATTCCGAGGATCCAGGTCGAGACGGACGAACGTCCCTCGAACCTGTCGGCCTGCCGCCACACGTCCAGGAAGACTTCGCCGATCAGGTCTTCAGCCTGCCCTTCGTCCCGGATGAACCGGAGAATGAACCGGAACACGCGGACATTGTGACGGGCATAAAGGGTCCTGAAGGCGAGGCGATCGCCCTTGGCAACCCGGAGGATAAGATCCTGGTCGCTGTCAGACTGCATCACCACTCCCGAGCCGGGGGGCTCGCAAGGTCAGTCGCGGCAGCCGGCGAAAAGGTTCAAGGACCATGGAAGAATCTGTCGGAGCCCGGCAGGCGGGCCCGCGTAACATGCCGGAACGGCCCGCAAGGTCAACCTCGCGACCGGCGGCGCGCAGCTGAGCGGCGTCGAGCGCGCGGCAGCACCGTGGCGGGTGACGACGCTGGCCGGGCCGGCTATGGCTGTTGCCGTCATGACCGGCTCTCCTGCCTCCGCCCCGACCCTTGCGAACGGCGCCAAGGCCGCGCTGCGCGCCGCGGCCCTCGCCCGGCGTGACGGGCTCGGCACGGCCGCCCGCATCGAGGCGGCGCTGGCCCTGGCCGAAGCCTTTCCGCTCGATGTCGTTGCGGTCGCCGGCCGCATCGTCTCCGGCTTCCTGCCGATCCAGTCCGAGATCGACGTCCGCCCGCTGATGGACCGGCTGCGGCTGGCCGGCGCGCGGCTCGCCCTGCCGGCCTTCCCGGACCGGAAAGGCCCGATGATCTTCCGCGAGCTGGTGCGCGGCGCGGCGCTCGTGCCCATGGGCTTCGGCACGGTCGGGCCGGGCCCGGAGGCGGCCGCGGTCGAGCCGGATATCCTTCTCACCCCGCTCGCCGCCTTCGACGCCGCCGGCCACCGCATCGGCTACGGCAAGGGCCATTACGACAGGGCGCTCGCCCGGCTCGACAGCATCGCGCCGCGCATCGCCGTCGGTGTCGCCTTCTCGGTGCAGGAGGTTGACGCCGTGCCGCATGAGCCCCATGACCGCAGGCTGGATTTTTTGCTCACGGAACGGGGATTGACGAGTTATGGCGTCAGCTAATCTTCCCAACTGGGTAAACTTTACTCAGGCGGTTGGCCCAACTTTTGTTGCGATTGTCGCGGCGGGGATCGCATCTCTGATTCAATACAATCAGTGGAAGACCGCGAAGTCGAAGTTGGCAATCGACCTGTTCGACCGTCGGTTTGTTGTTTACGAGGCGACCAGGAAGCTTGTGTCCGCTTTGCTTCAGCAAACAAAAATGCACGACGATGAGCACCGAGATTTTATCAACAAGACATGGCACGCAAGGTTTTTGTTCGACCAAGAACTTTGCAAATACATAGAAAATTTCAGAATTATTGCGATTAACCTCAATCTTTATCATGAAACCTATGAGCAGAGAATGAATGATCCGGCGCGAGGGCAGGTAATTAAGGAACACTATGGCCGATTGAACTATGTGATGGCTGAAAGCCAGAAACTGGAGGAGCGCTTCTTGCCCTATCTGGATTTGAGCAACGTGAAATGAGTATGCGCCTCCTCTTCCTCGGCGATGTCGTCGGCAAGGCCGGCCGGACCGCCGTCACCGAAAAACTGCCCGGTCTCGTCGCCGACCTGAAGCTCGACTGCGTCGTCATCAACGGCGAGAACTCCGCCCATGGCTTCGGCATCACCGAGGCGATCTACCAGGAGCTTCTGGATGCCGGCGCCGATTGCGTGACCCTCGGCAACCATTCCTGGGACCAGCGCGAGGCGCTCGTCTTCATCGACCGGGCGCCGCGTCTCGTCCGTCCGGTCAACTATCCCGCCGGCACGCCCGGCCGGGGCGCGGCCCTGGTCGAGGCCAAGAACGGCGCGCAGGTGCTGGTGGTCAACGTCATGGGCCGGGTGTTCATGGACGCCATGGACGACCCCTTCGCGGCGGTCGAGCGCGAGGTGGAGGCCGCCCCGCTCGGCCGGGTGGCCGATGCCATCGTCGTCGATATCCATGCCGAGGCGACCAGCGAGAAGCAGGTCATGGGGCATCTGCTCGACGGGCGCGTGTCGCTGGTCATCGGCACCCACACCCATGTGCCGACCGCCGACCATCACGTTCTGGCCGGCGGCACCGCCTATCAGAGCGATGTCGGCATGTGCGGCGACTACGATTCGGTGATCGGCATGGACAAGGCCGAGCCGCTGCGGCGCATGCGCGAGAAGACGCCGGGCGGCAAGTTCGAGCCGGCCGGCGGCCAGGCGACGCTCACCGGCCTCATCGTCGAGATCGGCGCCAACGGGCTTGCCACGGCGGTGACGCCGCTCCGGGTCGGCGGGGTGCTGGAACAGACCGGCCTCGGCCGGGCCTGATCCCGGCTGCGCGTGTCGTTGCTCCGGGGTGCCGGATGCCGGCCGCTCCCTCAGACCTCCATCATCTCGGTGGAGGCGATCTCGATGCCGAAGCCGCCGAGACCGACATAGTGGCGGGTCTTGGAGGCCAGCAGGCGGATCTGGTTGGCGCCAAGGTCGCGCAGGATCTGCGCGCCAAGCCCGATCTCCCGCCACTGGTCGTCGCGCATGCGGGCTGATCCGTGGCTCTCGTGGATGTCGGGCGACGGCGCCGTGGCGGCCAGCGACTGGGCCGGCACGCCGGCCGTGCCGTCGCGCAGGTAGATCAGCACGCCGCCCTTCTCGGCCAGCATCTTCATGGCGCAGTCGGTCGCCCGGTTGGTGCCGAACACGTCGCGCAGCACGGTCTCCCGGTGCAGGCGCACCAGGGTCGGGCCGGCATCGTCCACCTCGCCGAACACGACCGCCAGGTGCTCCACCCGGTCATAGGGCGTGCGATAGGCAATGCCGCGCGCCGGGCCGTAGGGCGTCTCGATCGGGAACTCGCCGGCGCGCTCCACCAGACGGTCGCGCGCCTGACGGTACTTGATCAGGTCGGCGACCGAGACCATGACCAGCCCGTGCTTCTCGGCGAAGGCCGTGACCTGCGGCCCGCGCGTCACCGTGCCGTCGTCATTGACCAGTTCGCAGATGACGCCCACCGGCGGCAGGCCCGCGAGCTTGCACAGATCCACTGCCGCCTCGGTATGGCCGGAGCGCATCAGCACGCCGCCCTCCTTGGCGATCAGCGGGAAGATGTGGCCGGGGCGGACGAAATCGACCGCGCCGACATTGGGATTGGCCAGCGCGCGGACGGTCGCGGTGCGGTCATCGGCCGAAATGCCGGTGGTGGTGCCGTGGCGATAGTCCACCGACACGGTGAAGGCCGTGCCGTGCGGGGAATCGTTGGCCGAGACCATGGGGTCGAGGCGCAGGCGCTGCGCCTCCGCCACCGTCAGCGGCGTGCAGACGATGCCGGAGGTGTGGCGCACGATGAAGGCCATCTGCTCGGGCGTGCAGAGCGAGGCGGCGACGATCAGGTCGCCCTCGTTCTCGCGGTCGTCGTCGTCGGTCACGACCACGATCTGGCCCTTCGCGAAGGCGTCGAGGGCCGCCTTCACCCGTTCGGTGGCTTCTAGCATGGCTCTCTCCTCGTCGCGCGGCCCCTTCAGGCCGATGAAATCATTGGGGGTGACGGCGCCGCCGGTCAGTGCGGCCATGCGCTCGGCCGTCTCGCGCGACATCCAGGGCGTCTCGCCATTGCACAGGGCCGTGATCGTCGCCGGCGAGACGCCGAGCTGACGGGCGAAGGCTATGCGGGTGGTGCCGGTGCGCAGGAGCCAGGTATCGAGCTTCATGGCGCGACCATCGCGCCAGCGCGTATTTCAGTCAAACTGAAATCGAGAGGGATCAGCTCTGCATTTCGGCAGAGCTGAAGTCGCGCCTCACCGGCTGCCGAGAGCCTCGGCCTTTGCGCGATCCCACCACCACACCGTCGGGAAGGCCGCGCCGCCATAGGTCGGCAGACGCTCCGGCCGGGAGAAGCGGTTCCACCGCGCCGTGCGTTCCTCGGCCGAGTACCAGGTCGGGATCATGTAGTGGTTGTGGAGCAGCACCCGGTCCATGGCGCGCGTCGCCGCGACCAGTTCGGCGCGGTTCTTCGCGAAGATGATCCGGTCGATGATCCTGTCGATGGCCGGATTGCGGATGCCGGCGCGGTTGAACGAGCCCTGCCGGCCGGCCGCCTCGGTGCCGAAGAAGTCGCGCTGCTCGTTGCCGGGGGACAGCGACTGGGGATAGGAGCCGAAGATCGCCTCGAAGCCGAACTCGCGCACCCGGTTCACATATTGCGAGGAATCGACCACCCGGATGGTCAGTTCGACGCCGAGCCGGTCGAGCGAGGCCTTGAAGGCAAGCGCATGGCGCTCGAAGGAGGGGCCGTTGAGCAGCAGTTCGATGCGCAGCGGCTCGCCGGTCGCCGGGTTGACCATGCGCCGGTTGCGGACCTCGTAGCCCGCCTCGCGCATCAGCCGCAGCGCCTCGCGCAGATTGGTGCGCTGGGCATCGGGCGTGCCGCCTGCCGGCGCACGGTAGGGCTCGGTGAACACCTCCGGCGGCACATCGGCCCTGACGGTCTCGAGGATCGCCAGTTCCTCGCCGGTCGGCAGGTCGCGGGACGCCAGCTCGGTGCCGACGAAATAGCTGTCGGTGCGCTTGTAGGCACCGAACATCAGGTTGGCGTTCATGGTTTCGAAGTCGAACATCAGGGTCAGCGCCCGCCGCACCCTCACGTCCTGGAACTTCTGCTGGCGCAGGTTGAGGATCACCGCCTGCATGTTCGTGGAGGCCCTCTCCGGGAAGGTCTCCTGGATCACACGGCCGTCGCGCACGGCCGGGAAATCATACTGCGTCGCCCAGATGCGCGCCGTGTTCTCGAAGCGGAAGTCCACCTGGTCGGCCTTGAAGGCCTCCAGCTGCACGGTGGAATCGCGGAAGAACTCGAAGCGCTGTTCGTCGAAATTGTGCTTGCCGACATAGACCGGCAGGTCCCTGGCCCACCAGTCGGCGACGCGCTCCATGACGATGGTGCGGCCCGGCTCGAACGACCGGACGCGGTAGGGTCCGGAGCCGAGCGGCGGTTCCAGCGTGGTCTGCGAGATGTCGCGGCGACGGCCCTGTGCGTCGGTGCCCTCCCACCAGTGGCGCGGCAGGACGCGGATCTGTCCGACGATCTGCGGCTTCTCGCGGTTGCCGGGCGCATCGAAGGTGAAGGTCACCTCGCGCTCGGCCGTCTTCTCCACGCTGACGACGTTGCGATAATAGAAGCTCTGCCGGGGATTGAGCTCCTTCAGCTTCGCCATCGTCCAGATCACGTCTTCCGGGGTGATCGGCTGGCCGTCATGCCAGCGGGCGTTCGGATTGATGCGATAGGTGACGGAGGAATAGTCGTCCGGGTGGCGCACCGCATCGGCAATGGCGCCATAGGCGGTGGAAATCTCGTCCATCGTGTCGTCGAACAGCGGCATGTAGAGCAGGCCCGTGACCGGGGCCGCCGCGCCGCGCGGCAGGACGTGGTTGAAGCTGTCGAAGCTGCCGGTGATCGACTGGCGCACCACGCCGCCCTTGGGGGCCTGCGGATTGACATAGTCGGTCTGGGTGAAGCCGGGCGGATAGCGGATCTCGCCGGTCAGCGACAGGGCGTGGCGCCAGGGCGGCGGTTCCGATGCCTGCGCGCCCGAGGCGACCAGCAGACCGGCGGCGAGGGCAACAAGGCCGCGAAGAAACGGGGTCATGGCGCAGGGCTCCGTGAATCTGTCAGGCCGCATGATAGGGCGTCATGCGGCGAGGGAAAGGCGGGGGCGGGCGTCCGTCGCACCCCGATGGCGCTTTGCGGCGCCAGCCCCTATCTGTCTGCGACGGCCACCCGGCCCGGAGTGTTCGATGATCCGCCCGCACTGGCTCCTTCTCGGCCTTGCCGCCCTGCCGTTCGCAGAGTTTGCCGCCTTCTTCTGGGTCGCCGGCGCGATCGGCTTTGCCGGCGCTCTGTTTGCGATGATCGCCACCAGCGTGCTCGGCATCCTCATCCTGCGCGGCGGAGCGATCCGTCTGATCCGCACGCTTGCCGCCTCCGGAGGCGGGGTGGTGACGGTGTCGGACCGCGCCGCCCGCGACGGGCTGTTCACGGCGCTGGCCGGTCTCCTCTTCGCCATTCCCGGTTTCGTCACCGATGTCTTCGCGGTTGCGCTCCTCGTCCCGGTCGTCGTGTCTCGCCTGTCGGGCACGCCGCCCGCAGAGGCCGGTCGCCGGCCCGCCCCGCCCGGCGTCGTCGATCTCGACCCCGACGACTGGCGCGAGGAGCGAAACCGCCAGCCGCCGCGCCGGATCGACGGTCCGGAACGCCCCTGACCGGGGAAACCCGGCCCGTCCTTGCTCCATCAACCCCCGCGTGCTAGCGAGCCCGCGACAGACAGCCTCGTCCCAGCCTGCCTTCACAGGACCGCCCGCGGGCGGCGCGACCGGAGATCACACCATGACGCCCAATGGCGGAAAGCCGATGGATGCTGCCCCGCAGCTCAATGTGCTGGCCCAGTATATCCGGGACCTGTCCTTCGAGAACCCGAATGCGCCGCGCTCCCTGATGCCGCAGGAGGAGCAGCCGGCCATCGACATCCAGGTCAATGTCAACGCCAACCCGATGAGCGAGACCGATTTCCAGATCGAGCTCGCCGTCGAGGGCGACGCCAAGACCAAGGATCTCGTGCTGTTCAAGTTCGAGCTGGTCTATGGCGGCATCTTCCGCATCACCAACGTGCCGCAGGAGGCCGTCCACCCGATCGTGCTGATCGAGTGCCCCCGCCTGCTCTTCCCCTTCGCGCGCCAGATCATCGCCAACGCGACCCGCGATGGTGGTTTCCCGCCGCTCTATCTCGACCCGATCGACTTCTCCGTGCTGTATCGCGAGCGCATGGCCCAGCAGGCGCCGCAGCAGCCGGGCGGCTCGATCATCACCCAGTGATCGCCTGGCACATCCTGAATGCGACGAGCCGGGCCCTGCGCCCGGCTCTGTCGTTTCGGGGGCCGGCATGATCGCCGACCGCGCCGCCTTCATCCGCGCCAACACCCGGCTCCTGCCGGTTCCGCATGCGCCGGAGATAAGCCTCCACCTTGCCGACGAGGCCACGGCGCTCTGGCAGAGAACGGAGGAGGAGCTTGGCGCGATCGGCCTCGATCCGCCGTTCTGGGCCTTTGCCTGGGCCGGCGGCCAGGCGCTCGCCCGCTACATTCTCGACCATCCCGACACGGTTGCCGGGCGCCATGTCCTGGATGTCGCCACCGGCTCCGGCCTCGTCGCCATCGCCGCCGCGCGGGCCGGGGCCGCCAGCGTCCAGGCCGTCGATATCGACGGGTTCGCGGAAGCGGCCGTCGGCCTCAACGCGTCCGCCAATGCCGTGACCATCGCGGCCTCGACCGGCAATCCGGTCGGCACGGATGCCGGCTGGGAGGTGATCCTTGCCGGTGACATCTGCTACCAGCGCGACATGACCGAGGCCATGGTCGGCTGGCTGGCGCCGCTGGCGGCAGCCGGCCGGACGGTCCTGATCGGCGATCCCGGCCGCACCTACCTGCCGCGCGACCGGCTGGACCGCCTGGCCGAATACGAGGTTCCGGTGACGCGCGAACTCGAGGATTTCGAGATCAAGCGGACGGCCGTGTGGAGGCTTGTGCGCTAGCGCGGCGTCGCGTCTCGCCGGGGGAAACGTGCTGCAGTCCGGACGGCAATGCTGCGCCATGTCGCATTGCACACGAAAAAGTCCTTCAATTTGAATGCTTTCGCCATATAATGGCCATGTGGTCGGTTAGGGTGCGCTCCAGCAGAGGAGGTCGCAATGAACGTGACTGCAGAAGTTCGTCCGAGCGCCTTCGCCGCTCGTCCGTATCAGGTGGTGTTCAAGCACAACGATACCGTGTTCGCGGAATGGCCGGTGGCTTCCGTCAAGGCCGCCGAGCAGCGCATCGCCGAAACGCTCGCGGCCATTGCCGTGACCGAGACGGCCAGCCGGCAGATGCATCGCGCCAAGGCTCACATCGTCATGGGGTGAGACCGGCCGGATGCTCCCGGAAGTGCTTGACGCCCCGCCAGCAGGCGGGGCGTTTTGCGTTGGAGCGACCGGTCAGGCCGCCCGTGCCGGCGCATCCGCCAGCAGGGCGCCGAGGTCGAGCCGGCGCGTGACCATGGCGAGCGTTCCATCCGCGTTGACCGGCCACTCCGCCACCGGCCGGTCCCAGTAGAGTTCCACGCCATTGCCGTCCGGATCGGTCAGGTAGAGCGCCTCGCTGACGCCATGGTCGCTGGCGCCGTCGAGGGCGAGGCCGGCCTCGACGAGGCGGCGGAGCGCGTCAGCCAGAGCCGGCCGGTCGGGATACAGAAGGGCGACGTGGAACAGGCCGGTCGTGCCGGGAGGCGGCGGCGAGCCGCCGCGGCTCTCCCAGGTGTTGAGGCCGATATGGTGGTGATAGCCGCCGGCCGACAGGAACACCGCCTGGTCGCCGTAGCGCTGGGTGACCTGGAAGCCGAGCACGTCGCGATAGAAGCCGAGCGCACGGTCGAGGTCGGCGACCTTCAGGTGGACATGGCCGATCCGCGTGCCGGTAGCGACCGGCGGGTTTGGTGATTCGACGGGGACGATCCGGGCTTCGGTCATCGGGTGCTCCTGTTTCGGGCGGCGGACGGGCCGTCGCGTCTCCTGCCCAAGATGCGATCGCGCAGTCGGATTGGCGAGGCTGGCAAGCAGTGGCTTGCGCTTCTGCAAACTCAGCCTGCGGACGCGCCGACCCGCGACACGAGAATCTTGTCGATCCGTCGTCCGTCCAGGTCGAGCACCTCGAAACGCCAGCCGGCATGTTCAAAGCTCTCGCCGACGGACGGGATGCGCTCCATCTCCGACAGGACGAAACCGGCCAGGGTCTGGAACTCGGCCTCCGGATCGAGTCGCAGGCCAATCCGCGCGGCGAACTCATCGGCCGCCATCCAGCCAGCGACCAGCATGGACCCGTCTGCACGTTCGACCAGGGCCGGCTCCTGTGCGTCGTCCTGCTGGAGGGCACCGACGATCGCGCCCAGCACGTCATTGGCGGTCACGATGCCCTCGAAATGCCCGTACTCGTCGAAGACCAGCGTCATATGCACGCTGGAGGCCCGCAGCGTGCGCAGCACGTCGAGCGCGTCGGTGCGGTCCAGCACCACGGGCACCTGCTGGATCAGCCCTGACAGGTCCGGCCGGTCGGAGGAGGCGAAGGCATCCACCACGTCCTTGGCAAGGACGACACCGATAATGGAATCAGGGTCGCCGTCCTGGACCGGCAGGCGCGAACGACGGGTCGCGCGGGCCCGGTCGCGGATCATCTCCGGCGGATCGGACAGGTTGATGACCTCGACCTCCCGGCGCGGCGTCATCAGGGCGCTGGCAGACCGGTCGGCGAAGCGCATGACGCCGGTGATGATCTCGCTCTCGCCGGGTTCGAAGACGCCGGCCGTCTCGGCCTCGGCAATGATCGTCTTGACCTCCTCCTCGGTCACCCGCTCGCCGGTCGCGCCCCGCTGCCCAAGGAGCGCAAGCACCAGCTTGCCTGAATTGTCGAGCAGCCAGACCAGCGGCGAGGCGAGGCGAGACAGCAGCTTCATGGCCGGCGCGACCCGCGCCGCGATCCGCTCCGGATTGCGCAGGGCGATCTGCTTCGGCACCAGTTCGCCGACGATCAGCGACAGATAGGTGATGGCCACCACCACCGTGCCGACGCCGATCCACTCGGAAACGGCTGGCGACAGGCCGAACTCCTGGAGCGAACCGGACAGCCGCGTCCCCAGCGTGGCGCCCGAGAAGGCGCCCGACAGGATGCCGACGAGCGTGATGCCGATCTGGACCGTCGACAGGAACCGCCCGGGATTCTCGGCAAGGTCGAGGGCCGTCCGTGCCCCGGCGCTTCCCTGATCCGCGAGCATTCTCAGTCTGGCGGGCCGGGACGACACCACGGACAATTCCGACATGGCGAGAACGCCGTTGACCACGATCAGTGCGAGGAGAATGACGATCTCGATGAGCACGGGGGCTCCGTCTGTCGCGACAGCCGCAGCCCGTGGCGGAGCGCTTCTGCCCTCTCCATACAGGATCGGTGCCATATGTGGCGATGGACAGCCGCCCGCGACATGCCCGCTGCTTGACAGGCGCAGGTCCCCCGCCGACAACGCGGCTCCTGTCCGACAGCCAGAACGGGTCCGTGTCATGTCGCATGCCCAGCTTCAGTCCGTCATCGAGACGGCCTTCGAGAACCGCGCCGAGATCAGCGCCGCCACCCGCGGCGAGGTCCGCGAGGCGGTGGAGACGGCGCTGAACCTGCTCGATTCCGGCGAGGCGCGCGTCGCCTCGAAGGGCGCGGATGGCCAGTGGGTCGTCCATCAGTGGCTGAAGAAGGCGGTGCTGCTGTCGTTCCGCCTCAACGACATGACAACCATTGCCGGCGGCCCCGGCGGGTCGTCCTGGTGGGACAAGGTGCCGTCCAAGTTCGACGGCTGGGGTCCGGCCGAGTTCGGCAGGGCCGGTTTCCGCGCCGTGCCGAACTGCGTGGTGCGCCGCTCCGCCTATATCGCGAAGAACGTCGTGCTCATGCCGTCCTTCGTCAATCTCGGCGCCTATGTCGACGAGGGCACGATGGTGGACACCTGGGCCACCGTCGGCTCCTGCGCGCAGATCGGCAAGAATGTCCACCTGTCCGGCGGCGTCGGCATCGGCGGCGTGCTGGAGCCGATGCAGGCCGGCCCGACCATCATCGAGGACAATTGCTTCATCGGCGCCCGCTCGGAGGTCGTCGAGGGCGTCGTCGTCGGCGAGGGCTCGGTGATCGCCATGGGCGTGTTCATCTCCTCCTCGACCAAGGTCGTCGACCGCCAGACCGGCGAGATCCATGTCGGCCGGGTGCCGCCCTATTCGGTGGTCGTCTCCGGCAACCTGCCGGGCAAGCCGATGCCGGGCGAGACCTGGGGCCCCTCGACCTATTGCGCGGTGATCGTCAAGACGGTCGACGAGCGTACCCGCTCGAAGACCGGCATCAACGAACTCCTGCGCGACTGAGGCGCCCATGCCCGTCCGTCCAACATGAGCGCCAGGTCCCGATGACCCGGCCTGACTGGACAGACCGGGAGGTGCTGCTCGAGCCCGCCACCTGGGCGCATCTGTTCCTGAGCTTCGAGGGACGCATCCCGCGCCGTGGCTTCTGGGCCGGCGTCGCCGTGCTCAACCTGTTCGGCTACATCGCCAGCCGTCTGGCCTCGGACTTCCTCGGCCAGGCGGCAGTCGCGGTGGTGGCGCTCGCCTTCCTCTATCCGGCGCTGGCCCTGGCAGCCAAGCGCAGCCATGACCGCGGCCGTTCCGAGGCCTGGCTGCTGGTGTTCTTCGTGCCCGTCCTGGCCATCGGCCTTGCCCAGGTGGCAGGCTTGGGCGATCCGGTCGGCCCGCTCGGCACCCTGCTGTTCCTGCTCGGCCTGTGGGTGATCGCGGCGCTCATCCTGCTCGCCGTCGATCTTGGCCTCCTGGCCGGCGAGCCGGTCGCCAACCGCTATGGCGAACCCCCCGGCCAACCGGGGGAGGGGGGGCGCGGCATCGGGCGTTGACCGGCCCCTACCGGTCTTGCCACTGTCCCGCCGGGGGCGGCGCAGCAACAGGACGGCGCGATGGATCTGCAATATATCTTCCTGAACGGCGATGGACGCATCCACCGGCAGGACTTCTGGATCGGCCTCGTCATCCTGATCGTGGCCAACGTCGTCGGCGGCTTCGTTGCCGGCCTGATCGGCTGGATCATCGCCGGGGTCGTGGGCGGGGCGATCCTTTCCGGCCTCGTCGGCCTTGCTCTGGTCGTTCCCGCCTATTTCCTGCTGATCAAGCGTTCGAACGATCGCTGCCACCCGCAGACCTATGTCCAGGCGCTGGTCGCCATCAGCCTCGCCTACCAGCTCAAGAACATGGTCATTCCGGTGCAACTCGACTCCATCAGCCTGCTGTCGGTCCTCTTCACCCTGGCTGTCGGCCTTGCCGGCCTGTGGGCGCTGATCGACCTCGGCTTCATGCGCGGCACCGTCGGACCGAACACCTATGGCCCCGACCCGCTGGAAGCACCCGCCCGATGAGCACCGATCCGGTTGCGCTGGCGCGCGACCTCATCCGCTGTCCCTCCGTCACGCCAGCGGAAGGCGGGGCGCTGGACTTCCTTGAGCGCGTGCTGGGTGCCGCGGGCTTTGCGGTCGAGCGCGTCACCTTCTGCGAGCCCGGCACGCCGGACGTTGAAAACCTCTATGCGCGGATCGGCACCAGCGCGCCGCATCTGGTATTCGCCGGCCATACCGATGTCGTGCCGCCCGGCGACGAGGCAGCCTGGCGCTCGCCGCCCTTTGCCGCCAGCACCGAGGACGGCGTGATGACCGGCCGCGGCGCGGTCGACATGAAGGGCGGCATCGCCTGTTTCGTGGCTGCCGCGCTCGACCATCTTGCGGCGCATAGCGGCGAGCCGAAAGGCTCCATCGGCTTCCTCATCACCGGCGACGAGGAGGGACCCTCCGTCAACGGCACTGTGAAGCTGCTGGAATGGGCCCATGCGCGCGGCGAGCGCTTCGACCATTGCATCGTCGGCGAGCCAACCAACCGCTCGGCGCTCGGCGACATGGTCAAGATCGGCCGGCGCGGCTCGCTGTCCGCCACCGTGACGGTGGAGGGCCGGCAGGGCCATGTCGCCTATCCGCAGAAGGCGGCCAATCCGATCCCGCCGCTGCTGGCGATCCTCGCCCGGCTGACGGCAGAACCGCTCGATGCCGGCAACGCCCATTTCGACCCGTCGAACCTCGAGATCACCTCGGTCGATGTCGGCAATGCGGCGACCAACGTCATCCCGCAGACGGCGACCGCCCGCCTCAACATCCGATTCAACGACATGCACACGCTGGACGGGCTGAAGGCCTGGATCGAGGGCCTCGTGGCGCAGGCGGTGGCGCCCGGCATACGCCCGTCGGTTGCCTGGGCGCGCGGCAATTCGCAGAGCTTCATCACGAAGCCGGGGCCGTTCGTCGATCTGGTCGCCTCGGCCATTGCCGAGGTCGCCGGCCGGCGGCCCGAGCTCTCCACCTCGGGCGGCACCTCGGACGCACGCTTCATCAAGGACTATTGCCCGGTTATCGAGTTCGGCCTCGTCGGCGACACCATGCATCAGGTGGACGAGCGCGTTCCGGTCGCCGATCTGGTGACGCTCACCGCCATCTACCGGCGCATCATCGACCGCTATTTCGGCGGGTGAGGGATCAACGCTCCGGCCGCCCCGCCACCCATGACGGCCACCCGCCTCAGCCGTTCTGGCCGCGGTGCCTGAGAAAATGGTCGGCGATCACGCAGGCGACCATGGCCTCGCCCACCGGCACCGCCCGGATGCCGACGCAGGGATCGTGCCGGCCCCTGGTGAAGATGTCGGTCTCGGCCCCGTGCTTGTCGATGGTCAGCCGCGGGGTGAGGATCGAGGAGGTCGGCTTCACCGCAAAGCGCGCCACCACCGGCTGCCCGGTCGAGATGCCGCCCAGGATGCCGCCGGCATGGTTCGACAGGAACAGCGGCTTGCCGTCATTGCCCATGCGGATCTCGTCGGCATTCTCCTCACCTGAAAGCATCGCTGCGCCGAAGCCGGCACCGATCTCCACGCCCTTGACGGCATTGATGCCCATCAGCGCGGCGGCGATCTCCGCGTCCAGCTTGCCATAGACCGGCGCACCGAGGCCCGCCGGAACCCCTTCGGCCACCACCTCGATCACCGCGCCGATGGAGGAGCCGGACTTGCGGATGCCATCCAGATAGGTCTCGTAGAAGGCGGCTTTCTCCGTGTCCGGGCAGAAGAACGGGTTGTTGCCCACCTCGGCCCAGTCCCATTTCTCCCGGTCGATGGCGTGCGGCCCCATCTGGACCAGCGCGCCGCGCACGCTCAGCCCCGGCACGACCTTGCGGGCGATCGCGCCGGCTGCGACCCGCGCCGCCGTCTCGCGCGCCGAGGAGCGCCCGCCGCCGCGATAGTCGCGGATGCCGTATTTGGCCTCGTAGGTGAAATCGGCATGGCCCGGCCGGAACCGGTCCTTGATGTCGGAATAGTCCTTGGAGCGCTGGTCGGTGTTCTCGATGAGCAGCGCGATCGGCGTTCCGGTGGTCACCTGCACGCCCGCATCATCGACCATCACGCCGGACAGGATCTTCACCAGGTCGGCCTCGCGCCGCTGGGTCGTGAAGCGCGAGGTGCCGGGCCGGCGCCGGTCGAGATCGCCCTGGATATCGGCCTCGGTGAGCGGGATCAGCGGCGGGCAGCCGTCCACCACGCAGCCGAGCGCCACCCCGTGGCTTTCGCCGAAGGTGGTGACGCGGAAGAGGTGCCCGAACGTGTTGTGCGACATGGGGCGGGATTAGGCATCGCGCGTCGCGCGGTCAAGTTCGGGAAGGCGGGCGCGACGGTTCAGCCGGTGAGCGGCCCGTAGGTCGCGCCCGCCGGCGGGGCGATGCTCTCCGGCACGAAGAAGTCCGGCGCCAGCGCCTTGGTCGGGTCCATGCGGTAGCGGTCGAAATCGGTAACGCCCTCGCCGGCGAGGAACGTGTCGTCGATCAGGAAATGGCCGGTGAAGCTCGACGGCTTGACGAAGATCGCATGGGCCGCGTCCGCGATGATCTCCGGCGACCGGCTCATGGCCATCAGGTTGTCGCCGCCGAGCAGGTTCCTGATCGCCGATGTGGCGATCGTCGTGCGCGGCCACAGCGCATTGACCCCGACCGTGCCCTTCAACTCGCCCGACAGGCCGAGCACCACCATGCTCATGCCGAACTTGGCCATGGAATAGCCGGTCGAGCCGGCGAACCAGCGCACATTCATGTCGAGCGGCGGGGACAGCGCGAGGATGTGCGGATTGCGCCCGGCGGCAGCGCTCGCCTTCAGCAGCGGGATGGCATGTTTGGAGACAAGGTAGGTGCCGCGCGCATTGACCTGGTGCATCAGGTCGAGACGCTTCATGTCCAGCTTCTCGACCGGCGACAGGTTGATGGCGGACGCATTGTTGACGACGATGTCGAGGCCGCCGAAGCGCTCGACCGTCTTCGCCATGGCGTCGGCGACGCTCTCTTCCTCGCGCACGTCGACCATCAGCGGCAGGGCCTTGCCGCCCGCCGCCTCGATCTCGGCTGCCGCCGAATGGATGGTGCCCGGAAGCTTCGGATGCGGCGTCTCGGTCTTGGCCGCGACGACCACATTGGCGCCGTCACGCGCGGCCCTGAGCGCGATGGCAAGCCCGATGCCGCGCGAGGCACCGGTGATGAACAGGGTCTTGTCCTTCAGGCTCATGGTCGTCTCCTTGTGGTTGTCACCCTGCTCGACCCACATACGTCCTTCGAGGCTCGCCCGTTCCGGGCGAGCCTCGAAGGACGTATGTCCAATGTGCAAGGCGCGGAGCGGGTCCGCCCCGCGCCTTGCCGTTATTTCCGCGTCATGAAGGCCATGAAGGCGGCCCGCGCCTCGTCGCCCTTCAGCAGTTCGGCGAACAGCGCGCCCTCCTCGTCCATGCGCGCGCGGATTTCCTCGGCGCCCTTGCGGATCAGCCGGCGGGTATGGGCGAGCGCGATGGGAGGCTTGGCGGCAAGCCTTGCGGCGGCGGCCAGCGCCTTCGCCTCGATCTCGCCGGGATCGAGAACGGCATTGACCAGCCCGATCTCCTCGGCCTCCTTCGCGCCGAAGGCCTCCGCGAGCATGAGGTACTCGGTCGCCTTCTTGAGGCCCGCCAAGCGCGGGAAGGTCAGCGACGAACCTGCCTCCGGCACCAGCCCCAGATCGACGAAGGGCATGCGGAACATCGCATTGGGGCTGGCATAGGCGAGGTCCATGTGCAGCACCATGGTGGTGCCGATGCCGATGGCGAGCCCGTCCACGGCGGCGATCATCGGCACCTCGACGGTCGCCAGCGCCTTGATGAAGTCGCCGGCCGGCGAGGTGCTCTGCCCGCCCGCCGAGCGCTGCATGAAATCGGCGATGTCGTTGCCGGAGGTGAACACGCCCGGCGAGCCGGCAAAGACCACGGCGCGTGTGCCGTCCGCCGCCGCGTTTTCGATGACGGCGCGCATGGTGTCGTACATGGCCCCCGTCAGGGCGTTCTTCTTGTCGGGGCGGTTCATGCGGACGAGCGCCACCCCGTTGTCCTGGCGGGTGACGGTGACATGGCCTGTGGTGACATTGTCCTGCATGGCGTGACGGTCCTGGCTCAGCTGGCAAGCGGGAAGTCGAGGCCGCGGACCGAGGCTCCGCCGCCGGTGATGGTAGCGGCAAGGCCGGGCGCGGCGGTGGCAAGGTTCTCGGCGAAGAAGCGGGCAAGGCCGACAGCCTCCGCTCGCGCAGCCTCGCCGGCCCCGTTGGCACGGGCGGCAAGGGCCTTGGCGGCAAGGCCGGTGCCGCCGAGGGCCAGGCCGAACAGGCGCGCATAGGGCGTGGCGCCGGCCAGGGCCTCCTCGGCATCCGAGCCGAGAGCGGCGAGCAGATGCCGGGTCGCGGTTTCCAGCGCATCCACCGCCTCGCCGAGGCGGGCGGCGGTCGTGCCGAAATCCTCCGCGTTGGAGCCTGCGACCTGCGCCACCGTCTCGCGCATGGCGGCGATCTCGGCCGCCACCACGCCGCCGCCGTCGAGGCCGATCTTGCGGGTGACGAGGTCGATGGCCTGGATGCCGTTGGTGCCCTCGTAGATGGCGTAGATGCGCGCGTCGCGCATGTGCTGGGCCGCCCCGGTCTCCTCCACGAAGCCCATGCCGCCATGAACCTGCACGCCGAGGGATGCGACCTCGTTGCCGATATCGGTTGCGAAAGCCTTGGCGACCGGGGTCAGCAGCGAGGCGCGGGCATGCCCCGCCTTGCGCTCCGCCTCGCTCCGGCCGAGATGGGCGCGGTCGAGGGCGGCGGCGAGCCGGTAGCAGATCGACCGGGCCGCGCGCGTCGAGGCGCGCATGGTGGCGAGCATGCGCTTCACGTCCGGATGGTGGATGATCGGGCTCATGCCCTCGCCGGCAAAGCCCGCCGCCTTGCCCTGCCGGCGCTCGGCCGCATAGGCAATCGCCTGCTGGGTCGCGCGTTCGGCGACAGCGACGCCCTGCAGCGCCACCGCGAGGCGGGCATTGTTCATCATCGTGAACATGGCCATCAGGCCGCGGTTTTCCTCGCCGACCAGCCAGCCGACCGCCCCGCCTTTGTCGCCATAGACCATCGTGCAGGTCGGCGAGGCATGGACGCCGAGCTTGTGCTCGATGGAATGGCAGCGCACGTCGTTGCGCTCCCCCAGCGAGCCGTCCGCATTCACCAGCACCTTGGGCACGATGAACAGGGAGATGCCCTTGGTGCCGGCCGGGGCGTCGGGCAGGCGCGCGAGAACGAGGTGGATGATGTTGTCGGTCAGGTCGTGCTCGCCATAGGTGATGAAGATCTTCGACCCGGTGATGCGGTAGGTGCCGTCCCCGGCGCGCACCGCCTTTGTGCGCAGGCCGGCAAGGTCCGAACCGGCCGACGGCTCGGTCAGGTTCATCGTGCCGGTCCACTCGCCCGAGATCATCTTCGGCAGGTAGGTCGCCTTCAGGTCTTCCGAGGCATGGGCGGCGATCGCCTCGATCGCGCCCTGGGTGAGCAGGGGCCCGAGGCCGAAGGCACCGGAGGCCGCGTTCCACATTTCGAGGCACGCGGAATTGATCACGCAGGGCAGGCCCTGCCCGCCGAAATCGGGCGAGGCCATCAGCCCGTTCCAGCCGGCCGCGCACCAGTCGTCATAGGCCGCCTTCCAGCCCGGCGGCATGGTGACCTGCCCGTCGCGGAACGGCGTGCCGTGGCGGTCGCCGGGCATGTTGAGCGGGGCGATGCGCTCGCCCGCGAACTTTCCGGCCTCTTCCAGGATCGCCTGAACGTCGTCGAGGCCGAGATCGCCGTAGAGGCCGTCGGCGAGCGCCGCCTCCAGTCCGGCGGAATGTTTCAGGGCGGCGATCATGTCGGCGACGGGCGCGCGATAGGTCATGGCAATCCTCCGGTCGTCGGGATGTGATAGGTCCCGCGCGCCGCCCCGACAAGGAGACCGGAAGGATGATCGCGCCGGACCCATCGTGCAACAGCACGACAGGCGGCGGGCCATCGGCCGATGGGGGGAGGGTGGTGTGAGGGCTCGCACAGGGCTGGTGCCGGTGGTGAATTTCCACGACCGCCATGCTAAGCGGCCGGCCATGTCACCGCGCCGCGCCACCCGCCGCCTTGCCGCCGACCTGCACGGCCTTGCCGAGGCCGGACGCCTGCTGCGCGAGGGTGGCCTCGTCGCCTTCCCGACCGAGACGGTCTATGGCCTCGGCGCCGACGCGACCGACGGCCGGGCCGTGGCCGGCATCTACGAAGCCAAGGGACGGCCGAGCTTCAACCCGCTGATCGCCCATGTCGCGGAGCCGGACGAGGCCCGCGGCCTCGGGCAGTTCGACGCCGCCGCCGATGCGCTCTCCCGCGCCTTCTGGCCGGGGCCGCTGACGCTTGTCGTGCCCATGGCGGCGGGCGCCGGCATCTCCGACCTTGCCCGCGCCGGCCTCGACACGATCGGCCTGCGCGTGCCGTCCCATGCGCTGGCCCGGACCATCCTCAAGGCGGCCGGCCGGCCGGTCGCGGCGCCCTCGGCCAACCGGTCCGGCCATGTCAGCCCGACGACGGCCGCCCATGTCCTGGCCGATCTCGACGGCCGGATCGACGCGGTGGTGGAGGGCGGAGCCGCCGATGTCGGCGTGGAATCGACCATCATCGCCTGCCTCGGCGGCGATCCGGTGCTGCTGCGGCCCGGAGGCCTTGCGCGCGAGGCGGCGGAGGCCGTGATCGGCCGGCCGCTGGCGGCGTCCTCTAGTGAGACGACCATCGCGCCGGGCATGCTCGCCTCCCACTACGCGCCGAATGCCGCCATCCGGCTGGATGCGCGCGACGTGGCCGCGAACGAGGCGCTGCTCGCCTTCGGACCCGACGTGCCGGCCGGCGCGGCAACCGTCCTCAACCTGTCGCCCTCGGGCGATCTTTCCGAAGCCGCCGCCAACCTGTTCGGCCACCTGCGCGCGCTCGATGCCTCGGGGGCCGCGCGCATCGCGGTCATGCCGATCCCGAAGCGGGGCCTTGGCGAGGCCATCCGCGACCGGCTCGCCCGCGCCGCCGCGCCGCGGGGATGATGGAAAACCGGCCTGTTTGGAGAATCGACGGCAGGCCATCCTGACAGCCAGGATATACGGCGGAGTGGCGATGGATACAGTCTTCACGGGAGCCTGGTCGGGGGTCAGCTGCACGCGCTCGACCATCGAGTCGCTGCTGTTGGTCGTGGGGGTTCTCCTCGGTATTCTGCTGCTCCTCGGTGGCATGGCCTGGATGATCGTGCGCCGCACGCAGCAGACCGCGACACCCCTGCGGGCGATGGTCCTGATCCTCGGCGGCACTGGCGCGGTGTCGCTCGCCATCGGCCTCTACGTCGTCTTCCTCGACGGGCCGGTCTATCGCCACATCGCGTTCGGCAATGGCGTTCTGGTCTTCGAGGGCTGTTCGGGCTTCCGGCACGTGCGCGAGGAATTCGCCCTCGCCGACCTTGAGGGCGTCCACTACCGGTCCCGCTGGACCGGCGGCCGAAGCCCTCGCCTGGTCGACGAGGTCGTGGTGGAGACCCGCGACCGCGGCGTGTTCCTCATTCCCCTCAACCGTGACCCCGCGATCACCCACCACGCGGCGCTGAAGCGCCTGCTGCCAGCCCGGGTGGTCGACGACTATGTCGCCGCGCTGCGTGGCCGGGGCCTCGCGCCGCCGCCGCCGCTCGCCGGACCCTAGCGGGTGAAGTCCGCGACCAGTTCCACATGCGCCGACCAGCGGAACTGATCCACCGGCGTCAGGGTGCCGGGCTTCCAGCCGCCGGCCGCAAGGATCGTCGCATCGCGGGCGAAGGTGGCGGGATTGCAGGACACGGCGACGATGCGGCCGATATCGGCCTTCGCCAGCAGCTTTGCCTGGGCCTCGGCCCCGGCCCGCGGCGGGTCGAACACCACCGCGTCGAGGCCCTTCAGTTCGGCCGCAAGCAGGGGCCGGCGGAACAGGTCGCGCGCCTCCGCGCGGATCGGCTTGAGACCGGAGGCCGTGCGCGTCGCGGCGGCCAGTGCGGCAATGGCCGGTGCGTCGGCATCGATGGCCAGAACCCGCGCCTGTCGCGCCAGCCTCAGCGCGAAGGGACCGACGCCGCAGAACAGGTCCGCGACCGCCTTCGCCTTGCCCACGGCGCCGAGAACGAGCCGGGCGAGCGTCGTCTCGCCGGCTTCCGTCGCCTGCAGGAAAGCGCCGGGCGGCAGCGGCACGGCGAGACCGTCGACCAGCACCACCGGCTGCTCGCGCTGCATGACCAGGCTTCCGTGATTGGTCAGCCGGGCAAGGCCGGCCGCGCCCGCGGCCTCGATGAGGCGAAGCCGCTCGCGTTCGGAGAGACGGCCCGCCCCGCGCAGGTCCATGTCGAGGCCCTGCGCGGCGGCGGTCACCTGAAGGTCGAGCGGCTTGGCCACACCCTCGAGGGTGGTCGCGATGCGGCGCGCGGCGGCCAGCGCCCCGCCAAGGCCGGGCGCCAGCAGCGGGCAGGCGTCGATGGCAATGATCGCGTGGCTGCGCGCGGCGGCAAAGCCAACGGTCGGGCGCGGTCCGTCGCCCCGGCGGGCATGGAAGGCCACGCGGCGGCGGCCCTCGCCATGGGCGTCGATGGTCGGCGCGATGTCCGCGACGAGGCCGTGCTGGCGCAGGGCGGCAGCAACGAGGTCGCGCTTCCAGTCGAGATAGGGCGCGCGTGCCCAGTGCTGCAGCGCGCAGCCGCCGCAGGTGCCGAAATGCGGGCAGGGTGGCGCGACGCGGTCTGGGCTGGGGCTGACGATGCGGACGGGCGCCGCGCGCTCGGCTTCGCCCTCAACCTCCACCACTTCGCCGGGCAGGGTGAAGGGCACGAAGCGGCCCTCCGCGACCCCGTCGCCGCGATGGCCGACATGGGAGATGGTGAGGCAGGTGGTCATCGGCGCTCCGGCGCGTGGCACGGCCGTACCCCGTGCATCAGATATTCCCGGTTCCCGTCACCGCCGGCGACAGGGCTGTCGATGACGCCGCCGACGCGCCAGCCGAGCCGTTCGGCCTCCGCGCGGATGGCGGCAACCGCCGCATCGCGGGCGGCACCATCGCTCACAACGCCGTTCTTGCCGACATGCGCACGCCCCACCTCGAATTGCGGCTTCACCAGCGCGATCAGCTCGGCATCCGCCGCAAGGAGCGCCGAAACCGCTGGCAGCACCAGCTTCAGCGAGATGAAGCTGACATCGACCACGGCAAGGTCCGGCACGTCAGGCAGGCCGGCGGTCGAGAGCTTGCGAATATCCGTGCCCTCCATCAGCGTCACGCGCGGATCGCCGCGCAGCGAGGCATGGAACTGGTCGCGGCCGGTATCGACCGCGACAACGTGCCGGGCGCCCCCGGTCAGCAGAACATGGGTGAAGCCGCCGGTCGACGAGCCGACATCGAGGCACACCCGCCCGCCCGGCCGCACCTGAAACGCCTCCAGCGCCCGCGCCAGCTTCATCCCGCCGCGCGAGACCCAGGGATGGGGTGCCTGCGCGACGATCCCGGCAGTCGATGAAATCTCTTCCGAGGCCTTGCGAACGGGCTTGCCGTCCGCGGCCACCAGGCCCGCCGAAATCGCGGCCTGGGCCCTGGCGCGGCTGTCGAAGATCCCGCGCTCGACGAGCAGGATGTCGGCGCGGCGCCGGCCTGCCTTCAAGCCCTGAGCGCGCCGGTCGCGACCGGCACGGCCTCCCGCCCCAGCGCCTCGAACACCTTCGCCACGATCCCCTTCGCGTCGAGCCCCGCGCGGGCATACATGGCTTCCGGCTTGTCGTGATCCAGGAAGGCGTCCGGCAGCACCATGGGCCTGACGCGGCAGGCGCCGTCGAGCAGGCCGCGCTCGGCCAGCGCATGCAGGACGAAGGAGCCGAACCCGCCGATGGAGCCTTCCTCGATGGTGATCAGCACCTCGTGCTCGCGCGCCAGCCGGGTGACGAGGTCGATATCGAGCGGCTTGGCGAAGCGGGCATCGGCAACGGTCGTCGACAGGCCGAGCGCGCCGAGGTCCTCGGCCGCCTTCACGCATTCGGCCAGCCGCGTGCCGAGCGACAGGAGGGCGATGCGCGTGCCCTCGCGCACGATCCGCCCCTTGCCGATGGCGAGCGGCACGCCCTGTTCGGGCAGTTCGACGCCGACGCCCTCGCCGCGCGGATAGCGGAAGGCGATGGGCCCTGCGTCATGGGCGGCGGCGGTTGCCACCATGTGGACGAGTTCGGCCTCGTCGGCGGCCGCCATGATGGTCATGCCCGGCAGGCAGCCGAGATAGGCAACGTCGAACGAACCGGCATGGGTCGCCCCGTCGGCACCGACAAGGCCGGCGCGGTCGATGGGGAAGCGCACCGGCAGGCCCTGGATCGCCACGTCGTGGACGACCTGGTCATAGGCGCGCTGGAGGAAGGTGGAATAGATGGCGCAGAACGGCTTGTAGCCCTCCGTTGCCAGGCCAGCCGCAAACGTGACCGCATGTTGTTCGGCAATGCCGACATCGAAGGTTCGCGCGGGAAAGGCCGCCTCGAACAGGTCGATGCCGGTGCCGGACGGCATGGCGGCGGTGATGGCGACGACGCGGTCGTCCTTCGCGGCCTCCTTGATCAGGCTCTCGCCGAACACCTTCGTATAGCTCGGCGCATTGGCCTTGGCCTTGACCTGCGCGCCGGTGACCACGTCGAACTTCGCCACGGCGTGCAGCTTGTCGGCGGTCTCCTCGGCCGGGCCGTAGCCCTTGCCCTTCTGGGTGACGACATGGACGAGGATCGGCCCGAAATCGGCATCCCGGACATTCTTCAGCACGGGCAGGAGGTGGTCGAGATTGTGCCCGTCGATGGGGCCGACATAGTAGAAGCCGAGCTCCTCGAACAGCGTGCCGCCGGTGACGAAGCCGCGGGCATGTTCCACCGCGCGGGTCACCGTCCGGTCGATGGTCTTGCCGAGGCGCCTGGTCAGCTGCTTTCCGATGTCGCGCAGCTTCAGGTAGGTCTTCCCCGAGGCGAGCCGGGCCAGATAGGCCGACATGGCGCCCACCGGCGGGGCGATCGACATGTCGTTGTCGTTGAGGATGACGATCAGCTTCTCGTGCCGCGCGCCGGCATTGTTCATCGCCTCGTAGGCCATGCCGGCGCTCATGGCGCCGTCGCCGATCACCGCGATGACGTGGTTCTTCGCGCCCGACAGGTCGCGCGCCACCGCCATGCCGAGCCCGGCCGAGATCGAGGTGGAGGAATGGGCCGCGCCGAACGGATCGTATTCGCTCTCCGCCCTGCGGGTGAAGCCGGACAGGCCGCCGCCCTGGCGCAGCGTGCGGATGCGGTCGCGACGGCCGGTCAGGATCTTGTGCGGATAGGCCTGGTGGCCGACGTCCCAGATGATGCGGTCGGCGGGCGTGTCGAAGACATGGTGGAGGGCGGCGGTCAGTTCCACCACGCCAAGGCCGGCGCCGAGATGCCCTCCGGTCACCGAAACCGCCGCGATGGTTTCCGCGCGCAGTTCGTCCGCCACCTGCCTCAGGCTGGTCTCTGGAAGCTTGCGGAGGTCAGAGGGGACACGGATCGTGTCGAGAAGGGGCGTCGCAGGGCGTTCTGTCACGTCTGTCACCGGCAGGATGCGGCGCGGACGGGGGCGCGGCACCTCGGGTTGAGGGTTACACCACCGGACAGGGCCGGCGCAACGCGGCTGTCACAGGGCGGCCATATGGCGCAGGGAAGGCCTGCGGCGGAGACGGTTGCGAATGGTGTGCCGCCAATTGTATTCATTTCATTGAATATGAATGACGGAGCAGCCCCATGCCCAAATCCTATCCTGAGATCACCCGCGACCTGTCGGCGGGCCTGCGCGACCTGCGCAAGGAGGCAGGCGAGACCATGGCCGGATTCTCGACCCTGACGCAGGCCGCCATGAAGGATGGCGCCGTGTCGAAGAAGACCAAGGAGTTCATCGCGCTGGCACTGGGCGTCGCCGCCCGCTGCGACGGCTGCCTCGGCTACCATGCCGAGGCGCTCGTCAAGCTCGGCGCCACCCGCCAGGAGGTGGCCGAGGTGCTCGGCGTCGCCATCCAGATGGGCGGCGGCCCCTCGCTCATGTATGCCGCCGACGCCTATACGGCCTTCCTGCAGTTCGAGGAGAAGGCGAAGGGCTGACTCATCATTCCGGCAGCGGAATGAACTCCTCCTCGTCGCCCGGCACGGTGTCGAAGCGCTTCTGCTTCCAGTCTTCCTTGGCCTGGTCGAGCCGCTCCTTCGAGGACGACACGAAGTTCCACCAGATGTGGCGGGGGCCGTCCATGGTCGCCCCGCCGCACAGGATGAGGCGCGCGGGCTGAAGAGCCGAGAGCGAGATGCGGTCGCCGGGCCTCAGCACCAGCAACTGGCCCTCGCGGAACGTGTCGCCCTGCACGTCGATCTCGCCCGAGACGACGTAGAGACAGCGCTCCTCCGCCTCCGGGTCCACCGGCAGCTTCGCGCCCGCCTCCAGCACGATATCGGCATAGATGGTCGGCCAGTGCTGGGTCGTCGGGGAGGTCGCGCCGTAGAGCTGTCCCATCACCACGCGGATGGTCTTGCCCTCGCCCTGGACCACCGGAAGCGCCGCCTCGTCGATATGTTCGAAGCCGGGCGTCGTCTCCTCGTGATGCTTCGGCAGCGCCACCCAGCTCTGGATGCCGTGCAGCGCATGGCCCTTCGCCTTGAGCGCCGGGTCGGTGCGTTCCGAATGGACGATGCCCCGGCCGGCGGTCATCAGGTTGACCTCGCCGGGCCGCACCGGCCTGTAGGTGCCGAGCGAATCCCTGTGCTGGATCTCGCCCTCGAACAGATAGGTGACCGTGGACAGCCCGATATGCGGGTGCGGGCGCACGTCGATGCCGCCTCCGTCCTTGAACTCGGCCGGACCCATATGGTCGAAGAAGATGAACGGGCCGACCATGCGGCGCTTCGCGAAGGGCAGGGCGCGGCGCACGGTGAAGCCGCCGATGTCGTGGGTGCGCGGCACGATCAGCATCTCGATGGCGTCGCAGGTGAACGCGTCGCCAGGGGCCGGATCGGGGGTCGGGGCGAAAGACATGGCGGGCTCCTCGGGGCTGGAGATGAAGGACCAAGCCTAGCCGAGGATGGGGGGAAGGGCGACCGGCGCCAGTGCTGGCCGATCTTGCGCCGGTGCAAGGAAGGCGCATTGCCACTATCCCCGTCGCGCCGGGGAGCGGCGAGGGCAGGGAAGAGGCGAGGGCATGGGATCCGGCCCGACCA
This sequence comes from Phreatobacter sp., assembly GCF_051860605.1. Taxonomy (GTDB): domain Bacteria; phylum Pseudomonadota; class Alphaproteobacteria; order Rhizobiales; family Phreatobacteraceae; genus Phreatobacter. The sequence continues at coordinate 409,193 of NZ_JBHYDR010000003.1, read as the reverse complement.
GGCCGGACCCCTCCTGCCCCGGTATCGGTCAGACGTTGCGGGTGGCGCCACCGTCGACCCGGATCTTCGACCCGGTGATGTAGCCGGCCTGCTCCGAGCAGAGGAAGGCGGCGGTGGCGCCGAATTCGGCGGCAGTGCCGAGCCGGGCGGCCGGAATGGTGGCGATCGAGGCGGTCTGGATCTCCTCCATGGACTTGCCCGAGCGCTGCGCATTGGCCTCGTCGAGTTCCTTGATCCGGTCGGTCGCGATCCGGCCGGGCAGGATCATGTTCACCGTCACGCCGTCCTTGGCGACCTCGGTGGACAAGGTCTTGGACCAGCCGACGATCGACGAGCGCAGCGCGTTCGACAGTGCGAGATTCGGGATCGGCTGCTCGACGCCGGAGGAGGCCACCGTCAGGACGCGGCCCCACTTGCGCGCGCGCATACCCGGCAGGACCTTCGCCGTGATGGCGAAGACCGGCTCGACCATGGTCTTGAAATACTTGACCCATTCGTCCGCGGCCACTTCCACGGCAGGCTTGGCCGGCGGGCCGCCGGTGTTGTTCACCAGGATGTCGATGCGCCCGAGCGTCTTCTCGGCCAGCGCCACGATCTCCTCCACGGCTCCTGCCGCGCCGAGATCGGCGGCGATGCCATAGGCCTTGCCCTTGCCCCGCGCGGTGATCGCCTCGGCATTGGCCTTGATCCGGTCGGCGGTGCGGCCGACCAGCATCACGGTCACCCCTTCGGCGGCCAGCGCCTCGGCAATGCCGAGGCCAAGGCCACGGCTTGAGGCGAGAACGAGGGCGGTCTTGTCGGCGAGGCCGAGATCCATGGCTGTCTCCTGAAATTGGGGCCGAGAGCCAAGCCCGAACCGGCGGCGAAGGCAAGAGGACCGTGGGCGGGACAGATCAGCGCGAGCGCGACGGGCGTCCGCTGCGAGAGAAAACACCGCGTGGCAAGTCGCGGCAGGCGCGCGCCTTCAGCGCGGCGGGTGGCACCGAGCCTAGTTCCGCTCCCACCGCTCGCGCCACATGCGCTCGCCGATCAGGCAGTCGACCTTCTCGCTCTGCACCGGGGTGACGGCAGGCTCGCCGGCGGTGTCGAAGGCAGGCAGGATGCCGGCAACCTCGAGGATCAGCTTGCGCCGCGTGGCCGGAATGAACTGGCTCTCGTCCTTGATCGGGATGACGAAGGAGCCGCGGCCGCCCACCACGCAGTCCTGGTAATAGGCGTCGAGATTGTCGATGTCGGCCTGCCGGCGCATCGGCCGCGGCAGCATGATCGGCAGGCCGTTGATGGTGATGCCCTTGGCCAGCACGGCGTCGCGCGCCGGCTCGATGAGCTGCCCGTGATTGTTGGCGCCGTCCCCCGACACGTCGATCACCCGGCGCATGGACCGCAGGCCCGAGGTCTCGATCAGGTCGGTGCTGAAGGTCAGGGCGCCGGAAATGGAGGTGCGGAAGCCGCGGCGGATCGGCTTGGCTGCGATCTCGGCGGCAAAAGCGCGGGCACTGGCCAGGCTGTCGATGATGCGCCAGCCGACCACCACCTGCTGGTCATGCGTGCCGGCCCATTCGACATAGGTCATGGCCACCTTGCCGACGAGGCCGCGCCCGATGGCGTCGATCACTTCCTGGGAGACGACGGCCTGCAGGTAGCCCTCGCGCTGCAGCTTCTGCTCCTCCGGGTCCATCGAATAGGAGATGTCGACGGCGAGGACGAGCTGGAGATCCACCTCTGTCGGCTGCGGCCGGCTCTGGGTGGTCACCGCCGCTGTTGAGGCGACCAGAAGGGAGGCGGCAAGAAGCACTGCTCGGATCATGACGGTCCCCGACACCACAGGCCTTGATGCCAAGCCTGACACAGCACCTGCCGGCGTCAATCGGCCGGGCGCCCGGGTCGCGGTCAAGGCGGTCGGTCATTCATCACGATCGCGTGCGCCGCCTTTGTTGCATCCGGCCTGCCGCCGGTGGTTGAATGCACACGGGAGAACCGCGCGGGCCCCTCGAGGGCGGGCCTGATCGCCAAGGAAGGCTTTGCATCCGTGACCACGCTTGTCGTCTCCCACCCGCAGTGCCTCGACCACGAGACCCCGCGCGGGCACCCTGAGCGGGCCGACCGCCTGCGCATGATCACCCATGTGCTGGAGCACGAGCGCTTCTCCGACCTCGTGCGCGACGAGGCCCCGCTGGCAAGCGTCGAGCAACTCATCCGTGTCCACCCGTCCGAATTCGTCGAGCGGATCGATGCCGCCACGCCCATGATGGGCTTCGTCCAGATCGACGGCGACACCACCCTGTCGCCCGGCTCCTACGAGGCGGCTCTGCGCTCGGCGGGCGGCGCGGCCTTCGCCGTCGACGAGGTGATGACCCGCCGCGCCTCCAACGCCTTCGTCGCGACGCGCCCGCCCGGCCACCATGCCGAGACGGCGACAGCCATGGGCTTCTGCCTGTTCAACAATGCGGCGGTGGCGGCCCGCCATGCCCGCGCCAGGCATGGCGCCGGCCGAGTCGCGATCATGGATTTCGACGTTCACCACGGCAACGGCACGCAGGACATCTTCTGGTCCGACCCGAACGTCATGTATCTGTCGACCCACGAAATGCCGCTCTATCCGGGCACGGGCGCGACGGGCGAGACCGGCGCCTATGGCCAGATCGTCAACGCGCCGCTGCGCGCCGGCGACGGCGGCGAGGCGTTCCGGGAGGCGTTCGACGTGGTGATCCTGCCGCGCCTGCGCGATTTCTCGCCGGATCTTGTCATCATCTCCGCCGGCTTCGACGCCCATGAGCGCGATCCGCTCGCCAACCTGAACCTCACCGAGGCCGATTTCGCCTGGGCCACCAGGATGTTGATGGACATCGCCGACGACAAGGCCGGTGGCCGGCTGGTCTCGCTGCTGGAGGGCGGCTACGACCTCGAAGGTCTTGGCCGTTCCGTCGCCGCCCATGTCATGGCATTGATGCGCGGCTGACAGACCGATTCCCCCCGGAGCCCGCCATGGCCGACAAGCCCGCCGCCGACAAGCACGCCGACGTGGCCTCGCTGCCCTTCGAGAAGGCCCTGGCCGAGCTGGAATCCATCGTCCAGAAGCTGGAGGGCGGCAATGTCCCCCTTGAGGATTCCATCGCCATCTACGAGCGCGGCGAGGCGCTGAAGAAGCGCTGCGAGGCGCTGCTGCGCAATGCCGAGGCACGCGTCCAGAAGATCACGCTGGCGGCTGACGGCCGGCCGGCCGGCACCGCGCCGCTGGATGGCGACTGAACCGCGGTCGTTCCGCCCATCGCGCTGCATTAACGTAACGTAAAGAATCGTCGTCCCACGCGTGTACGGCTGCGTAACGACTTGGTAACGTTCATGCGTTGGCGCGCGGCGCTGACGATGGGGCTCGCCTCGCCGCGCCCCGTCTCTCCAGCCTTGTCAGGGGATGTTCCATGCGTATCAGCCGTCTCAAGGGTGTCAGCATCGCCACGGCCCTGTGCCTCGCGGCCGTCATGGCTGCCGCACCATCTGCAAGGGCCGAGATCGCTCTGCCGCCTCCGGCCCTCGGCGTCGGCCCCGCCTCGGCCTGGCCGGCGGTGACCGTGATCGCGATCGCCGGCGTGCTCGTCAATTACGACCTCATCCGCCGGTTCACCTGCTCGGGTGACTTTCTTCGCCTCGGCGGTCCGGGCTTCACCGGCCCGATCGGCCGCAGCGCCAATGTGAAGCCGCCGCCGGCCTGCGCGCCGCGCTGATCCTGAGCCCTGTTCCGGCCTCGCAGCGGTCCCGTCAACGGGGCCGCCGCTTCTGTTCCGGCGATCCGGTCCACCGTTTCCGGCCCGGGAGCGGCTGTGGTCCGGCATGGGCCTGTCCGGCATGGGCAAATATTGTGCAGACCCCCTTTCCGCCGCCCGGCGGTCCTGTCTAAGGTGCGCGCCTCCGGCCGCCCCCCAACCGGCGCGATCCCGCGCCCGCGGCGGACTTAAGAACCTCGACCGAGGGGAGTGAGTATGACCATCAAGCAATCGCTTTACGCGGCGGGCCTCGCGCTCGCGCTCGGCGGCGCCTTTGCGGCCGCCCCCGTTCCGGCCCTTGCCCAGGCGCCGCAGGGCCAGGTCCTGCGCTACGCCTTCCAGGGCAACCTGAACACGCTCGACCCCTACAGCCTCAACGAGACGACCACGCTGTCGCTGCAGGGCAATGCCTATGAGGGCCTGACCCGGCGCGATCGCGACCTGAAGATTGTCCCCGGCCTCGCCGAGCGCTGGGAGATCCTGGACAACGGCCTGCGCTGGCGCTTCCACCTGCGCCGCGGCGTCAAGTTCCACAATGGCGAGGACTTCACCGCCGCGGACGTGGTCTTCTCCGCCACCCGCGTACGCGCCCAGGCCTCCGATCTTCGTTCGCGCCTCGATGCGGATGTCGAGGTCGTGGCGGTCGACAGCCACACCGTCGATTTCAAGCTGAAGCAGCCGAACCCGATCCTGCACTACGAGTGGGACACCTGGTACATCATGTCCAAGTCGTGGGCGGAGGCCAACAATACGGTCCAGCCGACCTCGGCCTCGGCCACCACGCCCGGCTATGCCTCGCTGAATGCCAACGGCACCGGCCCGTTCCGCATCACCTTCCACCAGGTCGGCGTGCGCACCGTCTATGACCGCAACCCCGCCTGGTGGGGCACGGTCGAGCACAATCTCTCGCAGGTCATCTTCACGCCGATCACCTCGGCGCCGACCCGCGTGGCGGCCCTGCTGTCCGGCGAGGTCGACGTCATCGACCCGGTGCCGCTGCAGGACATTCCGCGCATCAATGCGAGCAACAATGCCCGCGTGATGGAAGGTCCGGAACTGCGCACCATCTTCCTGCAGATGGACCAGCGCCGCGACGAACTCGTCGGCTCCTCGGTCAAGGGCAAGAACCCCTTCAAGGACGTGCGCGTCCGCCGGGCCTTCTACCAGGCCATCGACATCGAGGCGATCCGCCGGCAGGTCATGCGCGGGGCCGCCACACCGACGCCGCTGCTGATCTCGCCGCTGATGTTCGAGAATGCCGGCCAGTTCCAGCGCCACCCCTACGACCTCGCAGCCGCCAACCGGCTGCTCGACGAGGCCGGCTATCCGCGCCAGGGCGGCCCGAACGGCATCCGCTTCGAGGTGACCTTCGACTGCCCCAACGACCGCTACGTCAATGACGGAGCGATCTGCCAGGCGGTCACGGCCATGCTCGCCCGCGTCGGCATCCGCATCAATCCGCAGTTCGTGCCGCGCGCCCAGTATTTCGCCAAGGTTCTCGCCTCCGGCGGGTTCAACACCGCGTTCTACCTGCTCGGCTGGACCCCCGGCTCGTTCGACTCCTGGAACGTGCTGCACAACCTCGTGCGCTGCCGCGACGACCGGGCGACCGGCGGCCGGGGTGCCTTCAACCTCGGCGGCTACTGCAACGAGCAGGTCGACGCCCTGACCGACCAGATCCTGGTCGAGGCCGATCCGGCCAAGCGCCTGGCGCTCATCACCCAGGCCTACCGGATCATCCACGAGGAGGTGAGCCACATCCCGCTGCACCAGCAGGCCCTCGCCTGGGGCGTGGCCCGCAACGTGGAACTGGTCCAGCGCGCCGACAACCAGTTCCTGTTCCACTGGGTCAACAAGCGCTGATCCGCCGGCCGTTCCGGCCCGGCACGTCTGCATGAGGGGGAGCGGCGCTGGCGCCGCTCCCCGCCTGTTTCGAGAGGTTCGATGCTCGCCTTCATCCTGCGCCGGATCGTTCAGGCCGTCGTGGTCCTGCTCACGGTCTCGCTGATCGCCTTCACGCTGTTCCGCTTCGTCGGTGATCCGGTCAACCAGATGGTCGGCCAGGACACGACGCCCGAGCAGCGCGCGGAGATCCGCCAGCAGCTCGGCCTCGATGATCCGGTCATCGTCCAGTTCGGCCGCTTCGTCTGGCGGGCCGCCCAGTTCGACTTCGGCATCAGCTACCTGAACAAGCAGAAGGTCTCGACGCTGATCGCCGAGCGTTTTCCCGCCACCATGGAACTGGCGCTGGTCTCGGCCCTGTTCGCGCTGCTCGCCGGCATCCCCATGGGCGTCTATTCGGGGCTCAGACCCAATTCCTGGCTGGCGCGGCTGTTCCAGACCATCTCGCTGATCGGCATCTCATTGCCGACCTTCCTGATCGGCATCCTGCTCATCTTCATCTTCCCCGTCTCGCTGGGGATCCTGAAATCCTTCGGCCGGCAGGGCGTGGTCGACCTTGGCTGGTGGACCACCGGCTTCCTGACCCTCGACGGCTGGGCCTCGCTGGTCCTGCCCTCCATCACGCTCGGCCTGTTCCAGATGACGCTGATCATGCGCCTGGTCCGCTCGGAGATGATGGAGGTGCTGCGCACCGACTACATCAAGTTCGCGCGGGCGCGCGGGCTGACCAATCGCGCGGTGAATTTCGGCCATGCGCTGAAGAACACGATGATCCCGGTCATCACCATTACCGGCCTGCAGATCGGCTCGATCATCGCCTTCGCCATCATCACCGAGACGGTGTTCCAGTGGCCGGGCATGGGGCTGATGTTCCTGCAGGCGGTGCAGAACGTCGATATCCCCATCATGGCGGCCTATCTGCTGCTGGTGGCGACGCTGTTCGTCGTCATCAACCTCGTCGTCGATCTGCTCTATGTCGCCGTCGATCCGCGGATCCGGATCGCCGGGCGGGCGACGTGAGGCCGCGATGAGCACCCCCGACACCACCGCCCCGCACGGCCCTGCCGAAGCCCCGCGCCCGCTGTTCAGGCGCATGCTCGAGTCTGACATCGTCTATTCGTTCACCCGCTCGTGGGTGACCATGGCCGCGGCGCTGGTCGCCTTCATCCTCGTGGCGGCGGCGGTCTTCGCGCCCTGGATCGCGCCGAACGATCCCTTCGATCCGGCCACCCTGAGCCTGCTCGACGGGTCCAAGCCGCCGGCCTGGTCGGCGGAGGGCGAGTGGCGCTTTCCGCTCGGCACCGACCAGCAGGGCCGCTGCGTCTTCTCGGCCATCCTCTACGGCACGCGCATCTCGATCCTCGTCGGGCTGCTCGGCGTGCTGCTGGCCGCCACGATCGGCATCGTGCTCGGGCTGGTGGCGGGTTATTTCGGCGGCACGGCCGACAGCATCATCATGCGCATCGCCGACGTGCAGCTGACCTTCCCGGCCATTCTCATCGCGCTGCTGATCGACGGCACGACCCGCGCGCTGGTCGGCAACCAGCGCTCGGAGACCGTCATCTTCTGGGTGCTGGTCCTGTCCATCGGCCTGTCGTTCTGGGTGCAATATGCCCGCACCGTGCGCGGGTCCACGCTGGTCGAGCGCAACAAGGAATATGTCCAGGCGGCCCGGCTCATCGGCCTGTCGAAGACCACCATCCTGTTCCGTCACGTGCTGCCCAACGTCACCGGCCCGGTTCTGGTGATCGCCACCATCAACCTGGCGCTGGCCGTCATCACCGAGGCGACCCTGTCCTTCCTCGGCGTCGGCCTGCCGCCGACCCAGCCCTCGCTCGGCACGTTGATCCAGATCGGCAACGAGTTCCTGTTCTCGGGCGAATGGTGGGTGGTGATCTTCCCCGGCGCGGTGCTCGCCGGGCTGGTCCTGTCAGTGAACCTGCTGGGCGACTGGCTGCGCGACGCGCTGAATCCGCGATTGCGTTAGCGGGCGGGACGGGTCAGGCCCCGGTCCAGGGGTCGACCAGCGGCACGCCGAGATCGGCGAAGTCGCGGGTGTTGCGGGTGACCAGCGTCAGCCCGTGGACCTGCGCGGTTGCGGCAATCAACCCGTCGGTGATGGAACGGCTGCGCCCCGCCGCGATCCGGCCCCAGGCGAGGGCGACCGCCTCGTCGACGGGCAGGATGCGGTCGCCAAAGTCTGCCTTGAGTTCGTCAAACCACAGCTGCAACCGGTCGGCGGCACGAACATCGCGTCTGCGGCGAATCTGGATGCCTTTCTCGATCTCGCCGAGGGTCACGACACTCAGCGTCATGTCGTCGGACCGCACCCGGGCGAGCCATGCCTGAACGGGAGTGGCATGCTTGTAGGCATCCGAGACCACGTTCGTATCGACCAGATATTTCAGAACTCGATCTCCCGCTCCGGCGCGTAGGACGAGCGGTCGTCGATAAGTTCGGCGAACTCCGGGTCAAAGGGCGCTGCGAGCAGATGGTCGACCAGGGTTCGCTTCGGCTTCGGCGCCGCCAGCGCGTCATAGTCCTCCGCCGACAGCACCACCGCCGCCCGCCGGCCATGAACCGTCACGGTCTGCGGGCCCTCGCTACGGGCACGCCGCACCACCTCGCTGAAGCGGTTCTTGGCGTCCTGAAGCGGCCAGTTCTCGGGTTTCGGCGGTCGGGTCCGGTCGTCCATGGCACAAGGCTAGCGCAATTCTGGCTAGTCTGTCCAGAATTGCGCCGCTCCCCTCGCCCTGCAAAATCCGCTATAGCGCCCGCATGAGCGAACCCGCCGGCACCAGGCCCAAGGCCGTCTACGTCAAGTCCTACGGCTGCCAGATGAATGTCTATGACAGCCAGCGCATGGCCGATGTCATGGGCGCCGAGGGCTATCGCGAGGTCGCGACCCCTGAAGAGGCCGACCTCATCCTGCTCAACACCTGCCACATCCGCGAGAGGGCCGCCGAGAAGGTCTATTCCGAGCTGGGCCGGATGCGCGTCATCAAGGATGCGGCCCGCGACAGCGGCCGTCAGGTGGTCATCGGAGTGGCCGGCTGCGTCGCACAGGCCGAGGGCGAGGAGATTGTCCGCCGCGCCCGCGTGGTCGATCTCGTCGTCGGCCCGCAGAGCTATCACCGCCTGCCGGACCTCGTCGCCCGCGCTGCGGTCCGTCCCGGCGTGGTCGATACCGAGTTTCCGGCCGAGGACAAGTTCAACCACCTGCCCGACGCGCCAGAGGCGAAGACCCGCGCGCGTGGCCTCACGGCTTTCGTCACCGTGCAGGAGGGTTGCGACAAGTTCTGCACCTTCTGCGTCGTGCCCTATACCCGCGGCGCCGAGGTGTCGCGGCCGGTGGAGCGGGTGGTCGCCGATGTGGCGAGGCTGGCGGAAGCGGGCGTTCGCGAGATCACGCTGCTCGGGCAGAACGTCAACGCCTATCACGGGCTCGGGCCGGACGGCGCCGAATGGACGCTGGCCCGGCTGCTCCGTCGCCTGGCCGATGTGCCGGGCATCGCCCGCCTGCGCTACACCACCAGCCATCCACGCGAGATGACCGAGGACCTGGTCGAGGCCCACCGCGACCTGCCCGCCCTGATGCCCTATCTCCACCTGCCGGTTCAGGCGGGATCCGATACCGTGCTGGCGCGCATGAACCGCAAGCACACCCGCGCGGACTATCTGCGCCTGATCGACCGGGTGCGTTCGGCCCGCCCCGACATCGCGATCACCTCCGATTTCATCGTCGGCTTCCCCGGTGAGAGCGACGCGGATTTCGAGGCGACGCTCGACATCGTCCGCAGGGTCGGCTTCGCCACCGCCTATTCCTTTGCCTATTCGCAGCGCCCCGGCACGCCCGGCGCGACCATGGACGGGCAGGTTCCCGAAACGGTGAAGACCGAACGGCTACATGCGCTCCAGGCGCTGATCAAGGCGGGCGAACAGGCCTTCCAGACCAGCCTGGTCGGCACCACGCTGGATGTGCTGTTCGAGAAGACCGGCCGCAATCCCGGCCAGATGGTCGGACGCTCGCCCTATCTGGTTCCCGTACAGGTCACGGGACCGTCGTCTCTTGCCGGCACCATCGCCCCTGTCCGAATCATCGGGACGAAGACACACTCCCTCGATGGAGCTATGCTTGGCGAAAGCGATGCAGTTCCGGCACAGGCGGCGGAATGAGGACGCCCATGGAAGGATGGCAGGCTTGAAAGGATCAGGCGCGGGCGGCTTCGGGCCGGATAGCGGTCGCAACATTCCCTGGCTGGCAAGCGATGATCCGACGGCGGAAGCCGAAATCACGCTGACCTTCGACGACAACCGGCTCGCCAGTCTGCTGTTCGGTCAATACGACCAGAACCTCGCCTTCCTGGAGAAGCGGCTCGGTATCCGCACCACGGCGCGCGGCAATGTCGTCAACCTGATCGGCGCGGCCGACCGCTGCGAACAGGCCAAGGCGGTGCTGGAGAGCCTCTACGGACGGCTCAAGGGCGGCCACCAGATCGGCCTTGGCGATGTCGACGGCGCCATCCGCATGACCACGTCCCAGGGCTCGCTGTTCGAGCCGGACGGCGAGCCGCGGCTGGGTCACGAGGAGATTGTCACCCGCAAGCGAACGGTGCGTGCGCGCACACCCGCGCAGGATGCCTATATCCGCGCCCTCAAGCGGCACGAACTGGTCTTCGGAACAGGTCCTGCCGGCACCGGCAAGACCTGGCTGGCGGTCGCCCAGGCGGTCGCCCTGCTCGACAAGGGGCTGGTCGACCGGCTGATCCTGACGCGGCCGGCAGTCGAGGCCGGCGAGCGGCTCGGCTTCCTGCCCGGCGACATGAAGGAAAAGGTCGATCCCTATCTGCGCCCGATCTACGACGCGCTCTACGACCTGATGGACGGGCAGCGCGTCGAGCGCGGCTTGCAGTCCGGCATGATCGAGATCGCCCCGCTCGCCTTCATGCGCGGGCGCACGCTGACCAACGCGGTGGTGATCCTCGACGAGGCGCAAAACACCACCTCCATGCAGATGAAGATGTTCCTGACGCGGCTCGGCGAGAACTCGCGGATGATCATCACCGGCGACCCCAGCCAGGTCGACCTGCCGCCCGGCATGCGGTCCGGCCTTGCCGAGGCGCTGGACCTTCTGGAGGAGGTCACCGGCATCGCCCAGTGCTATTTCTCCGAGGACGACGTGGTCCGGCATGAACTGGTCGGCCGCATCGTCAAGGCCTACGAGGCCGCCACGCGCGCCGGCGAGCATGCAACCCCGCACCGGCCGCGCCGCATGCGGCAGGAGTGAGCGGGCCGGCCGTGACGGGCGATCCAGCGCAGCCGGCCATCGACATCGACATCACGCATCTCGGCGGTGACTGGTCGCGTGTCGGAGATGCCGCTGCCGTGGTGGAGCGCGCGGTGGAGGCGCTTGCCCGCCATCCCGGTCTCAAGGTTCCCGCCGGCGCCGAACTGTCGGTCGCGCTGGCTGATGATGTCACGCTCCGCCGCCTCAACCGCGACTATCGCGGCAAGGACAAGCCCACCAACGTCCTGTCCTTTCCGGGTCCGGGCGGAGCGATGCTGGGGGATGTCGTCATGGCGCTGGAGACGCTCCTCGCCGAGGCGCGCGAGGAAGGGATTGCGCCGGACCATCACCTTGCCCACTTGACGGTTCATGGCCTCTTGCATCTTTTAGGACATGATCACGAGACCGAGGCAGAGGCCCTCGCCATGGAGGCCCTCGAAACGGCGATCCTCGCCAGCCTCGGAATCGCCGATCCCCACGAAACCGGGCGCATGATGCCCGAATGAGACGATGCCCGAACCAAGCGACAGTCGAGACCGAAGTCCCGCGGCAGCCGCCGCAACCCCGGAAACCCGCCCCGGCGAGGGCAGTCGCCAGGCCGAAGGGCCTCCCGAACGCCCGTCTGAACGCCATGAGCGCTGGATCGACCGCCTGAAGGGTCTGATCGGCCGGCGCTCCGGTGGCGCCGCACGCCGCAACATCGACGACGTCCTCGAGGAGACCGCACCGGCCGCCGCCGGCTTCACGGTCGAGGAACGCTCGATGCTCAAGAACATCCTCGAGCTGCGCGAGAGCCGGGTCAGCGACCTGTCCCAGCCGCGCGCCGACATCATGGCGGTCCAGAAGGCGACCAGCCTTGCCGGTCTCATGCAGGTCTTCGAGGAGGCCGGTCACACGCGCCTCGTGGTGTTCGACGACACGCTCGACGACCCGGTCGGCATGGTCCACATCAAGGATCTGGTGACCTACCTGTTCACCGAGGCGAAGAAGGCGGTGCGCAAGCGCCGCACCCGCGCCAAGGCGGCAGCAAGCGCCGCCAATGGCAGCCATGAGCCGGCGCGCGGCGAGGTCCTGGCGGCCCTCGGCCTCGATCTCGGCGCCGTCGATCTGGCCACGCCCCTGTCGGCGACCCGCCTGATCCGGCCGATCCTGTTCGTTCCCCCGTCCATGCCGGCCATCGACCTTCTGGCGCGCATGCAGGCGACCCGCATCCAGCTGGCCCTCGTCGTCGACGAATATGGCGGCACCGACGGGCTGATCGCCATGGAGGACATCGTCGAGGCCATTGTCGGCGACATCGAGGACGAGCACGACGTCGACGACAGCAAGATGATCGTGGCCGCGGCCGAGGGGGCCTTCATCGCGGATGCCCGAACCCCGCTGGAGGATGTCCGTGAGGCGCTTGGTCCCTCCTTCGATCCGCAGGAGGAGATCACGGACGAGGTCGACACGCTCGGCGGCTATCTGACCATGCTCGCCGGCCATGTGCCGATCCGCGGGGAGGTGGTCCCCGGCCCCGGCGACCTGGAATTCGAGGTCACCGATGCCGATCCGCGGCGCGTGAAGCGCGTGCGTATCACCCGCGGCCCGCGGCGCGTGGACCCTGCGGAGCGAACGCCGCGCAGCCGGCGGGAGGCCGCGGCCGCCGCCCTGAACGCTCCCGCCCCGCTGCCCCCGCAGCCCCATCAGGAGGGGCAGCCGGACGCGCGGCAGGACGACGCCTCCGGGCCTGCCTCCGGGACGTCCGCCGGGCCTGCGACAAAGCCCCCGCCGGGGAGCGACCGGGCGGCCTGACCGCTGCGCCGGCGCTTGACCCGCGCCGGTCGCTGGCTGACACGGGGGCATGATGGTCAGGCACCCTGATTCGCCGGCTTCTGCGGCCGTTCCAACGTGATGGTGCGGCGGCTTGCCCTGTCGGTTCTGCTGGCCTGGGGCTGGCGGCGCCCGGCGATCGCCTTCGGCGCGGGAGCCCTCGGCGCGCTCGCCATGCCGCCCTTCGGGCTGTTCCCCGTCCTGGCGCTGAGTTTCCCGCTGCTGATCTGGCTGCTCGACGGATCGTCGGCCGCCGGCCGGGGCTGGCGGGCCGTGCTGGCCGCGGCCCGCACCGGCTGGTGGTTCGGCTTCGGCTATCACCTGGCCGGCCTGTGGTGGATCGGCTCCGCCTTCCTGGTCGAGGCTGACCGCTTCGCCTGGCTGCTGCCTTTCGCTGTCATGGCGTTGCCGGCGGGGCTCGCGCTGTTCACTGCCCTCGGAGCCGCGCTTGCGCGCATGCTCTGGCGACCGGGTCCAGGCCGTATCCTGGCGCTCGCTCTCGGCCTGACGGTCGGCGAGTTCCTGCGCGGCACGCTGCTCACCGGCTTTCCGTGGAACCTCTACGGCTATGCCCTGACCCAGCAGATCTGGCTCGCCCAGTCGGTCTCGCTCGTCGGCATCTACGGCCTGACCTTCCTTGCCGTCCTGCTCATGGCGACGCCAGCGGTGCTTGGCGACGACCCCGAAGAGGGCAGCCGCGCGGCACTCCTGCCTGCCGGAGCCCTCCTCGCGCTGATGTGCCTTGCGCTGTTCGGCGGCTGGCGCCTCGCCACCACCCCGGTTGCCATGGTGGAGGCCGTGAAGCTCAGGATCGTCCAGCCGGACATTCCGCAGGACGAGCGCTTCAGGCCCGACATGCGCGACCGCATCCTGGCCCGCTATCTCGACCTGTCGGACCGGGCCATGTCGCCCGAACGGGCCGGCATCCGCGACATCACCCATCTCATCTGGCCCGAATCGGCGTTTCCGTTCTTCCTGATCCAGGATCCCGAGGCCCTGGCGCGGATCGGCGACCTGCTGCCGGCGGGAACCTCGCTGATCACTGGCGCCGCGCGCCCGGAAAGCCCGCAGGGCGACCCGCGCACCACCCGCGTCTTCAACTCCGCCTATCTGATCGGCGCGCGGGGAGCGGTCCAGGAGACCTACGACAAGGTCCATCTCGTCCCGTTTGGCGAATACCTGCCATTCCAGGAGCGGCTGGAGGCCCTCGGCCTCGAGGCCCTGACCCGCCAGCGCGGCGGCTTTTCGGCCGGTGACCGGCGGCGGACGATAACCGTTCCGGGGGCGCCGGCCGTCGGCATCCTGATCTGCTACGAGGTCATCTTCCCCGGGGCCGTGACGGCTGCCGACCGCCGGCCGGGATGGATACTCAACCTGACCAACGATGCCTGGTTCGGCCGCACCCCGGGCCCCTACCAGCACCTCCACCAGACGGCCGTTCGGGCCATCGAGGAGGGGCTTCCGGTGGTGCGGGCGGCCAACAATGGCGTGTCGGCGGTCATCGATCCGCTCGGTCGCATCGTACGCTCGCTGCCGCTCGGCACGAGCGGCGTCCTCGATGCCACCCTGCCGGCCGCCCTTGCGCCGACGGCCTTTGCCCGCGCCGGCAGCCTGCCCGTTCTGGTGGTGATGATCGGGGCATTTCTCGCCCTGCTCCGCCGTCCGCGAACGGACCGTTGAGCATTTTTGCGGCTGCCATGTGCATTACCGCGTAACAGTCTGCTAAATTGCCGCGTATGGGCTTGACACGACGCCGTGATGTGGTTGGTGGGGAGCGGGGCCGGTGCTAGGGTGTTCCTGCTTCCCGGTCGTCTGTTGTCGCATGCACACCCGTTGGGTCGAGGCGACCTTTTTCTGGCCGCGCTGGGGGGCGGAGTACATTTTATGATCAAGAAGGTCCCGAACCCTATCGACAAGCATGTCGGCAGCCGGGTGCGCATGCGTCGCATGATGCTCGGCATGAGCCAGGAGAAGCTCGGTGAGCGCCTCGGGCTCACCTTCCAGCAGGTGCAGAAATACGAGAAGGGCACCAACCGGATCGGTGCCAGCCGTCTGCAGCAGATTTCCTCCATCCTGTCCGTTCCGGTCGCCTTCTTCTTCGAGGGGGCGCCCACCGGGGAGCCGCTTCCCGAGGGTGGCTTCTCGGATGTCGGCCATGCCTCCTACGTCGCCGATTTCCTGTCGACCAGCGAGGGCCTGGCCCTCAACCGGGCCTTCATCCGGATCAAGGATCCCAAGGTCCGCCGCAAGGTCGTGGATCTCGTCTCCGCCATTGCCGGGGATGACAGCGACGGGCTTTGAGCCCGAACGCCCGCTGATCGGCAACATTCCGTTCTTTTTTGCGAACGAACCGGCCTTTATGTCGTTTTCCGGCTTGACCGGAGACCGGGGGGTTGTCAGAACCTCGCCTCGACCGGCGGCCGGCCCGTGCCCGCATCCGGGAGCGTGCCATGCCCGCCACGTCCGGCGGCCGGCACGTCCGTTCAAATCCGGTTCATGGTGCCACCGATACCGACGGCGCCGCGCCCGCATGTCGGCGGGTTTTGCTTCTGGGAGGGCCTTTCGTGTCCCGCAGTTCCTATCTCTTCACGTCGGAATCCGTGTCCGAGGGTCATCCGGACAAGCTCTGTGATCGTGTTTCCGACGAGATCGTCGACCTGTTCTTCAAGGAGGCCGCCAAGGCTGGCCATTCCGCCAGCCAGGTGCGCGTCGCCGCCGAGACGCTGGCGACCACCAACCGGGTCGTCATTGCCGGCGAGGTGCGCACGCACCTGACCGACAAGCAGATCAAGTCGAAGGTGAAGTCGGCGGCCCGCAAGGCCATCAAGGCGATCGGCTACGAGCAGGCCGGCTTCCACTGGAAGACCGCCAAGATCGACGTGCTGCTGCATCCGCAGTCCGCCGATATCGCCCAGGGCGTCGACGAGACCGGCAACAAGGATGTCGGCGCGGGCGACCAGGGCATCATGTTCGGCTATGCCTGCCGCGAGACGCCGGAACTGATGCCGGCGCCGATCTACTACGCCCACAAGATCCTCGAGAACCTCGCCAAGTACCGCAAGTCGGGCGAGAAGGGCTGCGAGAAGCTCGGCCCTGACTCCAAGAGCCAGATCACCGTCCGCTACGAGAACGGCAAGCCGGCCGAAGTTACCCAGATCGTGCTGTCCACCCAGCATGTCGACGAGAAGCTGACCTCCAAGGATGTCCGCAAGATCGTCGAGCCGGTGATTCGCGAGACGCTGAACGGCCTCGATATCGCCAAGGACTGCAAGTGGTGGATCAACCCCACCGGCAAGTTCGTCATCGGCGGTCCGGACGGCGATGCCGGCCTCACCGGCCGCAAGATCATCGTCGACACCTATGGCGGCTCGGCCCCCCATGGTGGCGGTGCCTTCTCCGGCAAGGACCCGACCAAGGTCGACCGCTCGGCCGCCTATGCCGCGCGCTACCTGGCCAAGAACGTGGTCGCAGCCAAGCTCGCCGACCGCTGCACCATCCAGCTCTCCTACGCCATCGGCGTTGCCCAGCCGCTGTCGATCTATGTCGATCTGCACGGCACGGCCAAGGCCGGCGTGACCGAGGAGAAGGTCGAGAAGGCGCTGGCCGAGGTCATGGACCTGTCGCCCCGCGGCATCCGCGAGCATCTCGGGCTGGTCAAGCCGATCTACGGCAAGACGGCTGCCTATGGCCATTTCGGCCGCAAGGCCGGGCGCGACGGCTCCTTCTCCTGGGAGAAGACCGACCTCGTCGCCAAGTTGAAGGAAGCGATCGGCTGAGGCTGGTCGTTTCGACGGATTGAAGGGAAGGGGGCCTCGCGCCCCCTTTCTGCTTTTTCGGGCCTCAGTCGGGCAAGGCCCCGTCCAGCACGGCGCAGGTGCGCATCGGCACCGCAGAGACGTCGAGCGCACCGTCGGCCGGGCCGAAGGGCAGCACCACCACCCTCAACTCGGCTTCGCCGAGTGGGACGAACTTCAGGCCCGACTCCAGGGACAGTCGCGCACTGCGCGCTCCCTCGCCGAGCACGACGGTGGTGTCGCCCGCCTCCTCCGCGCTGCCCGCGCTCAGGTAGCCCATGCAGGCCCCGCCGTTGGGCAGCGGATCGACGCAGGTGGCGCGGTATCCGAAGATGCCGGGCCGGTCGCGGCGTGTCAGGACCACGGTGATCTCCGCTACTGTCGGATCGCCGGGCCTAAGCGGCGCGGCCCGTGTGACGGCAAGGGTCAGGGACCGCACCGTCTGGTCAGGGCGGTTGCTCAACTCGCCGGCGGAGAAGCGGCGGGCAAAGCACGCGCCCTCACCGTTGCGGACGAGGTCGGCGAGTGCGTTGGCCTGTGCCGGCGCGGCAAAGGCCAGAAGCGACAGGGCGGTCGCGATGGTGCGGGTCATGGTGCGGGCCCGGGTTCGGGTGGATCGTGGCCCCACCATCCGGCGCCCGCGTTGCAGCGCGATGCTGCAATGCAACATCGATTGCTTCGGCTGCTGTGTCCCCTGAGACCTTGCAAAGCCGGCGCCTTGCACCGATGAAGCGAGCCTCGAAGGACGCAGTTCTTCCGCGCAGGGCGAAACCTGAACCCGACCATGACCGATCCGACCATGACCGACGACAAGCGCCTCGCGGGGCAGGGCTCCTTCTTCGGACGCCGCAAGGGCAAGGCCCTGCGGCCCCACCTCGTCGATCTGTTCGACACCCTGCTGCCGCGCCTGCGGGTCGATCCCTCCCGCCGCTGCGATCTTGCCGGCCTGTTCCCCCGGCCGCGCGACGGCCATGTGCTGGAAATCGGCTTCGGCGGCGGCGAGCACCTGGTGCGCGAGGCGCTCGCCCATCCGCATCTCGGCTTCGTCGGCGTCGAGCCCTTCGTCAACGGCATGGCCAAGATGCTGGCCGAGATCGAGCGTCGGGACATCGACAATGTCCGCCTGCACACGGAGGATGCCGGCCTCCTGCTGCCCTGGTTCCCCGACGCCTCGCTGGACATCGTCTATCTGCTCTATCCCGATCCCTGGCCCAAGACGCGGCACCACAAGCGCCGCTTCGTCTCGGACGAGACGGTCGCGGCCTTCGCCCGCATCCTGAAACCCGGGGCTGAGTTCCGCTTCGCCACCGACATCGACCACTATGCCGCCTGGACGCTGGAGCGCCTCCTGCGCTCGCCGGACTTCGTCTTCGCCGCGCAGCAGGCCAGCGACTGGACCACGCCCTGGGAGGGCTGGCAGTCCACCCGCTACGAGGCCAAGGCCCTGCGCGAGGGCCGCACGCCCTGCTACCTGACCTTCCGCCGCCTGTGATCGGTGCCGCAGGGCTGGCCTGCCGGAAGGCGCTTCGCCGCTGCGGCGGGAGCCGCTAGCCTTTGCCGACATCAGCATCGGAGAGCTCGTCATGGCCGTCATCGACCGCATCGCCGCCTTTCACGACGAGATGACGGCGTGGCGGCGCGACTTCCACGCCCATCCGGAGATCGGCTTCGAGGAGGTGCGCACCTCGGGCATCGTCGCCGAGAAGCTGGAATCCTGGGGCATCGAGGTGCATCGCGGCTTCGGCAAGACCGGCCTCATGGGCGTCATCCATGGCCGGCCCGGCAACCGCAAGATCGGCCTGCGCGCCGACATGGATGCGCTGCCCATGCCCGAGTTCAACGATCACCTGCCCTACAGGAGCACCTACGAGAACCGCATGCACGCCTGCGGCCATGATGGCCACACCACCATGCTGCTGGGCGCCGCGCGCTATCTCGCCGAGACGCGCAATTTCTCCGGCACGGTCCACCTCATCTTCCAGCCGGCCGAGGAGGGCCTGACGGGGGCCGCCGCCATGCTGCGCGACGGCCTGTTCGAGAAGTTCCCCTGCGACCAGGTCTACGGCATCCACAATGCCTGGGACCTGCCGCTCGGCACGGCGGCGATCCGGCCCGGCACGGTGCTGGCGGCGGTCGACTATTTTACCCTCACGCTGAAGGGCCGCTCCAGCCACGCCGCGCAGCCGCACCGCGGCCTCGACCCGCTGCCCGCGGCGGTGCAGGTCTATGCGGCGCTGCAGAACCTGGTCAGCCGCCGCATGGACCCGCACGACACGGTGGTGCTGTCCATCGGCATGTTCAATGCCGGCACCTCGCAGATCGTCATTCCCGAGACGGTGACGATGCGCGGCACGATCCGCACCCTCAAGCCCGGCACGCGCAAGGCCATGGACGACCTGTTCCACCAGACGGTCAACGGCATCGCGGCGGCCCATGGCGTGGAGGTCGAGCTCGACTACCAGCGCTCCTATCCGCCGACCATCAATACGGCGGAGGAGGCCTCGGCCTTCGAGCAGGCGGCGCGCGATGTGGTCGGCGACGATCTCATCAAGACCGACCTGCCCTCGCTCACCGCCGGCGAGGACTTCGCCTACTACCTGGAAAAGGCGCCGGGCGCCTTCATGCTGCTGGGACAGGTGACGGACACGCACAAGGCCGTGCCGGTCCATAACGGCCATTACGACTTCAACGACGAGCTTCTGCCGATCGGCGCCAGTTGCTTCGCGCGGCTGGTGGAGCAGCAATTGTCGGGGAGTTGAAGCCGGTACCAGGCCGCAGGGCGGCGCAGGCGAAAGCCCCTTACCGGCGTGCCGAGTCACACCCGTCACCCCCGGCGAGCCCGCAGGGCGAGGGAAGGGGGTCCAGGCTCGCGCTGCCGGGCCGGGCGCATGGCGGGATGAAGGGTCTGGATCCCTTTCCCCTCGGCTGCGCCTCGGCCTGGGATGACGGGCGGTGCGTGACGGCGCCGGCCCGAGCCGAAGCCCGCCGCCTGCCTCAGTTCACCGGAAGTGCTTCGACAGCTTCAGGCCCTGGGCCTGGTAGTTGGAGCCGACCTCGCCATAGAGGCTGCGCGGGCGCTCGGTCATGCGCTCGTAGACCAGCCGCGCGACGGTCTGCCCGTGCTCCAGGATGAACGGCACCTCGCGCGAGCGCACCTCAAGCACGGCGCGGGCGCCGCGTCCGCCCGCCGCCGCATAGCCGAAGCCGGGGTCGAAGAAGCCGGCATAATGGGCGCGGAATTCGCCGACCAGCGGGTCGAAGGGCATCATCTCCGCGGCATAGTCGGGCGGCACCGTCACGGCTTCCTTGGAGGCGAGGATGTAGAACTCGTCGGGGTCGAGGATCATTTCGCCGCGCCCGCGCGCCTGGATCGGCTCCCAGAAGTCGAGCACGTCATGGGCGGCCTTGCGATCGACGTCGATGACGCTGGAATGGCGCTTGGCGCGGTAGCCGAGCAGACCGCCCCAGGCCTCTCCCATCAGGTCAATGGAGACGGCGATGCCCACCGGCCCGACCACCGGTGCGCCGGTATCGACCAGCCGCTCGGCCTCCTGAAGGGCGTTGATCGCGTCGAGGCCGAGTTCGGCCCGTCCGCGCCGGAAGCGGATCTGCGAGAGGCGCGAGCCGGTGCGCACCAGCACCGGGAAGGTCTGCGGCGAGACCTCGAGGTAGAGCGGGCCCTCGTAGTCGGCCGGAACCGTGTCAAAGGCCTGCGCCCGGTCGAGGATGACGCGGGTGAACACATCCAGCCTGCCGGTGGAGCTCTTCGGATTGGCGGTGGCCGAAATGCCCTCGCGCAGCGCAAGGCCCTCCATCAGTTCCACCAGATAGACGCAACCGGTCTCCAGCACCGCCCCGCGCGACAGGTCGATCTCGTGCAGCGCCAGCGTCTGTAGCCTGTCCGCGACCGTCGTGTTCGGACCTGGCAGGAAGCTGGCTCGGATGCGGAAGGCCCGATAGCCGAGCCTCAGGTCGAGCGAGGCCGGCTGCACCTGGTCGGCATCCAGCGCCCGTGCGATGCGGATGGCGCCACGGGCCACCAGCGCCTCGATGGCCTGCGCCGGGAGAATGCCCTGAACCGTTTCGTCGTCCATCCCGCCATTCCCCGACGAACGAAACGTTCGTCATAACGAACAAAACGCTTGACGCCTTTCGCGCGCCCGCCTACCACGCTCGACACGACGTGGAGATTTGGCCGGCCGGCTTGCGAACCACGCTAAACAATTCGCTAAAAGGCCGGGCGCACGGGATCAACCCGGCCTCGGCTTTTGCCAGGTCGGGTTTTGTTTTTTCCGGGGACAAGTGCCCCGTCCGCGCTCCGAGGTCGCCCGATGAAGAAGCCTTTCGATCCCACCCGCGCAAGGCCGGCGACCCGGCTCGTCCACGGCGGCACGCTGCGCTCCGAGTTCGGCGAGACCTCCGAGGCGCTGTTCCTCACCCAGGGCCATGTCTATGACAGCGCCGAACAGGCCGAGGCCCGCTTCAAGAACACCGATCCGGGCTTCATCTATGCCCGCTTCTCCAACCCCACCGTGCAGATGTTCGAGGACCGTATCGCCCTCCTCGAAGGCGCGGAGGCCGCGAAAGCCACGGCCACCGGCATGGCGGCGGTCAACGCTGTCATGTTCGGCCAGCTTTCGGCCGGCGATCACGTGGTGGCCTGCAAGGCGCTGTTCGGCTCCTGCCGCTATATCATCGAGACCCTGCTGCCGCGCTTCGGCGTCCAGTCGACGCTGGTCGACGGCGCCGACCTCGCCCAGTGGGAAGCGGCGGTCCGCCCGAACACCAAGGTCTTCTTCCTCGAGAGCCCGACCAACCCGACCCTCGAGGTCTATGACATCGCCGCCATCTGCCGGATCGCCAAGAAGACCGACATCAAGGTGACCGTGGACAATGTCTTCGCCACCCCGATGATGCAGAGCCCGCTGCAACTCGGCGCCGACTGCGTCGTGTATTCGACGACCAAGCACATCGACGGACAGGGCCGCTGCCTCGGCGGCGTCATCCTCGGCTCGAAGCAGTTCATCCAGGACAATGTCTACCAGTATCTCCGCCAGACCGGCCCGGCGATGAGCCCGTTCAACGCCTGGGTTGTGCTGAAGAGCCTGGAGACGCTGCCGCTGCGTGTCGAGCGGCAGGCGCAGAGCGCGGCCAAGGTGGCCGACGCCCTGGCCGAACTGCCGGGCGTGACGAAGGTCATCTATCCCGGCCGCAAGGATCACCCGCAATACGAGCTCGCCCGGCGCCAGATGCGCGGCGGCTCGACACTGGTCGCCTTCGAGGTCGAGGGCGGCAAGGCCGGCGCCTTCCGCGTCGCCAACGCCCTGAACATCATCAAGATCTCCAACAATCTCGGCGACGCGAAGAGCCTGGTCACGCATCCCCCGACCACGACCCATGACCGCTTCACGCCGGCCGAGAAGCTGGAAATGGGCATCACCGACGGCCTGCTGCGCCTCTCGGTGGGGCTCGAGGACCCGGACGACCTGATCGAGGACCTCGCCCAGGCCCTCAAGTCGCTGGAATGGCCGGCGGATGCCAAAATCGTCAGGCTTTGATCCGGCGTCCGGCTCTGATCCGTCGCCCTGCTTTGAAGCCGGCCGTCAGATGACGCCGTCCCGCCGCAGCGCCGCGATCTCGTCGGCGCTGTAGCCGGCGGCCTGCAGAACCGCATCGTTGTGCTCGCCGAGTTCCGCGCCCGGCCAGCGGATGGCGCCGGGCGTGCGGGTGAGCTTTGGCACGATGCCCTGCATCAGCATGGTGCCGAAGGTTTTCGTCGCCACCTCCACCACCATGTCGCGGGCGCGGAAATGCGGGTCCGCGGCCACCTCTGCGGCATCGCTCACCGGCCCCGCCGGCACGGCGGCCGCATCGAGGGCGGCGAGCAGGTCGGCGCGCGGCTTCGTCGCCGTCCAGTCGCCGATGATCCGGTCGATCTCGGCCTGGTTCTCCGGCCGCCCGCGCGCGGAATGCGTGGCAAAGCGCGGATCGTCCATGAGGAAATCCATGCCCATGACGGCAAAGAGCCGCCGGCAGATCGTGTCGGCATTGGCGCCGATGACGATGTGCCTGCCGTCCAGCGTCGGATAGATGTTGGAGGGGGCAAAGCCCGGCGAGGTCAGCCCGGTGCGCCCGCGCACCTGCCCGGTGACCGAATATTCGGCGACGATGCCCTCGGTGGCCGCCAGGATCGCATCGGTCAGCCCGACGTCGATCACCTGGCCCTTGCCGTCCCGGCCGCGCTGGTGCAGGGCGGCGAGGATGCCGAAGGCGGCATAGAGGCCGGCCAGCGTGTCGCCGATCGACAGGCCCGTGCGCGTCGGCAACCGGTCCGGATAGCCGTTGATGACGCGCATGCCGCCGATTGCCTCCGCCACGGCGGCAAAGCCCGCCTTCTCCGCATAGGGGCCGTACTGGCCGTAGCCGGAGACGCGGGCGACAATCAGGCGCGGGTTCAGGGCATGCAGCGCCTCGACCGTCAGGCCCCATTTCTCCAGCGTGCCCGGCCGGAAGTTTTCGAGCAGCACGTCGGCTTCCGCCAATAGCCGGCGCAGGATCGCCTGTCCCCCGGCCTTGCGCAGGTCCACCGTCACGCTCTTCTTGTTGCGCCCGATGACCGGCCACCAGACCGATGCGCCGTCCTTCTTGGCAAAGCCCCACTGGCGCATGGGGTCGCCCTTGCCGGGATCCTCGAACTTGATGAGGTCGGCGCCCAGGTCGGCGAGCAATTGCCCGCCATAGGGCCCGGCGATGAAGGAGCCGAGCTCGATCACGCGGATGTCCGAGAGCGGGCCGGAGGGTGCAGGGTCGGTGGCTGTCATGACGGTCGGCTCGCAAGGGGCGTGACGCCCATCCTTAGCCTCCCGCCGGCCGCGCGGGGAGGGGGGCTGCGGATGTCGGCCCTGCATCGGTCTGGGCCGATTGGCTCGTGCACGGATCGTACGGGCGATCGCCTATCGGTTATGGCGCTTCGCCCAGCCGGCCCAATCCACCAGGCCATGATTGTGGACGGCTTCCATGGCCGTCGGAGGCACGCGGTCGCAGAAGAGAATGACGTTGCTGCACGCCCATCGGGCATTGGGAACGATGAGCCCGTCGAACTCGAGAAAATGCGCGACCTCCGCGATATCCTGGGAGCGCGGATACTCGTCGTTCCTCGCCTCGTAGGAGAGCTGACCATACTTTGCGGTATCAAGCCCAAGCGCGGCAAGCGCCGCCAGGTCGACCAGGCGAAGCGCGCGTTCGAGGGCCACGGACAGCTCGTGCAATTCGTAGCGCACCTGGGAGGGGAAGACCGGCTGTCCGCGGCCGAGATGAAAGAACATCTCGGCGACGGCGCCGTCGCGTTCGGCCGCCGTATACAGCACGTCGAACGTGCCATCGTCCCAGCGCCCGCCCGACCGGGCACAGTCGATCGGCGATCGGCCCTCCCTGACCACGCGCCACACCGTCCCCTCGAAACGGGCCGGTCGATGGGCCTCGATCGCGTCGATGAGGGTGTTGTCGCGGCGGCGTCGGACCGGGGCCATCGACTACAGAAACACGTCGTTGTCCAGGCGATCGATCACCTTCAGGACGTCGATCGTCCGCTCCTGGTTGATCAGGTCGATGGCCCGCTCGCCATTCAGCTGCGGATGGCGCGCATGCAACCATGTGCGCACCTCGTCCGGCGAATAGTAGGTCTGCAGCCGCGCAACCACGTAGTGGAGGTCTGACAGGATCAACTCGTTGCGCGGGATCGGCTTGATGTCGCCGGACTTCCAGCGCGACACAGTCGCCTTGGACACGTCGGTAATGTTGGCGATGTCGGTGCCTTTCAGGCCTCCAAATCGGCCGATCTCTTCGAGGAAACGGGGGACTGCTGCCAGCATGACACTCATCGTTCATTCCTGGAGTTCATCGAATCGGGCGGGCTGCGCGATTCGCACGCGGCGCGCCCTTGCCACCACTCTCATCCAGGTCGCCGCGGGCATGTTCGAGCTTCCCAATGGGCCGCAATGCGTAGTGCGATCAAGCTCCCAGACATGGCGCGTTCCATTCGCGTTTCACAGATCAATGATATGAAACACCTTTGTGCACGTCAAGGAAGCGGGTGTCCCAGAAGGCCTCCGGCCCTGCCCCTGAGCTTTTCCTCCATAGCGAAGTAAAAGTCCGGCGGCACTGGCGCGCTTCAAGGCCACTGGCGAGGGCTGGCGCCTCGCCATGGCCGCTGTCTTGGGGGAGGCCAGCACCGGCCTCATCGAGCGCCTGAAGCGCGAGCGGGGATCGTCGGCTGCGCGCGGCGCCCGCCATCGCAAGTGATCGGGCGCTGCGGTTCCAGCCCCACCCTGACCCTCCCCGCTTCGCGAAGAGGGAGACGACACCGTCGCGATCCGGCCCTGACCGTCGAGCCAGGTGCAACTGCTGTCAGTGAGAGCACAACGCCAAAGTCCCCCTCTCCGTGCGGCGGGGAGGGTGCGGGTGGGGCCGACTGATACGCCGTGGCGGCGGGCCGCTGGCCTACCCCCTCACGAAGCCGACAATGTCCTTCACCGAATCCATGACCGGCCTGGCGATGGCGCGGGCGCGCGCCGCGCCGTCGGCCAGAATGCGGTCGATCTCGGCGGGGTCGGAGACGAGCCGCTTCATCTCGCCGGTGATCGGGGAGAGCCGCGCCACCGACAGGTCGGCCAGGGCCGACTTGAAGGTGGAGAACTGGCCGCCGCCATATTCGGCGAGCACGTCGGCCTTGGTCCGGCCGGCGAGCGCGGCGAAGATGCCGACGAGGTTGTCGGCCTCCGCGCGGCCCTTTAGGCCCGCTTCCTCGCTCGGCAGCGGCTCGGGATCGGTGCGCGCCTTTCGCACCTTCTGGGAGATGGTGTCGGCATCGTCCACCAGATTGATGCGCGAATAGTCAGACGGGTCCGACTTCGACATCTTCTTGGTGCCGTCGCGCAGGCTCATCACCCGCGTCGCCGGCCCCATGATCACCGGCTCGGTGACGGGGAAGAACCCGTCGCCATGGCCGAGCTCGGCGATGCGGGCGGCATAGTCGTTGTTGAACTTGATGGCGATGTCGCGGGTCAGCTCCAGATGCTGCTTCTGGTCGTCGCCCACCGGCACGTGGGTCGCGCGATAGGCGAGGATGTCGGCCGCCATCAGGCTCGGATAGGCGAACAGGCCGAGCGAGGCGTTCTCCTTGTCCTTGCCGGCCTTCTCCTTGAACTGCGTCATGCGGTTCATCCAGCCCATCCGCGCGATGCAGTTGAAAACCCAGGCAAGCTCGGCATGCTCGTGAACCTGGCTCTGGTTGAACAGGATCGAGCGCCTGGGGTCGATGCCGGCGGCGATATAGGCGGCCGTCACCTCGCGGATCGCCTTCTGCAGCGCCTTCGGGTCCTGCCACACCGTGATGGCGTGCATGTCCACCACGCAATAGATGCAGGCGTGCGTCTCCTGCATGGCGACCCAGTTCACCAGCGCCCCGAGATAATTGCCGAGGTGCAGGTCGCCCGAGGGCTGCATGCCGGAAAAGACGAGCGGCTTGAAGGTCGCCATGGCCGTGAAAGTCCTGAAACGATGCAGCAAAGGCCGCATGGAAGGCGGGTTAACTCGCATGGAGCGGGTGGCGATTCAAGCGTCCGGGGCGGTTGGTAGCCGCCGGCGGTCTTGACCGGCGCGGGGCGCGCTTCTAACCCCTCGACCATGACCCAGATCCTCGCCACCCGGTCGATCGACGCCGCCTCCGTGGTCCTGCCGCCCGAGATCGGCGGCCTGAAGGACATTGGCGGCCGCTACGACCTCGTCTTCTCCGACGTCTGGGGCGTGCTGCACAACGGCATGAAGGCCCATCCGGCCGCCTGCGAGGCGCTGGTCGCCATCCGTCGGCAGGGCGTGCCGGTGATCCTCCTGACCAATGCGCCGCGCCAGGCCCCGGTCGTCACCGGCCAGCTCGACCGGCTGGGCGTGCCGCGCGCCGCCTATGACGCCATCGTCACCTCCGGCGACATCACCCGCGATGTAATGCGCACGCGGCCCGGCGAGCCGGTGCACCATATCGGCCCGCGGCGCGACCTGGTGATCTTCGAGGACATGGACACCCGCCTCGTCTCCATCGAGGAGGCGGCCTATGTGGTCTGCTCCGGCCTGGTCGACGACCGGGTCGAGACGCCCGACGACTACCAGGAGCGGCTGGAGCGCATCCGCGCCCGCAACCTGTTCTTCGTCTGCGGCAACCCGGACAAGGTGGTCGAGGTCGGCCACGACCTCATCTTCTGCGCCGGTGCCATCGGCGATCGCTACCACGCGATGGGCGGCGAGGTGCTCTATGCCGGCAAGCCCTTCGATCCGGCCTATCTTGCCTGCCACGAGGCGGCGCGGCGCATTCTCGGCCGCGAGACGCCGGCCGACCGGGTGCTCGCCATCGGCGACGCCATGCGCACCGACGTCGCCGGCGCCGTTCGCATGGGCTACGACAGCCTGTTCCTCGCCGAGGGCATCCATGCCGAGGGCGTGCTGACCCCCGAGGGCATCCATGCCGAGGGTCTTGCCGCGCTGATCGCCGAGACCGGGCAGCATCCGCGCTGGGTGATGCGCAAGCTCGTCTGGTAGGGCGATGACCGCCACCGGCGCCGCCGCCCCTCCGCCGCGCCTGCCGCTGGTCGATGTCGCGCGCGGCGTGGCGATCATGGCCATGGTGGTGTTCCATTTCGCCTTCGACCTGTCGCAGTTCGGCCTGATCGCCACCGACATCGCGGGCCATCCCGGCTGGCGGTTGTTTGCCGGCAGCATAGGCGGCTCGTTCCTCGCCCTGGTGGGAGTGAGCCTGGTGCTTGCAGCCCGCGGCGGGCTTGACCGCATGGCCTTCCTCAGGCGCCTCGCCATGGTGGCCGGCGGCGCCGCGCTGGTGACGGCGGCGACGCTCCTCGCCGTCCCGCATGGCTGGATTTTCTTCGGCATCCTGCACCTCATCGCTGTTGCCAGTGTTCTCGGCCTCGCCTTCCTGCGCCTGCCCGCCGCTGTCGTCGCGCTTGCCGCCGTCGCCGCCTTCGCGCTGCCCTGGCTGGTCGCCCATCCGGCACTTGACCAGCCCTGGCTGCTGTTCACCGGCCTCAGCCGGGTCGGCGTGACCACGGCCGACTTCTACCCGCTGCTGCCCTGGTCAGGCTTCGTGCTGGCCGGCATGGCGGCGGCCCGCTTCGCGGTCGACAGGGGGCTCGATGCGCGCCTTGCCGCGATCCGGGCGGAGGGGCGGCTGCCGCGCCTCATCGGCCGGGCAGGGCGCCACAGCCTCGCCATCTATCTCATCCACCAGCCCGTGCTGATCGCCCTCGTCTGGATGCTGGCGCAGGTCCTGCCGACCGCGCCGCGCGCGCCGGTCGACGACGATGCCCGGCCGTTCCTGGCAACCTGCACCCAGACCTGCATGCAGGCCGGCAAGCCGGCCGACCTCTGCCGGTTCTCCTGCACCTGCGTGATCGACGGGCTGAAGCGCGAGACCATCTGGCCGCGCGTGCTGGCCGACCGGCTCAGCCCCGCAGATCAGGAGCGAACCGCCGCGATCGCCCGCACCTGCCACGGCGGGGAGTAGGGGGCGCCGCCGGGATTGTGCGTCCTTCGAGGCTCGACCGTTCCGGGCTCGCACCTCAGGATGAGGAGGTGAGGCAACCTGTATCCGGGGCCAGTTTCGGAGGCTGCTCTGGCGCAGCCGCCGTGCCTCGACAGCACGGGTGCCGGGCACTCCCTCCCCATCCTGAGGTGCGAGGGCGTCAGCCCGAGCCTCAAAGGACGCAGAATCGCTCTGCAGGGCACCGGACGCACGTTCCGAACATACCCGTTTCATAGCAAACCAGCGTCACGCTGGTCAAGCCATAAAATCCTAAATCAGAAAAAAATCTTCAATCAATCTCACCCCAGCGCCTTCACCTCGGCGTGACGGAAGCAGCCGGTCATGTGATCGTTGGTCATGCCGACCGCCTGCATGAAGGCATAGACGATGGTCGGCCCCACGAAAGTGAATCCGCGCTTCTTCAGGTCCTTCGAGATCGCCTCGGCCACCGGCGTCTGGGTCGGCACCTGCGACCGGTCGCGGAAGTCCGGCTGCAGCGGCCGGCCGTCGACATAGCCCCACAGATAGTCGGAAAAGCCCTCGCCGCGGCCCATCATGTCGCACCAGATGCCGGCCGACTTCACCGTGCCCTCGATCTTGGCGCGGTTGCGGATGATCCCGGCATCGCCCATCAGGGCCGCGACCTTGTCCGGCCCGTAGCTGGCGATCACCTCCGGCCGGAAACCGTCGAACACCGCCCGGAAATGCTCGCGCTTCCTCAGGATGGTGATCCACGACAGCCCGGCCTGGAACCCGTCCAGGATCAGCTTCTCGAACAGCGCCCGGTCGTCCCGCTCCGGCACGCCCCAGTCGGTGTCGTGATAGGCGACATAGAGCGGGTCGTGGCCAGGCCACCAGCAGCGGGGCTTGCCGTCTGCGTGATCGGTGAGCAACATTCGGTCCTCCTGCCGATTTATTTTACACTTAAAATATTTTGCGCAGGTGGGGTTGTTCGCGAAAGTTTCGCGGCGATAATGATTTTGCATCGGCCGCGACCACGGACAAGCCCGGGCCGGCCTGGAACCGGACGTATCCCGGTGGGAGGTTGTCGATGAAGCGCATTCTCGTTCCCCTGGCGCTTGGCGCCGCTGCGGCGCTGGCCGCTCTGCCGGCCATGGCGCAGGAGCCGATCCGGATCGGCGTGATCCAGACCCTATCCGGTCCTGCTGCCGTGCTCGGTCAGCAGGCGCGCGACGGCCTGCAACTGGCCATCCGTCAGCTCGGCGGCAAGATCGCCGGCCGCGACGTGCAGGTCATCGTCGTCGATGACGAACTGAAGCCGGACGTCGCCGTCCAGCGCGTCCAGGCCCTGATCGACCGTGACCGCGTCGACTTCGTCGTCGGCCCGATCTTCTCCAACATCCTGCAGGCGATCCACGCCCCCGTGGTCAATTCGCAGCGCGCCTTCCTGATCAGCGCCAATGCCGGCCCGTCCAGCTATGCCGGCCGCGGCTGCCACGAGAACTTCTTCGTCACCTCCTACCAGAACGACCAGGTCCACGAGGTGCTCGGCGCCTATGCCCAGCGCCAGAACTTCCAGAAGGTGTTCCTGCTCACCCCCAACTACCAGGCCGGGCGCGACGCCATGGCCGGCTTCAAGCGCCATTTCCGCGGCCAGATCGCCGACGAGGTCTATACCCCCCTCGGCCATCTCGACTTCTCCGCCGAGCTCGCCCGCATCGGCTCGTCCGGCTCCAATGCCCTGTTCACCTTCATGCCCGGCGGCATGGGCGTGAACCTCGTCCGCCAGTATTCGCAGGCCGGCCTCACCCAGCGCATTCCGTTCCTGTCGGCCTTCACGGTGGACGAGAGCACGCTGCCGGCCCAGCAGGATGCGGCCATCGGCATGCTCGCCGGCATGACCTGGGCGCCCAACATGGACAATCCGCAGAACAGGAAGTTCGTGGCGGATTACGAGGCCGCCTTCGGCCATGTCCCCGGCTCCTACGCCATGCAGGCCTATGACGCGGCCATGCTGATCAACAGCGCGGTGACCGCCACGGGCGGCAACCTCACGGACCGCGCCGCCGTGCGCGCCGCCCTGCGCAAGGCCGACTTCACCTCGCTGCGCGGCCGCTTCCGCTTCGCCAACAACCATTATCCGATCCAGGACTTCTACCTCGTGCGGGCCGCCAAGCGGGCCGACGGCAAGTTCCAGACCGAGATCGTGGAGCGCATCTTCGAGAACTACACCGACGTCTACGCCGCCCAGTGCCCGATGCGGTGGTGACCTGACCATGCCTTGCGCAGCGGGCCTTTCGTCCTTCGAGGCTCGCTGCGCTCGCACCTCAGGATGAGGAGGTGGGAGACCGGCATCGAACGCATCGGCAGTGCAGCCGGTGCGACCCTCTCGCGCTGTTGCAACGCTCCACCCGCCTCATCCTGAGGTGCGAGCGCAGCGAGCCTCGAAGGACGCAACCCGCCGATGCAGGGCGGGCGGTCCGAACGTCTCGATCACCGGCTTGCGATGTCCTCCACGCTCCTCATCGTCCAGACGCTGAACGGCCTGCAGCTCGGCATCCTGCTGTTCCTGATCGCGGCCGGCCTGACGCTGGTCTTCGGCGTCATGGATTTCATCAACCTCGCCCACGGCGTGCAGTACATGCTGGGCGCCTATCTGGCCGCCATGTTCGTCGCCTGGACCGGCAATTTCGCGCTCGGCCTCGTGCTCGCCCTGCTCTCCGCGCTCGCCTTCGGCCTGCTGCTGGAGGTGCTGGTCATGCGCCACCTCTATGATCGCGACCATCTCGAACAGGTGCTGGCCACCTTCGGCCTGATCCTGTTCCTGAACGAGGGCGTCAAGATCGTCTGGGGCGCGGCCCCGCTGCAGGTGCCGATGCCGCAGGCCCTCTCCGGCACCGTCCAGATCGCCGAGGGCGTCGCCTATCCGGTCTGGCGCTTCGCCATCATCGCCTCGGGCCTTGCCGTGGCGCTCGGGCTCTATCTGGTGGTGGCCAGGACCCGCGTCGGCATGCTGATCCGGGCCGGCGCCTCCAACGCGCCGATGGTCTCTGCGCTCGGCATCGACATCCGCCGCCTGTTCATGATCGTCTTCGGCTTCGGCGCCATGCTGGCGGGCTTTGCCGGCAGCATGGCCGCGCCCGTCTTCTCGGTCGAGCCGGGAATGGGCGACAACCTGCTGATCCTTGCCTTCGTGGTCATCGTCATCGGCGGCATCGGCTCCATCCGCGGCGCCTTCGTCGGCGCGCTGCTGGTCGGCCTCGTCGACACGCTGCTGCGCTCCTTCTCGGTGGATCTGCTCAGGCTGGCCGGCATCCCGCCATCGGAGGCGCGCACCATCGGCCCGGCCATTGCCTCCATGTCCATCTACATCCTGATGGCCGCCGTGCTGTTCTTCCGGCCGACCGGCCTGTTCCCGGCCCGGGGCTGAGCCGATGGCCGATTTCTCCGTTCCCGCCGCGGCCACGCCGGCGCCCCGGCCGCTCTGGCGGCGGATCTGGCTTCCCGTCCTGGTCTTCGCGCTGCTGGCGCTGGTCCCCTTCATCTGGGGCGAGCGCTTCATTCTCGGCCTCGTCACCCGCGCCATGATCATGGGGATCGCCGCGCTCTCCCTCGACCTGATCCTCGGCTATGGCGCGATGGTCTCGTTCGGCCATGCCGCCTTCCTGGGGCTTGGCGCCTATGCGGTGGCGATCCTGTTCTCCCACGATATCGTCGATGCGGCGATCGCCTTCCCGGTGGCGATCCTGGCCGGTGCGGCCTTCGCCCTCGTCACCGGCGCCATCTCGCTGAAGACCCGCGGCGTCTATTTCATCATGATCACGCTGGCCTTCGGACAGATGGCCTATTTCACGGCCACCAGCCTGTCGCCCTATGGCGGCGATGACGGGCTGCGCATGTTCCACCGCTCGGAACTGTTCGGCACGAAGGTCTTCGCCAGCGATTTCACCTTCTACTTCGTCGTGCTGGGCACGCTCATCGCCTGTTTCCTGCTGCTGCGCGCCATCGTCGCCTCGCGCTTCGGGCGGGTCCTGCGCGGCGCCAAGGAGAACGAGCGGCGCATGCGCGCCCTCGGCTTCGACCCATTCCGCTACCGCCTCGCCGCCTATGTGATCTCGGGCGCCATCTGCGCGCTGGCCGGCGCCCTGTTCGCCAATCTCGGCATGTTCGTCGCCCCGGCCTATATGACCTGGCAGCGCTCCGGCGAGTTCATCGCCATGGTGGTGCTGGGCGGCATGGGCTCGCTGGTCGGCCCCATCATCGGCGCCATCGGCGTCACGCTGGTGGAGGAATGGCTCGCTGCCATCACCCAGCACTGGAAGGCCCTGTTCGGCCCGATGGTCGTGCTGGTCGCCATCTTCGCGCGTGGCGGCATCGTCAAACTGCTCGACCGGGGAGGAGGCAGATGACCCAGCGCCTCCGCCACAGCCGCCATACCGGGCCGAGCGGGCACTGCACGATCAACCGTTGTCCCCGACCGACCGTGCGCTGCATCCTCGACCGTCATCCCCGGCCGACCGAGCGTAAGCGAGGGAGGGGAAGGGGATCCAGACTGGCCTCGATTAGGCAGCCAGGGGGGCTGTTCTGGACCCCCTTCCCTCGGCCTGCGGCCTCGCCGGGGGTGACGGGCGCCGGCACTGGTGCGGGAGCCCCACGATGACCGCGCCCATCCTGTCCCTGCGCGACCTGCACAAGTCCTTCGGCGCGCTGAAGGTGACCGATGGCGTCTCGCTCGACATCGGCGCGGGCGAGCTGCACGCCATCATCGGCCCGAACGGCGCCGGCAAGACCACGCTGATCGGCGAGATCACCGGCGAGGTGCCGCTGGATTCCGGCACGGTCAGCTTCGCCGGCGAGGACATCACGCGCCAGCCGGTCCATGCCCGCGCCCTCAAGGGGCTGACGCGCTCGTTCCAGATCACCCAGATCCTGCCCGGCTTCACGGTGCTGGAAAACGTTGCCATCGCCGCGCAGGCCCATGACGGGTCCTCGTTCCGCTTCTTCCGGCCGGCCGGTGCCGAGACGCGGCTGAACGACCGGGCCTTCGCCGCCCTCGGCCAGGTCGGCCTTGCCGGCCGGGCCGGGGCGCCGGCCGCCAGCCTCTCCCACGGCGAGAAGCGCCAGCTGGAGATCGCCATGGCGCTGGTCTCGGAACCGCGCCTCCTGCTGCTCGACGAGCCCATGGCCGGCATGGGCCGGGAGGAGACGGAGCGGCTGGTCGAGGTGCTGGGCGGCCTTAAGGGCCGCTATCCCATGGTGCTGGTGGAGCACGACATGCACGCCGTCTTCCGCCTCGCCGACCGCATTTCGGTGCTGGTCTATGGCCGGCTCATCGCCTCCGGCACGCCCGACGACGTCAGGGCCGACCCGGCGGTGCGCGAGGCCTATCTCGGGGAGGAGGACTTCGCATGAGCGACACCGACCTTCTGGCCCCCGTGGATGCCGAGACGCGGCTCGCCCACCAGCCCGACGATGCCCGCCCCGAACTGCGCCTGTGGCTGCGCCTGCTCACCTGCACGACCATGATCGAGCGGGAGATCCGCCGGCGCCTCGCCGACCGCTTCCACATGACGCTGCCGCGCTTCGACCTGCTGGCCCAGCTCGACAAGGCGCCGGACGGCATGACGCCCGGCGAGATTTCCCGGCGCATGATGGTCACCAACGGCAATGTCACCGGCCTTGTCGCCCGCATCGCCGAGCAGGGCTATGTCGAGCGCCGGCGCGATGCCAGCGATGGCCGCGTGCAGCGCATCGTCATGACCGAGAAGGGCCACCGCGACTTCGCCCGCATGGCCCGCGAGCATGGCGCCTGGGTGCGCGAACTGCTCTCCGGCCTCGAGCCCGGCGAGCGCGAGGTGCTGATGAGCCTGCTGGCCCGTACCAAGACGAGCGTCGCGCGGGCCTCCGCGCCGCGGGTGGAGGCGGCGGAATAACATGCTGACCGTCTCCAACCTTGAGGCCGGCTATGGCGACGTGCAGGTGCTGTTCGGCGTCTCGCTGGGCGTCGCCGATGGCGAGGTGGTGACCCTTCTCGGCCGCAACGGCATGGGCAAGACCACCACCATCAAGGCGATCTTCGGCCTCGTGAAGCCGTCTGCCGGCGCCATCGCGGTCGACGGCGTGGCGCTGGCCGGTGCCCCGCCCTTCAGGGTGGCGCAGGCCGGTCTCGGCCTCGTGCCGGAGGGCCGGCAGATCTTCCCCAACCTCGATGTCGAGGAAAACCTCGTCGCCACCGCCGCCCGCCGCGAGGGCCGCGCGCAGCCCTGGACGCTGGAGCGCGTCTATGCGTTCTTCCCGCGCCTGAAGGAGCGCCGCCGCAACATGGGCAACCAGCTCTCCGGCGGCGAGCAGCAGATGCTGGCCATCGGCCGCGCGCTGATGACCAATCCGAAGCTCCTGGTGCTCGACGAGGCGACCGAGGGGCTCGCTCCGGTGATCCGCGCCGAGATCTGGGCCTGTCTCCAGCGCCTGAAGCAGGACGGCCAGTCGATCCTGGTCATCGACAAGAACGTCGATGCTCTGGTCAAACTCGCCGACCGGCACCTGATTCTGGAAAAGGGCCGGATCGTCTGGGAAGGGACCAGCCGCGATTTCATCGCCAGTCCCGACCTGAAGGACCGCTACCTCCACGTTTGAACGGGACGCCGCCATGACCACGCCGCTCGCCGCAACGATCGCCCGTGAATACGGCACGCCCGCCGTGGTCATCGACATGGACCGGGTGGAGGCGAACATTGCCCGCGTGCAGGCCCAGTGCGACGCGGCGGGAATCGCCAACCGCCCGCACATCAAGACCCACAAGAGCCCCGAGCTTGCGAAGCTCCAGGTCGCGGCTGGAGCCAGGGGCATCACCTGCCAGAAGATCGGCGAGGCCGAGGTCATGGCCGCGGCCGGGCTCGACGACATCCTGATCAGCTACAACCTCCTCGGCGAGGAGAAGATGCAAAGACTCGGCCGTCTGCTTCAGACGGCTACCGTGACGGTCGCGGCCGACAACGCCACGGTCATCTCCGACCTGCCCAAGGCCGCCGGCCTTGCCGGCCGGCCGCTCGGCGTCGTCATCGAATGCGATACCGGCCGCAAGCGTGCCGGCGTGGAGACGCCCGCCGAGGCGGTGGAACTGGCACGGCTGGTGGCGGCCTCGCCCGGCCTCGCCTTCAAGGGGTTCATGATGTACCCGGCCGAGGACGGCTGGCCGGAGGCGCAGAAGTTTCTCGACACGGCGCTTGCCGGCATCGGCCTCGACGGGCTCGAGGCCGAGATCGTCTCCACCGGCGGCTCGCCCAACCTGAAGAATCTCGGCCGGCTGAAGGGCGCGACCGAACATCGGCCGGGCACCTATATCTACAACGACCGGATGCAGATTGCCGCCGGCGTCGCCAGTCTCGATGACTGCGCGCTGATGGTCTATTCCACCGTGGTCAGCCGGGCAGGTCCCGAGCGCGGCATCCTCGATGCCGGCTCCAAGACGCTGACCTCCGACACTGGCGGCCTCGACGGCCACGGTTTCATCCTGGAGCACCCGGAGGCGAAGATCGCCCGCTTCGCCGAGGAGCACGGCTTCCTCGACCTGTCGAAATGCAACGAGCGGCCGAAGGTCGGCGACGTCTTGCGCATCGTGCCGAACCATGTCTGCGTCGTGGTCAACATGGTCGACGAGGTGGTGATGGTGCGCGGCGGCGAGATCGTCGGCACCCTTCCCGTCGCTGCCCGCGGCAAGCTGCGCTGACGCCCTACCGGAACAGGCCCTGCGACCGCCCGGTCCCCCAGCCGAACGTGCCGGACGGCGCCGCCGGCTGCAGCATCTGCACCGTCTCCGGCCGCGGCCGGCAGACCCGGCGCGTCCAGCGCGGGTCGTGACGGGCAAGGTCCAGGTGGAAATGGTCGTAGTGGAAGGGGTCGGCGCCGGGGCCCAGCACCGTGGTGAAATGGTCGCAGGCGCGCACGAAGATCTCGCGCAGGAATCCGGATTCGGCCGTCTCGCCGCGCCAGTGCTGGCGCACCACCACCGTGTGGCCGCTCGACAGCACGAAGGCGAAGACGTCCAGCGCATTGCCGAAGGAATGCTCCGACATGCGGCCCGAGCGGGCGCCGCGGATCGAGCGGCAGGAATAGGACCCGGCGCGTACCTCTGTCACACCGGCGCCGAACCAGCGCTGGGCGGCCGGCTGCACCACGTTGTCGATCCAGCGGTCGACGGTCGGCACCATCTGGCAGGCGAGCGTCTGGGGCCGCGAATAGGCAACCTGCCCGCCCGCCTGTGCGGAGACGCGCAGCGGATAGTCCATGCCGCAGGTTCCCGGGCCGCTGATGCCCCCCACCCGCTGGACGTGGCGCGTCATCTGCACGGCGCCCGAACTCATGCAGCGCGCCTCAAGGTCGGAGCGCCACTGCTCGCGCCGCTGATAGGCATAGCGGCCGCAGGCGGCGATCGACAGGATCAGGACCGCCACGCCAAGCCATTTGAGGGCCCTGAGGCCCGATCCATCCCTGCCGAACGCAAAACTCATCGGCCCTGTCCGCATTGCGAGCGGGATCCCGCAGCTTTTGCGGGATCGCCGAAACCTTGCGTTCATCATGCCGCCGGTCCGGTGAAGGAAGGCCGAAGAAACGGCGTGAATCCTTTCTTGCCGACCTGGTTCGCGGCGGGATGCAGGAGCGGGCTGCCGGCCCCCCGGGTGCTTTCCTCCGGGGCACCTGACCCGCTAGGAAGGCTGATGGCCCACCGCTTCCGTGATTCCGCCCTCATCGACGCTCTCGGCGCCCTGGCTGTGGCGGCCGGAGGACGGGTCATGGCGCATTACGGCACCACCGGCTCGATCAAGGCCGACGGCTCGCCGGTGACGGCGGCCGACAACGAGGCGGAGGAGGTGATCCTCGCGGGTCTGGCCCGCCTGCTGCCGGGCGTGCCGGTGCTGGCCGAGGAGCAGGCCGCGGCCGGGCGGCTGCCCGCCGCATCCGATCTCATGGTGGCTGTCGACCCGCTGGACGGCACGCGCGAGTTCATCGCTGGGAATGGCGAGTTCACCGTCAATATCGGCCTCATCGCCCATGGCGCGCCGGTGGCCGGCATCGTCTATGCGCCGGCCCGGTCGCGGCTGTGGCTCGGCGCGGGCGACCGTGCCGAGGCCATGGCGGTGGCGCCGGGCGCGGGCTTCGACACGGCGACCGGACGCGGTCCCGTCCGCACCCGGCCGATGCCGGCCGAAGGTCCGCTGGCGCTCGTCAGCCGCTCGCATCCCGAACCGGCAGTCGAGGCCTTCCTCGCAGGGCACGGCGTCACGAACCGGCAGGCCATGGGCTCCTCGCTCAAATTCGCGGTCATCGCCGAGGGGGGCGCGGAGGTCACCGCGCGCTTCGCCCCGATCACCGAATGGGACATTGCCGCCGGCCATGCGGTTCTGGCGGCCGCCGGCGGCTCCGTCACGCAGCCGGACGGGTCGCCTCTGGTCTATGGGCGCGCCGCGCACGGGTTCCGTACCCAGGCCTATGTGGCGGCAAGCGCCGCATTCGCCGGTCGCTGATCTTTCGCGCCGCCGGCAGGAATGCCGGACATGATCCGGTCCCGCTGCACGCCACCCTCGATAAGCTGATTGCGTCACTCAACAATTTATCCAGATTGCACCGGTTCCAATCTGCACATTCGAGAGATTCCAATGTTTTCTCCAAGACTTGCGGCATTTTTGCGAGCCGCTAGGATGCGGCCGATCCAGATACCGGCCAGAGGCCGGCCATTCCGGTGCCGCCTTGAACGGCCCTGTCGCGGAGACTTGCCATGATCATCAATCCCACCCGCCGTGCCCTTCTCGGTGGCGCCACCCTCCTCGTCGCCGCCCCGTCGGTGCTGCGTGCGCAGACGAAGGTGCTCAACCTCTATTCCTCGCGCCACTACGACACGGACGAGGCGCTCTATACCGAGTTCACCCGGCAGTCGGGCATCACGGTGAACCGGGTGGAGGCGGGTGCCGACCAGCTTCTCGCCCGCATGCAGAGCGAGGGCGCAAGCTCGCCTGCCGACGTTCTGGTGACGGTGGATGCCGGGCGCATCGAGCGGGCAAGCGCGCTCGGCCTGCTGCAGCCCTTCGCCTCCGAGCCGCTGGCGAGCCGAATCCCGGCCCATCTGCGTGACCCCGACGGCAACTGGTTCGCCTTCTCCACTCGTGCCCGCGTCATCTTCGTGGCGAAGGACAAGGTCGCCGATGGCGCCATCTCCACCTACGAGGATCTCGCCGACCCGAAGTGGAAGGGCAAGGTGCTGATCCGCTCCTCGACCAACATCTACAACCAGTCGTTGACCGGCGCGATCCTCGCGGCCAACGGCGAGGCGAAGACCGAGGCCTGGGCGAGGGGCGTGGTTGCCAACATGGCGCGTCCGCCGCGCGGCGGCGACACCGACCAGATCCGCGCCGCCGCAGCCGGCGAGGGCGATATCGCGGTCTCCAACACCTATTATTTCGGCCGCCTGGCCCGCTCCGAGAAGCCCGAGGACAAGGCCGTGGTGGAGAAGCTGCGCCTCGTCTTCCCGAACCAGGGCGATCGCGGCACGCACGTCAACATCTCGGCCGCCGGCATTGCCCGCCATGCCAAGAACCTCGACGCCGCCAAGGCCTATCTGGAATATCTCGCCACGCCGTCGGCGCAGCGCTATTTCGCCTGGGGCAACTCCGAATATCCGGCGGTTTCCGGCGTCGAGCCGCCGCCCCATGTCGCTGCCTGGGGTGCGTTCAAGTCCGATCAGCTCAATGCCCGCGTCTTCGCGCGCAACAATGCCGAGGCCCTGAAACTGATGGACCGCGCCGGCTGGAAGTGACGCACGGGTCCATGACGTCTTGACCGACACGACCGCCAGCAGCCGATCCTGGCTTCCCGCGCGCCCGGCCTTCACGGCCGGGCGTTCGGCGTTCGCTGTCATGGCGCTGGTGCTCGCCGCCCTGGTGGCCTTGCCGATCCTGGCCGTGGTGGCGAGCCTTGCCGGCCCGGCCGGTCCCTCCATCGCCCATCTGATGAACACCGTGCTGGCGGAGATCGTCGCCAACACGGTCTGGATGGTGGTGTTCGTCGGGCTCGGCACGGCGGTGATCGGAACCGGCACGGCCTGGCTGGTGACGCTGTGCCGCTTCCCCGGCTCGCGGGCGTTCGAATGGCTGCTGCTGCTGCCGCTGGCCATTCCCGCCTATATCATCGGCTATGCCTATGCCGACGCCATGGCCTTTGCCGGCCCCATCCAGTCGGCGCTCAGGACCACGTTCGGCTGGTCGCGTGGCGACTATTGGTTCCCCAACCTGAACAGCGTTGGCGGGGTCAGCGTCCTGCTCACCCTCGTCCTCTACCCCTATGTCTATCTGCTGGCCCGCGCCGCTTTCCTCGACCAGTCCACCTGCGTGCTGGAGGCGGCCCGCACGCTCGGCTCCAATCCCTGGGGCGCCTGTTTCCGGGTGGGCCTGCCGATGGCACGGCCGGCCATTGCCGCCGGCACGGCGCTCGCCCTCATGGAGGCGCTCGCCGATTTCGGCACGGTGCAATATTTCGGCGTCACCACTTTCACCACCACCATCTACCGCACCTGGTTCGGCATGGGCGACCGGGTCGCGGCGGCGCAGCTTGCCTCCAGCCTGCTCATCGTCGTGCTGTTGCTGATCGCGCTGGAGATGTTTGCCCGCCGCGGACGGCGCTTCGGTGGCGGCGGCCGGCGCCACCGCACGATCGTGCCGCTGCAGCTTGGCCCGCTGGGCGCCCTGCTGGCGGTTCTGGCCTGCGCCCTGCCTGTGCTGCTCGGCTTCGTCCTGCCGATCGCAGCGCTCCTGCGCCTGCATGTCGATGGCGGCGACCCGCTGTT
Organism: Phreatobacter sp.; assembly: GCF_051860605.1. Lineage (GTDB taxonomy): Bacteria > Pseudomonadota > Alphaproteobacteria > Rhizobiales > Phreatobacteraceae > Phreatobacter. The sequence goes on along the minus strand of NZ_JBHYDR010000003.1, from coordinate 369,253 downwards.
CGGTGTGCGGTTCCTCACCTATGCGTGGAACTCGTTCCGCCTCGCCGGCCTTGCCGCGCTCCTCGTCGTGGCCGTGGCGGCGCTCATCGCCTATGCCCAGCGCCTGTCGCCGGGTCCTGTGACCATGGCCGCAACCCGCATCGCCGCCATCGGCTATGCCGTGCCCGGCACCGTCATCGCGGTCGGCATCCTCATGCCGCTCGGCGCCTTCGACGCCTGGGCCGATGCCTCGATGCGGTCGATGTTCGGCTGGAGCACCGGCCTCGTTCTCTCCGGCACCGTCATCGCGCTGCTCTATGCCTATCTGGTGCGGTTCCTCGCCGTCGCGCTGGGGCCGGTCGAATCCGGCCTGCACAAGATTCCCGGCTCGCTCGATGCCGCCGCCCGCACGCTGGGAGCGTCGACGGCCGAGATCGCCCGGTCGATCCACGCGCCGCTGCTGCGCCGCTCGCTGCTGACCGCCGGTCTCGTCGCCTTTGTCGACGTGCTCAAGGAACTGCCGGCGACGATCATCGTCCGCCCGTTCAACTTCGACACGCTGGCGGTGAGGGTCTACAGCCTCGCCTCCGACGAGCGTCTGGCCCAGGCCTCCACCGGCTCGCTGGTCATCGTCGCCATCGGCCTCATTCCGGTGATCCTCATCACCCGGATGATCGCCAGGGAGCGGGCGAGCGCCGGGCGCGCCGCGTCCTGATCAGCGGTGGGTCCGGAAGAAGTCCCTGAGGAGGCTTGCCGCCTCGCTCTCGCCGATGCCGCCATAGACATCCGGCCGGTGGTGGCAGGTCGGCTGCGCATAGAGCCTGACCCCGCTCTCGACCGCCCCGCCCTTGGGATCGGCCGCGCCGAAATAGAGCCGGCGGATGCGCGCGAAGGAAATCGCCGCCGCACACATGGGGCAGGGCTCCAGCGTCACGTAGAGATCGCAGCCGGGCAGGCGTTCCGAACCGAGGGCCCGGCAGGCGGCCCGGATCGCGACAATTTCGGCATGGGCGGTCGGGTCGGCATCGGCGAGTGTGCGGTTGCCGGCGCGCGCAATGACCGCCCCGTCGCGGACGATCACCGCCCCGACCGGCACCTCGCCACGCGCGGCGGCGGCGCGCGCCTCCTCCAGAGCCACGTCCATCGGGCTTGCCGCCCGCGTCGAAAGCGCACTCGCCATCGCGTTCCGATCATGATAAAGGCCCCGCTTCCTGCCGGGCCACCCGGCCGCGCACGCCGGACGGCGCCGCGACACCCCGATCTCACGAGAGAACCATGCCCCGCAAGCGTGACGATGATCGTCCGGCATCCAGCCGGACGCGAGAAGCCGTTTCCGAAGCCGCTCCGAAGCGCCGGAAGACCACCGAGCCGGCCGTTGCCGCCGTGACCGAAGCTGCCGGTGCCAAGGCGGCTCCCGCTGCCAGGACTGCCAAGACAGCCAAGGCGACCAAGGCCGCCACTTCAGCCAAGGCAGCGACGCCCGTCAAATCGGCCAAGGCCGCCGACACCGCCAGGCCGGCCAAGGTGACCAAGCCCGCCAAGGCCGCAGAGACCGAATCCGCCGCCAAGGCTGAAAAGGCCCCCAAGGCTGCCAAGGCTGAAAAGGCGCCCAAGGCAGCGAAGGCCGAGAAGGCCCCGAAGGCCAAGAAGGCCGAACAGCCTGCCGAGATCGTCGCGGTCGCCACAAGCGAGGACCTCGCGCCGAAGCCGGCCCGCAAGTCCCGCAAGGCCGCGGAGGCCGAGGTGGCTGCTGCTCCCGTCGAGACGGCCGCGCCCTTGTCCGACAAGCCGGCCCGAAAGCCGCGCCCTGCCCGGGATGCCGCAACCGCGGACGACAATCCATCCGACGACATGCCCGCCTTCCTCGACGACATCGACGAGGATCCGGTGGTCAAGGCGCTGGCCGCCGAGGCCGGCATCGATAAGCCGAAGCGCAATGCCCGCGAGGATGACCGCCAGCCCGCCCGCGGCCGGCGCGACGATCGCGGCGACCGCTTCGAGCGTCCCCGCCGGTTCGAGGATCGCGGCGAGCGGCCGCGCCGCTTCGAGGAGCGCGGCGGCGACCGTTTCCAGCGCGACCGCAACACCGTGCCGCGCGAGCGCGACCGCTCGTTCGAGCCGGTCAATCGCGGCGAGGAGCGGATCGCCCGCGTGCTCGCCCGCGCAGGGCTCTGCTCGCGCCGAGAGGCGGAGGAATGGATCGAGGCCGGCCGTGTGTCGGTCAATGGCGCGGTTCTCACCTCGCCGGCCATGAACGTCACCGAGAGCGACGTGGTGCTGGTGGATGGCGAGCGGCTGCCCGAGCGCGAGCGCACCCGTCTGTGGCTCTACCACAAGCCGGCGGGCCTGGTGACCACCACCTCCGACCCGGAAGGGCGGCCGACCATCTTCGACGCCCTGCCGGAGGATCTGCCGCGCGTCGTCACCGTCGGTCGGCTCGACATCAACACCGAGGGCCTGCTGCTGCTCACCAATGACGGTGGCCTCGCCCGCGTGCTGGCCCTGCCGGCGACCGGCTGGCTGCGCCGCTATCGCGTTCGCGCGCATGGCAGCGTCGACCAGGCGACCCTCGACCGCCTGCGCGGCGGCATCGAGATCGACGGCGTCGAATATGGTCCCATCGAGGCCGAGCTCGACCGCGTGCAGGGGACCAATTCCTGGCTCACCCTGTCGCTGCGCGAGGGCAAGAACCGTGAGGTCAAGAACGTGCTCGGCGCCATCGGCCTCGACGTCAACCGGTTGATCCGCGTTTCGTTCGGGCCGTTCCAGCTCGGCGAGCTGGCCGAGGGCGAAGTGGACGAAATCCGCACCCGCGTGCTGCGCGACCAGCTTGGCGAGGAACTGTCCGAGCTTGCCGGCGTCGAGTTCGACCGCCCGGTGTTCGAGCGTGTCGGCGCGCGCGACGATCACGACAGCCGTCGTGGCCGCACCGAGCGCCCGCAGCGCAGCGAGCGTCCCGTGCGCGACGAGCGTCCGCGCCGGTTCGAGGATCGCGGCGAGCGTCGCGACGCCGGCCCTGGCCGGTTCGGCGACCGTGACGAGCGTCCGCGTAGGTTCGACCGTGACGGCGACCGTCCCCGCGGTTTCAGCCGCGACGATGATCGCGGTGGCCGTTTCGGCCGCGACCGCGAGGAGGGCGACCGCCCGATGGGCAAGACGCCCGAGCACCGGTTCGGCAACCGCGCCCGCATCTGGCGCGACGGCGAGGCGACCTCGTTCGGCCCGCGCGACAAGGCGCGGCCCGCCTACAAGGGCGGCCGCGACCGGCCGGAGGGCGAGCGCGACCTGCGTCGTGCCGCGCCCCTGACGGATTCGCAGGGCCGTCGGGTCCGCGTGGAGAAGGTCGAGGGTGCGGAGGCTGTCGAAACCGAGGCGCCGCGCAGCTTCGAGGGCCGCGGCCGTCGCTTCGAGGGTCGCGACGAGCGCCCGCGCGGCAATTTCGGCGGCCCGGGCCGGCCGGGCCGTGACCGCGATGATGATCGCGGTTTCCGCCCGCGCGGCGACCGTCCGTTCGCCAAGCGGCGCGACGATGACCGCGGCGAGCGCAGCTTCCGCCCCTGGGCGGACCGGGAGGAGGGCAGCCGCCCGGATCGTGGCTTCCGGCAGAGGCCGGACCGCGATTCCGGCGACCGGGGCGACCGTCCCTCGGGTGGCAGGTCATTCGGCGACCGTCCCTCGGGTGGCCGGTCGTTCGGGGATCGTCCCTCGGGCGGCAGGTCGTTCGGTGATCGTCCAGCCGGTGGCAAGTCGTTCGGTGACCGTCCCTCGGGTGGCAGGTCGTTCGGGGATCGTCCCGCCGGTGGCAAGCCCTTCGGGGATCGTCCGTCAGGGGGCCGCTCGTTCGAGGGCAAGCCGGGAGGCGGCCGGCCCTTTGCCAAGAAGCCTTTCGGCGGCAAGAGCGGCGGTCGTGACGATCGTGGCGGCGGCGGTCGCCCTGGCGGCAAGGGCCGTCCGGGCGGAGATCGCGGGAGCCGCTGAGCCATGCGGATCGTCGGCGGCAGGTTCCGCGGGCGGACGCTCACCGGGCCGAGGTCGGACGGCATCCGCCCGACCTCAGACCGGTTGCGCGAGAGCCTGTTCAACGTGCTCGCCCACGGCCATGACGACGCCTGTGCGGGCGCCCGCGTGCTGGACCTGTTTGCCGGCACCGGCGCGCTCGCACTGGAGGCCATGTCGCGGGGGGCGGTGTTTGCCGCCCTCGTCGACCAGGGCGCCGAGGCGCGCGGCCTGATCCGCGCCAATGTCGATGCGCTCGGCGTCGCCGGCATGACCGCCGTGCTCAAGCGCGACGCCACGCGGCTGGGGCCGGTCGCGCCCTTCGATCCCTTCACACTGGTCTTCTGCGACCCGCCCTACCGCAAGGGCCTCGGCGAACAGGCCCTTGCCGGGGCGCTGGCCGGCGGCTGGCTGGCGCCCGGCGCGCTGGTGGTGCTGGAGGAGGCCTCGGATGCCAGCGTCGCGCTCCCCGCCGGCCTCGAGGCTCTGGAGGAGCGGGCGGCGGGCGACAGCCGTCTGGTCATCGCCCGCTTCGGCTAGCGGCTATTTCTTCAGGAGATCGCGGATCTCGGTGAGCAGCACCACGTCGGCCGGCGGTGCGGCCGGTTCCGCGGGTGCTGCCGCTTCCTGCCGCTTCATGCGGTTGATGGCCTTGACCACCATGAACAGCACGGCCGCGATGATCGCGAAGTTCAGCGCGATGGTGAAGAACCGGCCATAGGCCAGCACCGCGCCCTGCTTCTGGGCGTCGGCGAGGTTGGTGGCGGTCACGTCCCGGCCGAGCGCGATGAAGTAGTTGGTGAAGTCGAGTCCGCCGACAATGGCGCCCAGGATGGGCATGAACAGGTCGGCAACGACGGAATCGACGATCCTGCTGAACGCCGCGCCGATGATCACGCCGATCGCAAGATCGACGACATTGCCCTTGAGGGCGAATTCCCGAAACTCCTTCAGCATCGTCGCGGCTCCATTCGTGTGCGCCTGATGGGGGAATCGGACGCCTTGCACGCCAACGATCCGGGATAAGCCGGCCCTTGGCAATGGCCGGGCCGGCATGGCTTCGACCTTGGGCGCGATGGACTTCGCCCGGCCTGCATGATGAAGTCGGTCCAAGGTCCGCCAGAGGCCCGGCGAAGGGGAGTGTCGGCAACCCGCGATGAGCATGGGCGTCATCATCATCGTCACGGCGCTGGCCTATCTCGGCGCGCTGTTCCTCGTCGCCTATTGGGGCGACCGGCGCCGGGCGCGGGAAAAGGCGATCCGCCAGAGCCAGACCTGGATCTATCCGCTGTCGCTGGCGGTCTATTGCACCTCCTGGACGTTTTTCGGCTCGGTCGGCCTTGCCTCCCGCAACGGCTTCGACTTTCTCGCCATCTATGTCGGCCCGATGATCCTGTTCGCGGTGTTCTGGCCGTTCGTGGCCCGCGTCGTGCGCATCGCCAAGGCGCAGAACATCACCTCGGTGGCCGATTTCATCGGCGCGCGCTACGGCAAGAGCCAGACGGTGGCGGCCATGGTCTGCCTCATCGTCACGGTCGGCACGATCCCCTATGTGGCCCTGCAGATGAAGGCGGTCTCGGCCTCGCTGCTGACCACCTTCGAGCCGGGCGAGATCGCCACCATGGCGCGCACCCTGCCGCTGTTCTCCGACATCGCGCTCGTCGTCGCGCTGTCCATGGCCGTCTTCGCCATGCTGTTCGGCACGCGCCATGCCGATGCCACCGAGCACCAGGACGGGCTGATCCTGGCGGTCGCGGCCGAGTCCATCGTCAAGCTGGTCTGCTTCCTGGCCGTCGGCATCTACGTCACCTACTGGATGTTCGGCGGCTTCACCGACCTGTTCGCGCGCGTGGCCGCGCGCGCCGACATCATGGATGCGGTCATCCGCTGGCCCGACGCCTCCACCTTCCTCGCCATGAGCGTGCTGTCCTTCTGCTGCGGCATCCTGCTCCCGCGCATGTTCCATGTCGGCGTGGTGGAGAACCATTCGCAGGCGGAGGTTCGGCGTGCCTCCTGGCTGTTCCCGATCTATCTGGTGCTGATCAACCTGTTCGTCGTGCCGATCGCGGTGGCCGGCCTCCTGAGCTTCCCGCCCGGCGGCATCGACAGCGACATGACCGTGGTTGCCCTGCCGCTGTCGCGCAACAACGACATCATGACGCTGATCGCCTTCATCGGCGGTCTGTCGGCGGCCACCGCCATGGTGATCGTGGCGAGCGTGGCGCTCTCCATCATGATCTCCAACGACGTGGTCATTCCCTCGATCCTGAAATGGCGCGGGCGCCTGGCCGTGCGCGAGGAAAACGCCGACGATCGCTCCGATCTCGGGCCGACCATCCTCAAGATCCGCCGCACCATCATCCTCGGCGTGATGATGGCGGCCTATGTCTATTACCGCATCGCCGGCGACGCCCAGCTCGCCTCCATCGGCCTCCTGTCGTTTGCGGCCGTATCCCAGCTGGCACCCGCCTTCTTCGGCGGCCTGTTCTGGCGGCGCGCGACCGCGCGCGGCGCGGTCTTCGGCATGGCCATCGGCCTGATGGTATGGGGCTACACGCTCCTGATCCCCATGCTGGTGACCACCGGCGTGCTGCACCCCGCCATCCTCACCCAGGGCCTGTTCGGTCTGGCCGCGCTCAAGCCGCAGGACCTGTTCGGCATCGGCCTGCCGCCGCTGGCCCATGGCGTGTTCTGGTCGCTGAGCGCGAACATCATCGTCTTCGTGCTGGCCTCGCTCGCCCGCCGGCCGGCGGCCATCGAACAATTGCAGGCCGGGCTGTTCGTGCCCTCCCAGCCCTCGCCCTATGCGCCGAGCTTCCGCCTCTGGCGCTCCGCCGTGACGGTGGATGAGGTCGAGCGTACGGTCGCCCGCTATCTCGGCGCCGAGCGGACGGCGGCGGCCTTCCGCAGCCACACCGCGCAGCGCGGCCGGCCGCTCGACCCCGAGGCCGAGGCCGATATCGAGCTGCTGCGCCATGCCGAACGCCTGCTCGCCTCCGCCATCGGCACGGCCTCCTCGCGGCTGGTCCTGTCGCTGCTCCTCAAGAAGCGGTCGGTCTCGACCACCGATGCGCTCAAACTGCTCGACGATGCCAATGCGGCCATGCAGTACAACCGCGAGGTGCTGCAGACGGCGCTGGAACATGCCCAGGAAGGTGTCTCGGTCTTCGACCGCGATGGCCGTCTGATGGTCTGGAACCGGCCCTTCGCCGAGGTGCTCGACCTGCCGCCCGAGACGCTGCACATCGGCGCCAGCTTCGAGAGCGTGCTGCGTGGCCTCGCCCGGCGCGGCGAGTTCGGCCGCGGCCAGGTCGAGGCGCTGGTCGCCGGGCGCGTTCACCGGCTGATGCGCGCCGGCGAGCCGCAGATCGAGCGGCTGGCCAAGCGTGGCATGGTGGTGGAGATCCGTTCCGCCGGGCTGCCGGACGGCGGCGTTGTCATGACCTTCACCGACGTGACCGCGCGCATCGCCGCCGCCGAGGACCTGGAGCGCGCCAACGAGACGCTGGAGCGGCGCGTGCAGGAGCGCACCGAGGAACTGACACGCCTCAATGCCGAACTGGCCAAGGCCAAGGCCGAAGCGGACGAGGCGAACCTGTCGAAGACGCGCTTCCTCGCGGCGGCCAGCCACGACATCCTGCAGCCGCTCAATGCCGCGCGCCTCTACACCACCTCGCTGGTGGAGCGGAACGAGAGCGGCGACACGCGCCGCCTCGTGGACAATGTCGACGCCTCGCTGGAGGCCGTGGAGGAAATCCTCGGAGCGCTGCTCGACATCTCCCGCCTCGATGCCGGTGCCATGAAGCCGGAGATCGGGTCCTTCCGCATCGACGACCTGTTCCGCCAGCTGGAGGTGGAGTTCGCCCCGATCGCCGCGCAGAAGGGCCTCGCGCTGACCTTCGTCCATTCGTCGCTGGCCGTGCATTCCGACCGCCGGCTGCTGCGTCGCTTGCTGCAGAACCTCGTATCCAACGCCATCAAATATACCCAGACGGGCCATGTGCTGGTCGGTTGCCGCCGTCGCGGGCGCAAGCTCTTCCTGGAGGTCCATGACACCGGACCGGGCATCCCGCAGCGCAAGCAGCGCATCATCTTCCAGGAGTTCCAGCGGCTGGAGCAGGGCGCCCGTCATGCCCGCGGCCTCGGCCTCGGCCTGTCCATCGTCGAGCGCATCGCCCGCGTGCTTGAGCACCGCCTGGTGATCCGCTCCAAGGTCGGCAAGGGCTCGTGTTTCGCGGTCGAGGTGCCGATCGCCCCGGCCGTGCCGGCCCTGTCCGGTGGGATCGTTCCCCCGATGGTGCCGGCAGCGCCCCTGGACAGCCTGGTGGTGCTTGCCATCGACAACGAGCCGAAGATCATCGAGGGGATGCGCACCCTGCTCACCGGCTGGGGCTGTCACACGCTGACGGCCGCCGGCTGGAAGGAGGCGCAGGAAGTGCTCAACCAGTCCGCGGTCACGCCCGACGTGCTGGTCGTCGACTACCATCTGGATTCAGGCAATGGCCTCGACGTGGTGACGCAGTTGCGCTGGCGCTTCGGGGCCTCGCTGCCGGCGATCCTGATCACCGCCGACCGCAGCCGCGAGGTGCGCGAAAAGGCGGCCGAGCGCAATGTTCACCTGCTGCACAAGCCGCTGAAACCGGCAGCGCTTCGCGCGCTGCTGACCCAGTGGCGGGTGCAGAAGCAGGCCGCCGAATAGGCCGGCTCAGTCCGCAGTGACACGCTGCATGAAAGCGTCGATGCGGCCAAGGCAGCGGTCGGTGTTCGAGCCGGGAAAGCCTGCGAAGACGTGGCAGCCGCCCGGATAGAGATCCAGCGTTGCCGCATTGCCGGACGCCGCCCAGCGGCTCGCCATGAACAGGCTGTCGTCGACCAGCGCGTCGAGCGTGCCGACCGAGAACAGCGCCGGCGGCATGCCCTTCAGATCGGCGTGGATCGGCGAGACGTCCGGGTCGGCCCTGTCGCCGCCATGGACCAGGAAGTGGCGCACGAACATGGTGATGTCGCGCGTGGTCAGCACCAGCTTGGTCTGGCCGAAATTGCGCGCCGAGGGGGTGAGCGCCAGATCGTAGCAGCCGGCATTCAGATTGGCGCCGCGGAAGGGACTGAGGCCGTGGCGGTCGCGCAGGCGCAGCATGGTCACAACCGCCAGATGGGCGCCGGCGCTCTCCCCGCCGATGACGATCCGGTCGGTGCCGAACAGTTCCTGTGCCTTGCCGGCCAGCCAGAGCGCGGCATCCTCGCAGTCATCCGGGCCGATGGGATAGGGATATTCCGGGGCGAGCCGGTATTCCACCGAGACGCAGGCCATGCCGGCCCGGTCGGCGTGGCGCTCCAGCCAGGCATCGTGGAAATCCGCCGCGCCCACCGCCCATCCGCCGCCATGGATATGCAGATAGACGCCCTTCGGGCTGTCGGGCGCGATGATCCTGAGATCGATCGGTCCGTGCCGGCCCTCGATGGTCATCGTGCGCGCGCGCGGCGAGAAGACCGGCGCCGGGAAGGCGCCCTTGCCCTCGCGCCTGAGCTGCCGCATCACCGGCAGCGGCTGGCCCCACAGGTCCCAGTGCTCCAGCGCCTTGAGGATGGCGGCATTGACGGCAAGCGCATCGGCCGGCGCACGGGCCGGATCGAAGGCGCCGGCATCGAACGAGAAGGGCTCTGTCATGGCAGGTCGGGACATGGCATCCGGCGGTGATGAGGACAGGGCCGCCATCAAAGCGGGCGGATGCCACCGGCGCAACCCGGCTCACGGAATGCCGGCCTCCCGGCGGGTCGTCCCTTCGGCTAGGATGGGGCCATGACCACGACGCCCGCACCGGTGAGCCCGCATGGCCAGGGTGGACCTGCCCGGGGTGAACCTGCCCAGGGTGGCCTCGCGCTCGTGCTCGGCGGGGGCGGCGCCAAGGGCATCGCCCATATCGTCGTCATCGAGGTGCTCGACGAACTCGGCCTCAGGCCCGTCGAGGTGGCGGGAACCTCAATCGGCGCTATCATCGGGGCCTGCTACTGCGCCGGCATGACCGGCCGCCAGATGCGGGCCTATGCGACCGACATGCTGAGGATGCGGCCGGAGGTGCTGCGCCGCCTGCTCACCTGCCGCGTCGGGCGGTTCACCGACATCATCCGCACCGGTCTCACCAACCCGGTGCTGGTGGATGCCGAGAAACTGCTCGATGCCTTCCTGCCAGCCGGCCTGCCCGCGAGCTTCGAGGACCTCGCCATCCCGCTGACCGTGGTTGCCACCGACTACCACAGCGGCGCCGATATCGGCCTGTCGGACGGGCCGCTTCTGCCGGCGGTCGGCGCCTCCATGGCGCTGCCGGGCATCATCCGGCCGGTGGTCCATCGCGGCCGGGTCCTGATCGATGGCGGGGCCATCAATCCCCTGCCGGTGGACAGGGTGCGGGCCCCGGTGGTGATCGCCGTCGACATCCTGGACGGCGCCCGGGAGGTTAGCGAGATCGACGCGACGGTGCCGGAGCCGCTGGATGCCCTGTTCGGTTCGCTCACCCTCATGATGCAGGCGCTGTCCGACATCAAGATCAAGCAGACCCGCCCGACCGTCCTGCTCCGGCCACCGGTCGCAGGGTTCCGCGGGCTCGAGTTCTTCCGTGCGCCCGAAATCTTTGCCGTCTGCGACCGCGCCAGGGACGACATGAAGCGCCGCATCGCTCGCGCGCTGGAGGCAACGCCCGCCACCTTGCTGGAAGATCCCGCGGGCCGCTAGCGCCGGCCGAACAGCTTCTCGATCTCGGCCAGCGACAGCGTGATGGAGGTCGGCCGGCCGTGATTGCACTGAGCCGAGCCGGGTGTCGCCTCCATCTCGCGCAGGAGCGCGTTCATCTCTGCGGGTTTCAGCTGGCGGCCGGCACGCACCGAGCCGTGGCAGGCGGCGGTGGCGAGCGCCTTCATCAGGCGCTCCTCCAGTGGAGCGGCGGTGTCGGCCTCGGCCAGGTGCTCGGCAAGGTCGCGAACCAGTGTTGCCGCATCGATCTCGCCGAGCACGGCCGGCGTCTCGCTGACCGCGACCGCCCCCGGCCCGAACCCCTCGACCACCAGGCCGAGGCGGGCGAGTTCCTCGGCCCGCTCGAGCAGGCGGCCGCAGTCGGCGGCATCGAGATCGACCACCACGGGGATCAGCAGCGCCTGCCGGGCGATGCCGGCCTCGGCCATCTGTCGCTTCAGCCGCTCATAGACCAGCCGCTCGTGGGCGGCGTGCTGGTCGATGATGACCATGCCGTCGCGCGTCTGTGCGACGATATAGGTCTCGTGGACCTGTGCCCGGGCGGCGCCCAGCGGCCGGTCGAGATCGGCCGGCTCCGGCAGGTCTGCCTCCATCCGGGCGGCAGGGCCGTCGTCCATGGCAAAGGCGGCCTGCGGCGCCTCCGCAAAGCCCGCAGGCCGTGGCGGCGTCACCGGCCGGAAGGCCGATTGCCGCCAGTCGTGGCCCTGCAGAAGGCCGGGCCGATGGCCGGGATAGGGGCCCGCAGGGTGACCATGCGCGCCCCGCCGGGCGGCGGCCTCCAGCGTCGCGATCGCCGCACCGGCAACCGAACTCGCCGTGGTCGGTGCGGCCTGGGCAATGGCCTCGCGGACCCCTGAGACGATCAGCCCGCGCACCAGGGCGGCGTCGCGAAACCGCACCTCGGTCTTGGCCGGATGGACGTTGACGTCCACCTCGTGCGGGTCGAGTTCGATGAACAGGGCCGCTGCCGGGTGCCTGTCGCGCGGCATCACGTCGGCATAGGCGCCGCGCAGCGCGCCCATGACCAGCCGGTCGCGCACCGGCCGGCCGTTGACGAACAGGAACTGGCTGGCGCCGGTCGCCTTGTGCAGGGTCGGCAGGCCGGCAAAGCCGTAGAGGCGGACGCCCTGGCGCGAGACGTCCAGCGCCATGGCATTGTCGGAGAAGTCGCGGCCGGCGACATCGCCGATCCGCTCCAGCAGGCCTGCCTCGCCGAACGGCCGGGCGGCATAGCGGCGCACGGTGCCCTCGTCGTCGGCCAGCGAGAAGGCAACGGTCGGGTGGGCGAGGGCGAGGCGCCTGACCACATCGGCCACGGCGCTGGCCTCCGCCCGGTCGCTCTTCAGGAACTTGAGCCGGGCCGGTGTCGCGGCGAAGAGGTCGGCGGCCTCGACCCGCGTGCCGCGCTGGATCGGTGCGGGCACCGGCTCGCCCTTGTCGCCGGCATTCACGGTCAGTGCCCAGCCATGCGGCTCGTCGGCATGGCGGGTGGTGATGGTGAGGTGCGAGACCGCGCCGATCGAGGGCAGCGCCTCGCCGCGAAAGCCCAGGGTGCGGATGTCGAGCAGGTCCTCGCCGGCAAGCTTCGAGGTGGCGTGGCGTTCGATGCAGAGCACCAGATCGGCCAGCGACATGCCCGCGCCGTCGTCCACGACCCGGATCAGCCGCCGCCCGCCGGCGCCGATGGTGATGTCGATGCGCCGGGCGCCGGCATCCAGCGCATTCTCCACCAGTTCCTTGACCGCTGCAGCCGGCCGCTCGACCACCTCGCCGGCGGCGATGCGGTTGACGATGCCTTCGGGAAGCTGGCGGACCGGCATGGGGCGATCCTATCCGAGACGCCGCGGGCCGTCAGGACCGGTCGCGGATGAGCGCGCGCAGACCCTGGCCGATGCCCTGCCGGCGGCCGTCGCGCGTCTGGCCGCCGACCGCGCCGGCGGCAAGGGCGGCAGCGCCAAGCGAAGGCTGCGACAGGGCCGCTTGCGGACGCGGATCGGCCCGCTGCTCGGTCCGCGGGGTGCGGACGGGAGCCGGCACCTGCACCGGCGGAACCTGCAGCCCGGCCGGCTCGGCCCCGGAGAGCACCTCGGCCCGCACAGGGCGGGGCGGCGAGAACAAGGCCCCCTGGCCGAGCTTCACCTCGTAGTCGAGCAGGTCCACCACCACCGCTTCCGTCTCGATGCCTTCGACTGCCAGCTCGATCCCGAAGCGGGCGAACAGGCCGCTGAGATCGGCCGGATGGATCGAGGCGCCCGCCTCGGCAGCCCTTGCCAGCATCAGGTCGGCCGGGATCCGCACCTGGCGGAAGCCCTTTTCGGCAAGGTCGCGGGGTTCGATCCGCAGATCGCGCACCCCGTCCATCACGAAGCGGTAGCCAAGATCGACGAGGCTTGCCAGCGTCTCCACATCCAGCGGCGAGAAGGCCCTGACCGCATCCTGGCGGAACCCGATGACCAGCGAGCCGGCGACGGGCCGCGCCGCCTCCAGCATGGTCATCAGTTCGGTCGAGAAGGCGGCGTCCGCCAGCGAGGCGCCTGAAAGGTCGCAGATCAGTCCCACTTCGCGATTGCGCACTGTCAGCCGCCGGACGATCTGGATGGCGCGCGCCAGCATGTCGGCATCGAGCCGGGGCATGAGGCCGGCATCCTCGGCCAGCGATCGGTAATCGGCCGGCAGCAGCATGAGGCCGTCGGCGGTGCGCAGGCGCACCGAGGCATGATACCAGCGCACCCGCCGCTGCGGCAGGATGACCACGGGCTGGAGGTAGAGATCGTAGCGCTCCTCGGCGATGGCCGCGTCGATGACCGCGATGGCCTCGGCACGGGTCAGGCCGGCGAGGGCGCCGGGCAGGCGTTCCACGCCCTCGGTCACGGTCTGCGGTTCAAGCCTGCGGCGCAGGTCGCGGTCGATGCGGCCGAGCGCCGCCGCGCCCGGCGCCGGCGGGGCGTTCGTGCCGGTCCGGGTTTCGGGGGTCGCCGGCTCAGTCAGGGCATCGATGGCTGCGGCCGGCCCGCCGGTTGCCCGCTCGATTGCCTGCTCGTGAACCTGAAGCGTTTCGGCGAACTGCTTCACCAGCACGCCGAGTTCGCCGATCTCGCTGGCAATCGGCGCCGTGGCCGCCCGCGCCTGCTCCATCGCCACCGTCTCGAAGCGCTCGACGCGGCGCGACAGTTCCTCGACGTCGTGGGCGAGACCGACAGTGGTGCGCGTCAGGTCGTCGAGGCGCGCCTGCGCCAGGGTCCGGTCGGCGGCGCGCTGCGAGCCGAGATGGCCGATCACCATGGCCAGCATGAGACCGAAGCCAATGGCAGCGGACGCCCCCGGCTCGACCCGGCCGACGAGATAGGCAAACGCCGCCGCGGAGGCGGCGATCGCGACCATGCACAGGGCGATGAAGAAGGAGCCCGAACGGGTCATGGCGATGGGGGTCAGGCCTCTCGATCAGGATACTGGCCGGACAATGCCCCGCGCGGAAGTGATTCGTCTCGCACCAGGCTGGGCAAGTCCCCGGAAAATCGGCCACAATGCCGCTCCGTCGCCCCTGTCCGAGGATGCCGCCATGATCCGCTTCATCGATCCGCCGACCGTTCACAAGCCCGCGCCGAGCTACCACCACGCAGCGCTCCATCCGCTCGGCGGGGAACGGCTGGTCATATCCGGGCAGGTCGGCGTCCGGCCCGATGGAACGGTCGCCGAGGGGCTGGAGGCGCAGATCGACCAGGCTTTCGCCAACCTCATCGCCTGCATCGAGGCCGGCGGCATGCAGGTCACCGATCTCGTCAAGATCGTCACCTACGTGACCGTTCCCGACGCCATCGCCACGTTCCGCACGGTCAGGGCGAAGCGGCTCGGCACGCATGTGTGCGCCGCAACGTTCCTGCAGATCGCGGGCCTCGTCAGGCCCGAAATGCTGGTCGAGATCGAGGGCGAGGCCGTGCGGCAGCGGGACTGAAGGGCAGTTTCCCCTGCGAAATGATGAGACAGGTCCTCCGCCTTAGGTCCTATTGCGTTGCACCATCGGGGTCGCGACTGTGTGCGCCCCCGGAGGTGCCCCATGCCCGTTCGTTCGATCCGCTCCCTGGCGTTCGAGGATCTTTCCATCGGCCTGTCGGAACTGGTGTTCAAGACCGTGACCGACCAGGACATTGTCGGCTTTGCCGACATTTCCGGCGACCAGAACCCGATCCACCTGTGCGACCTTTATGCCTCGCGGACGCGCTTCGGTCAGCGCATCGCCCATGGCATCTACACGGCGAGCCTCATCTCGGCGGTCATCGGCACGCGCCTGCCCGGCCCCGGCGCCGTCTATCTGTCGCAGACCCTGAACTTCAAGGCGCCGGTGAAGATCGGCGACGTCGTGCGGGTTCATGTCGAGGTCGCCGAACTGATCCCCGAGCGCCAGCGCGCCCGGCTGACCTGCGAATGCGCGGTGGATGCGACCGTGGTGCTCGATGGCGAGGCGGTCGTGCGCGTGCCCATGCGCGCGGAGCTTGCCCACGCCGCCTGAGCCCGCCATTGCGGTTGCCTTGACGGCCGGCACCGGCCTCGTCAGGTTCCAGCCGCCATGACCCTTGTGCCTCCCGCAGCCCCATGCGCCTGACCCTGCCGCCGCCGCGTCCGGATGCGGCCTTTCCGGTGCTGTCCCGTGACAGGCTGGCGCCCGCCCACCTGCGGGGCGGGGTGGTCGCCATCGGCAATTTCGACGGGGTCCATCGCGGGCATCGCCATGTGGTCGGGACAGCCATCGCCGAGGCCCGCCAGCAGGGAGTGCCGGCGCTGGCCCTCACCTTCGAGCCGCATCCGCGCCAGCATTTCCAGCCGGACATTCCGCTGTTCCGCCTGAGCGATCCGCCCGGCAAGGTCCGCCTGCTGGCCGCTCTCGGTCTCGACGCCGTGGCGGTTGCCACCTTCGATACGGACTTTGCCGCCCTCGATGCCGCGGCCTTTGCGACCGAGGTGCTCGCCGGTTGGCTGGGCGCGAGCCACGTGCTGGTCGGCGCGGATTTCCGCTATGGCGCGGGTCGCACCGGCGATGTCGCCGTGCTGCAGGCGGCGGGCGCCCGCCACGGCTTTGCCCTCACCGTCTGCGAGGGACTGGCCGATGGCGGCGTGGTGATCTCATCGACGGCGATCCGCGCCGCGCTCGAGTCAGGCGATGTCGCCACGGCGGGCCGCCTGCTCGGCCATGCCTGGTTCGTCACGGGCGAGGTGATCCATGGCGAGAAGCGTGGCCGCGACCTTGGCTATCGCACCGCCAACCTGCGCCTCGATCCGGCATTGGCCCTGTCCCACGGCATCTACGCGGTGCGGCTTGGTCTCGACGGGGTCTGGCACGACGCGGTCGCCAGTTTCGGTCGCCGCCCGACCTTCGACAACGGCGCGCCGCTGCTCGAAACCCACGTTTTCGACGCCCATCTCGACCTCTATGGCCGGGAGGTCGACATTGCCTTCTTCGGCCGAATCAGGCCCGAGCTGAAGTTCACGGACGTTGGCGCGCTGATTGCCCAGATGGACCGTGACAGCCGCGACGCGCGCGCCGTTCTGGCGTCCCACGCCACCTGATTTTCACACGATCGGCATGGATAATCGTGCCCGGTGGTATCTCGGTGCGCCGCACTTTCCGCTTCGTTAACCAAACTCGGGCTTTCTTGGGTAATCCGACACCAGAGGACGGCCCCCAGATGCTTTCCCGCCTTCCAGCCTTGAAAATCGGCGCCAAGACCGTCGTGTTCGTCGTCGCCCTGCTTGCTTTCACGGGCGCTCTCACCGTGGCCGCCGGCTGGATGCTGATCCAGAGCCGCAATGCCGAATCGGCGCTCAAGGATGCGCAGACGAGCATGCGCTCGCTGACCGTCCTGTTCAACGCGGCCTTCCCTGATTCGCGCTTCACCATCGAGGGTGATCGCGTCAGGGACGTGCGGGCGCCGGCCATGCCCGGTTTTGCCAGCCACGAGATCGTCGACCGAAATGTCCAGGCGGTTGGCGGCGTCGCCACGATCTTCGTGACCGACGACAAGGGCATCTTCATGCGCCGCACGACCAACCTGAAGAAGGAGAACGGCGAGCGCGCGGTCGGCACGGCGCTTGCGCCCAATCATCCCGGCCAGGCGCCGCTCAAGGCTGGTCAGGCCTATTACGGCCCGGCCATTCTGTTCGGGCGCTCGTTCTATACGGCCTATCACCCGGTCATCGGTCCGGCCGGCAATGTCATCGGCGTGCTGTTCATCGGCATCCCGACCGAACAGCTGCAGGCCGCAGCCTTCGACACGATGGTCCGGATGGCTGGCGCCATGCTTGCTCTCGTCCTCATCCTCGGGCTGGTCGCCGCCTTCGTCGCCCGCCGTGCGGTGCGCCCGCTGGTTGCAGCCACGCAGGCCATGGAAAAGGTCGCCGCCGGCGACCTCGATGCAGAGATTCCCGTCAGCGACCGGCGCGACGAGATCGGCGATCTCACCCGCGGCCTGATCGTGCTGCGCGACAGCGCCCGCGCCGCCCGCGAGGCCGAGGCGGGCCGCCTTGGCGAGGCCGAGCAGCGCGCGGCGCGCGCCCGGCGCCTCGAACAGGCGGTCATGAACTTCGAGCAGACCATGGCGCAGCGGATCGCCGAGGCCAATCAAGCGGTCAGCGCCCTCGACGGCAGCGCCGGCCAACTGGACGGAGCCTCCCAGACTATGGGCGCCAAGGTCTCCAGCGCCTCGCAGGCAACCGATCATGCCACCGCCAACATGAACGCCGTCGCCAGTGCGGCGCACGAGCTGACGTCCTCCATCTCCGAGATCGGCCGGCAGGTGGCGGCCTCCTCGCAGGTGGCGAACCGCGCGGTGAAGGAAGCCGGCGAGACCACCAGCCGCGTTGCCGAACTCGACGGGGCCGCGCGCAAGATCGGCGAGGTGATCGGCCTGATCAACGAGGTCGCCGAGCAGACCAACCTGCTGGCGCTCAATGCCACGATCGAGGCCGCCCGTGCCGGCGAGGCCGGCAAGGGCTTCGCCGTGGTGGCGGCCGAGGTCAAGCAACTGGCCGGCCAGACCGCCAAGGCGACCGACGAGATCGCCTCGCAGGTCGGCCGCATGCAATCGGCGACGACCGCCACGGTCACGGCCATCGGCGCGATCACCGAAACCATCAGCACCATGGACGAGATCACCACGGCGATTGCCGCGGCGGTCGACGAGCAGCAGGCCTCCACCGGCGAAATCTCCCGCGCCATCGCGGAAGCCAATGGCCATGCCGATGCGGCGCGGCGCGCCATCGTCGATGTCAACGCGGCCGCTGGCGGCACCGGCCGCTCGGCTGGCGAGGTGGGCCAGGCTGGCAGGCGCCTTGCCGATTGCACGTCGAGCATCGAGGATGCCCTGAAGACCTTCGTCCAGGAGGTGCGTGCGGCCTGAGGCCGTCCCGCGATCAACGCGGCTGATCCGCCGGATCACCGCATTCCGTTGGAACGGCCGGACGGGTCACGCTACCCTCCGGCCGTTTTCCGTCGCCAGCCAGGCTTCGTCCATGTACGTGCCCCCGCTCTTCGCCTTCGACGATGCCGGCGACATGGCCGCCTTCTGCCGTGCCCATCCCTTCGCGGCCCTCGTCACGCACGGCCCGGAGGGCCTGTTCGCGACCCATCTGCCGGTGGTGCTGAAGTCTGAAGGCAAGGGCGGCGCGTTCTTCGGCCATATCGCCCGCGCCAATCCGCACTGGCAGAAGGCCGCCGACGGTGCCGAGGGCCTGCTCATCTTCACCGGCGCACAGGCCTATGTGACGCCCTCCTGGTATGCCACCAAGCGCGAGACAGCCAAGGTGGTGCCGACCTGGAACTATGCGGCTGTCCATGCCCGAGGCCGGATCACCTGGACCAGCGATGCCGGCTTCCTGCACCAGAACCTTGCCGACCTGACCGAGGCTCACGAGGCGCGCTTCGCCCATCCCTGGGCGCTGTCTGATGCGCCGGACGATTTTGTCGAGAAGCAGATGCGCGCCATCGTCGGCCTGCGGTTCGAGATCACCGGGCTCATCGGCAAGCGGAAGATGAGCCAGAACCGCCCGGCGGCCGACATTGACGGCGTCGTCGAGGGTCTGTCGCAATCGGGCGAGGCGGGCGATCGCGAGGTGGCCGGGATGGTCGAGGCACTCAGGCCGCGCTGATCAGGCCCAGCCAGCGGATTTGAGGAATGCCGCCGCCATCAGGCCGGCGAGCAGGATCAGGCCGGCATCGCGGTTCGACTTGAACAGCCTCAGGCACAGGTCCGGGTCGGCAATGTCGAGACGGCGCACCTGCCACGCAAGGTGCAGGGCGAAGGCGGCAAGGCCGGCATAGGCCAGCGTCGGCGCTGCAAGGCTCCACAGCGAGAGCGCAAACATCGCAACCGCCGCCGCGTAGAACAGCGAGAGGAACAGCGGCGTGCGTTCGCCGAACAGGAGCGCCGTGGAGCGCACCCCGACGATGGCGTCGTCCTCGCGGTCCTGATGGGCATAGATCGTGTCATAGCCGATGACCCACAGGATGGAGCCGGCATAGAGCAGCACAGCCGGAGCATCGAGGCGGCCGAAGGCGGCGGCCCAGCCCATCAGCGCGCCCCAGGAGAACGCCAGCCCCAGCACGGATTGTGGCCAGGAGGTGATGCGCTTCATGAACGGGTAGATCGCCACCACGGCCAGCGAGGCGATGCCGACCGCCCAGGCGAAGGGCTCGGCGAGCGCCAGCAGCACGGCGGCGCCAACGCCGATCTGGGCGAACATGAACAGCTTTGCCTGGCGCGGCGTGACCTGTCCTGAGGGCAGGGGCCGGGAGCGGGTGCGCTCCACCAAGCCGTCGATCTCGCGATCGACCAGGTCGTTATAGGTGCAGCCGGCGCCGCGCATCGCCACCGCGCCGATGGCGAAGAGCGCCATGTGCCATAAGTTCGGCAGCGGCCAGCCTGCGGCAAGCGCCGCGATCGCGGCCGACCACCAGCAGGGCAGAAGCAGAAGCCAGGAGCCGATCGGCCGGTCGGCGCGGGCGAGCCTCAGATAGGGGCGCCAGGCGCGCGGTGCCCGGCTGTCGACCCACGAACCCCGCACCGCATCGGCGACCCGTCCGTCGGTGGCGGTCATGGTCTCTCCGCGAGAAGGAGGGCGGGCGGCTCCGCCGCGTCAGAGCGCGCCGGGCGTGCGCAGGTCGAGCTGCGGCCGGCGTCCGACATTGGGCGCGAAGGGATTGCCGCCGCCCGCCTCCGCCTGGCGGCGCTGCCGGTCGAGCTGGGCGACGCCGTTGCAGGCCTGCTGGCGATTTCGCGTTACATTGGCAAGGCCGGTGTTCACGTCATTGACCATCTGGTCGGGGATCCGGCAGAAATCCTGATTCGTGGCGAGCCAGGCCTTCAGCTTCTGGAACGAGGCCTGGGCATTGCCGAGGGCGTTGCACGCCCGCTGC
Source organism: Phreatobacter sp. (assembly GCF_051860605.1). Classification (GTDB taxonomy): domain Bacteria; phylum Pseudomonadota; class Alphaproteobacteria; order Rhizobiales; family Phreatobacteraceae; genus Phreatobacter. Next base: position 349,124 of record NZ_JBHYDR010000003.1, on the reverse strand, counting down.
GCCGAGGCGCGGGCCTGCTGGAAGGTTGTCGGCCGGCCCCGTGGCATGGCCGCCTGGGTCTGCTGCATCACCTGCTGGTGCGACTGGATCATCGGCTGAAACTCGGCCTGGCAGATCTCGTTCGCGCGAACTGCCCCGCTGGCGAGGATGCCCCCGGTGACGGTGACTGCGAGGAGGCTGAGCCTCAGCGGCAAGCGGCGGCGCATCGCTCGTTCCCTGTCCAGATCCCGACCATGTCTGTGCTGATAGGCAGTGTGCATAGCAATGGGCCGGCATCATGGCAATGTGACCGGACCGCGCGGGCAATGGGACAGAGGGGACGGCCGGCGAGACGGCGAGGGCCTGCGCGCGGCTTCAGGGAACTGGCAGGGCTTGCGGTGGTAGGGCTTGCAGACGGCGTCGGCAGGCCGTATCGCGCCTCGGTGCCCTCATCCGGGACAGTCATGGCTCCCTCCGATTTCGCCGCCACTCGCCTGTTCGTCGATGCTCCGCTGGACAGCGGGGCCATCGTCGCGCTCGACCGCGGCCAGACGAACTTCCTCGCCAACGTGCTCAGGCTGCGCGCCGGAGACCGGATCGCCGTCTTCAACGGCCGCGACGGGGAATGGGCGGCCGTTCTGTCCGAGGCCGGCCGCAAGGCGATCACGCTCGTCGTGGGCGCGCGCCTGCGCGAGCAGCCGCCGCCCGCCGATCTCACGTTGCTTTTCGCGCCGCTGAAACATGCACGCCTCGACTACATGGTGCAGAAGGCCGTGGAGATGGGCGCCTCGCGCCTCGTGCCGGTCATGACCCGCCGCACCCAGGCAAGCCGCGTCAACCACGAGCGTATGCAGGCCAATATCGTCGAGGCGGCCGAACAGTGCGGCATTCTCGCCCTTCCTGTCTCCGAGGAGGCGGTGTCGCTGGACAAGGCCCTCGCCGGGCTGGAGCGCGGCACGCTCCTCGTCTTCTGCGACGAGGGTGCCACGGTCGCGGACCCCGTGGCGGTGCTGAGGGCGGCCGCCCATATCGGGCCGGTGGCGGTGCTGGTCGGTCCGGAGGGCGGCTTCGCGCCCGAGGAGCGGGAGGCCCTGGCGGCCCGTCCGGATGCGCTGGCCATCTCGCTTGGTCCCCGGATCCTCAGGGCCGACACGGCCGCGGTGGCGGCGCTGGCGGTCGTGCAGGCGGCGATCGGTGACTGGAGGGGCGAAACGGGCTTGTCCTGACGCGGAAGGGAAGGATGGCGGCGGAACGCGCCGACCGCGAAAGTCAAACGAATTAAGTTCACGCCAGATTTCAGTATGTTACGAAATTGTGGCAGCGCGTGACCGCTTTCGCCCCATTTTTGCCCCCCGCCCGGCCAGCCTGACGCTCGTTCGCTGACCGGTTTCGACTGGGAACCCGGCGGCAATCTGCGGGTTCCTGTCATTAGTCCCGCACCCAAATCCAGTGCCACGACATCACGGAGACACACATGTCGGACACCCGCCGCTTTGGGATGGAGGAAGAGTTCTTCGTCGTCGATGCCGAGACCAAGGCCGTCATGCGGCGCATGCCGCAAAGCTTCTTCGACGCAGCGAAGGTGCGGCTGGGCGACCGCGTCCGCAGCGAACTCCTCCAGTCCCAGGTCGAACTGACCAGCTCGGTTCACACCAGCGCCGCCTCGGCGCGAAACGAGGTGAAGGCCATGCGCGGCATTCTGGGCGAGGTGGCGGCCGATCATGGCCTTGCCATCCTCGCTTCGGGCACCCACCCCACCGCCATGTGGGCGACGCAGCGGGCAAGCGATGCCCCGCGCTATGACAGCGTGATGCACGACCTGCAGATGCTCGGCCAGCGCAATATCGTCTGCGGCATGCATGTGCACGCCGAGTTCGACGATCTCGACCGCCGCGTCGACATCATGTCGCGGCTGACGCCCTATATCCCGCTCATTGTCGCGCTCTCCACCTCCTCGCCGTTCTGGCAGGCGCGCGCCACCGGCCTGATGGGCTACCGCCTCGCGGCCTATGACGAGCTGCCGCGCACCGGCCTGCCGGAGCTTTTTGCCAGCCAGCGCGAATATGACGACTACATCGCCCTGCTGGTCGAGGCGCGCATCATCGAGGATTCCAGCTACATCTGGTGGGCGGTCAGGCCCTCGCGCCGCTTCCCCACGCTGGAGCTTCGCGCACCGGACTGCTGCACCAATGTCGACGACAGCCTGGCCATCGCCGCGCTTTACCGCTGCCTGGTGCGATACCTCCTGCGCCACCCGGAGGTGAATGCCGACCTGACGGCAGTCTCCCGAGCCATCGCGCAGGAGAACAAGTGGCGCGCCCAGCGCTACGGCATCCACGGCAGCTTCGTCGACGAAGGCCGCCGCACGACGATCTCGGTCGCAGATCTCATGCGCGAACTGGTCGAGGCGCTGCAGGAAGACGCCGAGGCGCTCGAATGCGCCGACGACCTTGCCGCCTGCCTCACCATCGTCGAGCGCGGCACCAGTGCCGACGGGCAGCTCGCCACCTGGAAGGCGGCGCTCGGCCTTGCCGAAACGCCTCACGACGCGCTGCGCGCGGTCAAGACCTGGATCAGCGTCCAGACGCTGCAGTGATCCTGCTGCAGTAACCTCGCCGATCAGGCGAGGCCGGCTTCGACCAAGGCCCGCCGTCCGGTGCGACTCACGGGAAGCTGCGTCCCGTCGGCGAGCCGGATGGCGGTTCGCATGACCGTCGCTCCGGGCGCCTCCAGAGCCTGCCGCGCGATCCAGTGCGACCGGTGGATGCGCAGGCCAGCTTCCGGCCCGAGAGCGTCCACCGCCTCCGAAAGCGGGATCAGCACGAGGGTGGCGCCGCGATCCGTGGCGACGCGGACATAATGATCCTCGGCCGACAGACTGAGGATTTGCGCGCGCCGCAGGGGCAGCGGCAGCTTCTGGCGCAAGGTTCCTGCAGGTTCAGAAGGGTCGTCGGGGGCTGGCTCTGGCACCGCCGCTGCCTGCAATGGCTCAGTGCCCATGTCCCGGCCTGCCGTCGCGACCCCCAGCCCGTGGATCGCCAGCAGGATCGCCACGTTGATCACCAGCGTCTGCGCGGCAAGTTCCGGCCAGGTCACGAAGGGCAGGGCGTGCGGCGCCGTCAGGTTCAGTAGGCCGAGGATGACCAGCCCGCCGGGTGGGGCGGCGATGGCCGCCACCACCAGTTCGCCCCAGAGCGGCATGCCGGCACTGAACAGCCAGCGTCGGACCAGCCACCGTATCAGTCCTATCACGAGACTGACGCTGGTCACCGTCGCGGCGAAATGCATCAGCCGGACCGGCAGGGCCATGCCGAGATAGGTTCCGAATGGACCGATCAGTCCCATCAGCAGCGCGGCCAGGGCCAGCACAGCCCCGCGCCGTGCCAGGCCGGGCCGGCGCAGCCAGCCCGGCCACCCGGCGCGTGAAGGGGCCTCGGGCATCCCGGTCCGCGTCGTTTCCAGCCGGGTCGGGGTCATGGTCACGTCTGGCGGGTCACTGGCGAAGGAAATGTGCGGTTCGCGAAATGGCGGCAGACAGGCCTGCGGCGGCCGGCTAGCCGATGCGCCATCCTGCCCGGAAAGGTCTCATGAAAACAATCGCCCTCGGCCTCGCCTGCCTCGTCCTTATCGCCGCAGCCGGCCTTGCCGCCGCGCTGGGCCTGTTCCGCCCCAGGGCGCCGGCACCCATCGATGCCATCCAGGCGGCCGACACCCTGATCGGCCAGACCGGCGGCGCCGTGCCGGCCTACCGCTTCATTCCCGCGCGCGATGGCCAGCCTCTCGGCTACCGGCTCTACGAGGGCCGGGCAGGCGGCGGCGTGGCGGTGCTGGTCCATGGCTCGTCGGGCTCCTCGATCGCCGTCCATGCCGTCGGCCGGGCGCTGGCCGATGCGGGCATCACCGCCTATGCCATCGACCTGCGCGGCCATGGCGAGAGCGGACCGCTGGGCGATGCCGCCTATCGCGGCCAGCCGGAGGACGACCTCGCCGACCTCGTGGCCCTGATCGCGCGCGAGCACCCCGCCGAAAAGCGCGTTCTCATCGGCCATTCGCTCGGCGGCGCCTTTGTTCTGCGGGCCGCGGCCGGTCCGGTCGGGCAGCGTTTCGACGGCGTGCTGGCGCTGGCGCCCTATCTGTCGCCCGATCCTGCGGTCAACCGGCCGAATACCGGCGGCTGGACCGATGTCGCCGTGCCGCGGATCGTCGCATTGTCGATCCTCAACCGCCTGGGTGTGTCGGTCTTCGACGGCCTGGCGGTCATTGCCTATGCCGTGCCGGCCGACGCACCGGGCAAGCGCGCCTCGATCTATTCCTGGCGCCTGCTGGCAAGTTTGTCGCTCCCGCGCGACTGGCGGGCGGCGCTCGGGCGCATCGACCGGCCGACCGAGGTGCTGATCGGCGCCGACGACCAGCTCTTCGTGCCACAGGCCTATCCGGGCGTGATCGCCAGCGCCAATCCGCGCATCCGGACCAGTCTCCTGCCCGGCATCGACCATATGGGTATCGTCATCCGGCCCGAGGCCATTGGGCCGATTGCGGCTGCAACGGAGCGCCTGCTCGGGCGCTGAGCCGCGATCAGGTGCCGCGCGGCTTGGCCCGATGGGTCGGCTGCGCGGCCGCCGGATCGTCGGGCCATGGATGCCGCGGATAGCGGCCCTTCATCTCGGCCTTCACGGCCTGCCACGAGCCTTTCCAGAAGCCCGGAAGGTCGCGCGTGACCTGCACCGGACGGTGCGCGGGCGAAAGCAGTTCCAGCCTCAGCGGAATGCGCCCGCGTGCCACCGACGGGTGGGTGGAAAGGCCGAACAGTTCCTGCACCCGGATCGCCAGCACGGGCTCCTCGCCCTCGTAGTCGATGGGGTGGCGCTGGCCCGACGGCGCGTCGAAATGGCCGGGCAATTCGGCCTCGATACGCCGCTTCACGTCCCATGGCACCAGCTGGTCGAGGGCGTTTGCCAGGTCGTCGGCGCCGATCTGGGCGAGCGCGGTCTTGCCGGCCACATGGGGAGCGAGCCAGTCGGCGGCGGTCCGGGCGAGAGCCTCGTCCGAGAGGTCCGGAAAGCTTTCGTCCACGCGCCGCAGGAAGCCGATGCGGTGGCGCAGCGCCAGCTGCGCCTTGGACCAGGGCAGGCGGTGGACGCCCAGCGCGGCGATGCCGTCGGCCAGCGCCGCAGCCGCCTCTGGCGTCGGCCGCACGGCAAGCGTCGCCTCGCCCAGGCTCACGGCGCCGATGCGGCGCGTGCGCCGCGCGCGCAGCGCGGCGGCCGTGCGGTCGAACATCACCTCCTCGCGCGTCTCGATCCGGTCGGCAAAGGCCTCCTCGATCTCGGCGAGGCTGATGGGCGCCGCCGACTGGATGCGCGAGCGTGCGGCGATGCCGCCGAGTTCGGCCACCGCCAGGAAGGTCTCGCGTGCCAGAGGTGAGGCCGGATCGACCGCGCCGCCGCGGCCGTTGACGAGCACGAAGTCGCCGTCCTTGCCACGAGCCCTGGCGACACGGTCGGGATAGGCGAGCGCGAGCACCGCGCCGGCCCGCTCCGGTCCCGCCCCGCTGTCCGGCGCCGTCTCGATGCCGCGCAGCCATCCGGCGGCCATGCGCCGGGCCTCCTCCGCACGGCGCGAGCGATCGGAGCGGAAGCGGTCGAGCCTGTGGCCGAGATGGACATCCTCGCCGCCAAGGCCGCGCTCGGAGACGATGAGGGCAAGGTCGGCGGCCAGCCGCCCCTCGCCGCGGCGGGCGGCATCCACCACCATGCGGGCGAGGCGCGGCGCCAGCGGCAGGGCGCGCAGACGCCGGCCCTCGTCGGTGATGCGGCCGTCGTCATCGAGCGCGCCGAGGCTCTCGAGAAGCGTCCGCGCCTCTGCCAGGGCCGGCCGTGGCGGCGGATCGAGAAAGGCGAGGCGCGCGGGATCGGTGACGCCCCATGCCGCACAGTCGAGCAGAAGGGGCGCGAGGTCGGCGGCGAGAATCTCGGGCGCCGCATAGGCCGGGAAAGCGCCCTCCTGCGCCGCCTCCCAGAGCCGGTAGCAGATGCCGGGCTCGGTGCGTCCGGCGCGGCCGCGCCGCTGGTCGGCGCCGGCGCGCGAGATGCGCACCGTCTCGAGCCGCGTCAGGCCGAGATCGGGCTCGTAGCGCGGCACGCGGGCGAGGCCGCAATCGACGACGATGCGGACGCCTTCGATGGTCAGCGAGGTCTCGGCAATGGCGGTGGCGAGAACCACCTTGCGGCGGCCCCCCGCAGCCGGGCGGATGGCGCGGTCCTGCTCGCCGCGCTCCAGCGCCCCATAGAGCTGGACGATGTCCACGGACGGGTCGCGAAGCGTGGCCTCGAGCCTTTCGGCCGTGCGCCGGATCTCGGCGGCCCCGGGCAGGAAGACGAGCGCGGAGCCGGTGGCTTCGGCGAGGGCACGCCGGACGATGCGCGCGACCGCGTCCTCGATGCGTTCGTTCGGGTCGCGTCCGACATGGTGGGTGGTGACCGGATAGGCGCGGCCGGCGCTTTCGATCACCGGCGCATCGCCCAGCAGCTTCGCCACCCTGGCGCCATCGAGGGTGGCGGACATGACCAGCACGCGCAGGTCCTCGCGCAGCCCCTCCTGCGCGTCGAGGGCCAGGGCAAGACCGAGATCGGCATCGAGACTGCGCTCGTGGAACTCGTCGAACAGCACGGCGCCGATGCCGCCCAGCGCCGGGTCGTCGAGGATCATGCGGGTGAAGATGCCCTCGGTGACGACTTCGATGCGCGTGCGGGCCGAGACCCTGGAGCCGAAGCGCACCCTGAGGCCGACCGTTTCGCCCACCGCCTCGCCAAGCGTTGCGGCCATCCGTTCCGCAACGGCACGGGCGGCAAGGCGCCGCGGTTCCAGAACGAGAATGCGACCTGTGCCAAGCCAGGACTCGTCCATCAGAACGAGGGGCACGCGGGTCGACTTGCCGGCACCGGGCGGGGCCAACAGCACGGCGCGCGTGCCGCCGGCAAGCGCTGCCTTCAGGGCTGGAAGGGCCTCGTCGATGGGCAGGGACGGGGGGTGGGAATGGCTCACCTGCGGGCGTTTACGGTTCCTTCACCCCGTCCGCAAGCTGGACGCCCCCGATGGCCCGAAACCGGCCCGCAGGGCGCAGCCGTTGCGAGGCACCTGTCCAAGGACGGCGCGCGTTCCCCGATGGGACAGCCGCCCTGATCCGGACCGCGAACGGGTCCGGACCGATTCGTCCGCAGCGTCGCACGGCCCGCAGAGGCCGGCCCGCGGACAGAAAGGGGGCGGCCGTCCCCAAGCTCCTCCAGGCCGCCTCCGCAACGACGGCCCGCGGCGCCCGCCGCGGGCCGTTCGTTTGTCCTCACCTCATTCCAGCCCGTAGGCCTTGCGCGCCTCGGCCAGTTCCTTCTCGTCCCAGTAGCCGATCAGGATTCCGCCACGCAGCTGTCGCGCCGGACCATAGGTCTCGATCTGGTCATCGCTCATGGTGATGCGGTTGTGGTCGGTGAGCGCCCAGGCCAGGAGATGCTCCTTCATGCGCGCGCGCACCTCCGCGTGGTCGGGGTCGTCGCCGAGATCGCGATATTCGTTCGGGTCGGTCTCAAGGTCCCAGAGCATGGGCCGGAAGCCGGGCGCGTGGACATATTTGAACCGGCCGTCGAACACCATGAACAGCCGGCATTCGTTCGGCTTTCGGCCGAGCGTGCGGCGCACGTCGAGCATGGAATAGTCGTATTCCGACACCGCCACCTGCCGCCAGCCGGCCACCGGCTCGCCGCGCAGCAGCGGCTTGAGCGATCGGCCCTCGACGATGTGGCGTGGCGGCGTGCCGCCGAAGAAGTCGATGAAGGTCGGGGCGAGGTCGATGGCCTCGACCAGCCGGTCGCAGACCGTGCCGCGTGTGCCGTCGGCCTCCTTCGACGGGTCGACGACGATCAGCGGAACCTTCACCGACACCTCGTGAAAGAGGTCCTTCTCCCCCAGCCAGTGGTCGCCGAGATAGTCGCCATGGTCGGAGGTGAAGACGATCATGGTCTTGTCGGTCAGGCCCTCGTCGTCGAGGAAGCGGAACAGCACGCCGAGCTGATCGTCGATCTGCCGGATCAGGCCCATATAGGCCGGGATCACCGTGCGCCGGACATCCTCGCGCGCGAAGTTGCGCGAGACGCGCAGATCCATGAAGGCGCCGAACACGGGATGCGGGTTCTGCCGCTCGCCATCCGAGCGAATGGCCGGCTGCACATCGTCCGCGCCGAACATGTCGTGATAGGGCGCCGGCGCGATATAGGGCCAGTGCGGCTTGATATAGGACAGGTGCAGGCACCAGGGCCGGCCGTCGTCCTTTGCCTCGCGCATGAAGTCCATGGCCCGGCGGGTCATGTAGGGCGTCTCGGAATGTTCCTCCGGGACATTGGCCTCCTTGTCGGAATGGGCCAGCAGCCAGCCGTTCTGCTTGTTCCCGTCCGGGTCGATGCCGGAATTGGCCCGGTCCTCCCACGGATTGCGCGCCGGGAAGCCGTGCTCCTCCAGATAGGTGTCATAGGCCGGGCGCGGCGCGCCGGGACGCGAGGGGTGCAGCCCGTCGTCCCGCTCATAGGGCTCGAAGCCGCACTGCGCCGCCTCGACCCCGATGACCGAGCCCTTCGGGATGCCGAGCCGCTCCATGCCCTCGTCGTCGGCCGTCATGTGCGTCTTGCCGACCAGCACGTTGCGGACGCCGAGGTCCTTCAGGTGCCGGCCGAGCGTCGGCTCGCCGATCCGCAGGGGGAAATTGTTCCAGTGCGAGCCATGCGAGCGCATGTAGCGGCCGGTATAGAAGCTCATGCGCGAGGGCCCGCAGACCGGCGACTGCACATAGGCGCGGGTGAAGCGCACGCCGCGGGCGGCCAGCGCGTCGATATTCGGTGTCTTCAGCCGCGGATGCCCATAGCAGCTCAGATAGTCGAACCGGAGCTGGTCGCACATGATGAAGAGGATGTTCTTGTCGGCATGCGGCATGGGGAGCGGTTCCGTGCTGGCTTCCTGTTAGGCCCTCGAAAAGGCCCCACCCTTACTCTCCCCGCGCCTTCGCGCCGAGAGGGGGACGATGAAGAACTGCCCATGCCGTTCCGCCGGGCCTGGCTCCACCGTCGCAATGGTGCGCGACGCCGAAGCCCCCTCTCCGCGCGAAGGCGCGGGGAGGGTAAGGGCGGGGCAGGTTCGCAGCCTAGGACGGCTTGAAGCCTGACGCACGGACGGCCGGCGTCCAGGCCTCGTGATCGGCCTTCTGGATCGCCGCCAGCTCGGCCGGCGTCGAGCCCTTCGGCACCATGGACAGGCGCAGGATGCGCTCCTTCACGCTGTCATTGCGCATCGCCGCCATCACCGCCTGGCTGACCTTGCCGATGCCCTCGGCCGGTGCTCCGGCCCGCGTGTAGAGCGCATACCAGGCCCCGCCGGCAATCGGCACGCCCGCCTCCGTGAAGGTCGGCACGTCGGGCAGGAACGGCGAGCGCTCGCGTCCCGAGACGGCCAGCACCCGGATGCGGCCTGCCTTTGCAAGCTCGGTGACGTCGGAGGTCGTGGTCATGACCATCGGCACCTGGCCGCCGACGAGATCGGTCAGGGCCGGCGCCGAGCCGCGATAGGGCGCGTGCTGCATGGGCACCCCGATGGTCGCACCCATGAGCGCGCCGAAGAAATGCGGCAGGTTGCCAACCCCCGGAGACCCGTAGGTGGCTCGGCGTGGGTCCTGCTTCAGCCAGGTGATCAGTTCCGCAAGCGTCTTTGCCGGCGTGTCCGGATGGATCGCGAGTGCAAAGTCGAAGGTGGTGACCAGGCTGATCGGCGCCAGATCGGTGAAGGGATTGTAGGGCAGCTGCGGGAAGACGATGGGGTGGATGATGATCGGCGCCACCGGGGTCAGCAGGAAGGTGCGCCCGTCGGCCGGCGCGTTGATCACCGCCTGCGTGCCGATCTGGCCGCCGGCCCCCGGACGGGCTTCCACGAAGGTCGTCTCGTTCAGCGCCTTGGCGATCTCGTCGGCGACGATGCGGGTCAGGGCATCGCCCGCGCCACCGGCCGCGAAGGGAAAGACGAAGCGCATCGGCCCGGTCTGTGCCCTGACCGCCGGGGCCGCGAGGGTGGCGGCGGCTGCGCCAAGCAAGGCGCGACGGTTCAATCGATTGATCCAAGGGGTCATGCCCGTTCCTCCCATTGTGATGACCGGCTGTTCTGTCGTGCCGGATTGAAGCCGGGAGAATGGCAAAGGCAGGGGCTGATGGCTACCCGCTGCCTGCGCGGCTCAGGGCGTCGCAAGGTCGCGCGCGAAGCCTGCGACCAGCGCGTTGAAGGCATCGGGGCGTTCGACATGCGGCGCGTGGCCGGCGCCCTGGACCACGGTCGCCCGCCCCGCGGGCGCGTGCGCGGCGATCCAGCGCGCGACCTCCGGCCGGTAGAGCCGGCTCTCCGCGCCGGCAATGGCGAGGACGGGCACCGGCAGGGTGCGGACCGTCTCGCGATGGTCCGCCTCGACCAGGGACCGCCAGAGCGCGGCCATGATGGTCCCCTGCCGGCGGGCGATCTTCTCGCTCGCGCGCGCCGCGAGCAGGGCTCCGCAGGGGCGGTCGGGTGCGAACATGGCCTCGGCGATGCGCGGCGCATAGCGCTCCCAGGCCGTTCCCATGCGCTCGGCGGCCGCGAGGGCCTCCACGAGCGTCTGCCCGTTGGCAAGGCCGAAGGACCAGTCCGGCGCGTTCGGCACCTTCGGCGTCATATCGACGATGGCAAGGCCCGCGACACGGCCGGCACCATGCCGGGCGATCAGATCGAGGGCGACGGTCGCCCCCATCGACCAGCCGACCAGAACCACCTTCTCGTTGCCCGTGCGCGCGAGCAGGTCTGCGGTCGCATCGGCGAGGCCGGCAATCGTGGCAGGCTCCTGTCCGATCGGTGCCCCGTCATGGCCGGGCAGGTCAGGCGCGATGACGCGAAATCCCTCCAGCGCAAGCGGTCGCTGGCCGTCGAAGAAGCTGCGATCGACCGACCAGCCGTGCAGGAACACCAGCGGCCGCCCGGTGCCGATATCGGTGAGGCCGGGGGCGGTTGCCATGTCAGGCTTTCGCCGCCGCGGCCAGGTCCTGCACAAGGACGGGCGCGCGATCACTGGCCGGTGTGCCGCCGTCCCGGCCGAACAGCTTCCCTCCCGGCTGCCGGGCAAACGACGCATCGTCCGGCAGCCCCGGAGCCGCGATCATGCGCCCCTCCCGGAGACGAGGCCGCGCAGGACGTGCTTCTGGATCTTGCCGGCCGCCGTGCGCGGAAAGTCGGTCACGATGGTGACGTGCCGCGGCACCTTGTAGGCGGCGAGACGGGCCCGCGCATGGGCGCGGATTTCCTCGGGTTCGGCGCTGGCTCCGGGCCTCAGTAGCACCACGGCGTGGCCGACTTCGCCCCATTTCTCATCGGGAACGCCGAGAACGGCAGCCTCCAGCACGGCCGGGTGGGCATGGAGCGCGATCTCCACCTCGGCCGGATAGACGTTCTCGCCGCCGGAGATGTACATGTCCTTGATGCGGTCGACGACGTAGTAATAGCCGTCGCCGTCCTGCCGGCCGACATCGCCGGAGCGCAGCCATCCGCCGGGCGCGAAAGCCCGCGCCGTCGCGTCCGGATTGTTGAAATAGCCGGGCGTGATCCCGGGGCCGCGGAACAGCATTTCCCCGCTCTCGCCCTGCGCGACGTCGCGATCGTTGAGATCGACGAGCCGCACCTCGGCAAGGATCTGCGGCCGGCCGACCGAACCGATCTTCTCGGCAGCGCGCTCCGCCTCCATCAGGAAGACGGTGGGGCCGGTCTCGGTCATGCCCATGCCGTTGCAGACCGTGACACCGCGTTCCATGAAGGAACGCAGAAGCGGTTCGGAGATCGGCGCGCCGCCGCAACCCCAGTGGCGCACGCGCGAGAAGTCCGTGCTGGCGAAGGCCGGATGGAGGCTGATCGCCTGATAGATCGCCGGCACGCCGAAGAACAGCGACAGGCGCCCCCTGGCGATCAGGTCGATGACCGTGTCCGGTTCGAACTTCGGGATGATCCGCGAGACGCCCCCGGCCATGAATACCGGCAGGGCATGCAGGTTGATGCCGGCAGTGTGGAACAGCGGCAGGAAATTGAGCGTGTCGTCGCCGGCGGTCAGCCCGGTCGCCTGCCGGATGTTGACGTAATTGGCCAGCGCCATGCCGGCCGTCTGGATCACCGCCTTGGGTTTTCCCGTCGTCCCGGATGTGTAGAGCAGATACCAGGGCCGGTCGGTCTCCCAGGGCTCCGGCGCCGCAACGGCGGGGGGCGTTGCAGTTCGCCCGGCCTCGTAGCCGGCAAGGGAGAGGATCGGCACGACCCCGGCGAGGTCGGCGGCGAGGTCCGCGCAGGCCTCGTCCGCGATGAGCAACCTGGCTGAACAGTCGGCGAGGATCGGCGTCAGTTCGGCCGGGGTCAGCCGCCAGTTCAGCGGCACCATGACGAGGCGCGCGCGGGCAGCGGCGAACAGCAGCTCGAAGAAGGTCGCGTTGTTGTGGCACAGCACCGCGAACCGGTCGCCCTCGGCGAGCCCCTGGGCGGCCAGGAAGGCGGCGCCACGGCCCGCCGCATCGTCCATCTGGCCATAGGTGACGCTGCGCCCGGTGACGATCTCCTCGAAACAGACGGTGTCGGGCGAAAGCTGCGCGCGGCGGCAGCAGAGGTCGGGCACGGTCCTCATGCAGCCCTCGCGGGCAAGCGGAGGCGCCCGGTCGCCGCAGCCTCGAAAAGGGCGGAACCCGAAGGCGTGCGGGCGGCGATGGCGGTGAGGACCAGCGGCTCAGCCATGGCCGGGAGGCTCCCGACGCGGTGCAATGCCATGGGCGACGAGGTCGAAGGCGGCCTCCACCGCACGGTCGAGGGTCTCGGATGTGTCGTAGAGCGAGAAGCGCCGGCCCACCATGTCGGTGACCCCCATCAGGGCCCAGGCGCGCACCTCGGCATCGCCGGCCGCGATCTCGCCGCGGGCGGCGGCGTCCTCCAGCAGGTCGCGATAGCCGGCGGCAAACTCCTCGTAATAGGAGCGGTGGATGGCGGGATCGACGAACTGGGATTCCGCCACCACCCGGTAGAGGTTCGGGTTGGCGCGCACGAATTCAAGGAAGGCGTGGATGCCCAGGCGCTCGGCCGCCAGCCGGTCCGGCGCCCCCACGATCGCGCGGGTGAGGTGATGGCGCAGCCGCCGGCCCATGCGCAGGACCAGCTCGCGCAGCACCTCCTCCTTGGAGCGGAAGTAGAGATAGAACGTGCCCTGCGCGACATCGGCCTCGGCCGTGATGGTGGCGATCGAGGCCTCGGCGAAACCGCGTGCGCCGATCTCGCGCTCGGCGGCGTCGAGAATGCGCTGGCGTGTCCGCTCGCCGCGCTGGGTCTTCGGTGCCGGCAGGGGACCTGCCGGATGAGGCTGGGACATGAGCGTTCCCGTCGGCGTTTCCGTCATCGGCCTGTCGCCGGAGGGCTTCGGGCCTGCTTCCCGCTTGACGCGTTTCTGGCATAACGCTAGCGTCACATGAAACATGACTCAAGTGTCAGTTTCATGTTCTGGATCAGGGAGGATCCCATGCTGAGGACAAAGCTTGCGATGGCCGCCGCCACGCTGGCGCTTGCCGTCTCGTCCTATGCCGGCGAGGCCGTGGCGCAGGTGCGCGACGTGAAGATCTGCCTGATCGCCGGCCGCACGGGCCCGCTGGAGGCCTATGCGAAGCAGACCGAGGTCGGCTTCATGATGGGCCTCGAATATCTCACCCGCGGCACCAATACGGTCGGCAACATGCGCATCCAGGTCATCGTCAAGGATGACCAACTGCGTCCCGACCGCGGCAAGGCGCTGCTGGAGGAATGCTACAACGACGACGGCGCAGCGCTGGCGGTCGGCACCACCGGCTCGCCGGTCGCGCTCGCCATGCTTCCTGTCGCGGAGGAGGCGAAGAAGATCCTCATCGTCGAGCCGGCCGTGGCCGACAGCATCACCGGCGCGCGCTGGAACCGCTATGTCTTCCGCACTGGCCGCTCGTCCTACCAGGATGCGCTGGCCGCCGCCGCCTCCATCCCCGAGAACGAGGATGTCTCCATCGGCATGATGGGCCTGGACACCGCCTTCGGCCGCGACGGCGTCGCTGCCTACAAGGCAGCGCTCGCCGCCATCCGTCCGCGCGCCCGGATCGTCGCGGAGGAATATGCCGCCGGCAACACGGCCGATTTCACGCCCTTCGCCGAGCGTCTGTTCGCGGCCCTGCGCGACCGGCCCGGCAAGCGCATCATCGGCTTCATCTGGGCCGGCGCCCACCCGATGGCGAAGTTCGTTGACATGCGCCCCGAGCGGTTCAACATTTCACTCGCCCCCGGCGGCAACATCCTGCCGGCCATGAACGCCTGGAAGGCCTTCGCCGGCACCGAGGGCGGCATTTACTACTACTACGACTTCCCGCGGAACGCGCTGAACGACTGGCTGAAGGCCGAGTATCAGAAGCGCCATAACGCGCCGCCGGACTTCTTCGTGGCGGGCGGTTTCGCGGCGGCTGCCGCCGTGGTGGCGGCGCTGGAAAAGGCCGGCTCGACCGATACCGAACGGCTGATCACCGCCATGGAGGGCATGACCTTCCAGACCCCGAAAGGCCCCATGACCTTCCGGCCGGAGGACCACCAGGCGCTGCAGGAAATGTATCACTTCCGTATCCGCCCGAATGGCCGCGACAACGACATGCTGGAACTGGTGCGCACCATTCCGGCCGCCGAGATGCCGCTGCCGATCACCAACAACCGGCGCACGAACTGACGGTCGGGCGCTCCGGAGCGGCCGGGTTCTCCCGGCCGCTAGCGCTGGCCTGCTGCATGGCACGACGCGATGTGCGTCCTTCGAGGCTCGCTTCGCTCGCACCTCAGGATGAGGTGAGGGGGTGATCTGCACCCGCGTCCGTGTGGCGAACCGTCCAGGCTTCGACCGACAGCCATGCCGGTTTCAACCTTCCTCATCCTGAGGTGCGAGCGAAGCGAGCCTCGAAGGACGCATTTGCCGGATGTCACCCATGCCACCCGTCCTCGAAACGCGTGACCTGACCATCCGCTTCGGCGGCCATGTCGCGGTGGACAGCGTCTCCTGCGCCTTCCATGCCGGCACGCTGACCGCCATCGTCGGGCCGAACGGGGCCGGCAAGACCACCTATTTCAACCTGATGTCGGGACAGCTCACGGCCAGTGCCGGCATCACGCTGCTGGACGGCGAGGACGTGTCCGGCCTCGGCGCCGCGGGCCGGGCCCAGCGCGGCATCGGCCGTGCCTTCCAGATCACCAACCTGTTCCCCAATCTCACCGTGGCGGAGAACGTGCGTTTGGCCGTGCAGGCGCGCGGGCGCGCGGCGGCCAGCCTGTTCTCGCTCTGGTCGCGCCATCGCGACTGGATCGACAAGGCCGACCACTATCTTGCCGAGGTCAATCTCGACGGCGTGCGCGACACCGTGGCGGCCGCCCTGCCGCATGGCGACAAGCGCAAGCTGGAGGTCGCCATCATGATGGCGCTGGAGCCCCGCGTGTTCATGTTCGACGAGCCGACCGCGGGCATGTCGGTCGACGAGGTGCCGATCATCCTCGACCTGATCAACCGGCTGAAGGCGCGCGGCGACAAGACGATCCTCCTGGTCGAGCACAAGATGGACGTGGTGCGCTCGCTCGCCGACCGCATCGTGGTGCTGCACAACGGCCAGCTCGTCGCCGACGGCGAGCCGGCGGCGGTCATCGCCTCGCCGGTCGTGCAGGAGGCCTATCTCGGCCAGGCGCCGAAGGCGGAGGCGGCCCATGTCTGAGCCGCTCATGAGCCTTGAGGGCGTCCATACCCATATCGGCCAGTACCACATCCTTCAGGGCGTCGACCTCGATCTGCCGAAGGAGGGCATGACCGTGCTGCTGGGGCGCAACGGCGCCGGCAAGACCACGACGCTGCGCACGATCATGGGCCTGTGGAAGCCCTCGCGGGGCACGATCACGTTCGACGGCCGGCCCATCGGCGGCATGCCGACGCCGGACATCGCTCTCTCCGGCATTGCCTATGTGCCCGAGACCATGGCGGTCTTCGCCGACCTGACGGTGGCCGAGAACATGACCCTGGCGGCCCGCAACGGCCCGCCCGATGCCGCCCGGCTCGACTGGATCTTCGGCCTGTTTCCCGCGCTCAAGAAATTCTGGCAGCTGCCGGCCGGCGTCCTTTCCGGCGGCCAGAAGCAGATGCTGGCGATCGCCCGCGCCATCGCCGAGCCGCGCCGGCTCATTCTCATCGACGAGCCGACCAAGGGCATCGCGCCGGCCATCATCGAGGCGATGATCCAGGCCTTTGCCGAGCTCAAGCGCGAGACGACCATCCTGCTGGTCGAGCAGAACTTCCGCTTCGCCGCCAGCCTCGGCGACCATGTGGCGGTGATGGATGACGGCCGCATCGTCCACCGCGGCGCCATGGCCGACCTTGCCCGCGACGAGACCCTGCAGCAGCGCCTGCTCGGCCTGTCGCTGGACGCGCATCAGTGAGGGCGGCGCGATGACCAGGGATGCTTCAGCCCGTCAAACCCGGCGAGCCCGCAGGGCGAGGGAAGGGGGGCCAGCAAACGATGGCCGGGTGCTGTTCGGTTATCTGGCCGGGTTCCCTGGATCCCCTTCCCCTCGCTTCGCTCGGCCGGGGATGACCGCGGGTTCATGGTCTGGCGGTGCGTGTCGCGGCGCGCGAGAGGAGAAACGGCGGTCATGACCACGGCAACGACCTCCACCCAGGCCGAGACCCTGCCCACGGTGAAATCGGACTATCTGCCGATCCTCCTGCCGATCGTACTGGCGGCCATCGCCCTGCCGCTGATCGGAAACCCGGTCACCTGGGTGACGCTGACGGTCGCGGCGCTCGCCATGGGCATGATGATCTTCGTCATCGCTTCCGGCCTCACGCTGATCTTCGGCCTGATGGACGTGCTCAATTTCGGCCACGGCGCGTTCATCGCCGTCGGGGCCTACATGGCCCTGTCGGTGCTCGGCCTGCTCTCCGGCTGGGTTCAGGCCGATTCACTGACCTGGAACCTGATGGCGCTCGGTCTTGCCGCCGCTGTCGCCATGGTCGGAACGGGCCTGCTCGGCTGGGCCTTCGAGCGGATCATCGTCAAGCCGGTCTATGGCCAGCACCTGAAGCAGATTCTCATCACCATGGGCGGCCTGATCGTCGCCGAGCAGCTCATCCACGTCATCTGGGGCGGCGACCAGAAGGCCATGGCGCTGCCGGCCGCGCTGCGCGGGGCGGTGGTGATCGGCGATTTCGCCATCGAGCGCTACCGCATCCTGGCCGTGGTGGTCGGGCTCGCGGTCTTTGCCACCATGATGCTGGTGCTGAACCGCACGAAGATCGGCCTCCTGATCCGCGCCGGCGTGGAGAATGCCGAGATGGTCGAGGCGCTCGGCTACCGTATCCGGCGCCTGTTTGTCGGGGTGTTCGTGGCGGGCTCTGCACTGGCCGGGCTTGGCGGCGTCCTGTGGGCGCTCTACCGCGAGACGCTGACCGCTGCCATCGGCGGGGAGATGATGGTGCTGGTCTTCATCGTCATCATCATCGGCGGGCTCGGCTCGGTCGGCGGCTGCTTCCTCGGGGCGGTGCTGGTGGCGCTGATGGCCAATTACACAGCCTTCCTGTTCCCGAAGATCGCGCTCGCCTCCAACATCCTGCTTATGGTCGCGATCCTGATGTGGCGGCCGCAGGGCCTCTATCCGGTCGCGAAACGGTGAGGACGGACCCATGCTGAGCACCCTCCTGTCCGGCGATTTCCCGCGCAGCCGAATTCTCACCGGCGTGCTCGTCGCCGTTCTGATCGGGCTCACCTTGGCGCCGTTCCTGTTTCCGGGCGCGGCGGCCATCAACACGGCGGCCAAGATCTGCATCTTCATCGTGCTGGTGGCGAGCTACGACCTGCTGCTCGGCTATACCGGCATCGTCTCTTTCGCCCACACCATGTTCTTCGGCATCGGCGGCTATGGCGTGGGGCTCGCGCTCTACACATTCGGGGCCAGCTGGGGCGTCATCGGACTTGGTATTCTGGCCGCGCTGATCCTTGGGATCGCGCTGGCAATGCTCATCGGGCTCCTGTCGCTGCGCGTGCGCGCGATCTTCTTCGCCATGATCACGCTGGCGGTCGCCTCCGCCTTCCTGCTGCTCGCCACGCAGTTCTCCGAGTTCACGGGCGGCGAGGATGGCCGCACTTTCTCCGTCCCGCCGGTGCTGCGGCCCGGCTACCGTCTGCTGGAGCAGCCGCTGTTCGGCACCGTCGTCAACGGCCGCATCCTGGCCTATTACCTCGTCTTCGTCGCCGCGCTGGTGTTGTTCCTGACCATGCTGCGCATCGTCAATTCGCCCTTTGGCCGCGTGCTGCAGGCGATCCGCGAGAACGACATGCGCGCCGAGGCGCTCGGCTACCGCGTCGTCTATTACCGCACGATGGCCAATTGCATCGCGGCGGCCATGGCGGTGCTCGCCGGCGCGCTCTACGCCATCTGGCTGCGCTATACCGGGCCGGAGGCGACGCTCTCCTTCGCCATCATGCTCGACATCCTGCTCATGGTCGTCATTGGCGGCATGGGCACGCTTTACGGCGCGGTGGTGGGCGCGACGCTGTTCATCGTCGCGCAGAACTATCTCCAGCGCCTGATGGCGGTGGGGGCCTCCGCCACCGAGGGCATTCCGCTCCTGCCCAAACTCCTGCACCCGGACCGCTGGCTGCTGTTCCTTGGCGTGCTCTTCGTGCTGAGCGTCTATTTCTTCCCCACCGGCATTGTCGGCCGCCTGCGCTCCGGCGGCCGCTGACCGCTCGGGCGAGGGACCCGGCGAAAGCGCAGGCTCGGCGAAAGCGTAGGTCCGGCGCGGGAACCGACCGGGGGTTCCGCGGGTTGATGAGTCATCTTCAACCACAACGGAGGCTCCGATGAACTGGGACCGTGTTCAAGGCAACTGGAAGCAGATCAAGGGCAATATCAAGGAGCAGTGGGGCAAGCTCACTGACGACGATCTCGACGTGATCGACGGCAAGCGCGACCAGCTCGAAGGCAAGCTCCAGGAGCGCTACGGCTACGCCAAGGACCAGGCGAAGACCGAGATCGACAGCTGGTTCAGCACCCGCTGGCCGTCCTGACCCCGTTTTTCCTGAGCTCATGATGGCGGGCTGAGTTTATTCGCCCCCCCGGCCACTCAGGTCCGCTTCATGCAGACTGGCCCGTCCGGTTCATCCGGACGGGCTTTTCGTTATGCGCCATCAACAGGTTGTGAACTTTCTCGATCATCGGGGCGGCGGCCGTCAGCCGATCCGGGCGCAATGCCTCTTGACTTTTGAATGACGACTGATGAAAATCAGAAATCATCAGTTCTCAAGAAACAGAGGTCACGCATTCGCCATGAGCCTGAGGCCCCGCCTGACGCCGGACGAAACCCGCGAGCGCATCCTCGAGGTCGCTGACGAACACTTCCGGCGTATCGGCTATGGCAAGACGGCGATCGCTGACATCGCGTCCACGCTCGGCATGAGCCCGGCCAATGTGTACCGGTTCTTCCCCTCCAAGTCGGCGATCTGCGAGGAGGTCGCACGTCGGCTGCTCGATCAGTGCCACGCCGCGCTGCGCGATATTGCCGCCGAGAAGGACGTGGCGGCCTCCGAGCGGCTGGCGCGCATGACCATGGCCGTCCACGCCTTCAACAAGAGCCAGATGTTCGACGAGAAGCGGCTGCACGACATGGTCGAGGCCGCCATCGCCGAGAACTGGCACGTCATCCAGCGTCACCTGGAAACCATGGTCGGGCTTTTCGCCGAGGTGATCCGCGACGGCATGGTCGCCGGCGAGTTCGTCGTGCGCGATCCGGTCGAGGCCGCCTGGTCGTTCAAGCAGTGCCACGCCACCGTCTTTCATCCCTCGCTGATCGAGCAATGCGCCCAGCTCTTCGATCTCGACGAGCAGACCCGTCGCCTGACCCAGTTCGCCATCCGTGCCCTGAAGATCTGAGGACCTGCCATGGTTTCCCGCGTGCTGCCGTCCCGCCTTCTCCCCTTGCTCGCCGTGCCGCTGATGGGCATCGGCCTTGCCGCCTGCAACGATAGCAACGCCCGCACGCAGACGCCTGCCGAGGCACCTGCGCGGGCCGTGGTCGTCGAGACCGTCAGGTTCCAGCCACTCAATGGCGAGCGCACCTTCGTCGGCACCGTGCGTCCGCGGATCGAGAGCGATCTCGGCTTCCGGGTCGGCGGCAAGGTGGCCGAGCGCCTGGTCCAGCAGGGCGAGCGCGTCCGGCAGGGCCAGCCGCTGGCCAGGCTCGACAATGCCGATCTCGCTCTCCAGCAGGCCCAGGCCCAGGCTGAACTGGCGGCGGCGGAGGTGAACCTTGCCACGTCCGAGGCCCAGGACCACCGCACCCAGGAACTGCGCCGCAACGGCTGGGCGACGCAGGCAACCCTCGACCAGCAGCTCGCCCGCACGGCGGAAGCGCGCGGCCGGCTCGACCGCGCCCGCCGCACCCTCGACCTCGCCGCCAACCAGCTCGGCTATGCCACCCTCGTCGCCGATACCGACGGGCTGGTCACCGCCACCATGGCCGAGCCCGGCCAGGTGGTCGCCGCCGGCACGCCGGTGGTGCGCCTTGCCCGTTCCGGCGAGCGGGAGGCGGTGGTCGCGGTCCCCGAGGCGATGATCGAGCGCGTGCGCACCGGCACGGCCACGGTTTCGCTCTGGTCAAATGCCGGCCGCACCTACAAGGCCGCCCTGCGCGAGTTCGCCGCTTCGGCGGACACGGCGACCCGCACCTTCCAGGCCCGTTTCACGATCCAGGACGCCGATGACGGCGTCGTCATAGGTATGACGGCGACCGTCACGGTCGGCGAGCCCGCGTCCGCCCGCGTGGCTCGCCTCCCCATCTCCGCGCTCTATTCCGACGGGCGCGGCCCCTCCGTCTTCGTGGTCGACGCGGCCACCGGCCAGCTTGCGCTGAAGCCGGTCAAGGTCGCCGGCTACGAAGGTCGCGAGGTCCTGCTTGCCGAGGGCATTGCCGAGGGGGACCGCGTGGTCGCCTTCGGTGTCCACAAGCTCGATGCAAGCCAGCGCGTCCGCATCGTCGAGACCCGCGGCTGACGCGCGCGGCGGCAATGCCCCCGAACGCATAGCCCAACATGCGGCGGTGCCCCGATGGCGCCTCTGGACAGTCCCGTCAACACGCCCGCGGAGAGGCCCCATGTCCGCCGCTCACGACAGCCATGACCCGAGCCTGACCCGCAACAACTGGTCGCACTGGGCGGTGACGCACCAGACGCTGGTCCTGTTCATGATCCTTGCCGTGCTGGTTGCCGGCGCGGTCTCCTACATGCGCCTTGGCCGGGCGGAGGACCCCTCCTTCACCATCAAGGTCGCGATCATCACTGCCGTCTGGCCGGGCGCCACCGCTCGCGAGATGCAGGACCAGGTCGCCGACCGGATCGAGAAGAAGCTGCAGGAACTGCCCTGGTTCGAGCGCGTGCAGACTTATACCAAGCCCGGATTCACCGCCATGCAGGTGCAGTTCCGGGACGCGACGCCGGCCCGCGACGTGCCGCAGCTGTTCTACCAGTTGCGCAAGAAGCTGGGCGACATCCGCGCCGAACTGCCCGCTGGCCTGATCGGGCCGAACGTCAATGACGAATATGGCGATGTCGATGCCGTGCTGTTCACGCTGACCAGCCAGGGCGCCGGCTATGCCGACATGAAGCGCTATGCGGAAGAGTTCCGCAGCCAGTTGCTGCGCCTGCCCAATGTCACCAAGGTGAACCTCTACGGCGCCCAGGACGAGCGCATTTATGTCGAGTTCAGCCATGCCAAGCTGGCCACCCTCGGCGTCCCGGCATCGGCCATCTTCGACAGCCTGCAGAAGCAGAATGCGGTCGTCCCCGCCGGCACCATCGACACCGGCGCCAACCGGGTGCCGCTGCGCGTCACCGGCGCGCTCGACGGCGTGGCGGCGGTCGCTGCAACCCCCGTGGAGGCCAATGGCCGCATCTTCCGGCTCGGCGACATCGCCACCGTCTCCCGCGGCTATGTCGATCCGCCCACCTATCTGATCCGGCAGGAGGGCCAGAATGCCCTGCTCGTCGGCGTCGTCATGCAGAAGGGCGGCAATATCACCCAGCTCGGCCAGGACCTCGATCGCGCGCGCGACGCCTTCGCCGCGGAACTGCCGGCCGGCATCGAGCTCGGCCGTATCGCCGACCAGCCCTATGTGGTCGAGAAGGCCGTTTCCGAGTTCATCAAGGTGTTCCTGGAGGCGCTGGCCATCGTGCTCGTCGTCTCCTTCATCTCGCTGGGCTGGCGCACCGGCATCATCGTGGCGCTGTCCGTGCCGCTGGTGCTCGCCCTGGTCTTCGTCGCGATGTATGCGCTGGGCATCGACCTGCACCGCATCTCGCTCGGCGCGCTCATCATTGCGCTCGGCCTGCTGGTGGACGACGCCATCATCGCCGTGGAGATGATGGTGGTGAAGATGGAGCAGGGCTGGGACCGCCTGTCGGCGGCGGCCTATGCCTGGACCTCCACGGCCTTTCCCATGCTCACAGGAACGCTGGTCACCGCCATCGGCTTCTTGCCCGTCGGCCTCGCCAATTCCGGGGTCGGCGAATATACCGGCTCGATCTTCTGGGTGGTCGGCATCGCGCTGGTCGTGTCGTGGTTCGTGGCGGTGATCTTCACGCCCTATCTCGGCGTGAAGTTCCTGCCCGATTTCCGCAAGATCGAGGAGCGCAAGCACGCTCGCAGGGTGGCGAAGGCGCTGAAGCGCGGCCTGCCCGTGCCGCCGCAGCCCGACCATTCCAACCCGCATGCCATCTACGAGACGCCGGTCTATAACGGGCTCAGGCGGGTGGTGCGGTTCTGTGTCGACCACAAGTTCTTCGTGGTGGCGTCGACCGTCGTGCTGTTCGGCACCTCCATCGTCGCCTTCGGCCAGGTCCAGCAGCAGTTCTTCCCGGTCTCGGAACGCACCGAGCTGTTCTTCCAGATGCGCCTGCCGCAGGGCACGGCTATCACCGCCTCCCAGGAGACGGCGAAGCGCGCCGAGCAGATGCTCGCCGGCGATGCCGATGTGCGGACCTTCACCACCTATATCGGCCAGGGCTCGCCGCGCTTCTGGCTCGGCCTCAATCCGCAGCTTCCCGATGAGTCCTTCGCCGAGATCGTCATCATCGCCAAGGACCTTCCCGGACGCGAGCGCCTCAAGGCAAGGCTGGAGGCGGAAGTGGCGGCCGGCGCGCTCTCGGAGGCCCGCGTGCGCATCGACCGCTTCAACTTCGGCCCGCCGGTCGGCTTCCCCGTGCAGTTCCGCGTGATCGGAACGGAGCCGCACATGGTGCGGGAGACGGCCGTCAAGGTGCGCGAGATCATGCGCGCCAATCCGAGCGCCCGCGACCCGCATCTCGACTGGAGCGAGCAGTCGCCCTCCGTGCGGCTGGTTGTGGACCAGGACCGCGCCCGCGCCCTCGGCCTCAACGTGCAGGACGTCGCGCAGACATTGCAGACCCTGCTCTCTGGCATCACCGTCACCAGCGTGCGCGAGCGCACCGAACGGGTCGACATCGTGGCCCGGGCGGTTCCCGCAGAGCGGGTCGATCTCGGACGCATCGGCGACCTCACCATCATCGCCCGCGGCGGCGTCCCCGTGCCGCTGTCGCAGGTGGCGCGCATCGAGCACGTCCACGAGGACCCGATCCTGTGGCGGCGCAACCGCGATCTGACCATGACCGTACGCGCGGACGTGGTGGACGGGGTCCAGCCGCCCGTGGTCAGCGCGCAGGTGCAGGACGCGCTGAAGGATCTCATCGCCAGCCTGCCGCCCGGCATGCGCATTGAGCAGGGCGGGGCGGTGGAGGAATCGGCCAAGGCCAATGCCTCCATCTTCGTGCTGTTCCCGATCATGCTGCTCGGCATGCTCATCGTCCTGATGGTCCAGCTCCAGTCGTTCTCCCGGCTGATCCTGGTCTTCCTCACAGCGCCGCTCGGCCTGATCGGCGTCTCCTTCGCCCTCAACCTGTTCGCCGCCCCCTTCGGCTTTGTCGCCCTGCTCGGCCTCATCGCGCTGGCGGGCATGATCATGCGCAACACGGTGATCCTGGTGCAGCAGATCGACGAGGAGGTGGCCTCCGGCTATTCGCTCTACGAGGCCATCATCGAGGCGACCGTGCGCCGTTCACGGCCAGTGGTGCTCACCGCGGCCGCGGCGATCCTCGCCATGGTTCCGCTGTCGCGCTCGCTGTTCTGGGGGCCCATGGCGATCACCATCGGCGGCGGCCTGACGGTGGCCACCGTGCTGACGCTGCTGTTCCTGCCGGCGCTCTATGCGGTCTGGTTCCGCGTCCGCCGCCCGAAGGCCGAAGCCCGTCCGGTCGAGGAGGCGCCCGTGGCCCTGCCGGCGCCAGCGGGTCCGATTGCAATCGCGGCAGAATAGCGCAGGAGACGAAGCATTCATGTGAGGTTCACGCCCCGGCGCCGAGTTTCGCGCGGGGGGCGACATACAGGAGAGTCACATGAACCGCCGATCCTTCTTCACCGTTCTGGCCGGCATTGCCGCCGTGCCTGTCGTCGCCTCGGCGGCCAGTGCCGCGCCTGTCACGTCCGCCGGTTCCGCAGCCGCCGCACCGCTGACGCCCTCCTTCGAGCCGCTGATCGACGATGCTGTCGAGATGCAGCGCCGCCGCCCGGGTGTGGTCGTGCGCCGTCCCGGCCGCCCGCGTCGGCCGGTCGTGGTCCGTCCCCGCCGTCGCCGGCGCGTCTGCGTGCGGCGCGCCGGTGTCCTCGTCTGCCGCTGATTCGCGTCGGACTGGCCTTCCCGATGCCCGGCCTCGTGCCGGGCATCGTCGTTTGAGGCGTCAGTCGCGCTCGAAGGCGGCGCGGGTCGCCTCGATGTCCTTCAGCGTCGGCAGGCTCGCCTCGTTGCCCAGGTGCTGGATGGAATGGGCCGATGCGGCGCGGGAGAAGCGGAAATGCTGCTCCCAGTTCCAGTCCGGGTGGGCCATGTACGAATAGACGTAGGCGCCATGGAAAATGTCGCCCGCGCCGCTGGTATCGACAATGCGTTCGGCCGGCACCGGCAGGGCCGCCAGATGGCGTTTCTCGCCGGCCTCGTCCATCCAGACGGTGCCACGCTCGCCGAGGGTAACCGCGCCGATCCGGCAGCCGCGGCCCTTGAGGTAGTCGAGCATTTCGGCGGGCGTCAGCTTCATCTGCTCGCACAGCCGCTCGGCCACCACCGCCACATCGATGAAGCCGAGCAGGTCGTGGGTGTTCGCGCGCAGACCGCCTCCGTCGATGGAGGTCATGATGCCCTTTTCACGGCAGGCCTTCGCATAGGCGATCGCGGCATCGGCCTGGTGCCCGTCGAGGTGCAGCGCCCGGCAGCCGTCGAGGTTCAGGTTCGGATAGGGGTGCAGGTAATTGTCGTCCCGGGCCCGCAGGATGGCACGCTTGCCATGGTTCGGGATGACGAAGGACAGCGAGGAGCGCCGCACCGGGCGGGGATGCAGCATCAGCCCGTAGCGCGCCGCCATATCGGAGAACATGCGCCCGAGCCAGTCATTGGCGAGCGATGCGATCAGATCCGGCACGATGCCGAGCTTGCCGCAGGCGAAGGCGGCCGTCACCGCATTGCCCCCGAAGGACACCGCATAGTCCCTGGCCACCGCCTTGTCGTCGCCTGACGGCATCTCGTCGGCGAGCAGCGTCACGTCGATATAGGTCTGTCCGATGAAGAGCGCGTCCATGCCACCTCCCTGCTGGGCGGGGAGAGTGGCGTCGGTGGGCCGGGCTGTCCACCCCGCCGACCGACAACCTGCCGTTCCACGTCAATAGGCCTTGACCGGATGAATGAACGGCCAGGGCGAGGCTTCCGAGCCTCGGGCCACCTTAACCTCGATCAGGGACGGAAGGCTGGTGGCGCGTGCCGCAGCCAGCGCCCGTGCCAGCGCCGGACGCAGCTCGGCGGCCGAGGTCACCGTTGTTCCCTCTAGGCCGAAGGAGCGGGCGAGCGCCGGAAAGTCCGGATTGTGCAGGTCGGCGCCGATCAGCCGATTGCCGTAGCGGGTCTCCTGGTCGCGGCGGACATTGCCATAGGCGTGGTTGTTGAACACCACGGTGACAAGCCCGAGGCGGTATTGCACGGCGGTTGCCAGTTCCTGCACGCCGAACAGGAAGCCGCCGTCGCCGGTGATCGACACCACGTCGCGTTCGGGATGGGCCGCCTTGACGCCGAGCGCGGTCTGGAACCCATAGCCGAGCGTGCCCTGGAAACCTGTCGAGACATAGGTTCGCGGCTGGTGGACCGGATAGCCGAAATAGCTGGCAAAGCCGGCCTGGCAGAGCTCTTCCACCAGCAGGCCGTCGGCCGGCAACACGGCGCGGATGGCATCGAGATGGTCCATTTCCGGCTGGACGACGCGGATCGCGTCGGCAGCCTCCCTGCGAGCCGCCTCGATGGCCGCGCGGTTGTCGGGCGCCCGGTGGCCGTCGAGCGCCGCGATCAGGGCGGCAACCCCCTCGGCGCTGTCGGCGACGATGCCGGCATCCGCCGCAAGCCGGGTCATCTCCTCCGGGTCGATGTCGATTCGGATGAGCTTTCGCCCGCCATCGAGCCCGGTCATCACCTCCATCATGTTGGCCCAGCGCATGGTCGGCATTTCCAGCCGCGTGCCGATGGCGATCACCAGGTCGCAGTCGCGGTAGAGCCGGAACGCCGCGTAGGAGGACAGGCCCCAGGGACCGGCCTCGTCGGTGACACCGCGCCCGCCGCGGAAGGCCGCAACCGGCGCGCCCGTCAGTTCGGAAAGGCGGGCGATTCCGGCGCTGGCGTGCTGGGCTCCCGATCCGGTCATGATGATCGGCAGTTTCGCTGCGCGGATCAGGTTGGCTGCATGGGAGACCGCCATCCGGTCGGGCTCGGGGCCGGGATCGGTCGTGCCGGCCTGTGCCACCGGCACGTCCTCGGCCGAGGCCATGACATCCCACGCCATTTCAAGTGCCACGGGACCCGGCCTGCCGGACTGAGCCTGCCGGAAAGCCTCTGCGACGAGGGCGGGCGCATCGGCCGGCCGTTCGATCCGTTCGGCCCATTTGACCAGCGAACGCAGCGTGCCGAGCTGGTCGGCAATCTCGTGCAGGTGGCCGCGGCGCCGGCCGATGAAGGGGGAGGGGATCTGGCCGGTCAGGCAGACCATCGGCGTGTTGCAGCCCCAGCCGGTGGCCAGCGCCGCCGTGGTGTTCAGGAGGCCGGGCCCCGGCACCACCGAATAGACGCCGGTGCGGCCCGTCGAGCGGCCATAGCCGAAGGCCATGTAGCCGCAGGCCTGCTCGTGGCGCGCGCCGATCGTGCGGATGCGGTCGGCATTCTGCGCCAGCGCGTCGAACAGCGGGTACATCTGTGCGCCCGGCAGGCCGAACACGGTATCGACCCCGTTGGCCAGAAGTCCCGCGACGATCGCCTCGCCGCCGGTCATGCGCCGCGTCATCGGCTGCCTCCCTCGTCTGCCGCCGCGCCCGGAGCGAGGTCGGCCATCTCGCGTTCCAGGTCGCGCAGCATGTCCTGCAGCTGCGCGAGCCTGTCTGCGCCGAAGCGCGCGGTGATGTCTGCATAGATCGCTTCGGACTGCGGCGCGACGATCTCCATCAGGGCCATGCCGCCTGGCGCGATGGCGATCAGGCTGCGGCGCTGGTCGCTTGCATCCGTCCGACGTCGGATCAGGGCGCGCGCCTCCAGGTCCCGCAGAATGCGCGACAGGCTGGGCCCGAGCAGGAAGGTGGAGCGGGCGAGGTCGGCGATCTCGATCTCGCCGACCGAGGACAGCGCGCGCAGCACGCGCCATTGCTGCTCTGTCAGGTCGTGCTCGCGCAGGGCCGCGCGAAAGTGGCGCATCACGGCCTCGCGGGCGCGCAGCAGCGCCATCGGCAGCGAGCGCGAGAAATCGCGCAGGCGCACGCGCGTGACGGCGGGCTGGGTGGGGCGGTCGTTCACGCCGTCCATCCCTCAACTCGCAACGATGACATCGGCCACGAAGGCCGGATCACGCAGGTCCTGTCCGGCAAACAGCGAGCCCTCCTCGAACCAGGTCTTCGGCGCCGGAGCTCCCCACAGCGTTTGCCGGCGCGGGTCGCGCAGCGACCATCGCAGCGGCTCGTGGTCGGGGTCCATGGTCTGGTAGTCGGATGTGTAGAGCTCGATGCGATGCCCGTCGGGATCGCGGATATAGAGGAAAAAGGCGTTGGAAATGCCGTGGCGGCCGGGCCCGCGTTCCATGTTCGGCAGGTAGCCCGACGTCGCCATCACATCGCACAGGTGGATGATGTCGAGCGCGGTGGGCGTCCAGTAGCACAGATGGTGCAGGCGCGGCCCCCGGCCGTTGGTGAAGGCGAGGTCATGGACATTGCCCTTGCGATGCATCCAGCCGGCCGCGATGCGCCCGTCCGGCCCGTCCTCCTCGGCATATTCGGTGAGGCGGAAGCCGAGCGCGGCGTAGAAGTCGAGGCTGGCCTGCACCTCCGGAGCGAAGACATTGACGTGGTCGAGCCGCTGCGGCCTGACGCCCTGATAGTCGGCGTAGCGCTGCAGGCTGGACGGTCGCCGCTCCATGCCTGCCACCAGTTCCAGCGGCAGTCCGAAAGGGTCGCTGGCGTGGAGCGTGCGGCCCTGGAACGGCACCTCGACGAAGGCGTGCGGTAGCCCCCGCTGGGCGAAGAAGGCTGCCGCCGCGTCGAGATCGGCCTCGTGGCCGAGGCGGAACCCGATGCGCCGGCAGGCGGGGCCGTCCGCCTTGCGCAGCACCAGCGAATGGTGCTGCCGCTCCTCCACGCCGCGCAGATAGACCGTCCCTGCGTCGGCATCGGTCACCCTGAGGCCGACGACCGTCTCGTAGAAGGCACGGCTGGCGGCAAGATCGGTCACTTCCAGCACGACATGGCTGACGCGCACGATGTTGAAGGGCGGATCGAAAATGTGGGTCGGCACGGGCATCGGCGTGTCCTTCAGGTGCACGGGTTCTTGTCACGGCGCCGGGGGAGGGGTGGTCTGCACGTCGGATAATGCGTCCTTCGAGGCTCGCCCGTTCCGGGCTCGCACCTCAGGATGAGGAGGGGAGTGAACGGCACCGGCGTTCGACTGAGCGCAGCTGTGCCGTTTGGCCCGCCG
>NZ_JBHYDR010000003.1:0-319920 GCF_051860605.1 Phreatobacter sp. | reverse complement strand
CCGGTCATGCCATCCACCACCCCCTCATCCTGAGGTGCGAGCCATAGCGAGATGCGGACGCGTCTCGCGTCAGCTCGATGCTATGGCGAGCCTCGAAGGACGCAATGACCGCCGTCAGCCGTCGTCCCTCACCTCCCCAGGCGCGGCACGGTGTGGCTGCCCTTGGCGAGGCAGATCGTCTTGCTCTCCATGTAGAAATCGAAGGAATAGTCGCCGCCGTCGCGGCCGATGCCGCTCGCCTTCATGCCGCCGAACGGGGTCGGCAGGTGTCGCACGTTCTCCGAGTTCAACCAGATCATGCCGGCCTCGAGGTCGTCGGCGACGCGCAGCGCTCGCGTCATGTCGGCGGTCCAGACATAACCGGCGAGGCCATAGGCCACGTCATTGGCGATGCCGACCGCCTCGGCTTCGTCCTTGAACGGAATGACGGTCAGGTAGGGCCCGAACACCTCTTCCTGCGCCACGCGCATGGCGCTGGTCGCGCCCGTGACCAGTGTCGGCTCCACATAGAACCCGCCGCCCGGCCCGTCGAAGGGCCGGCCACCGGCAGCAATCGTCGCGCCGTCCCGCCGGGCGATGTCGAAATAGGAGCAGACCTTGTCGAAATGCCGCTGGTGGATCAGCGGGCCGATCTCGGTGGCGGGGTCCAGCGGGTGGCCGACGACCAGACGCTTAACACGTTCAACAAGGCGGGTAATGAAGGTCTCGGCGATCGAGTCCTGCACCAGAAGCCTGCTTGACGAGGTGCAGCGCTCGCCGTTCAGCGAGTAGATCATGAAGACCACGGCATCGAGCGCGCGCTCCATGTCCGCGTCGTCGAAAACGAGCACCGGATTCTTGCCGCCCAGCTCGAAATGGACCCGCTTCAGCGTGGGCGCGCCCTGCGCCATGATGGCCGAGCCCGTCGCGCTCTCCCCGACGAAGCCGATGGCCCTGATCGCCGGATGTTCGGTCAGCGCCTTGCCCGCTTCCTCGCCGAAGCCGTGGACGGTGTTGAGCACGCCCTCCGGGACACCGGCTTCAAGCAGCAGGCGCGGCAGCAGGTCGGCCGTCACCGGCGACCATTCCGCCGGCTTGTGAACGACCGTGCACCCGGCAGCCAGCGCCGGGGCGATCTTCCAGGTGGACAGCATGAACGGCGTGTTCCACGGCGTGATCACGCCGACCGGACCGATCGGCACGCGGGTGGTCACGTTCCAGTGGTCCCTGGCCGGCAGGTTCAGTCCGTCCCGCGCGGAGGCAGCCCGGTCGGCGAAGAACCGGAAGTTCTCCGCCGCCCGCACCGCCGCCTTGGACATGAAGCGATGGGCCTGCCCCGTGTCGACGCATTCGAGCACGGCGATGTCGTCCTGGTGCGCCTCGATGACATCGGCCACCTTGTGCAGGATCGCGCGGCGCCTGTCCGGATCGAGCGCCTTCCAGGACCGGAAGGCTTTCGTGGCGGCCCCGGCCGCCGCGTCGATATCGGCGGCATCGCCGCGCGCCACCTCGGCGAGAACCGATCTGTCGATGGGCGAAATCGTCTCGAAGGTGCGTCCGGACGCCGCCTCGACCCTCCGGCCGGCAATGTGGTGGCCGATCCCGTCGGCCTTGAGCGATGCGAGCAGTTCCTCGGCGCGCTGCCGGTTGCGCGCGAACGCCTCGCCCGGCGCTGCGTGCTTCGTCTCGGTTCCGGCCATGTCAGGCTCTCCCCTTCAGGGCGTCGTGAATGGTGTTGCGCTTCCAGTTCGGCTCGTCGATCTCCTCGATCTGGAGCGACAGCGCGATGGTCGTGGCGGCGAAGGCCGGATCCAGCGCTGCCGAGATGGCCGCGAAGATGCGGTCGCCGGCGCGCTGCTTCGTTTCGCGGTCGCGGCCCTTGCCGATCTTCAGCGTCACATCGACGAAGCCATGCGCCGGATTGCCGTCGGCCATCACCGCATGGTCGCAGCGATGGCTGCGCACGCGGATGCCGCCAAGCGGGAAGACGCCCGTCTCCGCCGCTGCAATCCTTGCTGTCTCGCACAGCGCGGCCCAGTCGACGAGACCGTCGAGACTGGCCGAATGCTCGATGACGATATGAGGCATTGCGCGCCTCCCGGGGGGCTGATCGCAATATAATTAACGTGTTAATTGAATGAGAGCAAGCCCTTGATCGTGCGGGAGGGAGCCGGGCCTCTGGCCAGATCGGAGATCGCTCCCTCGCATCGCACCGGCAGCCGGATGGCGTCCGCCCGCCGTAGGGGCAGGACAGTCCCTGCTGGTGGAGACATTGTGCAACGGAAGGCTGCGACAATTGCGACCGCCTGAACCTGCCGGCAGATGTAGTATCTCCAACCAGTATCACGTTCCCTGCAAGACATGCCGGATCGATCGATGACCCTGCCCGATCTTGAACATCTCATCTACGAGGCTGCTGTTGTTCCCGAGCAATGGCCGGAGGTTCTGGAGACGCTGTCCGCATTTGGCGGGAGCTTCGGGACGGTCCTGCTTGCCGCAAATGACCAGAACCAGGTTCACTCCATCGCATCGCCGCAGGCACGGCCTTTCTGGGAGCAATGGGTCGAAGGCGGCTGGACCACGAAGAGCCAGCGGGCACCGCGCCTGCTTGCCCGACCAAGGCAGGGATGGGTTCGCGATACGGACATTCTCACCATCCGCGAGATCGAGACCCTCCCTGAATATGTGAATTTCCTGCTGCCCAGGGGCTTCAAGTGGGGAGCGGCCGCGGCGATTCCCATGCCGACCGGTGACACGGCGATCTTCAGCATGGAGCGGCGCGTCGAACAGGGTCCGTTCGATACGGAGACGGTTGCCGGGCTGGACGCTCTCTTCCCCCACCTCGCACGCGCGGCGATGATCGCATCCCGGCTGTCGTTCGAGCGCGCGCGAACGGCTGTGGAGACCCTGGCCCTGCTGGAACTGCCCGCGGTGGCGTTGGCCCGCAACGGCGCCGTCGTCGTCGCAAACGATCTGTTCGAGCAGGAATGGGGCTTGTGGACCACGCGCGGCCGCGACCGCCTCGTCCTGCACGATCAGCGCGCCTCCCGGATTCTCTCGGCGACACTCGACCAGATCGCCTCGGCCTCGGGCATACGCTCCATCGCCCTCGAATCGGTGGATGGAACGGATCGCGCCGTCTTGCATGTTCTCCCCGTTCGCCGGACGGCACGCGACATCTTCGGGAGGGCCACGTCCATTGCGGTGCTTACCAAGGCCTCGCGAAAGGTGGCACAGTCTCCGGCCCTGCTTCGCGCGATATTCGATCTCACGCCAACCGAGTCCGAGATCGCCTGCGAACTGGCGGTCGGAACGGACCTCAAGCGGATCGCAAAGGGCCGTGGCGTTTCGCTCGAAACACTTCGGTTCCATCTCAAGCGGATCCGCGAGAAGACGGGCTGCCGCCGGCAGGCCGAACTCGCCACGATGCT
Organism: Phreatobacter sp.; assembly: GCF_051860605.1. Lineage (GTDB taxonomy): Bacteria > Pseudomonadota > Alphaproteobacteria > Rhizobiales > Phreatobacteraceae > Phreatobacter. The sequence continues at coordinate 316,510 of NZ_JBHYDR010000003.1, read as the reverse complement.
GTCCAGGCTCATGTCCGTGTGACGTCGCGCGCAGGCGTCAGCCCTTGGCAGGTCGCGGCGCCGTTACGCTGCGGTGACGAATATTCCGGCGAGCGGGAAACCCGGAAAGTCGAGAGCTTTCGCGACGGGAAGGACCTCGACCCCTGCCTGCCCTTCATGCCGCGCACCCCGTCGCGGGCAGGGCCGGTCCGCCGGCAGATACCCGCCTCTCAGGGCCAGCGCACCAGGGGCGGCAGGGACGACAGGATGCTCGCCACGTTGCCACCGGTCTTCAGGCCGAAGATCGTGCCACGGTCGTGCAGCAGGTTGAATTCCACATACCGGCCGCGGCGAATGAGCTGTTCCTCGCGGTCGGCCTCGGTCCACGGTGTCGCGTAATTGGCCCGCACGATGGCGGGATAGACCTCTGCGAAGGCGCGGCCGACCTCCTGCGTGAACGCGAAATCGGCATCGCGGTCACCCGTGTCGAGATAGTCGAAGAAGATGCCGCCGATACCGCGCGGTTCGTTGCGGTGGGGCAGAAAGAAATAGTCGTCGCACCAGGCCTTGTAGCGGGCGTAGTCGGCCACCGCGTGCGCCGTGCAGGCCACCTCCATGGCGCCGTGGAACGCCCGGCTGTCCGGGTCGTCCTGCACGCGCCGCCGGTCGAGCACCGGCGTCAGGTCGGCGCCGCCACCGAACCATGCGCGGGTCGTCACCACCATGCGGGTGTTCATGTGAACCGCCGGCACGTTCGGGTTCACCGGATGGGCGATCAGCGAAATGCCGGAGGCATAGAAGCGCGGATCTTCTGTGGCACCGGGAATCTGCGCGCGGAACTCGGGGGCGAACTCGCCATGCACGGTCGAGCAGTGGACCCCCACCTTCTCGAACACCCGGCCGGCCATCATGCTCATGACGCCGCCGCCGCCGGCCGCACCGGAATGGTCGGTCCGCTGCCAGGGAGTGCGGACAAAGCGACCGGCCGGCCGGTCGGCGCCGGGCATGTGCGCCGGCAGATCGTCTTCCAGCGCCTCGAAACGCGCGCAGATATCGTCGCGCAGCGCCTCGAACCAGCTGCGTGGCGCCGCCTTGAAGGCTGCGAGGTCGGGCGGCAGGGGCGAGGGATCGGGACGCGGTGCGCGGGCGCTCATTCCCAAGTCCTAGCGGGGCCTGCGACGGTCATCAAGACGCAGCGCAGCGTTACAATCCCGCCAGCCGGCGCATTTTGGCGAGTGCGCTCTCCTCGCTCTCGTGGTGGTCGATGGTGCCGACGAAACGGCCGGCCGAATCCATCAGGTAGATCGAGGCGGAATGGTCCATCGTGTAGCCGCCCTCCGGCAGCGGCACCCGGCGGGCGATCACGCGGAATGCTGCGACCGCTGCATCCACCTCGGCCCGGGTTCCGGTGAGCCCGACGATGCGCGGGTCGAACGAGCCCAGATAGAGCGCCAACTGTTCGACGGTGTCGCGTTCCGGATCGACGGTGACGAAGGCGGCCTGAAGCCGCACGCCTTCGGCGCCGAGCGCGGTCAGGCGCTGGCTCATGGCAAACAGCGCGGTCGGGCACACGTCCGGGCAATGGGTGAAGCCGAAGAAGATCATCATCGGCCGGCCGGCGAAGGTCTTCTCGGTCGCGCGCGCGCCACGATGGTCGGTCAGGCTGAACGGACCGCCGATGCCGGGCCGCGGGGCCAGAACGGGCGCCTGCTCGTGCGCGACGAACGGGCCGTCCACCCGCCACCAGCCGATGGCGAGCGCGACCGACAGGAAGGCGAGGACGGCAACCGCCGCCCAGGCCCCGATGCGAATGATTTTGAGCACGCTGCGCCAGACGCCTCAGTGATGATGGTGGTGGCCGCCGCCCGGCGCATTGCGGCCGCCGACGGAGCCGACGCGGAAGTCGATCTCGATCGTGCCCGCGCGCGCGAAGGTGAGGGTCGCCTTGACCACCTGGCCCTCGGTCAGCGGCTGGCGCAGACCCATGAACATAACGTGGTAGCCGCCCGGCTTCAGCTCCACCGTCTGGCCGGCCGGGATTTCCAGGCCGTCCGGCAGGTTGCGCATGGTCATGACCCCACCGGCGACCGCCATCTCGTGGATCTCGACCCGCTCGGCGAAGGTCACCTGGCCGGCCACCAGCCGGTCGGCGGCCTGCCCGGTATTGGTGATCCTCAGATAGCCGCCGCCGACCCGCGCGCCGCCCGGCGTTGCCCGCGTCCAGGGCTGCTCGATCCGGATGCCGGCCTTCTCGAACACGGCGGCCGGTGCTGCGGCGCCATGCCCGCCGCCAGCCTGCGCCTGCACGATCCGCAGGGCCGGGGCCGGCTGGTCAAGCTGCGCGGTCTCACCCGGCTTCGGCAGGTCCACCCAGCGGTGCTCGCCGCTGGCGCAGGTCTGCACGACGGGGAAATGGACCGTGCCCTTGTCCGCCAGCGAGGCATCGACCTGCCCGACGAAGACGAATTCGTCGTAATGGGCGTTGTCGAGCGACCCGCCGGACCAGGAGATCTCGACCACGCCCTCGCGCACCTCACGGCCGTGGTTCGTGTACGCGCGCTGATAGGGCTGCGAGCGGGTGACAAGCTGCCAGCCGGGCTTCGGCTGCGGCTTCACCGCGAAGACGCCCTCGGGGATCGAGACCGTGATGCCGGTGGTCGGCTGGCCGCGGCAGCCATGCGGGACGGTCAGCACGGCCCGGTAGGAGCGGCCGGCCTCGGCCTCGCGCTGCTGCAGCATGATATGGGCGGCCGCGGGAGCCGACAGCGTGGTTGCGATGGCGACCAGCAAGGCGATGCGTTTCATCAGGATATCCTTTCAGCGGAAGTTGATCGGCAGGGACAACGGCATGCTGGACGGCGCAAATTCGGCCGGCAGCGGCGGGAAGGGAGCGGCGCGGCGCACCATGGCGAGCGCCGCCTGGTCGAGCGCGGCAACGCCCGAGGGACGCGCCAGGGCGATGCCGGTGGCCGCGCCCGAGCGCTGGATGACGAAGCTCACGACGACGCGGCCGGTCTGGCCGGTGCCGGCGGGCCTTGCCCGGTTCAGCTGCACCATGACCCGCGACAGATAGGTCGGCGGCGGGGTCGCGGTGCGCGGCGTCTGCGTTGAGGAGATGCCCCGGCCCTGGGACGCGGCGGAGGGTGGCGCCGCCTGTCGCCTTTCGGCCGGGGAGGGAGGCCGCACGGCTGCCGGCCGGGCCGGCCGGGCCGGCTGGCGGGTGGCGCGGCGGGGCTCCTGACGCGGCCTGGCCGGCTGAACCTGACGGCGCGGCGTCACCGGGGCGGCGGCGGGCACGACGGGCGCGGGCGCCGGCGTGGCGGCATCGCGCACCGGCGGCGGGGGCGTCAGCTCGGCGGGCAGAGGGATCAGTTCCGTCGGCGGCGGGTCGATGGTCACCTGTGACGGGTCGATCGCCGTCACCGGCCGCTCGGGCGGCCTCAGTTCGTCGGGCAGCGGCGGCGCCTCGGTGGGCGGCGGGTCGATCGTCTCCGTCGCCGGATCGACGGCGGCCGGCTGGGCCTCCGGCGGGACGGGTTCGTCGGGTGGCGGCGCCTCGGTCGGCGGCGGCTCGACGGCGACCTCCCGGGGAGGATCCGGCGTCGGCTCTGGCGGGACCAGTTCGGCCGGCAAGGGCGGCAGTTCCGTCGGCGGCGGCTCGATGGCCACCTCCCGCGGCGGCTCGGGCGCCGGTTCGGCCCGCTCGGGCGGGGTCAGTTCGGTCGGCAGCGGCGGCTGCTCCAGCGGCGGAACGGGAACCTCGGTCGCCTGCGTCTCCTGCTGCGTCTCGGCTTGCGGGTCGGGTTCCGGCGTCGCCGCCGCGGCGGCGGCAGGGGGCGGCTCTGCGGCCGGCGTGACGATCTCGATATCGACGGAGGGCAGGTCGATCGCCGGCGGCTCGGCGCGCGGCAGCGACAGGAAGGCGCTGACGGCGCCGGCATGGATGGCCAGCGAGACCAGAAGGCCGGCGACCGCCAGAAGTCCCAGCCGGCGGACCCGGCCCGTATCGGGCTGCTCCGGCACCAGGTCGAGCGACGGGGCGCCGGGCTTCGGCTCCCCGGCCGTCGGCACGCGGACATCCGGTGCGGCGGCGCCCACGGCAGGCCCGCGACCGACCGCGATGGCCGGCGCCCGGCCGTCCGCTTCCGCTCCCCCCTTGGCGGGGGACGGCGCAGCCGCTCTCAGGATGGGCTCGGCGAGCATGTCGCGGGCAGGTCCGTTCGGGTGCGAAATGGGGGCGGACCGGCCGCCATCGGCCGGCCCGCTGGGGCACTGCTACGTCAGAACCGCATCCTGACGCCGCCATAGAGGCTGCGGCCGGTGCCGGGATAGAAGGTTGCCGTGGTCGCCGGATTGTAGAGCACGACCGGGCCGAAGTCGGCGATATAGCGCTTGTCGGTGAGGTTGCGCAGATCGACGAACACCTCCCCCCCGTTCGGCAGGCGGGCGCTGGCCTGAATGCCGAACAGCGCGTAGCCCGGCACGCGGAACGTGTTCTGGTAGTCGACGAAGGCGCCCTCCGGAACGATGTCGACGGTCGGCGTGATCGTGATGCCGGACGGGTGGGCATAGGTCAGCGACGAGCGCAGGATGTGCCGCGGCATCAGCGGCAGCACGTTGTTGCCGTAGACCGGATCATTGCTGAAACGGAAGTCCGACCAGGTCCACATCTGGCGGAAGGTCAGCCGGTCGCCATCCGTGACAAGCCCGCGGAACAGGTCGACGCTGGCGGCCAGTTCGATGCCCTGCAGGCGCGACTGCGGCGCGTTGAAGGTCGCCGCCGGAATGCCCGGCCCGACATTGAACTGCAGCATCTGGTTGCGCAGCTCCGCCCGGTAGAAGGAGGCCTCCCAGGTGAAGCGGCCCCAGCGCCCGCGCGTGCCGACCTCGAAGGTCGTGCCGGTCTGGGCGCGCAGGGGCACGAAGGCCGTGGTCGTGGCGGTCGTCTGCATCAGGTCGGTGAAGTCCGGCACATCGGCCGAGCGGGTCACGTTGGCGAAGAGCTGCACGTCGCGCATCGGTTCCCACAGCACGCCGATGCGGGGATTGACGCCCGAATAGGTCGCCGCCGTGTCGACATTGACCGGCACCGTGTTGAGGTTGAGCCCGCCGGTGAAGGCCCGGCGCGAGGAGAACACCTTGGCGCCGGCCGTCAGGGCCACCGTCGGCAGCACGAAGAACCGGTTCTCGAACCAGGCCTCGTAGTTTTCGGCATTCTGCCGGCCGTCCACGGTCAGGGCGCCGCGCTGGGCGCCGCCGAGGTTGACGAATTGCTGGACCGCGTTCGACCCGGCGAAGATGCGCGCGCCCGCCACGATGTCGTTGCGGAACCCGCCGATGGAGAAGGATCCGGTGAAGCGCGGCGAGATGCCGTATGTCCAGCCGTCCTGGTCGAGCACCTGGAAGATCGGATGGTTGAGGTGCTTGTGGATGGCCCAGGAGGTGATGTCGATCTGGCCGACATCGAGCCGGATCGAGGTCACGTTGGCGAAGCGCTGGACATAGGTGTTGCGCGCCTGGTCGCCCGCCACCGCGCCGGCATTGGCCTGGCGCGGATTGGTCATGGACTGGCCGTAGGTCAGCGCTCCGGGCAGCTTCTGGTCGGTGTAGTAGGCGCCGAAATAGAAGCGCGTCTCGACCCGGTCGGAGATGCGCCGGCCGACATTGGCGTTGAAATGGCCGAGGTTCTGCGTCTCGTGCGCCCGCCAGCCGTCCGCGTGGGTCAGCGTGCCGGAGGCATGGACATCCCAGTCGCCATAGACCCGCGACACCGAGCCATGGCCGCGGATGGTGCCGAACGAGCCGGCCTCGAGACTGAACGCGTTGGGCGAGACGGCGGTGCGGGCGGTCGGCGTGACGAAATTGATGGCGCCGCCCATGGTCGAGGAGCCGAAGGGCAGGGCATTGCCGCCGCGGAACACCTCGATGGCGCGCAGGGCGCGCGGCTCGATCTGGTAGAAGTCACCGGACCCGTCCGCCATCATGGTCGGGATGCCGTCCTGCAGCACCTCGATGCCGCGGGCGTGGAACGAACGGGCCAGACCCGATCCGCGGATCGAGAGGCGGATCTCCTGGCTGTAGCGGTTCTGGACCAGCACGCCGGGGGTCTCCTGCAGCACGTCGCGCAGGTTCTGCGCATAGGTGTTGCGCAGGGTCTCGGTGTCGATATGCGAGACCGAACCGGGCGTGCGGTTCACCTGCTCGCGCTGGGTGACGATGTCGGGCGAGGTCAGCGAGCCGCGCTGGACGCCGGTTCCCTCGATCGTGATGGCGGGAAGCTGCGTCGGGTCCTGGGCGGATGCAGGAGGGGTGGCGGCAACAAGGGCCGCAAGGCTTGCCGATCCGGCAAGGATCGCTCGGAGGAAACGGGACATGATGAGGGCTTCAGGGCAGGATGACGGATGGCGCGACGGCGCGGAGCCGTCGCGGCGAAGGCCGTGATCAGGCGCTGAAGGGTGGGGCCCTGGGCGAGCGTGTGCCGCGCCAGCCGTCAGAGGCCCGGGCCGGCAGGACGGGATCGTAGGACCGGGCCGGCGCGCGGACGACCACCGGCGGCTCGACCGGCATGGCGCTGCCGTCCGGTGCCGGCAAGGCGACATCGGCAATGACGTGGCACAGGACGCAGTGGATGGCCGGCTGGGCCTTGCGGGCGGGTTCGGAATCGGCCGGCACGGTGACCATGCCGTCGATGGTGCAGATGACCACCATGCCGCCGCCGGCATCCAGCCCGTGGGCCGAGCGCATCACGCCGCCGAGCAGGCCGGTCGCGGCGACGACATAGGCCAGCGTCGCAACGATGACGTTGCGCGCCAGCCGGAAGCGGTCGCCGCGGAGGAAGTCCATGGCCGACACCTATCGCCGGCGTCGCGCCCAAGTCAATCGGGCGTCGGGCAGGGCAGGGGCGCCCTGACGATGACCGCCTATCGGACCGAAGGCCCCACCCGCAGTGCGGCCGCGGATCGCAGCCCTGCCTCAGTCGTGGATGCGGATCACCGCCTCGACCTCGACCGTGATGCCGGAGGGCAGCGAGCCCATGCCGACCGCCGAGCGGGCATGGCGGCCGCGATCGCCGAGCACCGCCACCATCAGGTCGGAGAAGCCGTTGATGACGCGCGGATGGTCGCCGAAGTCCGGGGTCGCATTGACCATGCCGAGCACCTTGAGGAACTCGACCTTCGACAGGTCGCCGCCCGCCGCCTGCCTGGCCGTGGCGAGGATCTGCAGCCCCACCAGCTTGGCATGCTCGTAGGCGGTCTCCACCGTCACCGTGCCGCCGACCTTGCCCGTGGCGAAGCTGCCATCGGCCTTGCGCGGGCCCTGGCCGGCCAGATAGGCGATCGACCCGTCGCGCCTCCACGGCACGTAATTGCCGGCCGGCGAGGGAACCGGCGGCAGGGTGAGGCCCATCTGGGCGAGCTTGTCTTCGGGGCTCATCGGCATGTCTCCGGCTGAACGGGAGGCGGAGTGTGGCGGCGGCGGGGCAAGGCTGGCAAGTGTGCCGCCGTCGGCCTCTGCTGCCGTGCCCGCGTCATGAGCGCACGCCTTTCCGCAGCGCCCGGCATCTCCTACATTCGCCCAAAGGCCCCCGAGCGGAGCGCCGCCTGTTGCAGAACACGTTGCTTGCCATCGCCATCGCCCTCATCGCCGCCATCGTGGCCGCGATGGTCGGGCCGCTGCTGATCGACTGGAACCAGCATCGCGCCCTCGTGGAGCGCGAGGCCTCGCGGCTGTTCGGCCTGCCGGTGACCATCGGCGGCGACCTGTCGATCCGGCTGCTGCCCTCCATTTCCGTCGATGCGCGCGACGTCTCGATCGGCACGGAGCGCCATGGCGCGCGGATCGGCCGGCTGTCCGGGGCGCTGCGCGTTGCGCCCTTGCTGCGCGGTGAAGCGCACCTGACCGCGCTGACCATCCGCGATGCCGACGTGGTGATCGACCCGTCGGGCGTGCCGGCAAGCCTGCTGCCGGCCGAACAGGTGGCCATCGAGAACGGCCGCCTGACCATTGCCGATTCCGAGGGACGGCTGCTGGTCGGCGAGCGGATCCGCCTCACGGGCGACTCGCGCGGCGCGCGCGGACCCGTGCGCCTGGAGGGCTCGGCGGTCGTCGCCGAGCGGGTGATGCCGGTCAGTCTCGTGGCCAGCTTCGACGATGGCGGCCGCCTGCAGATGCGCCTGCGCACCAGCGACACCGCCACGGGCCTCGCCATCGAGACCGAGGGCTCGGTGGCCGTCTCGGTCCGCCCCCGTTTCGAGGGGCAGGTCGTGCTCACCGGCCAGACCGGCCTCGGTCCCTGGCGCGTCGCCGGCCACGGCGCCATCACCACCGATGCGCTGGTGGTCGACCGTGCCGAGGCCACGCTCGGCCCCGCCGACAGGCTGCTGCGCGCCAATGGCTCGTTCCGGCTGCTGCTCGGCGACCGGCCGGCCCTTGAGGCGGTGGTCACCGCCCGCCAGTTCGATCTCGACCGGCTTGTCGGCGGCCAGGCGGCAACGCCGCGCGAGGCTCTCACCCGGCTTTTCGCGGGGCTCCCGGCCCTGACGGGCGGCGCGCTGCCGGTGTCGGTTGGCTTCGACATTGCCGGCGTGACCATGGCCGGGGCCACTGTCCTCGACCTGCGCGGCGACATGCAGTCCGATGGCGAGGGCTGGCGGGCGCAGCGGCTGTTCGCCCGGCTGCCGGGCGACAGCACGGCGGAGGCCGATGGCCGGCTGGGTCTTGCCCCCGACCTGCGCTTTTCCGGCAATGTCAGCCTGAGCGCCGCGCGTCCCGGCGCGCTGCTCGCCTGGATCGACGGCCTGCCGTCGCCCGAGGGGCTGGACCAGCCACTGTCGGTCACCACGCGGCTGACCGCCGAGCCCGGCCGGCTGCTGATGGAGGATGTCCAGGCCCGCACCGCGGCCGGCGAGGCCCGCGGCCGCCTGGCACTGGACTTCCCCGCCCTCGGCCGCCACGGCGTCGACATCGACCTGACCGCGCCCTCCCTCGATCTCGACCTGCTCATGCGTCTCACCCGCGGCACCGGTGCGCGGCTGGATCCGGCCACCGATGCCCGCATCCGGCTGCGGCTCGACGAGGCACGCCTCTCCGGCCTCCTGGCCAAGGGGCTGGACCTGACCGTCTCCACCGACGGCCGCAGCTTCCGCGCCGAGCGCCTGGCCGTCACGGACCTGGCGGGTGTCGCCTTCGACGTGGCGGGCCGGCTGGACGGGCTGGAGGGACCGCTCGTCGGCCGGCTCGACGGTCGTATCCAGGCCGGCACGGCGGACGGGCTGATCGAGCTTCTGGCGCGCCACGACCGCACCCGCCCGCTGGCCGAGCACCTCCGGCTGCGGTCGGCCTCGCTGGCCGGCCTCGACCTCGGCTTCGCATTCGCGGCCGGCGACCGTGCCTCGCTCGGCCTCAGGGTGGACGGGCGGCTGGGCGAGACCGTGGTCCGGATCGAGGCGTCGGGAACCGGGGATCTGCGCGGCATCGAGACTCTGCCGGGCCGGTTCCGGGCCGTCATCGAGGCGCCGCGCGCCGACCGGGTGCTGCAATTGCTGACGGGCTGGGCGCTGGCCGGGCAGACGCCCGACGCGCCGACCCGCGTCGACCTCGTCCTTGACCGGGACGTGGGCGGAGGCTGGCAGGTGCAGGGCGATGTCGATGCCGGCGGAACGCGGGCGAACCTGTCGGCTGGCCGGTCTGCCAATGGCATCCTGCGCTACGGCCTGTCGCTGCAATCCCCCGATCTGGCGCCGCTCCTGCCGCTGGTCGGCGTGCCGGCGGAACTGTCCGGGCCGCTGCCGGCCAATCTCAACGCCAATGGCGACGGCACGGGCCAGCGCTGGCGCCTCGGCCAGTTGACCGGACGGATCGGCACCAGCGACGTCGAGGGCGCGCTGGAGGGACAGGGCCTCTCGGTCCGCGGTCGCCTCGCGCTCGGATCCCTCACAGCCGAGGCCCTGGCAAGCTTGGTGACCGGGCCCGCCTGGCTCGTCGATGTGGCGGCCGGCGAATGGCCTCGGGCCGCCTTCGCGCGAACGCCGCTGGATGCCGTCGATCTCGACCTCAGCCTCGGCATCGGGCGCCTGTCGGCCGGCGCCTTTCCCGACCTGACAGAAATCGCCGCGCGGCTGGTGCGGCGGGCCGGTCGCACGGAGTTCATCGACCTGACCGCCCGTGCCGGCGGGGGCCGTCTCACCGGTGGGCTCGTCGTCGATCGCACGGCGCTGGCCACGGTCGTCTCCGGCCGGGCCGTCGTTGCGGGGATCGGCCGCGCCGCGCTCGTGCCGGGCATCGGTGGCGAGGGCCGGCTGGAACTGACCCTGTCCGGCGATGGCGGCAATCCGGCCGCGCTCATGGCGAGCCTGCGCGGCGACGGACGGTTGGCCTGGGGCGCAGGTGAGGCCGCAAACCTCAACCCGCGCGCGCTGGCGCTCATGACGCGGCAGGCCGAGCGGACCCAGGATTCCGGCCGGGCGATGAACGATGCGGCCTTTCTCGAGGGGCTGGAGCGGGCCATGCAGGCACCGGTGCGCATCGAGCCCGGCGAGGGCCCCGTCATCCTGGCCGGCACACATCTGAGGGCGGGCGAGACCGCCTTCGCCGCCACTGGCGGACGCATCCATGCCTCCGGGACCCTCGATCTCGTCAGCGGAACCGTCGGGGCGACCTTCCGGATCGCGCCTGACACCATCCCTGAATCGGCCACCATGCCGATGATGGTCGTGCGTTTCGAGGGACCGCCGGGCGCGGTGGTCCGGCGCCTCGATGCGGACGATGTCACCGGCTGGCTTGGCCTGCGCCTCGTCGACCGTGCGGCGGAGGCGATCCGCATGTCGGAAAGCGACCGTCTGGAGCGGACGCGCCAGCGCGCCTTCACCCGTCTCACCGCCCGGCCGCAGCCGCAGGTGGAGGTGCCGCTGCCGGACATGCCGGCCGAACTGCCTGCCGAACTGAGGCCGCCTCCGCGTGTCGAACAGCGGCGGGAGGAGGCCGCGCCCGTCGAGGCGCCGCGCGAGACGGCGCCCTTGCCGACGCGCCGTCCGGCCGAACCCGCTCAGGCCCCCCGTGTGCGCGAGGCGGAGGAGGCGGGCCCGCCCGCGATCGTGCGTCGGGCACCCGATGCCGTCCGCCCGGCGCCGGCGACCCGGCCGCCCCTGTCGATCCTTCCGCCGCTGCCGCCGCCGACCATTGTCGGCCCGCCGCCGGGACAGTTGCGCTGACACCCTTTCCGCGGCGCTCCGGCTCGCCTATATTCGGATTGCCGGGGCAACCCGGCTATGGCGATAAACGGCCATCGCAATAAGCCTTTCGGACCCGGGGGCAGTACCCGGCGCCTCCACCATCAGGGCCTGTCAGACAGGCGCTGGTGATGGGGGCGAAACAGGATCGACGAGGGTGTAAAGGGTGGACTTTTGCTCGGCATGGTTCCGCCGTTATCGGGCCGAATCAATAGTTGCCAACGACAACTATGCTCCGGTGGCCGTTGCCGCGTAATGCGGTAAAGGTACCGATTCAAAGCCCTTCCGGGTAGCACCGGAAGGCGGGGTTCGGAGGCACCTGGCAACAGAAGCCTCCACTTCCTCCTGCAGGACTGCGCGGCAGGTGGGGGATCGTCCGCATGCGCGCAGCTCTGGCCGAACGGGCACCCTGACCGCGATCCGATGCCGACCGATCTCATCCGATACGATATTCTGGCGCAGGAAGCCCTCAGGGGCGTGGTGCGGCGTGTCCTCGTCGACGTGGTGCGGGACGGCCTTCCCGGCGACCATCATTTCTACATCACCTTCGACACGCGTGCGCCCGGTGTGCGCCTGTCGAACCGCATGCGCGAGAAATATCCGGAGGACATGACCATCGTCCTCCAGCATCAGTTCTGGGACCTGATCGTCACCGAGCACACGTTCGAGGTGGGGCTGGCCTTTGGTGGCATTCCCGAGCGGCTGCTGGTGCCGTTCGATGCGGTGAAGGGGTTCTTCGATCCCTCCGTGCAGTTCGGCCTCCAGTTCGAGGTCGCATCCGCGGAAGCCGCCGGGACGGAGGCCGCGGGCGAGACGGAGGCGGCTCCGCCTGTCGCCCCGCTGCCGCGCCCCCGGCCGGCCGAGGTTCAGGGCGAACCGCGCCCGGACGAGGCCCGAAAGCCCACCGCCGTTCCCTCCGTTCCCTCCGAACCGGCACCGGCCGGCGGCGCGGAGGTCGTCAGCCTGGACAAGTTCCGCAAGAAGTGAGTCAGCGCGAACCCGCCGGCCAGCGCCCGTCTCTCCCATAGTCCCATGACCCGGAGCGTTCCTGCTCCATCGCGACCTGTCCCGGAACCATTGGTGCGGGGGCAGGTTTGGCTTGTGTGGTGGTAGCGAGGGAAGGTTTTCAGATGGCTGGCCAATGGCTACAACCGGGTCCCGTTTGGTGGGAACAGGGGGTTCCCGTCGCAATCTGCCAGATGGGGGCGCGCGGTGTCCGGGTTGGAGGCATCGCTGCGGGCTGGAATGCACATGAATGACATCATCAATCTGAGACTTGTCCGCAAGCGCAGGTTGCGCGCTGCGGATGCGACGGAGGCTGACGCGAACCGGCTGCGGTTCGGTCAGCCGGTCCGGGAGCGGCGTCTTGCGGAAGCGCGCCGCGACCAGCAGGCCCGGCACCTGGATGGCCACAGGCTCCAGGACAGCCCGGCGCCCGGAGAGGCGCAGGGGAAGGGGCGGTCCGAGCCATGAAAAGCCATGTGGTCAAGCGATCCATCGTAGTCGAGGGGCACAAGACCAGCGTCAGCCTCGAAGACGAGTTCTGGAACGCCCTGAAGGAAATTGCCTCCGAACGCAGGGAAACCCTGTCCGAACTGGTCGGCCATATCGACAAGGACAGGACGCAGGGCAACCTGTCATCGTCCATCAGGCTGTTCGTGCTGGACCATTACCGCGCGAAGTCGGCCACCGCCGGCTGAATACGCATAAACCCGGATAATCCAAAAGTCGCATGAAAGCGGCTGAGGGTGCTTGTGCTGCCCGCCATTGTGGTGATATCGCGCCAATCCAACGAGCCGTTACAAATGGCCGCATGATGGGCCATTTCGGCACAAGGGGCGTTGGGGGCAGATGCAGCAGGGTGAAGCTGAGGGCGATCGTGGCGGACGCGGGCTGATCAAGAGCCCGACCGACATGATGGCCGGCGTGTTCATGGTCGTGTTCGGCCTGTTCTGCCTCTGGGCGTCGTCGAATCTCAGCCTTGGCCGCGGGGCCAATCTCGGACCTGGGTCCTTCCCGCGCGGCCTCTCGCTTCTGATCATGGGCGTCGGCGCCATCATCATCGTCCAGGCGCTGACCGTCGTCGGCCCGAAGCTGGAGGCCTGGTCAATCCGCGGCCCGATCTTCGTGCTCGGCTCGGTGGTCCTCTTCGCCATCGCCGTCCGGCCGCTGGGACTGGTGATCGCCGGACCGCTGTGCCTGATCTTCGCCTCCTTCGCCTCTCGCGAGATCCGCTGGGTCGAGAACCTCGTCTTCGCGGTGCTGATGACGACGGCCTGCATCCTCCTGTTCAAGGTGGCCCTCAAGCTGCCCATTCCCGTGGCCCCCTGGGCCGGCTGGTGAGGTAGCGCCATGGACATGTTCACAAACCTGGCGCTCGGCTTCGGCGTTGCGCTCACCATCAAGAATATCGGGCTCTGCTTCATCGGCTGCATGATCGGCACGCTGATCGGCGTTCTGCCCGGCGTCGGCCCGATCGCCACCATCGCCATGCTGCTGCCGATCACCTTCGGGCTCGACCCGGTCGGCGCGCTCATCATGCTGGCGGGCATCTATTACGGCGCCCAGTATGGCGGCTCGACCACGGCCATCCTCGTCAACATTCCCGGCGAGGCGACCTCCGTCGTCACCGTGCTCGACGGGCATGCCATGGCCCGCAACGGCCGCGCCGGCGTGGCGCTTGGCATTGCGGCCATCGGATCGTTCTTTGCCGGCACGGTGGCAACGCTTGTGATCGCCGGCCTGGCCACCCCGCTGACCCGGCTCGCGCTCATCTTTGGCCCCGCCGAATATTTCTCGCTGATGGTGATGGGCCTGATCTTCGCCATCGTGCTGGCCCGCGGCTCGGTCATCAAGGCGGTGGCCATGGTGCTGATGGGCCTGATCCTGTCGACCGTCGGCCAGGACCTGGAGACCGGCGCCGAGCGCATGACGTTCCGCTGGCCGGAACTGTCGGACGGCATCGACTTCGCCACCATCGCCATGGGCATGTTCGGCTTTGCCGAGATCCTGAGGAATCTCGAGAACCCCGAGACGCGCGACGTGCTGAAGAACCGCATCGGCTCGCTGCTGCCCAACTGGGCCGAACTCAAGCAGTCGGCCATGCCGATCCTGCGCGGCACGGGCATCGGCGCGGCGCTCGGCATCCTGCCCGGTTCGGGCGCGGTGCTCGGGCCCTTCGCCAGCTACACGATCGAAAAGAAGATCGCGGCTGACCCGACGCGCTTCGGCAATGGCGCCATCGAGGGTGTCGCGGGTCCGGAAAGCGCCAACAATGCCGGCGCGCAGACCTCGTTCATCCCGCTGCTGACGCTCGGCATTCCGCCCAACGCCGTGATGGCCCTGATGGTCGGTGCCATGACCATCCACGGCATCGTTCCCGGCCCGCAGGTCATGGAGAAGCGGCCCGACCTGTTCTGGGGCATCATCGCCTCGATGTGGATCGGCAACCTGATGCTGCTGATCATTAACCTGCCGATGATCGGCGTGTGGGTGAAGCTCCTTAAGGTGCCCTACCGCATGCTGTTCCCGGCCATCCTGATGTTCTGCTGCATCGGCATCTACTCGGTGAACAACAATCCGTTCGACGTGATCATGTGCGCCTTTTTCGGCTTCTGCGGCTATGCGCTGATGAAGATGGGCTTCGAGATCGCCCCGCTGCTGCTCGGCTTCGTGCTCGGCAAGCTGATGGAGGAATATCTGCGTCGTTCCATCCTGATGTCGCGCGGCGACTGGACGGTCTTCGTCGACGTGGTGAACCGGCCGATCTCCGCTGCCCTCATCGCCATCGCGGTGGTGATGGTGGTCATCGCCCTGCTGCCGTCGATCAACAAGAAGCGTGACACGGTCTTCGTCGAGTGATCCGTCACCGCGCCGGCCGCGCCGTGTAACGGATCGGGCCCTGCCGCCGAAACCGATGATGCCGCCGCCGTCCGGGCTGCGGCATCACTGGTTTCCGGAAGGACCCGTCGCATGGCCCAGCAACCCCTTGTCGGCAGACGTTCGCTGCTGGCGACCGCCGCCGCCGCCATTCTCGGATCGACCGGCCTGTCCTTTGCCGCCGGTCCCGAGATCTATACCGGCACGCTGAGTTCGCTGGCTGCGGGCGGCTACGACGTCGTCGCCTATTTCTCCGAGGGCCGTCCGGTCCGCGGCTCGGCCAGCCACACCCATCAGTGGAAGGGGGCGACCTGGCGCTTTGCCTCGGCCGCCGCGCGCGATGCCTTTGCCGCCAACCCGGAGCGCTACGCGCCGGCCTATGGCGGGCACTGCTCCTGGGCGGCCTCGCAGGGCTACCGGGCGGCCGGCGACCCGCGCCACTGGCGCATCGTCGATGGCCGGCTGTTTCTGAACTACAATGCCAGTGTCCACCGGACCTGGCTGGCCGGCCCCGCCGGGTTCATCCGCGCGGCCGATCGCAACTGGTCCTCGCTGTCCGGGCGCTGAACCTCCCGGCACCGCTCCTAGGGGAACTCCCCATCCGGCAAGACTTCCGGTGACGCTCCGGCGAGGCAATGCTAGCCTCATCCGACGTGCGGCCCGGACCCGCCGTGCGCACTATCAAGCGGAGAGGGAGAATCATGTCCGATTGGCTGGCAGACGTGAAGAAATACGCACCGAAAGCGGACGAAGCGGCGGTGGCGGGCATTGTCAGATACCTGGGCATCGCGCTGCGCAATCGCGATTCCTCCCTCGTCTCCTTCGGCGATCCGGCCGAGGTGGACCGCGTCAGGAAGAACTTCTGCATGAAGAAGCTGGCCCTGACCGATGAAAAGGCCATCGAGGAGGGTCTCGGCAAGGTGCAGGCCGCGATGAAGGCCGACAAGACCAAGAACCGCGTGACGGTCTATTACCTGCTGGCCGATCACTTCAAGAAGCTGGACATGTTCGTGAAGAAGTGACGGCCGGCGACGATGGCGGCAAAGGCCGCCATCTCCCCGGAGGTGGCGGTCATGAACGGGCTGTGGATGCGCCAGCCACCCCGTGCCGAATGGCACGGGAGAGCGCTATGATGGCGAAGATTCGCCGTCTCCAGCGGGGCCATCCTCCGTGCGCCAGTATCACGATCTCATGCAGCGCGTGCTCGACACCGGCACGCAGAAGACCGACCGGACCGGCACCGGCACGCTGTCGGTCTTCGGCCACCAGATGCGCTTCGATCTGGCCGAGGGCTTTCCGCTCGTCACCACCAAGAAGCTGCACCTGAAATCCATCGTCCACGAACTGCTCTGGTTCCTGAAAGGCGACACCAACATCGCCTATCTGAAGGCGAACGGCGTCAGCATCTGGGACGAGTGGGCCGATGCCGACGGCAATCTCGGGCCGGTCTATGGCAAGCAGTGGCGCTCCTGGGCGGCGCCCGACAGCCGGACCATCGACCAGATGGCCAATCTCATGGCCATGCTCCGGCGCAGCCCGGATTCGCGCCGCCTCATCGTCTCGGCCTGGAACCCGGCCGAGATCGAGGATATGGCGCTGCCGCCCTGCCATTGCCTGTTCCAGTTCTACGTCGCGGACGGGCGGCTCTCCTGCCAGCTTTACCAGCGTTCGGCGGACATCTTCCTCGGCGTGCCGTTCAATATCGCCAGCTACGCGCTGCTCACCCTGATGGTGGCGCAGGTGGCCGGCCTGAAGCCGGGCGACTTCGTCCACACGCTGGGCGATGCCCATCTCTACCTGAACCATGTCGATCAGGCCCGGCTGCAACTGGCCCGCCCGCCAAAGCCCCTGCCGGTGATGGCGCTGAACCCCGCGGTCACCGACCTGTTCGGCTTCCGCTACGAGGACTTCGCGCTCACCGGCTACGACCCGGACCCGCATATCAAGGCGCCGGTGGCGGTCTGATGGCGACCGTGGGCGGGATTGCCAATCTCGCCAATCCGTCTATGTGACGGGTCCCATCTGGCACCGAGTTATATCTTGTCCCGCATCCCAAGAACGATCATTGGACGGCGGATAGTCATGCCGTCAATCTCCTGCATCGTTGCCCGTAGCTATCCGGGCAACGTGATCGGCGCTGAAAACAAGCTGCCGTGGCATCTCAGGACCGATCTCAGGAAATTCCGGGAAACGACGCTCGATCACGTTGTAATTATGGGGCGCAGAACGTTTGAGTCCATCGGACGCCCACTTCCCGGACGAACAAACATAATATTGTCTCGAGAACCCGGGAACGATGGACCTGATCTATATTGGGTCAAGGATCGTGAGAATGCGCTGTTTATAGCGGATGTTATGACAATCATGCGTGGTAAGACGCATTTTTTTGTGATCGGCGGGAGCGCAATATATAATACATTTGATGAGCTGATAAATAGAGTCCATTTGACAGAAGTTTATGCTCAAAACTTAAAAGGGGATGCGCATTTCCATAAGGAATTTGATCTGAGGAAGTGGAAGACGATATCCGAGAACCCGTTCCCAAGATCAGATATTGATGATTATCCATTTATGATAACGATACTTGAAAAGAGAAATAAGACCGTAAGACAGTTTCCGCCATCATACTTTCTAACTGGCGGTGGAGGTCAAATTGCAAATTCAATACGAGAGCGAGTTGTTGAAAATGCGGTAATCTTGCAGCCGGCCATTCAGCTCGAATTTGGAATGTCTCACGCTGACTAGTCCCAAGATCGTCGTTCTCGGCGGTGCCGACATCTATGCCCAGGCGCTGCCGCTCGCCGCCCGGCTGCTCATCACCCATGTTGACGCCTCGCCGGCTGGCGATGCGGTATTTCCGGCCATCGATCCCGCCATCTGGACCGGCCGGGAGGTGATGCGCGGGGAGGCGGGTGCCGCAGACGAGCACGCCTTCACCGTGGTGGATTACGGGCGTTCCCGGCAGGATTGAGCCGCGACGGGAGGCCGTCGCACGGCCTCCTGCGGCTTTCCGTCCGCCCGAATGCGGAGATTGGCACGCCGGATCGCGTTGAAAGGCGCGGACCGACCTTCTATATCCCTTCGGCAACGAGGCGCTGGCGGGCGCCGCCCCGGCCTCTCAGGCCGGGCTCACGCAGCGAGGACAGTCTTCATGCCGTGGAACAATCAAGGCGGCGGCCCCTGGGGCGGCAGTGGTGGCGGCGGTGGCGGCGGTGGCGGCCCACGCGGCCCGTGGGGGCAGGGCCCCCAGGGCGGCGGCAGTGGCGGTGGCGGCGGCGGTGGCAACCAGCCCCCCGATCTTGAGGAGATCATCCGCAAGGGCCAGGAGAAGCTGAAGAACGTCCTGCCGGGCGGCGGTGGATCCGTCGGCGCCAAGGGCATCGCCCTGATCGCCATTCTCGGCGCGGTCATCTACGGCCTCACCGGCTTCTACACCGTCGGCCAGAACGAGATCGGCGTGAACACGATCTTCGGGCGCCATATCGGCAACGCCGCGCCGGGCCTGAACTGGAACCCGCCCTCGCCCTTCGGCCTGGTGTACCGCGTGCCGGTCACCGACGTGCGGCGCACCGAGGTCGGTTATCGCTCCGCGGTCGGCCCGCGCGGCGCCAACCGCGACGTGCTGGAAGAGAGCCTCATGCTCACCGGCGACGAGAACATCGTCGATATCGATCTTGAGGTGCAGTGGGACGTCAACGCGGCCCAGGTCGCCGATTTCGTCTTCCAGCTGCAGAACCCCGAGAGCACCGTGAAGGCCATGGCCGAGAGCGCCCTGCGCGAGGCGATCGGCCGCCGGCCGATCCAGTCGATCCTGACCACCGACCAGGCGGCGGTCGTCGCCGAGGTGCGCCAGCTCATGCAGAAGGCGCTGGATGAATACCGGTCCGGCGTCAACATCCGCGTCGTGCAGCTCCTGTCGGCCCTGCCGCCGGCGCAGGTGCGCGGCTCGTTCCTGGACGTCAACGCCGCCCAGCAGGACGCCAACCGTGTGCAGAACGAGGCCCGCACCTATGCCAACCAGGTGACGCCGGAGGCGAGAGGCCGCGCCGCGCAGACGCTGCAGGAGGCCGAGGCCTATCGCGACCGCGTCGTCGCCGAGGCCAACGGTCAGGCGAGCCGTTTCACCCAGGTCTTCGAGGAATATCGCCGTGCGCCGGACGTGACGCGCGAGCGCATGTTCCTCGAGACCATGGAGCGCATCTTCGGGGGAATCGACAAGGTGATCATCGACCAGCCCGGCAACGGGCAGGGCGTCGTGCCCTTCCTGCCGCTCGACCAACTCATGCGCCAGCAGCAACAGACCGCGCCTGCCCGTCAGGGCGCCGCTGCCCAGGGAGCCACCCGATGAACAGTTCCATCCGGATGGTCCTCGGCGTCGTAGCGGCCGTCGCGCTGTTTGCCCTCGCCAACGCCTTCTTCATCGTCCAGATGACGCAGCATGCCATCGTGCTGCGCTTCGGACAGGTCGTTCGCGAGCCGATCAGCCTGCCGGGCCTCTATTTCAAGATGCCCTTCATCGACAATGTCGTGACGCTGGACAAGCGCGTCCTCGATCTCGACCTGCCGGTCCAGTCGGTGCTGACCACCGACCGGCAGAATCTCGACGTCGATGCCTTCTCGCGCTACCGCATCACCCAGCCGCTCCGCTTCTTCCAGACGGTGCGGACGGTGCCGACGGCGAACACGCGCCTCGCCAGCTTCGTCAATGCCTCGATGCGTAACATCATCGCCGGCGCCACCATGACCGCGCTCATCCGCACCGACCGCGAGCGGCTGATGAACGAGATCCAGCGCGACGTGAACCGCGAGGCGACGACGCTCGGCGTCGAGATCGTCGATCTCAGGCTCACCCGCGTGGACCTGCCGCAGATCAACCAGGAAGCGGTCTACAACCGCATGCAGACGGAACGCCGTCAGGAGGCCGCGGACCTGCGCGCCACCGGTCAGCAGGCGGCGGTGACCATCCGCGCGCGTGCCGACCGCGAGGTGGTCGGCATTCTCGCCGAGGCCAACCGGCGGGCTGACGAGATCCGCGGTGCCGGCGATGCCGAACGGAACAAGATCTTCGCCGACGCCTTCGGGCGTGATCCGAACTTCTTCTCGTTCTACCGCACCATGCAGGCCTACGAGCAGAGCATGCGCCAGGGTGACACCCGCATGATCGTCTCGCCGACGTCGGACTTCTTCCGGTACTTCGGCGATCCGTCCGGGCGGCGCAACGTGCCGGGGGCTTCCGCTGCCCCGTCGCGGGCCGCAACGCCCAATCCGGGACCGGGTGGTGCGGCCCCGGCTCCGGCTCCGGCGCCCGGCAACTGACGGAACGGGCCGGTGGCGCGTCCCCGTGACGGTCTGCCGCCGGCCCTGACATCCCCGGGCCTGCCATGACGGATTTCATCGTCGCCCTCGGCCTCGTCCTCGTCATCGAGGGCCTGATCCTCGCGGCCTTCCCCTCCAGGGTTCGCGAGGCGCTGGAGGTGATGCGCGTGACGCCGGACCAGCAGTTGCGGCTGGTCGGCCTGATCGCGGCGCTGGCGGGCCTTGTCGTGGTCTGGTGGATGCGGAGCTGACCGGCGTGGATCGCCGTCCCGACAAAAGACACGATTGACAAGCCGGCGCTCAGGCTCGAAGGGAGGGCACCTTCGCTCGTCGAGCGCGCGAAATGCAGGCGTCACATGGCTCAGTTCACGCTTCCGAAGAATTCCAGGATCACCGAGGGCAAGATCTGGCCGCGCCCGTCGGGGGCCAATCGCATCTCCGAATTCAAGATCTACCGCTGGAATCCGGATGACGGCGCCAATCCGCGCATCGACACCTATTTCGTCGATCGCGACGATTGCGGCCCGATGGTGCTCGACGGCCTCATCTGGATCAAGAACAAGGTCGACCCGGGCCTGACGTTCCGCCGCTCCTGCCGCGAGGGCATCTGCGGCTCGTGCGCCATGAACATCGACGGCACCAACACGCTCGCCTGCACCCGCGGCATGGACGAGGTGAAGGGCGCGCAGGTGAAGATCTATCCTCTGCCGCACATGCCGGTGGTCAAGGATCTGGTGCCGGACCTGACCCGCTTCTACGCCCAGCATGCCTCGATCGAGCCCTGGCTGAAGACCACCACCGCCCAGCCGGAGAAGGAATGGCGCCAGTCGCGCGAGGACCGCGAGAAGCTCGACGGGCTCTACGAGTGCATCCTGTGCGCCTGCTGCTCCACCTCCTGCCCGAGCTACTGGTGGAACGGCGACCGCTATCTGGGGCCGGCCATCCTGCTGCAGGCCTATCGCTGGCTGATCGACTCGCGCGACGAGGCCACCGGCGAGCGCCTCGACAATCTCGAGGACCCGTTCCGCCTCTATCGCTGCCACACGATCATGAACTGCTCGAAGGCCTGCCCGAAGGGGCTGAACCCCGCCAGGGCCATCGCCGAGATCAAGAAGATGATGGTGGCGCGCCAGGTCTGACCGGTTCACGGTCTATGAGCCGGCCATAGCCGGCTCGCAGCGTGCCATTCCGGAAACGGTCAGTCCGGAAACCGCCGGTTAACCGGATTGGTGACAATTCTCGACAAGTCGCAGCCTTGCCACGAAAAGGCCGGACGACGAGTCGACGTTCCAGTGTCCGTGCGTCCGTCCGGACAGTTTTCGGATGAACCCGCCCATGGCCCAGCGCCGAACCGCCCAGCGCCTCATTGTCCACAGCCCCTCGGCCGCCCGTCTCGCCGCCCTGCTTGTCCTGTCCGCCGCGCTGGCGGGCTGCACGTCGTCGGCCCGTTTCGGCAGCTTCTCGACCGCCTCCGTGCCGCCCTCGGGCTCCGAGCGGATCGACCAGGGCTTCGGCCGGACCGATGCGCCACCACCGCCGGAGAGCCGCCCGCCGGGCGCTTCCGAGGCCGATGTCATCCCCGGCGGCCAGCCCGGCGAGACCGGCGGCATCGAGAGCCAGGAAATGGCGCCGCCGGCCGAGGTCGGCCGGTCCGATTCGGGTCCTCCGGCCATCGACCAGTCCCTGTCGCCGAGCAGCCCCGGTGGCCAGCCGAGCATCATGGCCGACGATCCGCGCTCGCCGAGCGCCCCGCCCGCCGTCGTCTCGTCCCTGCCGCGCCAGGAAACCGCCCGCGCCGCCAATTCGCCGACGGCGGTCTCGGGTACCTGGACGGTGACGGATGCCGGCGACCGCTGCCGCATCACGCTGACCTCCACGCCGCTGTTCGAGTTCTACCGTGCCAGCCCGCAAAGCTGCCGTGCGCCGTCGCTGGCGCGCATCAATGCCTGGGAGCAGCGCGGCTCGGAAATCGTGCTCCTGCAGCCCGGCGGCCGCGTCGCAGCGCGTCTGTCGCCGCAGGGGGGCGGCAGCTATTCGGGTGCGACCGCCACCGGCGCGCCGGTCTCCATGACCCGCTGATCTGCCGGACGACGGCTCGCGATCCCGCCGGCCGGAACGCAAAAAGCCCCGGCGAACCGGGGCTTCGATTGCGGAGATTTCGATCTCAGGCGCCTGAATTCCAGACAGGTCCCGGCAAGAATCGCCTGCCGGGCCGCCTGTGAGCGCTGCTCAGGAGGGCGTCTTCAGGGCGCCGATGCCGCCGAAGCGCTGGTTGAAGCGCGACAGGCGACCGCCGCGGTCCATCAGCTGCTGCGAGCCGCCGGTCCAGGCCGGATGCGACTTGGGATCGATGTCGAGCTGCAGCGTGTCGCCTTCCTTGCCATAGGTCGAGCGCGTCGTGTACTCGGTGCCATCGGTCATGACGACCTTGATGGTGTGGTAGTCGGGATGGATGCCGGTCTTCATGGGTCGCCCTCAACGCTCGCCGGTCGCGTTTCAGCCCGGCATCACGGTCAATGTCTGTGACGAGAAGACGCGCTCATAACGGAAGACCGCCGGCTTTTCAAGGCTTGGCGAGTGCGGACGGGCGCAAGGTGAGGGACGTGCGGCAATGAGCATGGTGACGGCCGCCGGTGGCCCTGCCGACGCGGCGAAGACGGAGCGCAAGCCGCGCCTGCGGCCGCTGATGCGATTCCTGCCCTTCATGCTGCGCGACAAGGCCATGCTGGCCGCTGCGGGACTGGCGCTCGCCATTGCCGCGCTGGCGACGCTGGCCGTGCCGCTGGCGATCCGCCGGATGATCGATTTCGGATTTTCCTCCGAAGGCATGGTCACCCAGTATTTCGGCATGCTGGTGGTGATCGCCGCCGTCCTGGCTGTCGCTTCGGCCGCCCGCTTCTATCTGGTCACCACCATCGGCGAGCGGGTGGTGGCGGATATCCGGTCCGCCGTCTTCGCCCATCTGACGACGCTGTCGCCCGCCTTCTACGACACCGCGCGCACCGGCGAACTCATCTCGCGCATCAGCGCCGATACTACCCAGCTCAAGTCGGCGGTGGGCGTGTCGGTGTCCATCGCCCTGCGCAACATCATCATGTTCGTCGGCGCGGTGGCCATGATGGTGGTCACCAGCCCGCAGCTCTCGCTCTATGTCGTCGGGGCCATTCCGTTCCTGGTGCTGCCGCTGGTCGCCTTCGGCCGCGATGTCCGCAAGCGCTCGCGCATCGCCCAGGACCGCCTCGCCGACGCCACCGCCTATGCCGACGAGAACATCCAGGCGGTGCGCACCATGCAGGCCTTCACGGCAGAGGCCATGGTCACCGGCCGTTTCAGCGCCGCCGCCGAAGAGGCCTTCGACAGTGCCCGCCTCGCCAACCGGGCGCGGGCGATCCTGACCGCGGTCATCATCTTCCTGGTCTTCGCGAGCGTCGTCGGCGTGCTCTGGGCCGGCGCCCTGCAGGTGCTCGCCGGCACGATCACCGCCGGCCGCCTGTCCCAGTTCGTGCTCTATGCCGTGTTTGCCGCCAGCGCCCTGTCGCAGCTCTCCGAGGTGTGGAGCGAGATCAGCCAGGCCGCCGGCGCCGCGGAGCGGATCGTCGAGATCATGGAGACGGAGCCGGCCGTGGCCGCGCCGGCAACGCCGCTCGCCCTGCCCGAGCCGGCACGCGGCGAGGTCGCCTTCGTCGCCGTGCGCTTCGCCTATCCCGTGCGGCCGGAGGCAAAGGTGCTCGACGGCGTCTCCTTCGAGGTCAGGGCCGGGGAGAGGGTGGCCATCGTTGGCCCGTCCGGTTCCGGCAAGTCGACATTGTTTGCCCTCATCCAGCGCTTCTACGACCCGCAGGGCGGCGTCGTGCGCATCGACGGCGTGCCGCTCGCCGAGGTCGATCCGGCGGCCCTGCGCCGCCGCATCGCCATGGTGCCGCAGGATGTCGCGATCTTCGCGGCCTCGGTAGCCGACAACATCCGCTACGGCCGGCCCGAGGCGAGCGACGAGGAGGTGCGTCAGGCGGCGCATCTGGCCCATGCCGCCGAGTTCATCGAGCGGCTGCCCGGCGGATACGGCAGTCTCGTTGGCGAGCGCGGCGTGACGCTGTCCGGCGGCCAGCGCCAGCGGATCGCCATTGCCCGGGCGATCCTGCGCGATGCGCCGCTGCTGCTGCTCGACGAGGCAACCTCGGCGCTCGATGCCGAGAGCGAGACGCTGGTGCAGGGCGCGCTCGACGGGCTGATGAAGGGGCGCACCACGCTGGTGATCGCACACCGGCTGGCGACGGTGCTGACCTGCGACCGCATCCTGGTCATGGAGCATGGCCGCATCGTCGAGGAGGGCACGCACGACAGCCTCGTGGCGAGCGGCGGCCTCTATGCCCGGCTGGCCGACCTGCAGTTTGGCCTCGCCCGCGGCCGCGGCCCGGCCCCAAGGGCGGCGGTCAAACGTCTCGCGCCGCCGGAGGGCGGGCCGGTCAGCGGTCCGTGAGTCTCAGCTCGATGCGCCGGTTGCGGGCGAGCGCCTCGGTGCTCTCACCCTGGTCGATCGGCTGGAACTCGCCGAAGCCGGCGGCAACCAGCCGCTGGGGCGGAATGCCCTTGGTGATCAGATACTGGACGACGGCGATGGCGCGTGCCGCCGACAGGTCCCAGTTGGTGCGGAACCGTCCGCCCCCGCTGATCGGCCGGGCATCGGTATGGCCGTCCACCCTGAGCACCCAGGGAATGTCTGCCGGGATGTCCCGGCTCAGTTGCAGCAGCGCCTCGGCGATCTTGTCGAGCTCGGCGCGCCCGCCGGCCTCGATCTCGGCCTGGCTCGATCCGAAGAACACCTCCGAGCCGAACACGAATCGGTCGCCGACCACGCGGATGTCGGCCCGCTCGGCGAGGATTTCCCGCAGCCGTCCGAAGAACTCGGACCGGTAGCGCGAGAGCTCCTGCACCCGCTGGGCCAGCGCCAGGTTCAGCCGCCGGCCGAGATCGGTGATGCGCACCTGCGATTCCCGGTCGCGGGACTCGCTGACCTGGAGCGCATCCTCCAGCGCCGCAAGCTGGCGCCGCAAGGCGGCGATCTGCTGGTTCAAAAGCTCGATCTGGGTGATGGCGGCCTGGGCGTTGCGCCGCTGTTCGGCCAGCTGGGATTCGAGCGTGCCCGCCCGGCCGGCCGCCGAGCCGGCCTCGGCGCGGGTGTCGTCGAGCAGGCCCTGCAGGCGGCGGCGGTCCTCCTCCGTCGCGCCGAGCGTCGCGGTGATGGCGGCGAGCCCCTCCTGAAGGGTGGCGCGCTGGCCGCGCTCGAGCCGGAGCAATTCGCCGAGCTCGGCGATCTGCGCCTGCAGGCGCACCATGGCGTCGTCCTTGCCGGCGATGTCGCGCTGCAGGAAATACTGCGCCAGCATGAACACCGACAGCATGAAGATGATCGACAGCAGGAAGGTCGACAGGGCATCGACGAAACCCGGCCAGTAGTCGATGCCGCGGTCCCGGCGCGCCCGCGACAGGGCCATCAGGAGCGTCCCCGCTCGCTGAGCAGCTTTTCAAGCAGCCGCCGCAGCTCGGCCTGGTCGCCGGTCTGTTCCTGCAGGAGGTCGCGCAGCAATTGCTGCTCGGAGCGCAGATGCGTCACCAGCCCCTGGATGCCCTCGGCAAGGTTGGCCATCGCGGCGGTCGCCCGCTGGTTCGAACTGCCTTCCACCATGGCCTGCTGCAGCCGGTCGAAGGCCCGCTGCAGGTCCGCGACCGAGACGCCGCCGGCCGGCGTCTCGCTGTCCTGCCCGATCACCGTCATGTCGCCCACCGCCGATGACAGCCAGTCCTCCACCTCGGTGTAGAACCGGTTCTGGGCCTGGCTCGCCTGCAGGTCGAGGAAGCCGAGCACCAGCGAGCCGGACAGGCCGAACAGCGAGGACGAGAACGCGATGCCCATGCCGCCCAGCGGCTCGGCGAGACCCCGCTTCATGTCCTCGAAGATGGTGCCGAGTTCGCCCTGCGTCGACAGGCCGTTGATCACCCGGCCGACCGAGGTGACGGTCTCGATCAGGCCCCAGAACGTGCCGAGCAGGCCGAGGAAGACCAGCAGACCGGTCAGGTAGCGCGACAGCTCGCGTCCCTCGTCGAGGCGGGTGGCGAGCGAATCGAGCAGCGAGCGCATGGTGGTGGTGGTGATCGACATGCGCCCGGCCCGGTCGCCGAGCATGGTCGCCATCGGCGCGAGCAGCACGGGCGCCCGGTCGACCGCCAGGCCCGGGTCGGCGACGCGGAAGGAATTGACCCAGCGCACCTCCCGGAACAGCCGGATGACCTGCCGGAATGTCAGGATGACGCCGATGAGGCCGACGGCGACGATGACGCCGTTGAGGCCCGGATTGGCCATGAAGGCAATGGTCACCTCGCGCTGGAGCACGGCCACCATGAGGCCGACCAGCGCCAGGAACACCAGCATCCGGAACAGGAAGATCCGCGGGGACGAGACCTTGAAGGGATCGAGATCGCGGCGCATCAGCAGGGGGTCACTCGGTTCATGTTACGCAGAGGCTAACCCCGCACGCGCCAGAAATGAAGCGAGCGATATGGCGGCGCTGTGACGGCGGCCGGAGCGAGGCAGCGGCAGGCGCCGATCCCGGCGCCGCCAGCCTCATCGCGGACCCCGCCGGAGGATCGCCTCAGGTCGTGACGAGACCTTCCTTCGTCGCCCAGTCGAGCGTGCGGTCGAGCGCGCGGGAGAGGCGGTCGAACATGTCGTCGATCTCTTCCGGCGCGATGATCAGCGGCGGGCAGATGCCGACGGAATCGCCCATGGCGCGCAGGATCAGGCCCTCTTCCTCGGCATGCTTCACAACCCTCGCGCCGACGGCCGATTTCGGCTCGAAAGCCTTCTTCGTCTTGCGGTCCGCCACCACCTCGACCGCGCCGACCAGGCCGATGCCGCGTGCCTCGCCGACCAGCGGGTGGTCGCCGAGCGCCTTCAGATGCGCCTGGAACTGCGGCGACTTGGCCGCGGCCTTCTCGATGATGCGGTCGCGCTCGTAGATTTCCAGCGTCTTCACGGCAACCGCCGCCCCCACTGGGTGGCCGGAATAGGTGAAGCCGTGGCCGAACGTGCCGACCTTCTTCGATTCGACGATGGTGGCCTGGTACATGTCCTCCGGGATCATCACCGCCCCGACCGGCATGTAGGCCGAGGTCAGCGCCTTGGCGACCGAGATCGAGTTCGGCTTGTAGCCGAGCGCCGAGGAGCCGAACCATTCGCCGAGGCGGCCGAAGCCGCAGATCACCTCGTCGGCGATCATGAACACGTCGTATTTCGTGCAGACCGCCATGATCTTCTCGAAATAGCCCTTCGGCGGCACGATCACGCCGCCGGCGCCCATCACCGGCTCGGCGATGAAGGCGGCGACCGTGTCCGGACCCTCGCGCAGGATCATGTCCTCCAGTTCCTGGGCGCAGCGGGAGGAGAATTCTTCCTCGGTCTCGCCGTCCTTGCCGAAGCGGTAATAGTGCGGGCAGGACGTGTGCAGGATGCCGGCGATCGGCAGGTCGAAGTCGATGTGGTTGGCAGGCAGGCCGGTCAGCGAGGCCGAGGCCACGGTGACGCCGTGATAGCCCTTGATGCGCGAGACGATCTTCTTCTTCTGCGGGCGGCCGAGCGCGTTGTTCATGTACCAGATCAGCTTGACCTGGCTGTCATTGGCCTCGGAGCCGGAGCAGACGAAGAACACCTTGGAGATCGGCACGGGCGCCTTCTCCTTCAGCTTTTCGGCCAGTTCGATCGCCGGGTCGTGGCTCTTGCCGCCGAACAGATGGGTGAAGGACAGCTTCTTCATCTGCTCGTAGGCGGTCTGGGCCAGTTCCTCGTTGCCGTAGCCGAGCGATGCGCACCACAGCCCCGACATGCCCTCGATATAGGACTTGCCGTCGACATCGGTGACATGGATGCCCTTGCCGCTCTCCAGGATCAGCGTGCCGGTCTCGCGGACCGTCGCCTGGTTCGTATAGGGGTGAAGGATGGTCTCGACGTCGCGGACCTGCAGGTTCGTCAGCGGCATGGCAGCCTCCGGAGAATGAGAAGGCGCCATGAAGCCGATCCTGCAGGCAGGTGTCAAAGCACGGCAGGAATGCGGGTGCAGCGTCGGCCCGGCGAAAGGCGTCAACCCTCCGGCGGCGTGTCCTTCGGCTCGGCCGGCAGCGTCGCTGAAGCCTTCGGTTCCGCAACCTTTGGGGCGGCCGCCCGTGCCGGCGGCCGCCGCCGCTTCAGAGGGCGCGGCGGCAGAAGTTCCGGATCGCTGACGACCTTCTTGGCGAGGAAGATGGCGGCGTCCAGCTTGGTGAAGGTGCGGGCGCGGTAGAACTTCAGCGCCGTGTCGTTGTTCTCGGCGACCTCCAGCACCAGATGGGTGCAGCCGCGCAGCCGGGCGAGGTGTTCCAACTGGTCGAGCACGAAGGAGCCGAGGCCGCGGCCCTGGAACTCCGGGTCCACCGCCAGTTCCTCGACGAACAGCGGGCGCATCTCGCGGGCTCGGAAATAGCGCTCGTTCATCCAGTTGTCGGTGCCGATGATCGACAGCGCGCATTCGGCATAGCCGACGATCCGCTCCTTGCCGTCCTGGCGGATGACGAACAGGAGCTGCTCGATGCCCTTCTCCTCATAGACCTCCTCGAAGCGCTTCTTCGATTTCGGCCGCTGGTATTCGACGGTCGAGCGGTTCACCTCGCGGAACACCGCCTTGATGAACTCCCAGGTGCGGTTGAGGTCACGCTTGTTGAGCCGCCGGACCCGGACATGCGGCTCGGCGGACAGGTCGGCGGCGGCTTCTGGCGTCTCGGCGGTCATCTGGCAGGTCCGGGATGGGCAGCCGCAGTCTTAGCGGAAAGGCTGCGCACCGACCAAGGGGGCGCCCGACCCATTCGCTGGCCGCATGGCCCGGCTGGCGCCGGCCTGCCTTGCCGTCACCGCTGCGGGGGTGCAAGGCTCGCGGCAGGGATCGCAAGGAAACGCCGAAAGGACCGCCCATGGCCGCCGACCTGTCGCTGATCGAGAAGAGCGCGACCCAAGTCCTCAAGCTGCTGAAGAAGGGCGAGGTCTCGCCACTCGACCTCCTCGACACGCTGGAGAAGCGGGTGAAGGCGGTGGACGGCAAGGTCAACGCCCTGCCGACCCTGTGCTTCGACCGGGCCCGCAAGCACGCCCGCGCCCTGATGAAGAAGCCGGCGGAGGAGCGCGGCCTGCTGATGGGCATGCCCGTGCCGATCAAGGACCTGGCCGATGTTGCCGGCGTCCGGTCCACGCAGGGCTCGCCGATCTTCAAGGACCATGTGCCGACGGTCTCCAACGTGCTGGTGGACCGGCTGGAGGCCCAGGGCGGCGTCATCTACGCCAAGTCCAACACGCCGGAATTCGGCGCCGGTGCCAACACCTTCAACGAGGTGTTCGGCGCGACCGTGAACCCCTACAACACGAAGCTCTCGGCGGCCGGCTCGTCGGGCGGGGCGGCCGTGGCGCTGGCCACCGGCATGGCCTGGCTGGCGCATGGCTCCGACATGGGCGGGTCGCTGCGCAACCCGGCGAGCTTCTGCGGCATTGTCGGCATGCGGCCGTCCCCCGGTCGCGTTGCGTCGACCCCCGGCACCAAGATCGACGCGACGCTCGGCGTCGAGGGGCCGATGGCCCGCACCGTGGCCGACCTCGCGCTGCTGCTGGATGCCATGAGTGGCGACGACCACCGCGACCCGCGTTCGCTTCCCTCACCGAAGACCAGCTTCCGCTCGGCGCTGAAGGGGCCGTGGAAGCCGAAGCGCGTCGCCTGGTCGGCCGATCTCGGCATCACGCCGGTGGACCCGGAGGTGAAGGCGATCTGCATGAAGGCGGCGAAGCGCTTCAAGGAGGCGGGCGTCATCGTCGAGGAGGCCCATCCGGACTTCTCGGAAATTCACGAGTGCTTCGGGACCTTGCGCGCCTATGCCTTTGCCACCACCAAGGTCGAGCTCCTGCGCACCCATCGCGACAAGCTGAAGCCCGAGGTGATCTGGAACATCGAGAAGGGCCTGAAGCTGACCATGGACGAACTGACCCGCGCCGAGGCGCAGCGGCAGGCCATGCTCCAGCGCTCGCTCGCCTTCTTCGAGCGCTACGACCTCCTGCTGACGCCGGCCACCATCGTCGCCGCCTATCCGGTCGAGCAGCGCTTCGTCGCCGAATGCGACGGGTTCACCTTCCCCGACTATGTCCAGTGGCTGTCGATCGCCTATGCGCTGACCACCGTGTCCAGCCCGGCGCTGTCGCTGCCCTGCGGGTTCACCAAAGACGGCCGGCCGGTGGGCCTGCAGATCGCGGCCCGGCCCCATGGCGAGGACCGGGTGCTGGCCGGGGCGGCGATGCTGGAGACGATCCTCGGTCTGAACACGGTCAGGCCGGTCGATCCGAGGGGATGAGGCGAGGGCCCTGCCTCCGGCTTTTATTCTTTTTGAAAGAAAATAAGCCTTGACAGCGTGACGCTGGTTCGGTAGGTTTCAGGCATGTTCGAAAACTGCGCCTGATGCCCGGCAGCCTGCCGCCCTTGCCCTGGGCGGCGGGAGGAATGCGGGGCCGTCTTCGACATCGTCCACAGCTGCCGCGAGGCACCACCGGACATGATGTCCCGCCGAGATTGTCCACAGCTGCCGCGAGGCACCACCGGACACGATGCCCCGCCGAGACCGTCCATTGCTGCCGCGAGGCACCGCCGACGTCGGCACCGTTAACGCCCTGTCCACCTCATTCACCGGTTTTGCACCAGCCCCGTCCACCCGGTGTTAAACATGCTGCGGGGTCGCATCGCAGGGGAGGCTGGCAATGCTGGGCCAGATCACGCGACGTGCGACCATCGTTCTCGGCCTTCTCGGCCTGCTTGCCGGACTGGCCGTCCAGCCCCAGGCCGCCCGGTCCCAGACCGCCAACACCCGCGATGTCCGGCAGTCGGCCATTCCGGATTTCGCGACGGTTGCCGCCGAGAACCGCGGCCTGACCGGATTCTATGTCGCCGGCGGCCTCGGCTATGCCTTTTCCGCAAGCCGCGCCTTCTCCCTCGTCGACGGCTTCGCCTGTCCCGGCATCGCGCTGCCGGGCCTCGGGCCGGTCATGGTGTCGGGCTCCTCCGGCTGCACCACCTCGGCGGCGATCGGGGGCCTCAGCGCCCATGCCATGTTCGGCTGGAACACGGTGATCGGCGGGCGCTGGATCGCCGGCCTCGAACTGCGCGGGCGGCTCGGCAGCGAAACGGGCAGCGGCCGCCTGGGCGGCACCTCGACGGTCACGCTTGCCGGGATCCTGCCCTATACCAATGTCGCCGCCGGCACCTATCGGGCCTCCCTCACCGGCGGCCTGGCGCTGACCGCCCGCTACGGCATCGACATCGGCGGCGTCATGCCCTTCGTGCGGGGCGGCCTCGGCATGGCGCACCTTAGCGAGCGTGTCGATTTCGATGCGACCGGCTCGCGCGCCTGCGCCATCACCGGCATGCCGCCGACGCTCGCCTGCACGTCGGGCGGACGGGTGACCAGCCAGACGGCGCGCTGGCTGCCCTCGCTCGTGCTCGGCGCCGGCGTGGAAGTGCCCTTCGGCCGCTGGTTCGTCAGGGCCGAGGGCGAACTGGAGGCTGCCTTCTCGCCATCCTCCAACCTGATGCGGACGCTGGCCGGGCAGGCCATGGTCGATGTCACGGGCGGCCCGACAGGCGACCCGGCCACGGTGGCCGGTCAGGCGGCGCTGCGCTCGGAGAACTGGATCGTCTCCCGCAGACTGATGCTCTCGGGCGGCTTCCGGTTCTGACGCCGGATCACTATGTTCGCGGCATGAACATCACCATGTCTGCGGCCACCCGCCTCACCACCCTCGAATCCGGCCTGACGGTTGTCACCGACACCATGCCGCACCTGCGAACGGCCGCGGTCTCCGTGACCTTCGGGGTGGGCGGGCGCGACGAGCGCCCCGACGAGCACGGCATCAGCCATCTCCTCGAGCACATGGCCTTCAAGGGCACCACCCGGCGCACGCCGCGAGCCATCGCCGAGGAGATCGAGGCGGTGGGCGGCGACCTCAACGCCTCGACCGGCTCGGAGAGCACGTCCTACTACGCCAAGGTGCTGGGCGAGGACCTGCCGGTGGCGGTCGACATTCTCGCCGACATCCTCACCGATCCGCAGTTCGACCCGGCCGAACTCGTCAAGGAGAAGAACGTCATCGTCCAGGAGATCGGGGCCGCCGAGGATTCGCCCGACGACGTGGTGCAGGACCTGTTCGTCGCCAGCGCCTTTCCCGGCCAGCCGCTCGGCCGGTCGATTCTCGGAACCCCACAGGCGGTCCGTTCGGCGACCCCGGACAAGCTGCGCGGCTATCTCGGCCGCAGCTACAGCGCCCCGCGCACCGTGGTCGCGGCAGCCGGCGCCGTCGATCACGACAGCCTGGTGGAGATGGCCGCCCGGCAGTTCGCGCGCCTGTCCGCCGAGGCCCCGCCCAAGAGCGAGGAGGGGCGCTACAAGGGCGGCATCGCCACGGCCAGCCGGCCGATCGAGCAGACCAACCTCGTCTTCGGCTTCGAGGGGGTCAGCTACCGCGACAGCGATGTCTATGCGGTCGGCGTGTTCAACAACCTTCTGGGCGGCGGCCTGTCGTCGCGGCTGTTCCAGGACCTGCGCGAGGAACGCGGGCTCTGCTACGAGATCCATTCCTTCCACTGGTCCTATGGCGATACCGGGCTGTTCGGCATCTCGGCCGGCACCGATCCGGCCGACGCCCATGACCTGGTCGGCCTGTCGCTCGACGTGCTGCACAAGGCGGCGACCGGCGCCACCGAGGCCGAGGTCGGCCGCGCCAAGGCGCAGATGAAGGTCGGGCTGCTCGGGGCGCTGGAAAGCGGCTCGGCGCGCACCGACCAGATGGCCCGCCAGGTGCTCGCCTTCGGGCGCACCTATGAGCTCGACGAGATCGTCCGGCGCATCGATGGGGTGACGGTCGAGGCGGTCCGTGCCGCCGGTTCGCGGCTGATCGGCGCGTCGGCGATGACTTTTGCGGCGGTCGGCCCGAAACGTGGGCTGGACAAGGTGGCGAGGCTGGCGGAACAATTCCGTCCGACATGAACGCTTCGACAAAGGACCCGGCAGGAAGGCCGCTGTCGCCGCGGCCGCTCTCGCTGCTGCGCGCCGTCGGGCTTGCCTATGACCCGCCCGAGCCGGTCGTCGGCGGCAAGGTGACCATGCGCGTTCCGGACATGGCCGATTTCGAGCCATGGGCGGCGCTCAGGGGCGCAAGCCGCGGGTTCCTCGTGCCGTGGGAGCCGGCCTGGCCGCCGGACGACCTCACCCGCTCCGCCTTCCGCCGCCGGGTGGCGCGCTACCGGCAGGACTGGCGTGACGATCAGGGCTATGCGCTGTTCGTCCATCGCCACGAGGACGGGGCGCTGGTCGGCGGCGTGACGCTGACCAATGTCCGCCGCGGCGTGGCGCAGGCCGTCTCGCTCGGCTACTGGATGGGCCAGCCCTTCGCGGGCCGCGGCTACATGAGCGCGGCAGTGCGCACGCTGATCCCCTTCGCCTTCGGGGCGCTCGGCTTCCGGCGCGTCGAGGCGGCCTGCGTGCCGCACAATGGCACCTCGATCGCGCTTCTGGAAAAGGTCGGCTTCCGGCGCGAGGGGCTCGCCCGGCAATATCTGTGCATCAACGGCACCTGGACGGATCACCTGCTGTTCGGGCTGGTGAAGGGCGATCCCATCGGCTGAAAAGCGCCTCAGTAGACGATGAACAGGCGCGCCCCCTGTGGCGCGCGCGAGCGGTGCGGCTCGGCGCCATCGGCCACCTGATAGCTCATGCCCGGCTTCAGGACGAATACGCGGCCATCGGCCAGGGTCGTCTCCAGTTCGCCGTCGAGGCACAGCAGCACATGGCCCTTCGAGCACCAGTGGTCGGAGACATAACCGGCCACATACTCCACCATCCGGACGCGGATCGGGTTGTCCGGCGGCCCGAAATGCTGCGTGCGCCAGAGCGCATGGCCGGCATCGCCCGCATGCCGGGTCGGCTCGATCGTGGACCAGTCGACGGTGCAGAAGGCGATATCGGTCATGCGCATGGAGCGGCTCCGGGGATCACAGCAGATGGATCAGCCCCGGTTTGAACAGGCCGATGGCCGAAAAGGCAATGCCGACCAGGCCGAGCCCGCCGGCCAGCCAGGCGAGGAACATGGCGCCCGTGACCACCGCCGCCGAGGCCAGAACGATGGCGATCTGGAAGGCCGCCGAGGAAATCTCGAAGTCATGATAGCGCTTGTAGGCGACATCCCGCTTCTTTTCCGCGGCCTGGGCGCGAACCGAGAGCTGGCGGCGGCCCTCATTGGTCTCCGGCTCGTTGTCCCAGCGCGCCGCCCTCTGCCGCCATGTCTCGATCTGCCGGCTCATCGCCGCCTTGACCGCCTCGTCGGCCGCCGCATCGCGGGACAGGGCCATGTCCTCCGCGGCCGTGGTCACCGCGGTCATCCGGATGGTCTTGGCCTGAAAGAAGGCCCAAAGGTTGGAGGCCTCGACATTGGCGTTGAGCGCGTCGGTCTGCGAACTCTTGGCTGCGGTCTCCGCCAGCGCCAGGAACAGGGCGAGGATCGCGATCAGCAGCGCGATCCTCTTGTTGGAGGGGTCGATGTGGCCATGGCCGCCGGACATGTGGGAATCTCTTGCAAGATGACGGAGTGTGACCGTTTGCCTCGCTTTCATGGCGGCGGCAAGACAGCTGTCGTGAGGAATGCGCCGCAAGGAGCCCCGTCGTGAGCGACCAGTGCCAAAATCACGATCACGATCACGATCACGACGACGGCGACCTCGCGGCGCCCGACTCGCCGCTGGCGACCGGCCTGTCGCCCTCGCCCAACCACGATGTCCGTAAGGCACCGGTCGACATCCTGCTGCTGCACTATACGGGCATGCGCGACGGCCTCTCGGCGCTGCACCGGCTGTGCGACCCGAATCCGCCGCGCGTCTCGTGCCACTACCTCGTCTTCGAGGATGGCGAGACGGTGCAGATGGTCGCCGAGCGGCGCCGCGCCTGGCATGCCGGGGCGGGCTCCTGGGAAGGACGGGAGGACGTCAATTCCCGTTCCATCGGCATCGAGATCGTCAATCCCGGCCACGAATTCGGCTACCGGCCGTTCCCGCAGGTGCAGGTGGACCAGGTGATCGCGCTCGCCGGCGACATCCTGGCCCGCAACGGCATCGCGCCCGCGCGCGTGCTGGCCCATTCGGACATTGCACCGGCGCGCAAGCAGGACCCCGGCGAACTGTTCCCCTGGGACCAGTTGGCCAGCGCCGGGCTGGGTCTCTGGGTGCCGCCGGTGCCCGACGCCGGCGGACCGGCCTATCGCCGCGGCGAGGAGGGCCCCCCGATCCAGGCCCTGCAGGCGCTTCTCGGCATGCTCGGCTTCGGCATCGCGGTCACCGGCGTCTTCGATGCCGCGACCGAACAGGTCGTCACCGCCTTCCAGCGCCACTGGCGGCCGGGGCGTGTCGACGGGATTGCCGATGCCGCGACATTGCGCACCCTGCGCGATCTTCTTGGCGCGCGGAGCGCCTGAGCCATGTCCGCCGCGATGACGCTGCCAAACCTCGATCCGCTCATGCGGGCCGCGGCCGAGGCCGTGCTGGAGCCGGACGAGACGGTGCGCTGGCTCGGCATCCCGGACCCGTCGCGCTCGCCCGGCGAGACCGGGGCCGGCTTCACCGCCGCCTGGGTCTGGCTGGGCATTACCGGGCTCTGGCAGGCCGGGGCGCTCACCGCCGCGCTCCTGTCGGGCTTCCCCGAGGCCTGGTATTATGTCGGCATCGGCAGCCTGTTCATGGCCATCGGCCTCCTGCTGCTGTTTCGCGCGCTGCGCGAGCGGCGCGACGCGCGCCGGCGCCTGCACCTCGTCACCGACCGGCGCGTCATCACCATCGACCTGGCCGATCCGCGGCGCTCGCTGGTCCTGACGCCGGCCGAGATCGGCTATGCCGAGACCGTCACGCGGCCGGGCGGGGCAGGGGACATCGAGATCGGCCACGGAGCGCCCGGCACCTCCGCGCGCGATGCCGACCGCTTCCACCATCTGCGCGGCGTCGAACAGGCCGATGCCGCCATCAAGGCCATGCGGCTGCTGATGGGCGATGCCGGCCTGCGACTGGTGACGAAGGCCCCGGAGGACTGACCATGCGGCGGTGTGTCGTGGGCGCGTTCGTGCTTCTCCTGGGCGTCGCCGCGCCCGCCGCGGCGCAGTCGGCTCTGCCGCCCGGCTTCGTCCGGCTCGCCGACATCAGCCCGACCATCCGCCAGGACATCCGCTATGCCGGCGCCCGCAACTTCCTCGGCCGGCCTGTCGCCGGCTACGCGGCGGCTGCGTGCATCCTGACAGAACCTGCGGCGCGCGGCCTCGACCGGGCGCAGCGCGAGATCGCCGCGCGCGGCCTGACGCTCGTCGTCTTCGACTGCTACCGGCCCGAGCGGGCCGTGCGCGACATGATGGCCTGGCTGCGCGATCCGGCCGCGACCGCCATGGCGGCGACCTTTCACCCGCGCGAACCGAAGGCCGGCCTGTCGCTGCGCGGCTACATTGCCTCCCGTTCGGGCCATTCGCGAGGCTCTGCGGTCGATCTCGGCATCGCGCGCATCGGGGCCACGGCCGGCGGCGGGACCGGCCCCTGCACGGCTCCGGCCGGCCGGCGGATCGACGACGGAACGCTCGACTTCGGCACCGCCTATGACTGCTTCGACCCGCTCTCCGCGATGGGGGCGGCCGGCATCGGGCGGGAGGCGACCGCCAACCGCGCCATGCTGACGGCCCTGATGCGCCGGCACGGCTTCCGCGGCTATGCGCGGGAATGGTGGCACTTCCAGCTGGCCAACGAGCCGTTTCCGGCCCGCGCCTTCGACTTTCCCGTGACGGCGGGCGGCCGGTGAGCCTGTTCCGCATGGTCACCAAACCCTTAGCTGAAACGCTTTCTTAACGGCGCAAGGCGTTAATCGGGCGTTGACGACACGGGCCCCGCGCAAGGGCGTTCGCGGGGCGTGATCGTCGCCGACGCCCCTGATGCCATGCCGGTCCGCAAGCTGCAGCCAGTTCCGACGCCGCCCCCGCGCGCAAGGCCCGCGGGAGGTTCCGCGCGCCGCCGCGCAGGCATGCCGAGAGGGCCGGTCATGAGTGTTTCCCCGGCGGGTTCGGAACCCGCTCGCCATGTCCCCGTCATGCTACGGGAAGTGCTGGCCGCCCTTGCCCTGCGCGACGGCGCGGTGATCGTCGACGGCACATTCGGTGCCGGCGGCTACACGCGGGCGATCCTGGCGGCCGCCGACACCCGCGTCATCGCCATCGACCGCGACCCGGATGCCATATCCGGCGGTGCCGGCCTCGTTGCCGGGGCGGTCGGCCGCCTGACCCTCGTCCACGGCCGGTTCGGCGAACTCGACGCCCTCGCGCGCGAGGCCGGCCATGACGGCCTCGACGGCGTCGTGCTCGATATCGGCGTTTCCTCCATGCAGCTCGACCAGGCCGATCGCGGCTTTTCCTTCCGCGCCGACGGGCCGCTCGACATGCGCATGGGCCAGTCCGGCGACAGCGCCGCCGACCTTGTCGCCCGGCTCGACGAGAAGCCGCTGGCCGACCTCATCTACACCTATGGCGAAGAGCGGCTGTCGCGCCCCATTGCCCGCGCCATCGTCCGCGCCCGCGACGAGGCGCCGATCGTCACGACGCGGCGGCTGGCCGACATCGTTGCGCGGGTGGTGCGGTCAAAGCCCGGCGACATCCACCCGGCCACCCGCACCTTCCAGGCCCTGCGCATCGCCGTGAACGACGAACTGGGCGAACTGGAGCGGGCGCTGGCTGCCGCCGAGCGCGTTCTGAAGCCCGGCGGGCGGCTGGTGGTCGTCACCTTCCACTCGCTGGAGGACCGCATCGTCAAGCAGTTCCTGGCCGACCGCTCGGCGACCGGCTCGGGCGGCTCGCGCCATGCCCCGGCCGTGGCCGTTCCCGACCCGACCTTCGTGCCGCTCGGCCGCAAGGCCGAGGCGGCCTCGCCCGCAGAAGCGGCCACCAATCCGCGCGCCCGGTCCGCCAAGCTGCGCGCCGCCACGCGGACGGACGCACCCGCACGGAGCAGCACGCCATGATGCGGGTCCTGCATACGCTGGTGGTTCTGGCGCTGATCGCGGCGGCCGCGGTGGTCTATCGCGTCAAATACGAGGCGACCCGCCATGCCGAGCAGGTGGCCAGGATCCGCCTGGAGATCAACCGCGAGCGCGAGGCCATCGGCGAGTTGCAGGCCGAATGGGCGCGGTTGAACAATCCGGCCCGCCTGCAGGCGCTGGCCGAGCGTCACCTGACGCTCAAGCCGCTCGCCATTCCCCAGATCCACGACCTGCGGAACCTTCCCGAGAAGCCGAGCCTCGATCCCGATCCGATCGGCACGATGCTGGAGGCGCTCGGCACGACCGGTGTCGATCCCACCGCCACCGGCTCGGTCCGCCCCACCCCGGTTCCTCCGCCGCGGCCCCAGGGAGCGCGCTGATGGCCGCCAGACCGTCCTTCCTGATGCGCGTGCGGCTGTTCCTGGCCTGGATTCTCGCCGGTCCCCAGGCCGAGCGGCTGAACAAGGCCCGCAGCCGCATCGGCCTCGTCATGGCCGGCTTTGCCGGGCTCTACCTGATCATTGCCGGAACGATGATGGTCTATGCCGGCAAGCGGTCCGGCCAGGATGGCACCGCAGGCCGTGGGCAGGAGGCGGTCTCGGCCAGCCGCCCGGATATCGTCGACCGCAATGGCGCGGTGCTGGCCACCGACGTCAGGTCCATCTCGCTGTTCGCCGAACCGCGCAAGCTCGCCGCCAGCGTCGACGTGGACGAGGCCACCGAGATGCTGACGGCCGTGCTTCCCGATCTCGACCAGCGCGAGGTGCGCGAGCGGTTGAGGTCCGGACGCGGCTTCGCCTGGCTGAAGCGCGAGATCACCCCGCTCCAGCGCGAGCAGATCCATCGCCTCGGCATTCCCGGCATCGGCTTCCTGCGCGAGCCGCGCCGCTCCTACCCGAACGGGCCGACGCTGTCCCACGTCCTCGGCATGGTCAATGTCGACAACCAGGGCCTTGGCGGCATCGAGCGCTACATCGACAACCAGGGGCTCACCGAGCTCCACCGCGTCGGCCTCGCCACCGCCCGCAACCACGAGCCGGTTCAGCTGTCGATCGACCTGCGCGTCCAGCATGTGCTGCGCGACGAGATGGTGCGCGCCCGCGAGCGGTTCCGCGCCAAGGCGGCGGCGGCGGTGATCATCGAGGTCAATACCGGCGAGATCGTCGGCCTCGTCTCCTATCCCGACTATGACCCGAACCAGCCGGCCACCGCCCATGGCTTCGAGCGGGCGAACCGGATCACCACAGGCGTCTACGAGATGGGCTCGGTGATGAAGTCGCTGACCACCGCCATGGCGCTGGACTCGGGCCGTTTCGGCATCAATTCGAGCATCGACGCGCGCTTTCCCATGTCGGTGGGGCGCCATCAGGTGCGCGACTTCCACGCCCAGCGGCGGGTGCTGACCCTGCCGGAAGTGTTCACCTATTCCTCCAATATCGGCACAAGCCGGCTGGCGCTGACGCTGGGCGCCGAGCACCAGCGCGCCTTCCTGCGCAAGCTCGGCCAGTTCGACCGCGTGGTCACCGAGATCGGCCCCTCGACGGCGCCGCTCGTGCCGCGCCGCTGGCCCGACATTACGGCCGCCACCGTGTCCTTCGGTCACGGCATGTCGGTGTCGCCGCTGCAGGCGGTGATGGGCACGGCGGCGCTCATCAATGGCGGCCGGCTGATCACGCCCACCTTCCTGCGCCGCACGCCCGAGCAGGTCGCGGCTGCCTCCCGCCAGGTCATCCGGCCGGAGACCTCCACGGCCATGCGTTTCCTGATGCGCCTCAACTCCGAACGCGGCTCCGGCCGGCGCGCCGAGGTCGAGGGCTTCTATGTCGGCGGCAAGACCGGCACCTCCGAGAAGGTCATCGGCGGGCGCTATTCCAAGGACAAGAACATCAACTCGTTCATGGCCATCTTTCCGGCCGACCAGCCGCGCTATCTCCTGCTCGTCATGCTCGACGAGCCGCGCGGCATTCCCGAGACCCATGGCCTCGCCACGGCCGGCTTCAACGCCGCGCCGACGGCCGGCCGGGTGATCGCCCGTTCCGCGCCCCTGCTCGGCCTGACGCCGCGGATGGACCTGGCGCCGGCCATGCAAACGATCCCCGTCGGATATCGCATGCCCGGACGCTGACCGCCGGCCGCCCAACGGCTGCCACAGTGCCCGCCCAGTTGCCTTGCGCGTTGACGTGCCTTGCCGACTCAAGTGCCAGCGCTCATCCCCTTGAGCTTCCCGGTTTCGACAGTGCC
Organism: Phreatobacter sp.; assembly: GCF_051860605.1. GTDB lineage: Bacteria > Pseudomonadota > Alphaproteobacteria > Rhizobiales > Phreatobacteraceae > Phreatobacter. Next base: position 275,711 of record NZ_JBHYDR010000003.1, on the reverse strand, counting down.
CCGATGGATCTCGCAACCCTCCTCGCCGACGAAGCCCCCGCCGCCCTTGGCCCGCGTCCCGTCAACGGTGTGACGGCCGACAGCCGTGCCGTGCGGCCGGGCTTCCTGTTCTTCGCGCTCAAGGGCGAGAAGGCCGACGGCATGGCCTATGCGGGCGCGGCCGCCGCCGCCGGCGCTGTCGCCATAGCCACCGACAGCCCTTCCGCGCCGGCCGACCTGTCGGGCGTGCCGGTGGTGCGGGTCGCCAATGCCCGCAGGTCGCTGGCGCTGGCCGCGAGCCGGTTTCATCCGGCCCAGCCTGCGGTCATCGCCGCGGTGACCGGCACGTCGGGAAAAACCTCGGTCGCGGCCTTCGTCCGCCAGATCTTCCAGGACAACGGCCATCCGGCCGCCTCCATCGGGACGGTCGGCGTGGTGCGCCCCTCGGGCGAGGTCTATGGCGGGCTGACCACGCCCGACCCCGTGACGCTGCACGCAACGCTCGATACCCTGGCCGGGGAGGGCGTCACGCATCTGGCTTTCGAGGCCTCCTCCCATGGCCTCGACCAGCACCGGCTGGACGGGGTGAGGATCGTCGCGGCCGGCTTCACCAACCTGTCGCGCGACCATCTCGACTATCACCACACGGTCGAGGCTTACCGGGCCGCCAAGCTGCGCCTGTTCACCGACCTCCTGCCGCCGGACGGCACCGCCGTGGTCGTCGGTGGGCCGGAGGGCGAACCCTTCATGGCGGCGGCACGGGCGCGCGGGCAGCGCCTTATCCGGATCCTGCGCGGGGCGGAGGGCGGCAGCGACGACATCGTGGTGACCGGCGAGGCCATCGACGGGGCCGGGCAGGTGGTCGATCTCGTCGCCTTCGGCCGTCCCGGCCGCATCCGCATCCCGCTTCTCGGCCGGTTCCAGGTGGACAATGCGCTGGTCGCGGCGGGGCTTGCGGTCGGCTGCGGCCTTGCGCCGGACCGGGCCATCGCCGCCCTCGGGCATCTGGAAGGCGCCAGGGGCCGGCTGGAATTCGTCGGCAGTTGCAACGGTGCGCCGGTCGTCGTCGACTATGCCCACAAGCCTGGCGCGCTGGAGACGGTGCTGGAGGCGGCCCGTCCCTTCGCGACCGGCAGGCTGGTGGTCGTCGTCGGCTGCGGCGGCGACCGCGATCCCGGCAAGCGGCCGATGATGGGCCGCATCGCGGTCGAAAAGGCCGACCGCGTCATCATCACCGACGACAATCCGCGCTCCGAGGATCCGGCTGCCATCCGCGCCCAGATTCTCGCTGCAGCGCCCGGCGCCGAGGAGATCGGCGACCGCGCCGAAGCGATCCGCACCGCGATCCGCGACCTCAGCCCCGGCGACCTCCTGCTGATCGCCGGCAAGGGCCACGAGACCGGCCAGATCGTCGGCGCGGTCACGCTGCCGTTTTCCGACCACGCGGTCGCGCTGCAGGCCATCGCCGACTTCTCCCCTAAGACTACCCCGAAAGGGTCCGCCGCATGAGCCAGGTTCCGCCGCTCTGGACCACCGATGCCCTCGCCCGCGCCATGGGCGGCCGCCTGACCGGCAGTCCCGCACCGGCCGTCCGCGATCTGTCGATCGACAGCCGCACGCTGGAGCCGGGCGAGGCCTATGTCGCCATCCGGGGGCTGACCCATGACGGCCACGCCTTCGCACCGGCGGCGCTGGAGAGGGGCGCGGCGCTTGCCATCGTCTCGCAGGCCTGGGCCGCCACCGCCCCTCCCGGAGCCTTCCTGGTCGTTGCCGATCCGCTGAAGGCGCTGGAAGCCGCCGGCAAGGCGGCCCGGGCGCGCACCGCCGCCAAGGTCGTCGCCGTCACCGGCTCGGTCGGCAAGACCTCGACCAAGGAGGCGCTGGCCCGCGTCCTGTCGCGCGAGGGACGCACCCATGCGCCGCCGAAGAGCTTCAACAACCATATCGGCGTGCCGCTGACGCTGGCGCGGATGCCGGCGGGCAGCCAGTTCGCCGTCTTCGAGATCGGCATGAACCATGCCGGCGAGATCACCCCGCTGTCGCGTATGGTGAAGCCCGACGTCGCCGTCATCACCAATATCGAGCCGGTCCATATCGAAAATCTCGGCTCGATCGAGGCCATCGCCAACGCCAAGGCCGAGATCTTCGCCGGTGTCGAGCATGGCGGGGCCGCCGTGCTGCCGCGCGACAGCCGCTTCTTCGACCGCCTCGCCCGCGCGGCGCGGGCGGCCGGCATCGACACCATCGTGTCCTTCGGCGACCACGAGGAGGCCGACGTGCGGCTGCTCCGGTTGGTGCTCTCGGCCGAGTGCTCGACCATCTCGGCGCGCGTCATGGGCACGGACGTCACCTACAAGCTCGGTTCGCCCGGCCGGCACCTTGCCGCCAATTCCTTGGCCGTGCTGGCCGCGGCCAAGCTGGCCGGTGCGGATCTGGCGGTCTCCGCCCTGGCGCTGGCCGAGATGCGGGCGGTCTCCGGCCGTGGCGAGCGCACGCAGCGGCGCCTGAATGGCGATTCCTTCACCCTGCTCGACGAGAGCTACAACGCCAATCCGGTCTCGGTGCGGGCAGCGCTCGCCGTGCTCGCGAGCACGGGCCGGGCCGGACAGGGCCGGCGCATCGCGGTTCTCGGCGACATGCTGGAGCTTGGCGCCGAGGGACCGGCGCTCCATGCCGGCCTTGCCGGGTCGCTCCAGGAGGCCGGCACCGATCTCGTCTTCTGCTCCGGTCCGCTGATGGAAAATCTCTGGAAGGCCTTGCCAGCCCATATGCGCGGGGCCTATGCCGCGACCGCGGCGGATCTCGAACCCCTGCTGGTCCGCGCGCTGAAGGCGGGCGACATCGTCATGGTCAAGGGATCGCGTGGCAGCCGCATGGCGCCGCTGGTGGAGAACCTCAAGGCGCGCTACCCGCTGGTCGCCTCCGAGGATCTGCACCAGGGCGCTGCCTGACATTCCCGGCCCGTCGTCCGCCGCCCGCCCCGCCCCGATCGCCGCAGAGAAGAGAAAAGACCGTCGATGTTTGCCTTCCTCGCCGAGTTCTCCAGCGTCTTCTCGCCGCTCAACGTCTTCCGCTACATCACCTTCCGGACCGGCGGGGCCATTTTCACGGCGCTGATCTTCGTCTTCCTGTTCGGGCCGGGCCTGATCCAGTTGCTCCGCCTCAAGCAGGGCAAGGGCCAGCCGATCCGCACCGACGGTCCCGAGCACCAGGCCAAGAAGGGCACGCCCACCATGGGCGGTCTGATGATCCTGTCCGGCCTCGTCATCGCGACACTTTTGTGGGCGAACCTGCGCAGCCCCTATGTCTGGATCCTGCTGTTCGTCACCCTCGGTTTCGGCGCCATCGGCTTCTATGACGACTATCTGAAGGTGACCAAGCAGACCCATGCCGGCTTTTCCAGCCGGGCGCGGCTGGCGCTGGAATTCGTCATTGCCGGGCTGGCGGTGAGCGCGATCATCTACGTGACGCGCGACCCGCTCAACACCTCGATCTACTTCCCGTTCATCAAGGACCTGTCGATCAATATCGGCCTGTTCATGATCGTTTTCGGTGCATTCGTGGTGGTTGGCTCCGGCAATGCGGTCAATCTCACGGACGGGCTCGACGGCCTTGCCATCGTGCCGGTCATGATCGCGGCCGGCACATTCGGGGTCATCGCCTATCTGTCGGGCAATGCCTTCTTCGCCAATTACCTGCAGATCACCCACGTGCCCGGCACCGGCGAGATCATCGTCATCATCGGCGCGCTGATCGGGGCAGGGCTCGGCTTCCTGTGGTTCAACGCGCCGCCGGCGCACATCTTCATGGGCGATACCGGCTCGCTGGCGCTGGGCGGGCTGATCGGCACCATTGCGGTCGCCACCAAGCACGAGATCGTGCTGCTGGTGGTCGGTGGCCTGTTCGTTCTGGAGGCGCTGTCGGTCATCGTGCAGGTCGCCTCCTTCAAGCTGACCGGAAAGCGCGTGTTCCGCATGGCGCCGATCCACCACCATTTCGAGAAGAAGGGCTGGTCGGAGAGCCAGGTCGTGGTCCGCTTCTGGATCATCGCCTTCGTGCTGGCGCTGGCCGGCCTGTCGACGCTGAAGCTGCGCTGACATGATCGCGCTCTCGACCCTGAAGGGCCGGACCGTCGCTGTCTTCGGCCTCGGCGGCTCGGGTCTTGCCACCTGTGCAGCGCTGGCCGCCGGCGGGGCCCGCGTCATCGCCTTCGACGACAACTCGGCCTCGGTGGCGAAGGCGGCCGCGGCCGGCCACGAGACCGCCGATCTGCGCCATATCGACTGGTCGGGCCTCGCCCTGCTGGTGCTGACCCCCGGCGTGCCGCTGACCCACCCCGCCCCGCACTGGACGGTGGGCCTGGCCCATGCCAACGGCGTGGAGGTGGTCGGCGATATCGAGCTGTTCTGCCGCCAGCGGCGGGCCAGCGCGCCCGCCTCGCCCTTCGTCGCCATCACCGGCACCAACGGCAAGTCGACCACCACGGCGCTGTTGGCGCATGTGCTGGCCCGGTGCGGCCGCGACGCCCAGATGGGCGGCAATATCGGCACGGCCATCCTGTCGCTGGAGCCGCCCGGCCCCGGCCGGTTCCATGTGATCGAGTGCTCCTCGTTCCAGATCGACCTGACGCCGACCCTCGACCCCTCGGTCGGCATCTGCCTGAACGTCACGGCCGACCACCTCGACCGGCATGGCACGCTGGAGGCCTATGCCGGGGTCAAGGAGCGCCTGATCGCCGGCATCCGGGACGGCGGGACCGCCGTCATCGGCATCGACGACCGCTTCGGCCAGGCCATGGCCGACCGGGCGGAGCGCGCCGGCCGGCACGTCGTGCGCCTGTCGATCCGCAATCCGCTGTCGGACGGCCTGTGCCTGGAGGGGGCCGACATCCTGCGGATGAAGGCCGGCGCGGTCGCCCACCGCTTCTCGGTGGCACGGGTCGGCGCGCTGCGTGGCACCCACAATGCCCAGAACGCCATGGCCGCCTATGCCGCCTGCGAGGCGCTCGGCCTGACCGGCGAGGAGATCGTCCGGGCGATGAAGACCTTCCCCGGCCTCGCCCACCGGCTGGAGCAGGTCGGCCGCATCGGCAACGTCCTGTTCGTCAACGATTCGAAGGCGACCAATGCCGATTCCGCGGAGAAGGCGCTGGCGGCCTTCTCGGACATCTACTGGATCGCCGGCGGCAAGCCCAAGGAGGGCGGCATCGGGCCGCTCGCGCGCTATTTCCCGCGCATCCGCAAGGCCTATCTGATCGGCGAGGCGGCGGAGGATTTCGCCCGCACGCTCGGCAGCCATCCCCATGTCGTGGCCGGCACGCTGGAGCGGGCCGTCCAGCTTGCGGCGGAGGATGCGGCCCGCGACGGCGCGCTGGAGCCGGTGGTGCTGCTGTCGCCGGCCTGCGCGAGCTATGACCAGTTCGCCAATTTCGAGGTGCGCGGCGCGGCCTTCCGCGATCTGGTGAAGGGGTTGCAGGACCCGGCGCTCCGCCCGGCACGCGGTTAACGAAGCGTTGAGCGCCGCCCGATAATCTTGTCGAAAGTCCCGGCACGACCGGGCGGGGTCCGGTATTCGGGGACGGCGCATGATCTCCAGGGCTGAACGCACGGCCTTCGGCGAATGGTGGTGGACCGTCGACCGGGCACTGCTGTTCTGCCTGTTCGCACTCATGCTGACGGGCATCGTGCTGTCGCTGGCCGCCTCGCCGGCTGTGGCCCACCGGATCGGCCTGGAAAGCTTCCATTTCGTCAACCGGCAGGTGTTCTTCCTCGTTCCGGCGACCGCCGTGCTGCTCGCCACCTCGTTCCTCAACCCGCACTGGATCCGCCGGCTCGCCTTCGTGGTGTTCATTGGTTCGCTGGCGCTGGTGGTTGCCACCCTGTTCATCGGTCCGGAGATCAAGGGCGCGCGCCGCTGGCTGAACTTCGCCGGCATCGGCCTGCAGCCCTCCGAGTTCCTCAAGCCCGCCTTCGTCGTGCTCTCGGCCTGGCTGTTCGCGGAAAGCGCCAAGCGGCCGGAAATGCCGGCCAATCTCATCGCCATGCTGCTGCTGGGTGCGGCCGTGACTCCCCTGGTCATGCAGCCGGATGTCGGCCAGACCAGCCTCATCACCATCGTCTGGGCGGCGCTGTTCTTCATGGCCGGCATGCGCTGGCTCTGGGTCTTCGGCCTCGCCGGCATCGGCGCCGTGGGCCTTTTCGGCGCCTATTATTCGTTCCCGCATGTGCGCCGGCGCATCGACAAGTTCATGGAGCCCGGCACCGCCGACACGTTCCAGGTCGATGTCGCGCTCGACGCCTTCCAGCAGGGCGGCTGGTTCGGCAAGGGGCCAGGCGAGGGCACGGTCAAGCGCATCATCCCGGACAGCCACACCGACTTCATCTTCGCCGTGGCGGCCGAGGAGTTCGGCGTCGTGCTGTGCCTGGCCATCGTCGCCCTGTTCGCCTTCGTCGTGCTGCGCTCGCTGAAACATGCCTTCGACGACGAGGACCCGTTCTGCCGCTTCGCCGTGGCCGGACTTGCCATGCTGTTCGGGCTGCAGAGCTGCATCAACCTGATGGTCAACCTGCATCTTGTGCCGCCGAAGGGCATGACTCTGCCCTTCGTCTCCTATGGCGGCTCCTCGCTGATCGCGCTCGCCTTCGGCATGGGCATGCTGATTGCCCTGACACGCCGCAGGCCGCGGGCCGAGACGCTGGCCGAGCTCAGCCACTACAAGTCGCAGCGGGTCTGAGATGAGCGAGCCCCTCGTGCTGGTCTGTGCCGGCGGCACCGGCGGCCACCTGTTCCCGGCCGAGGCCCTGTCGGTGGCGCTGGCCGCGCGCGGCGTGACGGTCGATCTTGTCACCGACGAGCGGGCCGAGAAATATGGCCGCGCCTTCCCGGCGCGCGACATCCACATCGTCGAATCGGCCACGATCGGGTCGAAGAACCCGTTCGCGCTGCTGCGCACGGCCGCAACGCTCGGTCGTGGATACATGAAGTCGCGCCGGCTGATCCGTCGGCTGAAGCCCGTGGCCGTGGTCGGCTTCGGCGGCTATCCGACCCTGCCGCCACTGTTCGCCGCGACCCAGTTCGGCGTGCCCACTATCATCCACGACCAGAATGCCGTGATGGGCCGGGCCAACCGCCAGCTCAGCGCGCGCGTGACGGCCATCGCCACCTCGTTTCCCGGCGTTCTCGACGGTAATCCGGCGCTTGCCGCCAAGGCGAGCTTCACCGGCAATCCGGTGCGGCCCATGGTGATCGAGGCCGCCGCCACGCCCTATGACCCGCCGCGCGGCGATGGTCCGTTCCGTCTCTGCGTGTTCGGCGGCAGCCAGGGTGCGCGCGTGATGAGCGAGATCGTGCCACCGGCAGTCGAGAGGATCGCGCCGGGCCTGCGCGCCCGCCTTGCCATCGTCCAGCAGGCCCGCGAGGAGGATCGCGCCGCGGTCGAGGCGGCCTATGCCGGGCTCGGGGTTGCGGCGGAAGTGGCGCCCTTCTTCGTCGACCTGCCGGCGCGGCTGGCCGCCGCCCACCTCGTCATTGCGCGTTCGGGCGCCTCCACCGTGGCCGAGCTTTCGGTCATCGGACGGCCGTCGATCCTTGTGCCGCTGCCGCACGCGCTCGACCAGGACCAGCTGATGAACGCGGCCACGCTCGCCTCGGCCATGGCCGCGACGGTGGTCAGGCAGGCCGACTTCACGCCCGACTGGCTGGCCGGGGATCTCTCGCGCCTGCTCGCCGATCCGGCGCCGCTGGCGGCCGCGGCGGCGGCTGCCAGGGCCCAGGGCCATGCCGATGCCGCGGACCGTCTCGCGGATCTCGTCGTGAAGACCGCGGGGCTGGGATCGTGATGTCGGGCCTTGCTGCGCCGGCCGCACTGACCTTCGTCCAGCCCCAATTCCCCCTTCAATCGCTACGGCCCGCCCGAATCCGGTAAACAAGCCCCATGAAACTGCCCCGCGACATCGGACCCATCCACTTCATCGGCATCGGCGGCATCGGCATGTCCGGCATTGCCGAGGTGCTGCTGAATCTCGGCTACAAGGTGCAGGGCTCGGATGCCGCCGAGGGCTACACGATCAAGCGGCTGAAGGATCGTGGCGCGACCGTCAGCATCGGCCATGCCCGCGAGAATCTGGGCGCGGCCGAGGTGGTGGTCGTCTCCACCGCCATCAGGCCGGACAATCCGGAACTGATGGCCGCCCGCGAGAAGCGCATCCCCGTGGTGCGCCGGGCCGAGATGCTGGCCGAGCTGATGCGGCTGAAATCCTGCGTCGCCATTGCCGGCACCCACGGCAAGACCACCACCACCTCGATGGTGTCCACCCTGCTCGATGCCGGCGGCTTCGACCCGACCATCGTCAATGGCGGCATCATCAATGCGCTGGGCACCAATGCCCGCCTCGGCGCCGGCAACTGGATGGTGGTGGAAGCCGACGAGAGCGATGGATCGTTCCTGAAACTGCCGGCCGATGTCGCCATCGTCACCAATATCGACCCCGAGCACCTCGACCATTACGGCACGTTCGACGCGGTCAAGAAGGCGTTCCGCGATTTCATCGAGAAGCTGCCGTTCTACGGCTTCGGCGTCATGTGTATCGACCATCCGGTGGTGCAGGACATGGTCGGCTCGATCACCGACCGGCGGGTCGTCACCTATGGCGAGAACCCGCAGGCCGACGTGCGGCTTCTCGACGTCGACCTCACCGGCGGCCAGTGCCGCTTCAAGGTGCAGTTCCGAGACCGCACCGGCGCCGTGATCGAGGAGATCGACGACCTCGTCCTGCCCATGCCGGGCCGGCACAATGCCCTGAACGCGACCTCGGCCATCGCGGTTGCCCGCGAGCTCGGCATGGCCGCGCCGCAGATCCGCAAGGCGCTGGCAGGCTTTGGCGGCGTCAAGCGGCGTTTCACGAAGACGGGAGAGTGGAACGGCGCGCTCATCTTCGACGACTACGGCCATCACCCCGTGGAGATCGCCGCCGTGCTGAAGGCCGCGCGCGCCTCCACCGACAGGCAGGTGATCGCCGTGGTGCAGCCGCACCGCTATACGCGCCTCGCCTCGCTGTTCAACGAGTTCTGCACCTGCTTCAACGAAGCCGACCATGTCATCGTGGCCGATGTCTATGCGGCCGGTGAACAGCCTCTGGCCGGCGCCAGCCGCGACGACCTCGTCTCGGGCCTCAGGATGCGCGGCCACAAGTCGGTGGTGGCGCTGGAGGGCCCCCATCAGCTTGCCGGCATCGTGGCCGGGGTGGCCGGGCCGGGCGACTACGTCATCTGCCTCGGCGCGGGCAGCATCACCAACTGGGCCTATGCCCTGCCGGGCGAACTCGAGAAGCTGGCGAAGGGGTGAGGGGCGTGGGGCATTCCTTCAGGGGGAGGGCGCCCCATGTTCGATGACCTGACCCCGGTCGTCCGCGCGCTGGTCCCCGGCCTTCAGGGCACGGTCACGGCCAATGCCTCGATGAAGCCGTTCTCCTGGTTCCGCACCGGCGGGCCGGCCCAGCTGCTGTTCGAGCCGGCGGGCGAGATCGACCTGATCGAGTTCCTCCGCCACATCCCCGCCGACTGGCCGGTGCTGCCCGTCGGCCTCGGCTCCAACCTTTTGGTGCGCGACGGCGGCATTCCCGGCGTTGTGGTGAAGCTCGGGCGGCCGTTCGCAGAGGTCGAGGTGCTGGACGGCCACCGCGTGCGCGCCGGCGCCGGTGCCCCCGACGTCAAGGTCGCCCGCGCGGCGGCGGAGGCGGGCATTGCCGGCTTCACCTTCCTGCGCGGGATTCCGGGCGCCATCGGCGGCGCGCTGCGCATGAACGGCGGGGCCTATGGCGGCGAGGTGAAGAACATCCTCGTGCAGGCCCATGGCGTCCACCGCGACGGCACGCCTGCCGCCTTTGACCTGGCGGCCATGGATTTCGGCTATCGCCGCTGCGGCGCGCCCGAAACCGTCATCTTCACCTCCGCCCTGTTCGCCGGCACGCCGGGCGAGCCGGAGGCGCTGCTGGACGCCATGGACGAGATCACCCGCCAGCGCTCGGCCACCCAGCCGGTCAACACCCGCACCGGCGGCTCCACCTTCGCCAATCCGCCCGGCCAGTCGGCCTGGAAGCTGGTGGACGAGGCCGGCTGCCGGGGGCTCGGGATCGGCGGCGCTCAGGTGTCGGAGATGCACACGAATTTCCTCGTCGCCTCGCCGGAGGCAACCTCCGCCGATATCGAGCGCCTCGGCGAGGAGGTGCGGCGGCGGGTGAGGGAGACGAGCGGCATCACGCTTCACTGGGAAATCAGACGGGTGGGCCAGCCGCTGGCCTGACGGGAAGGAAAGACCATGACCAAACCCCATGTGGCCGTGCTGATGGGCGGCTGGGCTGCCGAGCGCGAGGTGTCGCTTAACTCGGGCAAGGCCTGCTCGGATGCGCTCGAATCGCGTGGCTACCGTGTCTCCCGGGTCGATGTCGGCCGGGATATCGCGCAGAAACTGGCCGAGCTGAAGCCGGACGTTGCCCTGAACGTCACCCATGGGCGGCCGGGCGAGGACGGAACGCTGTCCGGCATCCTGGAGGTCATGGCCATTCCCTACACCCATTCCGGCGTGATGGCCTCCGCGCTCTGTATGGACAAGGCCATGGCCAAGCGCGTCATGGCGGCGGCCGGCATTCCGGTTCCGGGCGGGCTCATCGTCTCGCGCCGCGAGGCGGCGCGCGAGCACCTGCTGCCGCGTCCCTATGTGATCAAGCCGAATACCGATGGCTCCTCGCTTGGCGTGTTCATCGTCACGCGCGAGCACGAGCACCCGCCGCAGGAACTGCATTCGGCCGACTGGGCGCTGGGCGAGTCGGTGCTGGTCGAGCCGTTCATCGCCGGACGCGAACTGACCTGCGCCGTCATGGGCGACCGCGCGCTCGGCGTCGTCGAGATCACGTTCGCGGGAACCTTCTACGACTACGAGGCGAAGTATGCGCCCGGAGGGTCGCGGCACCTGATTCCCGCGCCGCTTAAACCAAATATTTACTCTGAGGTCCAAAGACTGACTCTCGCAGCGCATCAGGCGCTCGGCTGTAAAGGGGTCAGCCGTGCGGACTTCCGATACGACGATACGCCCGGGGGAACCGGGCAGCTCGTCTGCCTCGAGGTCAACACGCAGCCCGGGATGACCGGGACATCGCTCGTCCCCGACATGGCCGCTCACGAAGGTATCTCGTTCGCCGAGCTGGTCGAATGGATGGTGTTGGACGCTTCTCTCGATCGCTGAACACCGGGGCCCGGGGGGCCGCTGCCGGACCGGACGGGCTTGCCCGCCGCTCCGCCACCCTCCCGCGCCGGCCCGGCCGGCTGGCGATTCGGCTGCGCCGGCTGGTCTCGCGCGTCGGGGCAGTCCGCCTGCCGCGGCGAATCGGCATCCTCGGCACCGCCCTCCTGTTCGCGGCAACCGGCCTCTACGGCATCCAGCGCGGCGACCACGGCGAGGTCGTCCGCGAGGCCCTTGTCAGCCTCGGCGACATGGCGGCGAACGCCGCCGGCCTGCAGGTCGCCGCCGTCAGGCTTACCGGCAATGCCCGCATGAGCCATGGCGAGGTGCTGGCCGCTGCCGGCATCCGTGCCGATTCCTCGGTGCTGTTCTTCGATCCGGCCGGCGCCCGGGCGCGCCTCAGGGCGAGCCCCTGGATCGCCGACGCCACGATCGAGAAAATCTATCCGAACGACCTCCAGATCTCGGTGGTCGAGCGCGAGCCCTATGCACTGTGGCAGCGCGACGGACGGATCGCCGTCATCAGCGAGGATGGTGCCGTCATCGTCGACCATCTCGATGCCCGCTTCCGCCACCTGCCCCTCGTGGTGGGCAAGGGCGCCGACCAGCGGGTGCGCGAGATCATCGGCCTGATGGCGGATTTCCCCACCATCGCCCCGCATGTGCGGGCCGCGACGCTCGTCGCCGAGCGGCGCTGGACGCTGGTGCTGAAGAACGGCACCGACGTGCGCCTGCCCGATGCCGACATCGACCGGGCGCTGGCCCGCCTCGTCCGCCTCGACGAAGACCGGCGTCTGATGTCGCGCGATGTCACCATGATCGACCTGCGCCTTCCCGACCGGGTGACGGTGCGCCTGTCGGACGAAGCCATGAAGCTGCACGAGGCGGCCCTGCGCGACCGCGAGCGCGCACGACGCCGGGCCCTGGGGCAGCGCACATGACCGGCAGCACCCGCAACGGCCTCACCCCGAAGATGCGCCCGGTGTCCCCGCGCCGGTCGGCGGTGCTCTGCGTGCTCGACATCGGCACCTCCAAGGTGGTGTGCATGATCGTGCGGCTGCGTCCGCGCGAGGGCACCGACGTGCTGCCCCACCGCACCCATGTCGCCGAGGTGATCGGCTTCGGCCATACCCGCGCGCTCGGCATGAAGGCCGGCACGGTCGCCGACATGGCCAAGGCCGAGACGGCCATCCGCCAGGCCGTCGATGCGGCAGAGCGCATGGCCCAGGTCGAGGTCGACCGGGTGGTCGTCACCATCTCGGCCGGGCGGATCGGCTCGGAGCAATATGCCGCGCAGGTGACCTGCCAGGCCCCGCGCGTCGAGGACCGCGATATTCACCGCGTGCTGGAGGCCGCCTCCGATCACTCGATCCGCCAGGGCCGGGCGGTGCTGCACTCGATCCCGACCGGCTTCCGCCTCGACGAGACGCGGTCCATCCGGGACCCGCGGGGCATGCTCGGCAGCCAGCTCGGCGTCGACATGCATGTCGCCACCTGCGACATCGCCACCGCGCGCAACCTGATGCTCTGCGTCGAGCGCTGCCACCTGACCGTGGAGGCCATGGTCGCCGCCCCCTTTGCGGCCGGCCTTGCCGTGCTCACCGACGACGAGACCGAACTCGGCACGCTCTGCGTCGACATGGGCGCCGGCACCACCACGCTCGCCGTGTTCTCCGGCGGCCATTTCGTCCATGCGGACGGCATCGCCCTCGGTTCCCAGCACATCACCATGGATCTGGCCCGCGGCCTGTCCACCCGCCTGTCCGACGCCGAGCGCATCAAGGTGCTGAACGGCGCCTGCTTCGCCGCGAAGTCCGACGAGCGCGACATCATCAACGTGCCGGCCATCGCCGAGGACGAGCGCGACCTGCCGAATGCGGTCACCCGCGCCCAGGTCATCCGCATCATCCGCCCGCGGGTGGACGAGATCCTGGAAATGGTCCGCGACCGCCTGCATGCGGCCGGTGCGGCCGCCGAGGCCGGACGTCGCGTCGTCCTGACGGGCGGCGGTGCCCAGCTTCCGGGCCTTGCCGACCTTGCCGCCCAGGTTCTCGGCCGTCAGGTGCGCGTCGCGCGCCCTGTCGGCGTCACCGCCCTTCCCGACAGCGCCAAGGGTCCGCCCTTCGCGGCCGCCGTCGGTCTCACTGTCTATCCGCAGATCGCGGGGATCGAGCATTTCGAGCCGCAGCGGCGCTTCTTCGCCGCCACCGGCACGGACGGCTACTTCTCCAGGGTCGGGCGATGGATCAGGGACAGTTTCTGAACAGAACCGGCCCGCGCCAATGCGGGCCGGCACGAGCAACGCAGTCCGGACGCCGCCGGCAGCGCAACTGGGTTAAGACGAGCGACGTGGCGGTCGCCTGAGTGATGCGAGCGAGGCTCAAGATGAACATCAACCTGCAGGTGCCCGATATCCGGGAACTCAAGCCCCGGATCACCGTTTTCGGGGTTGGCGGTGCCGGCGGCAACGCCGTCAACAACATGATCGAAAGCGGCCTTCAGGGCTGCGACTTCGTCGTGGCCAATACCGATGCCCAGGCGCTCATGTCCGCCAAGGCCGAACGGATCATCCAGATGGGCATGGCTGTGACCTCCGGTCTCGGCGCCGGCTCCCATCCGGAGGTGGGCGCGGCGGCCGCCGAGGAGGTGCTGGACGAGATCCGCGATCACCTCGCCGGCTCGCACATGGCCTTCATCACGGCCGGCATGGGCGGCGGCACCGGAACAGGCGCTGCGCCCGTCATCGCCCGCATGGCCCGCGAACTCGGCATCCTGACCGTCGGCGTGGTCACCAAGCCCTTCCACTTCGAGGGCATGCGCCGCATGAAGACCGCCGATTCCGGCATCATCGAGCTTCAGAAGTCGGTCGACACCCTCATCGTCATCCCGAACCAGAATCTGTTCCGGGTGGCGAACGAGAAGACCACCTTCACCGATGCCTTCGCCATGGCCGACCAGGTGCTCTATTCGGGCGTCGCTTGCATCACCGACCTGATGGTCAAGGAAGGCCTCATCAACCTCGACTTCGCCGACGTCCGCGCCGTCATGCGCGACATGGGCAAGGCGATGATGGGCACCGGCGAGGCGACCGGCGAGCGTCGCGCGATCACCGCGGCCGAGGCGGCGATTGCCAACCCGCTGCTCGACGAGACCTCGATGAGGGGCGCCAAGGGCCTGCTCATCTCGATCACCGGCGGCAATGATCTGACGCTGTTCGAGGTGGACGAGGCGGCAACCCGCATCCGCGAGGAAGTCGATCCGGACGCCAACATCATCCTGGGCGCGACCTTCGATTCGAGCCTCGACGGCACCATCCGCGTGTCGGTCGTCGCCACCGGCATCGATATCGGCCAGGAACTCGGCGCGGTGTCGCCCGCGGCGCAGCCGGCGGCAACGCCGCTCGCCGAGATCACGGCGCGCCTGCGCCAGAGCGCCCAGCGCGTGGCCCAGACGGCCCAGCCTGCGGCGGCCGCCCCGGCGCCGGTCGAGGTTCAGCCGGAATACGCCCCGGTGGCCATGGAGCAGCTGCCCGTCGAGCAGGCACCGCCCCTGGTGACCGAGAACGAGGTGGTGCTGCAGCCGGTCGCGGCCCGCCCGGCGCTGTTCCGCGAAGCTCCCGTCGAGCTCGACGCCCCGCCGGTTCCGCCGCGCGAGGAGCCGATGCCCGCCCGCGACTTCATCCCGCCGGCTGCCGAGCGCCCCATGCGCCCGGTTCGCATGCCCGCCGCCGAGGACCTGCCGCGTCCGGTCCAGCAGCAGCTGAAGGCGGTTCGCGAGCCTGCTCCGATGACGGCTCCCTCGATCAATCCGGTGGAGAAGAAGCGCGTCTCGCTGATGGACAAGCTCGCCGCCATCGGCTTCACCCGCCGCAGCGACGAGCCGGCCGAAGCGCCGCCCGCGCCGCGCCAGGCCGCGCCGGTTGCGCCCCCGCGCCCGACCCCGCAGGTGCAGCGCGCCCCGGCGCCGGCCCCCCAGATGCGCCGCGAACCCGGCGGTCTCGACGTCCACGGCAGGCCGGTCCAGCCCGCCGCGCGTGCCGAGGAGGACCATCTGGACATTCCGGCCTTCCTGCGCCGTCAGGCCAACTGACCGGGGCGGCCGGTACGGCCGCAATTGTTACAAAATCTTGCAGACCATCAACTTACCCGGGCCTGACACGCCCGGGTAAGTTTTTGTTAAGGCATCATTTTTAGAGTGTTAACGCGGTCGATAAATTGCGACCGAATCTTGGTAACAGTCAGACATGAACCGTGACTTGGCGCATGGCGGGGGGGTGTCTATGGTCCCGCCCGTTCGAGCCGAGGATGTTCGGTAGCTCGCGATTCGTGGGTAAGCCTCCGGGCGCTGAACACAGCGATCCGGCACCGGGTTCGAAGGTCATGGAAGGGGCACACCTTCTGCAGTCTGGCGGCTTGCCGCGCGGCTGTGGACGGGTGGCAGAGACGGTCGACATGAAAGCTGCAAGGCAGACGACTCTCCGCGAGCAGGTCCAGATCGATGGCATCGGGGTGCATTCGGGCGCCGCGGTTTCCGCGACCCTGCACCCGGCCGAAGCTGGAACCGGCATCTGTTTCCTCAGGTCCGACCAGGACCACGCCGAAATCCCCGCTATTTTCCGCAATGTGTCCAGTGCCGAACTGTCGACGGTGATCGGCGACCCGGCCTCCGGCGGCGTTGCCACCATCGAGCACCTGATGGCCGCCTTCCACGGCCTCGGCGTCGACAATTGCCTCGTCGAGGTGGACGGGCCGGAAATGCCCATCCTTGACGGTTCCTCGGCGCCCTTCGTGGCGGCCATCGAGCAGGTCGGCTTGGAGACGCTGGACGCGCCGCGCCGCGCCATCCGCATCCTCAAGCCGGTTGTCATCGAGACCGATCGCGGCGTTGTCGAACTCCATCCCCATGATCGCAGCCAGACCGAGCGTAGCCAGGCCGAGCGCGGCCTGAAGCTCGAGGTGGAGATCGATTTCGACAACCAGCTGGTCGGCCGCCAGATCTATGGCATCGACCTTCACCCGGCCACCTTCCGCCGCGACGTGGCGCGCGCGCGCACCTTCGGCTTCATGCAGGACGTTTCGCGCCTGTGGGCAGCGGGACGCGCGCTCGGCGCCTCGCTCGAGAACACCGTGGTCGTCGGTGACGACCGCATCCTCAACCCGGAAGGCCTGCGTTTCCGGGACGAGTTCGTGCGCCACAAGCTGCTCGATGCCGTGGGTGACCTGGCACTGGCGGGCGCCCCGATCATCGGCCGGTTCCGGTCCTGGCGCGGTGGCCACCGGCTCAATGTCGCGCTCATCCAGGCCCTGTTTGCGGACCCCAGCGCCTATGCGCTGGTCGAGCCGGCCCCGGTGCGCCGCGAGCGCGGCCATGCCGATCTCGGCGTTGCCATGCCGGCCTATGGGCCGGATGCCAGCTGACGCCGCAATCTGGCCTCAACTCCTGTTCAGAACCGTCGCCGCTGGACGGTGGTCCCGCGCGGCGATTTCGGGTAAGAGCGCTGCCGACGGCCCGGCGACCGGGCCCTGCGCAGTTTTGTGGGAAGGTTCGTAACCGTGGTGAAGCGCTCCCTCGACAGCCGCGTTCCGGCCCTGGCTTCACGCCGTCTTCCGACACGCATGCTTGCCGTCGTGCTGGCGCTGGCCATGCCGCTGGGTGCCTGCTCGAACACACCCTCCTTCGGCAACCTGTTCGCCGGACCCGACCCGTCCAACCTGCCGGACGAGCCGGCCGAGAAGCTCTACAACGAGGGCATCGCCCTGCAGAACCGGCGCGAATGGCGTCGGGCCGCCCTGAAGTTCATGGAGATCGACCGCACCCATCCCTATACGGAATGGGCCAAGCGGGCGCTCGTCATGGCCGCCTATTCCTACTATGAGGCGCAGGACTACGAAGAGACCATCAACCAGGCCCGGCGCTACGTTCAGCTTCACCCCGGCTCGCCTGACGCCGCCTATGCGCAATATCTGATGGGCGCCGCCCAGTTCGACCAGATCCCGGACGTCCAGCGCGACCAGGGCCGCACCGAGCGCGCCCTCGTGGTTCTCGAAGAGGTCACCCGCAAGTGGCCGCAGTCGGAATATGCGGTCGCCGCCCGCCGCAAGATCGAGGTCGCCCGCGACCAGCTCGCCGGCCGCGAGATGGTGGTCGGCCGCTACTATCTCCAGCGCCGCCAGTTCTCCGGGGCGATCAACCGCTTCCGGGTCGTGGTCTCGCAGTTCCAGACCACCCGCCACGTCGAGGAGGCGCTGGCCCGGCTGGTCGAGGCCTATATGGCGCTTGGCATCGTCAACGAGGCGCAGACGGCTGCCGCCGTGCTCGGGCACAATTTCCCCGACAGCCAGTGGTACAAGGACAGCTACGCCCTCATCCAGGGCCAGGGTCTGACCCCGCGCGAGGACACCGGCTCGTGGATCAGCCGCGCCTTCCGGCGCATCACCGGCTGAACCGGGGCCGCGCATCCGGCGCCCTCTCACCCCTTTCGTTCCTTCTCCGTTCGCGATAAGCCATGGGGCGTCGTCGCCCGGGCCGAATCCGGCGCCGGCCCGCTGCCGGGAACCCGCGAACAGCCCATGCTCGTCCAGCTCTCGATCCGCGACATCGTCCTGATCGACCGGCTCGATCTGACCTTTGCCGAGGGGCTGTCGGTGCTGACCGGCGAGACCGGCGCCGGCAAGTCGATCCTGCTCGACGCGGCCGCTTTGGCGCTCGGCGCGCGCGGCGATGCTGCGCTGGTGCGCCATGGCGCGCCGCAGGGCCAGGTGACGGCGGTGTTCGACGTGCCGATGGCCCATCCGGCCCGCACGATCGCGCAGGAAGCCGCGATCGATACCGATGGCGATCTGATCCTGCGGCGCATCCAGTTCGCCGACGGTCGCACCCGCGCCTTCGTCAACGACCAGCCGGTGAGCGTCCAGGTGCTGCGCGCCATCGGGGCCTCGCTCGTGGAGATCCACGGCCAGCATGCCGACCGCGCCCTTGTCGAGCCGGAGGCTCACCGCGCCCTTGTCGATGCCTTCGGCGGCCTGACGGTCGAGGCGGAGGCGGTGCGCGAGGCCTGGAAGGCCTGGCGGCAGGCGCGCCATGCGGTGGAGGAGGCCCAGGACCGTCTCGCCAAGGCCCGCGCCGATGGCGACTTCCTGCGCCATGCGGTGGGCGAACTGACCAAGCTGCGCCCCGAGCCCGGCGAGGAAACCCAGCTGGCCGAGCGGCGCCAGTCGATGATGGCATCCGAGAAGATCGCGGCCGACCTTGCCGAGGCCATGGACGCCCTGTCCGGCCCGACCTCGGCGGTGCCCTCGCTGGCCTCGGCCTGGCGGCGTCTGGAGCGGCGCGCGCCCCAGGCCCCGGACCTGGTCGAGCCGATCGTCAGGGCCTTCGGGGAGGCGCTGGACCGGATCGAGGATGCCCGTGCGGCGGTGGAGGCGGCCCAGCGCGCCGCCGATTTCGATCCGCGCGAGCTGGAACGGTTCGAGGAGCGCCTGTTCGCCCTGCGGGCCGCGTCGCGGAAATATGCCGTGCCGGTCGATTCGCTGGCGGGTCTCGCCGGGCGCTTCACCGCCGATCTTGCCACGCTGGACGCCGGCGAGGACCATCTGGCCGGCCTCGGCCGTGCCGCTGCTGCCGCCGAATCGGCCTACCGGGTCGCGGCGGGCCGCCTGTCGGAGCGCCGGCGCGAGGCGGCCGCACGGCTTGACGCAGCCGTCAATGCCGAGCTGAACCCGCTGAAACTGGACAATGCCCGCTTCATGACCGAGCTCAGCGGCGAACAGGACGGGCCATCGGGCTCCGATCGCGCCGAGTTCTGGGTGCAGACCAATCCCGGCACCCGGCCCGGCCCGATGATGAAGGTGGCCTCCGGCGGCGAGCTCTCCCGCTTCATGCTGGCGCTGAAGGTGGTGCTGGCCGACCAGGGGTCGGCGCCGACCCTCGTCTTCGACGAGATCGACAGCGGCGTCGGCGGCGCCGTGGCGGATGCCATCGGCCAGCGGCTGGCGCGGCTCGGCGGCAAGGTGCAGGTCCTGTCCGTCACCCATGCCCCACAGGTCGCCGCCCGCGCCACGCGCCACTACCTCATCGCCAAGGAGGCGGCCGGCGAGGGGGTTGCGACCCGCGTGCGCCCGCTCGGCTTTGACCGGCGCCGCGAGGAACTGGCCCGCATGCTGGCCGGAGAGACCATCACCGACGAGGCGCGCGCCGCCGCCGAGAAGCTGCTGAGGGTCGGGTGAACGGCGACCGCTGACAGGTTTCGTCGCGGCTGCCCTTGCCCATGTCCGCAAGGCCAGTATCGTCCGCCGCAGTCAGTCCCCGCCGCCGGTCCCCGATGTCGAAGCCCAGCTCCCCGCCTGACGCCGCCCCCGTCGAGACCCTGACGCCCGATCAGGCACGCCTCGAGCACGAGCGGCTTGGCGAGGCCATCGCCGAGGCCGACAGGCAATATTACCAGGACGACGCGCCGAGCCTCACCGATGCCGACTATGACGCCCTGCGGCGGCGCTACGAGGCGCTGGAGATGGCCTTCCCCTCGCTCAGGACGGGCGAGAGCCTGTCCGAGAAGGTGGGGGCAGCGCCGTCCGGCCGCTTCGGCAAGGTGCCCCATGCGGTTCCGATGCTGTCGCTTTCCAATGCCTTCGCCGAGGAGGAGGTGACCGATTTCGTCGCGCGCGTGCGGCGCTTCCTGGGCCTGCCGCCGGACGCACCCGTCGCCATGACCGCGGAACCCAAGATCGACGGCCTGTCCTGCTCGCTGCGCTACATGGACGGCCGGCTGACGGTCGCGGCGACCCGCGGCGACGGCGCGGTGGGCGAGGATGTCACCGCTAATATCCGCACCATCGGGGAGGTGCCGCAGGCGGTGAAGGGCGCACCGCCGGTCATGGAAGTGCGCGGCGAGATCTATCTCTCCCACGAGGATTTTCGCCGCATCAACGAGCGGCAGGCGGAGCGCGGGCTGCCGCCCTTCGCCAATCCGCGCAATGCGGCTGCCGGCTCGCTGCGCCAGCTCGACGCGCGGATCACGGCCGAGCGGCCGCTGCGATTTTTCGCCTATGCCTGGGGCGAGGTTTCGCAGCCCATGCCGCGCGACAGCCAGTCGGGCATGGTCGATTTCTTTCGCGAACTCGGTTTTCCGACCAATCCGCTGATGCGGGTCTGCGAGAGCGCCAACGACCTTCTCGCCCATTACCGGCTGATCGGCGAGCAGCGCGCCACCCTCGGCTATGACATCGACGGCGTGGTCTACAAGGTCGATGCGCTTGCCCTGCAGGAGCGCCTCGGCTTTGTGTCGCGCTCGCCGCGCTGGGCCATCGCCCACAAGTTTCCGGCCGAGAAGGCTACCACGGTCCTCGACAATATCGAGATCCAGGTCGGCCGGACCGGGGCGCTGACGCCTGTCGCCAAGCTGCGGCCGGTAACCGTCGGTGGCGTCGTCGTCTCCAATGCCACGCTGCACAACGAGGACTATATCCGGGGCATCGGCACCGACGGCCTGCCGTTCCGCGAGGCCGACATCCGTGTCGGCGACACGGTGACGGTCCAGCGCGCGGGCGATGTCATCCCGCAGGTGCTGGACGTGGTGCTGGCGAACCGCCCCGCAGAATCCCGGCCCTATGTCTTCCCCACCACCTGCCCCGCCTGCGGCAGTCCGGCGATTCGCGAGGAAGGGGAGGCCGTGAGGCGCTGCACGGGCGGCTTTGCCTGTCCGGCGCAGGCGGTGGAGCGGCTGCGCCATGTCGTGTCGCGCCGGGTGCTCGATATCGAGGGTCTGGGAGCCGAGCGGCTGCCCTTCTTCTTCGAGGATGCCGACCTGCCGATCCGCGAGCCCGCCGACATCTTCACGCTGGCCCGGCGCGACGAGGCCAATCTGAAGAAGCTCAAGGACAAGGAGGGCTTCGGCGCCCTGTCGACGAAGAACCTGTTCGAGGCGATCGAGAAGAGCCGCACCGCGCCGCTCGACCGGGTCATCGCCGCGCTCGGCATCCGCCATGTCGGCGAGACGACGGCGCGCGTTCTGGCCCGCGCCTATGGCACGTGGGAGGCTTTTCACGGCATGGCGGCGAAAGTCGCGGCGGGTGACGAGGAGGCCCGTCACGAACTCGATTCGCTCGACCAGATCGGCGAGGCCGTCGTCGATGCCGTGGCAGCCTTCTTCGCCGAGCCGCGCAACCACGCCATGGTCGAAAGGCTGGTGGCCGAACTGACCGTGCTGGAGGCCGAGAAGCCCAAGGCCGACACGGTGGTCGCCGGCAAGACCGTGGTCTTCACCGGCTCGCTCGAAAAGATGACCCGCGACGAGGCCAAGGCGAT
This sequence comes from Phreatobacter sp., assembly GCF_051860605.1. Lineage (GTDB taxonomy): Bacteria > Pseudomonadota > Alphaproteobacteria > Rhizobiales > Phreatobacteraceae > Phreatobacter. The sequence continues at coordinate 254,194 of NZ_JBHYDR010000003.1, read as the reverse complement.
GGCCGAGCGGCTGGGCGCCAAGGTTGCGGGCTCCGTTTCGAAGAAGACCGACTATGTTGTTGCGGGCCCCGGCGCGGGCTCCAAGCTCGACAAGGCGCGCGGCCTCGGCGTGGCCGTGATGACCGAGGACGAGTGGTTCGATCTCGTGAAATAAGCTCGCGAATCCCGTCGGTTACTGGATCGTTTCGGAAAGCCATGCATTTTTTGCAATGCTGATTGTGCATCGCACAATCTTGCGGAATCGCTGCAGTGCAACAAAATGGGGAGGTCGAAAGGGAGGAAGCCTCGAGGTCGTCCACTCTTTTCGTGAGGAGAGACAACCATGGCTACCATGACGGTCGACACGATCCACGCCGGCGCCGCGGCCCCGGCCCCGTCTTCCAGGACTGCAACCGCTCCCGCGACGGCCCGTCGCGGCTTTGTCGGTACGCTGAAGGCCATCTACCAGGCCATCGTCGATGCGCAGGACCTGCGTGCGCGCACCTATCTGCACGGCTACCTGTCGCACCTGTCCGACGAGGAACTGGCGCGCCTCGGCATGACCCGCGACGAAATGGTGCGGCGCACCCGCAGCCTGCTGTCGAACGGCTGAATCCCGGCACGCTTCGCGCCCTGACCACATTCCGGCCGGCCCCCTCGCGGAGCCGGCTTTGCCGTTGCCGTGCCCGCCGGTTGTCGCCAGCCTGCGGCGCGGTCCGAGGAGCCTGCCGAGGAGCCTTGCAATGTTCATCGCGCTGATCACCAGCCTCGTGCGCGGCATGCGCCGCCGCAGCGGCATCCGCTTGCGTGCGCAGATGGCGCTGGTTCCGTCCGACGAACTGGCCAAAGCCGGCCTTGCCCGGACGCTTTCCGGCTCGGCCCGGTTTCCGTTCGCGCGCTGACCGCGCCGCGCCGGAGTCTCAGCCCTTCCGGCGGATGCCGATGACCTGTCCGACGCCTTCGGGCCGGCCGCGCACCAAGCCGGTGTTGTGCCAGGCCTTCAGCCGCGCGGAGATGTCGTCCGGAAAGGCAGTGCTCCGGCGCGTGCGCATGTCCATGTGCAGCGAGATGGATTCCATGGTGGCCGACAGCCAGCGCTCCTCGGCGTGGATCAGCTCCATCCAGTAGTGGACGCGCTTCTCGTCGACATCGAGGATCTGGGCGCGCACCTGCACCGGATCGCCCAGCTGCACCTCGCGCAGGTAGCGCACATGCGCCTCCAGCGCGAAGAACGACATCTGCCGCTCGCGCACATAGCCTTCCGACAGGCCGATGCGGCTGAACAGCACGTCCAGCCCCTCGTCGAACAGCTTGACGTAGAAGGCCACGTTCACATGGCCGTTATAGTCGATCATCTCCGGCCGCACCGCCATGGGAGCGGTGATCGGCAGGCCGGTTTCGGGGCAGAGGTCGAAGGCGGTCGCGGTGCTCATGGGCACCGACTAGCCGAGGCGCCGGCAGCCGGCAACGCGGCCGTTCGGCATGCCGGCCCGCTGCCCCCGCCGGGGGTCTACAGGAAGCTCTGCGGATCGACGTCGATCTCGAGGCGCACATTGCCGCGCGGCGCCTCCACCGACGAGAGCCAGGAGCGCATCCACCCCGACAGGTCGAAGGCTCGCGGCGCGCGCACCAGCAGGCGGATGCGGTGGCGCCCGCGCACCAGCGCCAGCGGTGCATCGGCCGGGCCCAGCACCCGCACGCCCTCCGTCGCCGGCACCGAGCGCACCAGCATCCGCGCATAGGCCATGGCGTCCGCCTGCGCCTCGGCCGAGACCACAAGGGCGGCAAGCCGGCCGAAGGGCGGCAGCGCGGCCTCCTCCCGCATGGCGATCTCGGCCGCATAGAAGCCCTCCCGGTCTCCCTTCACGATGGCCTGGATGATCGGGTGCTCGGGCAGATGCGTCTGGATCAGCGCCCGCGCGCCCGCCCGCGCGCGACCCGCCCGTCCGATCACCTGCTGGAGCAGCTGGAAGGTGCGCTCGCCGGCCCGCGGGTCTGCGGTCGAGAGGCCAAGATCGGCGTCGATCACCCCCACCAGCGCCAGATGCGGAAAATTATGTCCCTTGGCGACCAGCTGTGTGCCGATGACGATGTCCGCCTCGCCGCGCGCTACCGCCTCGATCTCCTGGCGGATGCGCTCGATGCCGCCGGCCATGTCGGAGGACAGCACCAGCAGGCGCGCCTCGGGAAAAAGCGTCGCGCATTCCTCCGCGAGGCGCTCCACGCCCGGGCCGCAGGCGACGAAACTGTCGACCGCCTCGCATTTGGGGCAATGCTCCAGTGGCGGGGTGGAAAAGCCGCAATGGTGGCAGATCAGCCGCCGTCGGAACCGATGGTCGACCAGCCAGGCCGAGCAGTTCGGGCACTGGATGCGCTCGCCGCAGGACCGGCAGAGCGTCAGCGGCGCATAGCCCCGCCGGTTGAGGAACAGCAGGGCCTGCTCCTTCGCCTCAATTGCTTCGCGCACGGCCGTTTCCAGCGCGGGGGCGATCCAGCGCCCGCGCGGCGGCGCCTCCCGGCGCAGGTCCACCGTGCGGATGGCCGGCATCTCGCCAGCGAAGCGCTCGGGCAGGACAAGCCGGCTGTAGCGCCCGCGGTCGGCATTGACCCGCGATTCCACGGACGGAGTGGCAGAGGCCAGCACCACCGGCACGTCGTCGATCCGCCCGCGCACCACGGCCATGTCGCGGCCGTGATAGTGGACGCCGTCGTCCTGCTTGTAGGCGCCCTCGTGCTCCTCGTCGGCGATGATCAGGCCGAGATCGGCAAACGGCAGGAACAAGGCCGAGCGGGCGCCGATCACCGCGCGCACTTCGCCGGTGGCGACGCCCGTCCAGATGCGGCCGCGCCGGGTGGCGCCGATGCCCGAGTGCCAGGCTGCCGGCCGATGGCCGAACCGCAGGGCGAAGCGGTCGAGGAACTGCGTGGTCAGCGCGATCTCCGGCACGAGGATCAGGGCCTGACGGCCGCGCCGCAGCACCTCCGCCACGCCCTCCAGATAGACCTCCGTCTTGCCCGAGCCGGTGACGCCGTCCAGCAGGAGGGTCTGGAAGCCGCCGGCTGCCACCCCGTCGGCAATGGCCTGGGCCGCGTCGCGCTGGGCCGTCGTCAGGTCGGGCAGGTGGTGGTCGGGGTCGAGCGGCAGGCCGGCGGCCTCCGGCGGCAGCACGATCGCCTCCAGCGCCCCCTCGTCGATCAGGCCGTCAATGACGCCGCCCGAGACGCCGGCCTCGCGCGCCGCCTCGCCCTTGGCGCGGGCAAGGCCATCGGCGGCGACCGCCAGCACACGCGCCCGCGCGGGGGTCATCCGGCCGGGCGGCTGGCCGGTGATCCGCACCCCGATGCGCGGGCGGGCAGGGGCCAGGTCGTCGGGCGCGCGCATCGCCATGCGCAGCACCATGCCGCGAGGGCTGAGCGTGTAGTCCGCGATCCAGTCGACGAGGCGGCGGATGCCATGAGGCACCGGCGGCACGTCGTGGCGCTGGACGATGTCCTTGAGCCGGTTGTGCGAGATGCCGCCGGCCTCATCGCGCAGGTGCCACACGGCACCCAGCGCGGTGCGGTTGCCGAGCGGCACGCTCACCACGTCGCCCGGCCCGAGCTCCATCCCGGCCGGGATGCGGTAGCTGTAGGGCCGGTCGACCGCGACGGGAATCAGCACGTCGGCATAGAGGGGCGGGACCATGCCATGGCCTAGCGCGGGGCGAGCCCGGAGGGAATGGCTGCCATCCGATTTGCGCGGGATCAAGCGGTCCCGCCTCGCCTGGCAGAACCAATGTCAATCGGCTCAAGGCCTTCGTTCGCAGTTTCGAACGCCTCCAATCTTTGGCCGCTCCATTGAGACCGGCGCCAAGTCGCGCTAGATAGTTGACATGTCCGGTCAACTTTAACTTGGCCCGGACCGGAGCCTGCCTTGATCGTCTGCCACTGCAATGTGCTGAGTGACCACGAGATCCGGGCCTGTCTTGGCGACGGGCCGGACTGTCCGCGCGCGGTCGGCGAGGTCTATACCTGCCTCGGTTGCAGCCCCGAATGCGGCCGCTGCGCCCGCACCATCCTCGCCATCATGCGCGAGGCCGGCGCAAGCCAGAGCTGCTCGACCTGCCCGGTCGGAGCCTGCAGCCATGGCGCCGTCGAGACGCTGGTCGCCGCCGAGTAATCCTCCGGACGGCCGGCCTCCCGGGATCGCCGCCGGAACCCTTCGCTTGTCCTTTTTTGGAATCGTTGTAAACTGCGTTCAGGCCTTCGGGCCGACCAACGGGAATGCGGAGGCCGATCATGAAGGGCGACAAGAAGGTCATCGACTACCTGAACAAGGGTCTGCGCAGCGAGCTCACCGCCGTCAGCCAGTACTGGCTGCATTATCGCATGCTGGACAATTGGGGATTCAAGGACCTCGCCAAATACTGGCGCAAGGAATCGATGGAAGAGATGGTCCATGCCGACCGCTTCATCGACCGCATCCTGTTCCTCGAAGGCCACCCGAACCTTCAGGTTCTCGATCCGCTGGAGATCGGCCAGTCGGTCAAGGAGGTCATTTCCTGCGACCTGAAAGCCGAGATCGGCGCGCGCAAGCTCTATCAGGAGGCCGCCGCCTATTGCGAGACGGTCAAGGACTATCCCTCGCGGGACCTGTTCATTGCGCTGATGACCGATGAGGAAGGCCATATCGACTTCCTCGAGACCCAGCTCGATGTCATCAAGACCATCGGCGAGCAGCTCTATATCCAGAAGCACATGGGTGGCCTCGACGGCGACTGAGGCCGTTCACGCGCCGTGAACCCGGGCGTGGCACGCTTGCCGGCATGCCCGTCGCCGTCACGTCCGGTCCCGCTGCCGAAGCCACGCCCCTGATGCCCGGTGCGGCCGCCGACATGGTGGCCGCCGTCGGGCGCTGGCTGGTTCATCTCGGCGCGGAGCGGCGGCTGTCCCCGAAGACGCTGGAGGCCTATAGCCGCGATCTGCGCGGCTTCCTCGCCTTCCTGTCAGGCCATCTCGGGAGTGCCGTCTCGCTCTCGGCGCTCGCCGGCCTTGCCCCGCGCGATGTGCGCGCCTTCCTCGCCCGCCGCAGGGCCGATGGCCTCGATCCGCGCTCGGTGGCCCGCGCGCTGGCGGCCGTCCGGTCCTTCGTGCGCTTTCTGGAGCGGTCTGGCGAGGGCAAGGTTGCCGCCTTCGCCGCCGTGCGCACGCCAAAAGTCCCACGCCGGCTGCCGCGGCCTCTCGCGGTCGGTGCAGCCCTGAAGGTGGCCTCGTCCGACAGTCATGAGGCGGGCGAGGGCGAGCCCTGGATCGCCGCGCGCGACGCCGCTGTGCTGGCCCTGCTCTATGGGTCGGGCCTGCGCATCTCCGAGGCGCTGGGCCTTCGCCAGAAGGACGCGCCGCCGCCCGGCACAGGCGGGCAGGTGACGGTGCTCGGCAAGGGCGGCAAGCAGCGGCAGGTGCCGGTGATCGCCCGCGTCGCCGATGCGATCGCCGACTATCGCCACCTCTGCCCCTGGAAACCCGGCGCCGATGGTCCGCTGTTCGTCGGGGTGAAGGGGGGACAGCTCTCGCCCCGCATCATCCAGCTCGCCATGGAACGGCTGCGCGGCGCGCTCGGCCTGCCGGCAACCGCCACGCCCCATGCGCTGCGCCATTCCTTCGCCACCCACCTGCTGGGCCGGGGAGGGGACCTGCGCTCGATCCAGGAACTGCTCGGTCACTCCTCGCTGTCGACCACCCAGATCTATACCGAGGTCGATACGGCGGCGCTGCTGAGGGTCTACGAGAGCGCACATCCGCGCGCCTGAGCCTCAGGCGGCGGCGCGGGCCTGCCGCGCCCGGTCGCGGGCGATGCGCCGGAACCGGAGCAGCAGCCTCAGCGAGCGCACCGCCCGCCCTGCGCGCAGGATGCGCAGGTGGCCGAGGATGCGCCGCTTGATCGGGTCGATATGGCCATGGGCCCAGGCGAGCCAGCCCAGCCAGAGATCGTAGAGCCTGACGAACAGCGGAATCTGCATCAGCTTCGGCTTCGTGGCATCGAACAGGAAGGCCGTGACGCCAACTCCGACCACCTTGGCGAGGAAGAACACGCCGGCGCCGAGAACGAAGTGTCCGCCCGCGATCAGGGCCAGCGCCGCCAGCTTGAACGGAACCAGCAGGCCGGCCGGAATGGCGAAGACGGCCAGCGACGCAGAGGGCGGCAGCCGTTCGATGCCATCATGGATCGCCTGCTTGAGGGCCCGGAACGGCAGGCGGTCGACCAGCCAGGCGATGACGGGTCCGAGCCGTTCCCAGATCCAGGTCTCGACCAGGACGACGATCGCGGCGAGGACGATGAACGGCCTGAGGATGCGGCGGGCGAGGGGGTGCAAGCGCGATGGCTCCGGCGGATGTGACGCCACCATCCTGATCGAAAGTGGTAATTTTTGGCTGTCCGTCGCGTCCGGCGTTCAGCCGGCGCTCCGCACCAGAAAGGCATTGCCTTTCGAGCGCCCGGCCAGCGTGGTGTAGCCGATGCGCGCGAGCATCGGCCGGATGTCGCCCTGCCAGGCATCGGCCAGTTCGTCCTCCATGCAGATGGCGCGCGGCCAGAGGGCCTCCGGTGCATCCCGGAAGAAAGCGGTGAGGACGCGATCCTCCATGCCCTCGACATCGATCTTCAGGACGTCGATACGCGCGATGCCGGCCTCGCGGCAGATGGTCAGGAGCGACTTCATCGGCACCACGACATCGCCCGTCTCGCTGGCATGGGAGAGGGCCGTGTCGGCTGGATTGACCGCGAAGCGCAATTCGCCATCGGCATCGCCCACCGCGCAGGCAAAGGCGGCAATCCGGTCGCTGAGGCCCGAGAGCGTGGCATTGGCGAGCAGCCGCTGCATCGGATTGTCGGTGGCCTCCACCGCGACGGCCCGGCCGGTGGCACCCACCCGCTGCGCCGCGACCAGCGCATACTGGCCGACATTGGCGCCGCAATCGACCATGGTCCCGCCCTCGGCGAGATGGCTGCGCACGAAATCGAGGCTGATCTGCTGGTAGTGCGGATCGAGCAGCAGTCCGACCTCGGCGGCATTGTCGGAGACATCGAGCCGGTAGCGGATGCCGTTGCGTTCCACGTCGATCGGGCCGGCGCGCAGCGCGCGGATCAGCCGGGCGAGCGGATAGCGGAACGCGCCCCGCCGCAGCACCGGCGAGAGGGGGCCCGCGACAGCAAGGCCGATGACGAGGGCCTGCAGGCGGGTTGGCGCGTGGGTGCCGAAGGGGGCGGGGTCACCGGTCACCGGTGCGGCCCGCTGGCGTGCCAGCTCATCGCCGTGGCGGCAGGGTCGGGGGCGGCCCGCGCCAGTCGGTCGGCAGGCGGCGGAAACTCTCGCGAAACGCCTTGGGATCGCGCCGCCACCGGCGCCACCACACCAGTGCGACGCCTGCCAGCATGAGCCCGGCTACCATGGCCCAGCCCTGCAGGGCGTCCCAGTCGATCGCCGCCTCGCCCATCGCGCATCAGCACTCCGGCTGGTCTCCCGGTCAGTACACGCGGGCCTTGGGCTCGATGTACTGGACCTCGTTGGTCATCGTGTAGGTATGCACCGGCCGGTAGTCGATGGTCACGCTCTTGGCCTGGTCGTCCGCAAAGGCCAGCGTGTGCTTCATCCAGTCCTTGTCGTTGCGGTCGGGGAAGTCCTCGCGCGCATGGGCGCCGCGGCTCTCCTGCCGGTTGGCCGCCGAATCCATCGTCACCACCGCCTGGGCGATGAGGTTGTCGAATTCCAGCGTCTCGATCAGGTCGGAGTTCCAGATCAGCGACCGGTCGGTGGTCTTCAGATCGGTCGAGCCCTGCCAGACCTCGTGGATCAGCTTCTGGCCCTCCTCCAGCACTTCGCCGGTGCGGAACACGGCGCAGTTGGACTGCATGACCCGCTGCATCCGGTCGCGGATCTCGGCGGTGGCCGTGCCGCCGGCCGCATGGCGGAAGCGGTCGAGCCGCGACAGCGCCAGTTCCGAGGCATTGGCGGGCAGTTCGGGGTGCTTTTCACCCGCGATGACCGTCTCGGCGGCGCGCAGGCCGGCGGCGCGGCCGAACACCACCAGGTCGATCAGCGAGTTGGAGCCGAGCCGGTTGGCGCCATGCACCGACACGCAGGCCGCCTCGCCGATGGCCATCAGGCCGGGGACGATGGCATCCGGGTCGCCGCCCTTCTTGGTCAGAACCTCGCCGTGATAGTTCGTCGGGATGCCGCCCATATTGTAGTGGACGGTCGGAATGACCGGGATCGGCTCCTTGGTCACGTCCACGCCGGCGAAGATCTTGGCGCTCTCCGAGATGCCGGGCAGGCGCTCGTGCAGGATCTTCGGGTCGAGATGGTCGAGGTGCAGGAAGATGTGGTCCTTGTTCCTGCCGACGCCGCGGCCCTCGCGGATTTCCATGGTCATGGAGCGCGAGACGACGTCGCGGGAGGCCAGGTCCTTGGCGGAGGGGGCATAGCGCTCCATGAAGCGCTCGCCCTCGGAATTGGTGAGGTAGCCGCCCTCGCCGCGCGACCCTTCCGTGATCAGGCAGCCTGATCCGTAGATGCCGGTCGGGTGGAACTGGACGAACTCCATGTCCTGCAGCGGCAGGCCGGCGCGCAGCACCATGGCATTGCCGTCGCCCGTGCAGGTATGGGCGGAGGTCGCCGAGAAATAGGCGCGTCCATAGCCGCCGGTGGCCAGGATCGTCTGCCGGCCGCGGAAGCGGTGGATGGTGCCGTCGTCCATCTTCAGGGCGACGACGCCGAGGCAGCGGCCGTCCTCGCTCATCATCAGGTCGATGGCGAAATATTCGATGTAGAACTCGGCGTTGTTCTTCAGCGCCTGGCCGTACAGCGTGTGCAGCATGGCATGGCCGGTCCGGTCGGCCGCCGCGCAGGTGCGCTGGGCCGTGCCCTTGCCGAAATGGGTGGTCATGCCGCCGAACGGGCGCTGGTAGATCTTGCCCGATTCCGTGCGCGAGAACGGCACGCCCCAGTGCTCCAGCTCATAGACCGCGGCGGGCGCGTTGCGCACCAGATATTCGATGGCGTCCTGGTCGCCGAGCCAGTCCGACCCCTTGACGGTGTCGTACATGTGCCACTGCCACTGGTCCTCGCCCATATTGCCGAGGGAAGCGGCAACCCCGCCCTGCGCCGCCACCGTGTGCGAGCGGGTCGGGAACACCTTGGAGATGCAGGCGGTCTTCAGTCCCGCCTGGGCGCAGCCGACGACGGCGCGCAGGCCGGCCCCGCCGGCTCCGACGATCACCACGTCATAGGTGTGGTCGATGATCTCGTAAGCGCGTCCGTTGACGGCATGTGCGTTGGCTTGAGCCATGGCCCTGAGCTCCTGGACGTCTGGTGTGCGGCCGAACTTATACGCCGAAGGCGATCTTCAGGATCGCGAAGATCGACCCCAGCGCGACCGCCGCCGTGAAGAAGGTGTTGAGCATGATGAGCAGCACCTTGGCGCCCTCGCCATGCACGTAGTCCTCGATGATCACCTGCATGCCGAGCCGCATGTGCCAGGTGGCCGAGACGACGAACAGGATCAGCGGAATGGCCACCAGCGGCGAACTGATCGTGGCCTTGACCGAGGCGTAGTTGGCGCCCGTCGTGGCCATCACCAGCCCGATCGCGAACAGCGCCAGCGGCACGTTGGCGAAGGCGGTCAGCCGCTGCATCCAGAAATGCTCGGTGCCGGATTTCGCCGAGCCAAGCCCGCGAACCTTGCTGAGCGGCGTGCGCATGGACGACTTCGACAGCGACATGGGCTTGCCTCCTCAGACGCCGCCGCGCACGGCATAGGCGACGATCCAGGTCAGGACCGTCAGCGTGATCGAGCCGATGAGGCCGGCGCGCACCAGCCATTCGCGCTCGCCCGGGCCGAAGCCGCGCCCCGTGTCCCAGATGAAGTGGCGGATGCCGCCCAGCATGTGGTGATAGAGCGCCCAAGTGTAACCGAACAGGATCAGCCTGCCGATGATGGAACCGGCAAACCACTGGAACGTGGCATAGGCGGAAGGTCCCATCGCGATGGCGATCAGCCACCAGACCATCAGGATCGTGCCGAAGAACAGCGCTGCCCCGGTGATGCGGTGGACGATGGACATGACCATCGTCAGCATCGGGCGGTAGATCTGAAGATGCGGCGAGAGCGGTCGCTCGATCGCGGGCTTGGAATCGGCCATCGGACGCTGTTCCCAGGGGCAGGGGCCGTGGCGGCCGGGGCCGGCTACGGTCGGGCCTGTTTAAGCGCTTGGGACCTGCGACGCAACGGAGACTGGAATGAGACGAAGGAGGGACCGCCCTGCACGGCTTGCCCGTCTCCGTGCCGCCCGCTAATGCCTCGATATGCCCGACACCCTGTCACGCTACCAGGCACTGGTCGACGCCGGTGAAATGGAGTTCGACCCCGCCCAGGCCGCCATCGCGCGCCGCCTCGGGGCGCTGAACGCCCAACTGGCCGAATACCGCCTGCAGCGCCGAAAGTCCTCGCCGCTGGCCTGGCTGTTCGCGCGCGGGCAGAAGCAGGAGCCGCTGCGCGGGCTCTACATCTGGGGCGAGGTCGGCCGGGGCAAGACCATGCTCATGGACCTGTTCATGGAGGCGAGCCCCGTGCGCCGCAAGCGCCGGGCGCATTTCCACGAATTCATGGCCGACGTCCACGAGCGCATCCATGCCTGGCGGCAGAAGCTGAAGGCGGGGGAGGTGAAGGGAGACGATCCGATCGCGCCGGTGGCGGAGGCGATTGCCGACGAGGCCTGGCTGCTCGGCTTCGACGAGTTCTCCGTCACCGACATTGCCGATGCGATGATTCTCGGCCGCCTGTTCCAGCGTCTGTTCGAGGCCGGCGTGGTGGTGGTGGCAACCTCCAATGTCGAACCTGCAAACCTCTATCGCGACGGGCTCAACCGTGCACTGTTCCTGCCCTTCATCGGGCTGATCGAGGCACGGATGGATGTGGTGCGTCTCGATGCACGCACCGATTTCCGGCTGGAGAAGCTGTCCGGTCAGCCGGTCTGGATCACCGGCGAGGGCGCTGACGCCGACCGGGCGGTGGACGAAGCCTGGTCGCGCCTGACGGGCGGAGCGACGGGCGAGCCGGCCGTGCTGCCGGTCAAGGGTCGCGAGGTGGCGGTGCCCATCCAGGTCCACGGCGTCGCGCGCTTCGCCTTTTCCGACCTCTGCGAGCGCCCGCTCGGTGCCTCCGACTATCTCGCCATCGCGCACAGCTTCCATACGGTGCTGATCGACCGCGTTCCCGTGATGCAGGGGCTCGCCCGGCGCAACGAGGCCAAGCGCTTCATCACCCTCATCGACGCGCTCTACGACAATCAGGTCAAGCTGGTGGCGAGCGCCGGCGCCGAGCCGTCCGGCCTCTACCTGTCCGATTCGGGTACCGAGGAGTTCGAGTTCAGGCGCACGGCCTCGCGACTGGTCGAGATGCGCTCGGACGATTATCTCGCCCTGCCGCATGCGCGCCGGACACATCCCTCGGCCGATACCGGTGGTATCGTCGAAACCTGAGGCAGGCCCGATCGCGGCCGCCGCGCCACCGGAGGCCGGCATGAACCCGTCCCAGTCCCGACCTGCGTCCCCCGACGCCCCCTGCGCCCTGACCGGCCGGGCCGTGCCGCCCGGACGGCGGATCCGCCTGGCCAGTATCCGGCCGGGACTTGCCGATCTGATCCGCGCCGAGCACCCCGACCTGAGCCCGGGTTCGGTCATCGACAGCGCGGCGCTGGCGCCCTTCCGGGCCCGCTATGTCGAGGCGCTGCTGAAGGAGGAGCGGGGCGAGTTGAACACGCTCGAACGGGACGTCGTTGCCAGTCTCAGTCGGCAGGAGGTGGTCACCCGCGACGTCGATGCCACCTTTTCGGCCCGCCGCAGCATTGGCGAGAAACTGGCCGACCAGGTGGCGTCGTTCGGCGGCTCCTGGACCTTCATCGTGGCCTTCTTCGTCGTGCTCTGTGCGTGGATGGCGGTGAATGTCCTGCGCAGCACGGCGGCCTTCGATCCCTATCCGTTCATCCTGCTCAATCTCGTCCTGTCGTGTCTTGCCGCCGTGCAGGCTCCCATCATCATGATGAGCCAGGGCCGGCAGGAGGCCAAGGACCGCCAGCGCTCGGAAAACGACTACCGGGTCAACCTGAAGGCCGAGCTGGAAATCCGCCACCTGCACGACAAGGTCGACCACCTGCTGACCCACCAGTGGGAGAGGCTGGCGGAGATCCAGGCCATGCAGATCGAACTGCTTCAGGACCTGCGGGGGTCCCGTGCCCCGTCGGCCTGAGCGCAGCCCGCATTCGGCCCCGCCGGCCGACGACCGCGTCGAGGCCCGGCTCATTGCCATCGCCGCCGAGCATATCCGCCGTTTCGGGCCGGACCGGGTGACGGTGGTGGCGGTGGCGCGCGAGGCCGGCATGAGCCATGCCAATGTCTATCGCTTCTTCCCCTCCAAGGCCGGGCTGGTGGAGGCGGTGGTGGTCGCCTGGACCCGCTCGGTGGAACTCGCCCTCGGCGACATCGCCAGTGCGCCGGACCCGGCCGACGACAAGCTGGAACGGTTCCTCACCGTCTGGTCGCGCGCCCATCGTGAGGCACTCGATCGCGACCCGGCCATCTATTCCGCCTTTGCCGGCTTCTGGGAGCAGCGCCGGGACAGCATCGCCGCCCATCGCGCGCGCGTCCGTTCCTTCCTGACCGCCATCCTCGACGAGGGATCGGAGCCCGGTCCGTTCCGCATCCGGGACGAGGACAGGGCGGCCGCCTTCGTGGCCGATGCGATGCAGCGCTTCGTCCATCCGGCGCTGGTGATGGAGACGCGCGACCTCGCCCGCGCGCAGCTCGACCAGCGGCTGGCCGTCATGACGCGGATGATCGTCAGGACGCTGGGTTCGGGCGGGGTGTGAGGGTCCGGGTCCTGTGCGTTCAATTGAGCTGAACGGCGTAAACGATCCGCAGTCACTTCCGGCATAGAATCGAGGCTGGGTCCTGCGCGGAACGCCAGGCCGCATCGCTGCCATCCGGAGCCGTCCATGTGTGACATCTGCCAGACCTCGAGACCGAGCCGCAGGTCGGCCCTGTCCCTGTCTCTTGCCGCCCTGCCGCTCGCGGCGGCCTCCCTGGCCGGGCTCGGCATTGCGGCCCCCGCCCGCGCCCAGCCCGCTGCCGGCCCGGCGCCGGCCGCGCCGCTGACCCCCGACCAGGCGCTGGAGCGGCTGATGGCCGGAAACCGGCGCTTCGTGGCCGAACCGCAGGTCTGCTCGGCCGAACTCATCCGGCAGCGCGGCCAGGTGGCCACCGGACAGGCGCCATGGGCAAGCGTGGTCAGCTGTGCCGACAGCCGCGTGCCGCCGGAACTGGTCTTCGGCGGCCTGGGCCTTGGCGAACTCTTCGTGGTTCGCAATGCCGGCAACACGGTCGACACCGCGGCGCTCGGCACGCTGGAGTTCGGCGCCGCCGTGCTGCGCTCGCCGGTGATCCTGGTCCTCGGCCACACGCGCTGCGGGGCGGTCGCGGCCGCCTGCGACGTGGTTGCCCGCAACGCGACCTTCCCCGGCGCCATCGGAACCATGATCGAAGCCATTCTTCCGGCCGCCATCAGCGCCAGCCGCCAGGGCGGCGATGTCGTCGAGGCCGCGATCAGGGAGAATGTCCGGCGCACGGTGGAGCGGCTGAAGGCAACCGGCCCGATCCTGTCCGATCTGGCCGCCAAGGGCCAGATCCGGATCGTCGGCGGCGTCTACGATCTGGCCAGCGGCCGCGTCGACCTGCTGGCCTGATCACGGCTGCGCGCGGCTGGACATGCGGCGACGTTCGCCGCCGCAGCCCTACGCCCGTGGCATGACAGATTACAAAAAATGAAAATTGTAAGAAGACGATTCTGTGAAGACCGTGGCCAGGGCTTAACGCGTCGTTACCGCGCCCGACTGTCGCAGTCCTGTCGCAACCGCTACCATCGCTTGGCAAGGCGTTGATTCGCCAGTCGAATGGGTCCGGTTTCCCGGTGCCGTGCCAGGCTCCTCGGCTGCGTCGAATTTCCGATGATTCAAGGCGAAGGACAGCTTGAAACGGCGCCGGGATTGTGGATATCGAGGGCTCGCGCGGGGGTTCCCGCAAAACCAACCTGCAATTCGCGAAAGACCCGTCCATGGCGCGTAAGAAACTGGCGATGATCGGCTCCGGCCAGATCGGTGGAACCCTGGCCCTGCTCGCCGGCCTGAAGGAACTCGGCGACATCGTCATGTTCGATATCGCCGAGGGTGTCGCCAAGGGCAAGGCGCTGGACATCGCCCAGTCCTCCGCGGTCGAGGGCTTCGACGCGGCGCTCTCCGGCACCGGATCCTACGAGGCCATCGAGGGCGCCGATGTCTGCATCGTCACCGCCGGCGTGCCGCGCAAGCCCGGCATGAGCCGCGACGACCTCCTCGGCATCAACCTGAAGGTAATGGAACAGGTCGGCGCCGGCATCCGCAAATATGCGCCGAACGCCTTCGTGGTCTGCATCACCAACCCGCTCGACGCGATGGTCTGGGCCCTTCAGAAGTTCTCGGGCCTGCCGCCGGAGAAGGTGGTCGGCATGGCCGGCGTTCTCGACTCCTCGCGCTTCGAGCTGTTCCTGGCCGAAGCCACCGGCGTCTCCATCGAGGACATCCACGCCTGGACGCTCGGCGGCCACGGCGACGACATGGTGCCGATGGTCCGCCATTCCACGGTCGGCGGCCTGCCGCTGCCGCAGCTCGTCAAGTCCGGCTGGATCAGCCAGGACAAGCTCGACGCCATCGTCGAGCGCACCCGCAAGGGTGGCGGCGAGATCGTCGGCCTGCTGGGCACGGGCTCGGCCTTCTACGCGCCCGCGGCCTCGGCGATCGCCATGGCCGAGAGCTACCTGAAGGACAAGAAGCGCGTCATGCCGACGGCCGCCTACCTGACCGGCCAGTATGGCGTGAAGGACATGTATGTCGGCGTTCCGGTGCTGATCGGCGCCGCCGGCGTCGAGAAGATCGTCGAGTTCGAGCTCGACAAGGCCGAGCAGGAGATGTTCGCCAAGTCCGTCGCTTCGGTGAAGGGCCTCGTGGACGCCTGCAAGACCATCGCGCCGGACCTGGCGAAGTGAGGGGTGCGGCCTCCGGGCCGCTCCCGTGGCATGGACAAGACAGCGTTCCCGTGTGGCTGGCGTTGCGTGACGCGTGACACCCAGGCGGCAGCCCCGGCAGGCGCCCGGAACGCCTCCTCGCAGACCGGGCAGGCGACGACCACCGAACTGAGGGCATGAGATGAACATCCACGAATACCAGGCGAAGGCCCTGCTCAAGGAGTTCGGTGCGCCGGTCTCCAGCGGCATCGCCATCTTCAAGCCGTCGGAAGCGCGCGAGGCGGCGAAGAAACTGGGCGGCCCGCTCTGGGTGGTGAAGTCGCAGATCCACGCCGGCGGCCGCGGCAAGGGCTCCTTCAAGGAGAAGTCGGCCGGCGAGAAGGGCGGCGTCAGGCTGGCGCGCTCGGTGGAGGAGGTGGAAGCCTTCGCAAAGCAGATGCTCGGCGCGACGCTGGTGACGATCCAGACCGGCCCGGCGGGCAAGCAGGTCAACCGCCTCTACATCGAGGACGGCTCGGACATCGCGAAGGAATTCTACCTCTCCATGCTGGTCGACCGCGAGACCGGCCGCGTGGCCTTCGTCGTGTCGACGGAGGGCGGCATGGACATCGAGGCAGTGGCCCATGACAGCCCGGAGAAGATCAAGACCTTCTCCGTCGATCCGGCCACCGGCTTCATGCCGCATCACGGCCGCACCATCGCCAGGACGCTCGGCCTGACCGGCGACCTCGCGCGCCAGGCCGAAGCGGTCGCCGGCGTCCTCTACAAGGCCTTCGTCGCCAAGGACATGGCGATGCTCGAGATCAACCCGCTGATCGTCACCAAGGACAGCAAGCTGAAGGTGCTCGACGCCAAGGTCTCCTTCGATTCCAACGCGCTCTATCGCCACCCCGACGTCATGGCGCTGCGCGACCTGACCGAGGAGGACGAGAAGGAGATCGAGGCCTCCAAGTTCGACCTCGCCTATATCGCGCTCGACGGCACGATCGGCTGCATGGTCAACGGCGCGGGCCTCGCCATGGCGACCCTCGACATCATCAAGCTCTACGGAGAGGAGCCGGCGAACTTCCTCGATGTCGGCGGCGGCGCCTCCGAGGAAAAGGTCACGGCGGCCTTCAAGATCATCACCGCCGACCCGAACGTGAAGGGCATTCTGGTCAACATCTTCGGCGGCATCATGAAGTGCGACGTCATCGCGCGCGGCGTGATCGCGGCCGTGCGCACCGTTGGGCTCGAGGTGCCGCTGGTGGTGCGCCTTGAAGGCACCAATGTGGAAGAGGGCAAGGAGATCATCCGCTCTTCCGGTCTCAACGTGATTCCGGCCGACGATCTGGACGATGCCGCCCAGAAAATCGTCGCTGCCGTGAAGAACGGCGGAAAAGGCGGCCCTGCGCCGTCAAAACCGTCGAAGAACCCGGCGAAAATGCCGGCTGCCACGTCAAAAGAGAGGAACACAATGGCAAAGGCAGCATCCAAGGCTACGGGTACCAAGTCTGCGTCCAAGTCCACCTCCAAGGCGCCGGCCAAGGCCCCGAAAGCTGCTGCCCCCAAGGCTGCCGCTCCCAAGGCCGCCGCTGCCAAGGCCTCCGCTGCCAAGGCCTCCGCTGCCAAGGCACCGGCTCCGGCCAAGGCACCGGCTCCGGCCAAGGCACCGAAGGCTGCCGCTGCGAAGGCTGCTGCGGCTCCGGCGAAGTCGGCCAAGGCTCCGGCTGCGAAGTCCCCTGCGAAGGCCGCTGCTGCGAAGGCCGCCGCTCCGGCAAAGGCTGCCAAGGCCGCTGCTCCGGCAAAGGCTGCCGCTCCCGCGAAAGCCGCCAAGGCCCCTGCCAAGGCTGCTCCGGCCAAGGCTGCTGCGGCCAAGGCTCCCGCGAAGGCTGCCGCCGCTCCTGCGAAAGCTGCCAAGGCTGCGGCTCCGGCCAAGGCTGCCGCCGCCACCAAGACGTCCAAGGCCGCCGCCAAGCCGGCCAAGGGCAAGAAGTGACACGGGCGCGTCGCGTCGGCCCTGCAAGGTCTGACGCGACGCTCTCCGGGGCGCCGGGCCGGAGGGTCATCCTCCGCGCGCGGATGCCCTGCAGGAGCGGGCCGGGCCCGATTGAGTTCAGCGCGCGGCTTGCCGGCCCCGCAGAGGAGCAGTGAATGTCCATCCTGATCAGCAAGAAGACCAAGGTCATCACCCAGGGCTTCACGGGCAAGAACGGCACGTTCCATTCGGAGCAGGCCATCGCCTATGGCACCAAGGTCGTCGGTGGCGTGGCACCGGGCAAGGGTGGCCAGACCCACCTGAACCTGCCGGTCTTCGAGACGGTCGCCGAGGCGCGCGATGCGACCGGCGCCGATGCCTCCGTCATCTATGTGCCGCCGCCGGGCGCGGCGGATGCCATCTGCGAGGCGATCGACGCGCAGATTCCGCTGATCGTCTGCATCACCGAGGGCATTCCGGTTCAGGACATGATCCGCGTGAAGCGCTCGCTGGAGGGCTCGAAATCGCGCCTGATCGGGCCGAACTGCCCCGGTGTCGTCACAGCCGGCGAGAGCAAGATCGGCATCATGCCGGCCAACATCTTCCGCAAGGGCTCTGTCGGCATCGTGTCGCGCTCGGGCACGCTGACCTATGAGGCGGTGTTCCAGACCACCAGCGAGGGCCTCGGCCAGACCACGGCTGTCGGCATCGGCGGCGATCCGGTGAAGGGCACCGAGTTCATCGACATGCTGGAAATGTTCCTGGCCGATCCGAAGACCGAATCCATCGTCATGATCGGCGAGATCGGCGGCTCGGCCGAGGAGGACGCCGCCCAGTTCATCCGCGACGAGGCGAAGCGTGGCCGCAAGAAGCCGATGGTCGGCTTCATCGCCGGCCGCACGGCCCCTCCCGGCCGCCGCATGGGCCATGCCGGTGCCATCATCTCGGGCGGCAAGGGCGGTGCCGAGGACAAGATCGCGGCCATGGAAGCGGCCGGAATTCGTGTCTCGCCGTCCCCCGCCCGCCTCGGCAAGACCCTGGTCGAGGTGCTGAAGAAGCGCTGAGTTTGCCTTGAAATCGGCCCCGTCGCGGCCGATTTCCACCGCGAGAAGGCGCTCTTGAAAGGCGCCCGAAAACAGCGCCGACCCGAGGGGCCGCGCCGCGCGGACCCGACGATGCAGGAACCGATCATGGCACGCCAAGACGAGACCATCGCGCTCACCTCTTTCCTCTACGGCGGCAATGCGGCCTATATCGAGGACCTCTATGCGCGTTACGAGGAGAACCCGGCCTCGGTGGACGCCGAGTGGCAGGCCTTCTTCAGGTCCCTCGGCGACGACAAGGCGGATGTCGCGCGCAATGCCTCCGGGCCCTCCTGGGCGCGGGCGAACTGGCCGATCGCCGCCAATGGCGAACTGATCTCCGCGTTCGACGGCAACTGGGCTGCGGTCGAGAAGGTGATCGGCGACAAGCTGAAGGCCAAGGCGGCCACCGCCGCGGCCGGAGCCGAGATCACCTCAGAGCAGGTGCTTCAGGCCACCCGCGATTCCGTGCGCGCGCTGATGCTGATCCGCGCCTACCGGATGCGTGGCCACCTTCACGCCAATCTCGATCCGCTCGGCCTCGACCCGGCCAAGACCCATGAGGAGCTCGATCCGCGCTCCTATGGCTTCACCGACGCCGATTTCGACCGCAAGATCTTCATCGACCACGTTCTGGGGCTGGAGTTCGCCACCATTCGCGAGATGGTCGGCATCCTCGAGCGCACCTATTGCCAGACGCTCGGCGTGGAGTTCATGCACATCTCCGATCCGGCCCAGAAGAGCTGGATCCAGGAGCGGATCGAGGGGCCCGACAAGGAGATCACCTTCACCAAGGCGGGCAAGCGCGCCATCCTCCAGAAGCTGGTGGAGGCCGAGGGCTTCGAGAAGTTCCTCGATGTCCGCTACACCGGCACCAAGCGCTTCGGCCTCGATGGCGGCGAGAGCATGATCCCGGCGCTCGAGCAGATCATCAAGCGCGGCGGCAATCTGGGCGTGAAGGAGATCGTGATGGGCATGGCTCATCGCGGCCGCCTCAACACCCTCACCCAGGTCATGGGCAAGCCCCACCGCGCGCTGTTCCACGAGTTCAAGGGCGGCTCCTTCGCCCCCGACGAGGTGGAGGGCTCGGGCGACGTGAAATATCACCTCGGTGCCTCCTCGGACCGGGAGTTCGACGGCAACCGGGTCCACCTGTCGCTGACGCCCAATCCTTCGCACCTCGAGATCGTCAACCCGGTGGTGCTGGGCAAGGTGCGCGCCAAGCAGGACCAGCATGGCTGCACGCCGGAGGACCGCACGGCCGTGCTGCCGCTGCTCATCCACGGCGACGCCGCCTTTGCCGGCCAGGGCGTGGTCGCCGAATGTTTCGGCCTGTCGGGCCTGAAGGGTCACCGCACCGGCGGCTCGATCCACTTCATCATCAACAACCAGATCGGCTTCACCACCTATCCGCGCTATTCGCGCTCCTCGCCCTATCCGTCCGACGTGGCGAAGATGGTCGAGGCGCCGATCTTCCACGTGAACGGCGACGATCCCGAAGCGGTGGTCTTCGCGGCCAAGGTTGCGACCGAGTTCCGCCAGAAGTTCCAGAAGCCGGTGGTCATCGACATGTGGTGCTACCGCCGCTTCGGGCACAACGAGGGCGACGAGCCGGCCTTCACCCAGCCGCTCATGTACAAGAAGATCCGCTCGCTCCCGACGACGCTCGACACCTATTCCAGGAAGCTGGTGGCCGATGGCGTCGTCACCGAGGCCGAGATCGACAAGATGAAGGCGGACTGGCGCCAGCGCCTCGACGCCGAGATGGAGGCCGGGCAGTCCTACAAGCCCAACAAGGCCGACTGGCTCGACGGCAAGTGGGCAGGCCTGACGGCCGGCCTGTCGTCGGATGACGATCCGCGCCGCGGCGCATCTGGTGTCGATCGCGAGGTGCTGAAGCGTATCGGCCAGGCGATCACCACGGTGCCCAAGGGCTTCGCTGCGCACCGCACGATCCAGCGCTTCATGGACAACCGCATGAAGATGATCGAGACCGGCGAGGGCATCGACTGGGCGACGGCCGAGGCGCTGGCCTATGGCACGCTGGTCGACGAGGGGCTGCGCGTGCGCCTGTCGGGCCAGGATTGCGAGCGCGGCACCTTCTCGCAGCGCCATTCGGTGCTGATCGACCAGGAGACCGAGGCCCGCTACACCCCGCTCAACAACATCCGCGAGGGGCAGGGCAAGTACGAGGTCATCAACTCGATGCTCTCGGAGGAAGCCGTGCTCGGCTACGAATACGGCTATTCGCTCTCCGAGCCCAATGCTCTCGTCATGTGGGAAGGCCAGTTCGGCGACTTCGCCAACGGCGCGCAGGTGGTCTTCGACCAGTTCATTTCGTCGGGCGAGCGCAAGTGGCTCAGACTCTCCGGGCTCGTCTGCCTGCTGCCGCACGGCTACGAGGGGCAGGGGCCCGAGCATTCCTCCGCCCGTCTGGAGCGCTTCCTGCAGATGTGCGCCGAGGACAACATGCAGGTGGCCAACTGCTCGACCCCGGCCAACTATTTCCACATCCTGCGCCGCCAGCTGAAGCGCGAGATCCGCAAGCCGCTGATCCTGATGACGCCGAAGTCGCTGCTGCGCCACAAGCGCTGCGTCTCGCGGCTCGACGAACTGGAGGCCGGCACCTCGTTCCACCGTGTGCTGTGGGACGATGCGCAGATCCTGCCGAACCAGGAAACCAAGCTGGTCGACGACAAGAAGATCCGGCGGGTCGTCCTGTGCACCGGCAAGGTCTATTACGATCTCTACGAGGACCGCATCCGGCGCGGCATCGACGACGTCTACCTGATGCGCGTCGAGCAGCTCTATCCGTTCCCGCTCAAGGCGCTGGCTCACGAGCTGTCGCGCTTCAAGAATGCCGACATCGTCTGGTGCCAGGAGGAACCCAAGAACATGGGCTCCTGGACCTTCGTGGAGCCCTATCTGGAATGGGTGCTCGGCACGGCAGGCGTCAAGGTGAAGCGTCCCCGCTATGTCGGCCGCCCGGCCTCGGCTGCCACCGCAACCGGCCTGGCATCGAAGCACAATGCCCAGCTCCAGGCCTTCCTCGACGAGGCCTTCGCCTGATCCGGCCCGGCCGGCCGGCCGGGCAGACCGCTTCCATCAAGGACGAGAGTTCAGATGCCCACCGAAATCCGCGTTCCGACGCTCGGCGAATCCGTCACCGAGGCGACCGTCGCCAAGTGGTTCAAGAAGCCCGGCGAGGCTGTCAGGCAGGATGAGCCGCTGGTCGAGCTGGAAACCGACAAGGTGACGCTGGAAGTGCCGGCGCCGTCGTCGGGCACGCTTGCCGAGATCGTCGCGGAGACCGGCGCCACCGTCGGCGTCTCCGCGCTCCTCGGCCAGATCACGGAAGGCGCCGCTGCGGCGGCGGCTCCTGCGAAGGCCGAGGCCAAGCCTGCCGCCCCCGCAAAATCCGAGCCGGCCAAGCCTGCGCCCGCCAAGCCGGAACCTGCCAAGGCCGCATCGGCCGATCACGGGCCGGCGGTCGGCCGCATCGCCGCGGAGAGCGGCGTCAGTCCGGCGAATGTGCCGGGCACCGGCAAGGATGGCCGCGTCACCAAGGGCGACATGCTGGCGGCGATTGCCACTGGCGCTGCGGCTGCGCCCGCGCCGGCCACGGCCGCCGCAGCCCGTCCGGCCGCCCCGGCCGAGGATGCCGCGCGCGAGGAGCGCGTGAAGATGACGCGCCTGCGCCAGACCATCGCCCGGCGCCTGAAGGATGCCCAGAACACCGCCGCCATGCTGACCACCTTCAACGAGGTGGACATGGGCGCGGTCATGACGCTCAGGAACCAGTACAAGGACCTGTTCGAGAAGAAGCACGGCGTGAAGCTCGGCTTCATGGGCTTCTTCGTGAAGGCCTGCGTGCAGGCGCTGAAGGAAATCCCGGCGGTCAATGCCGAGATCGACGGCGCCGACATCGTCTACAAGAACTTCTGCCACGTCGGCGTGGCGGTCGGCACCGACAAGGGCCTGGTCGTGCCGGTGGTGCGCGACGCCGACCGCATGGGCATCGCCGAGGTCGAGAAGACCATCGCCGATTTCGGCCGCCGGGCCCGCGACGGCAAGCTGACCATCGATGAGATGCAGGGCGGCACCTTCACCATCTCGAACGGCGGCGTCTATGGTTCGCTGATGTCGACGCCGATCCTCAACGCGCCGCAATCCGGCATCCTCGGCATGCACAAGATCCAGGACCGCCCGATGGTGGTCGGCGGCAAGATCGAGATCCGGCCGATGATGTATCTGGCGCTCTCCTACGATCACCGGATCGTCGACGGCAAGGAGGCGGTGACCTTCCTCGTGCGCGTCAAGGAAAGCCTGGAGGATCCGGCGCGGCTGGTCATGGACCTGTGACGCCCTGCTGTCCGGCCGGTGATCGGCGGGGCGGCGCCTGAGGAGCTTGCCCGGAGGAGCCACTATGCCCATGGGAGTCGTGATCGTCACTGGTGCCTCGCGCGGGATCGGCCGCGCCTGTGCCCTGAGGGCGGCCGCCGCCGGCTACCAGGTGGTGGTCAACTATGCCTCCAACGTGGAGGCCGCGACCGAGGTCGTCTCCACCATCATCGCGGCCGGGGGGCGGGCGGTTGCCTGCCGGGGTGACGTGTCGGTCGAGGCCGATATCGAGCACATCTTCGCCGCCGCCGACCGCATGGGCACGCTGGCCGGCCTCGTCAACAATGCCGGCATCGTCTCGCGCTCGGGCCGGGTCGAGGACTATACGATCGAGCGGCTGCAGCGGCTCTTCGCCATCAACGTGACGGGGGCCATCCTGTGCGCCCGCGAGGCGGTGCGGCGCATGTCCACCAGGCGCGGCGGCAAGGGCGGTGCGATCGTCAACGTCTCCTCGATCGCGTCCGTGCTCGGCAGCCCGAACGAATATGTGGACTACGCCGCCTCCAAGGGTGCCATCGACAGCTTCACCGTGGGCCTTTCCAAAGAGGTCGCGCTGGAGGGCATTCGCGTCAATGCGGTGCGCCCCGGCATGATCACCACCGACATCCACGAGGCGAGCGGCGATCCCGGCCGGGTCGAGCGCATCCGCCCGACCATCCCCATGCAGCGCATCGGCGAGCCCGACGAGGTCGCGGGCGCGGTGCTGTGGCTCCTGTCGGCGGAAGCCTCCTACTGCACGGGCTCCCTCCTCACCATTTCCGGCGGGCGCTGAGCGCCGCCACGCCAGACCTTCGGAGACATTGATGTCCTACGATCTCGTCGTCATCGGCACCGGCCCCGGTGGCTATGTCTGCGCCATCCGCGCCGCCCAGCTGGGCCTCAAGGTGGCGGTCGTGGAGAAGCGCAAGACCCACGGCGGCACCTGCCTCAACATCGGCTGCATCCCGTCCAAGGCGCTGCTCCACGCCTCGGAACTGTTCGACGAGGCCGGCCACGGCTTCAAGGCCTTCGGCATCGACATTCCGGAGCCGAAGCTGAACCTGAAGCAGATGATGGTCCACAAGCAGGAGACGGTGGACGCGAACGTCAACGGCGTCGCCTTCCTGATGAAGAAGCACAAGATCGACCAGCATTTCGGCCTCGGCACCATCACCGCGCTGGGCAAGGTCTCGGTTGCGGCGGAAGACGGCAAGTCGAGCGAACTGGAGGCGAAGGCCATCGTGATCGCCACCGGCTCGGAGGTTGCGCCGCTGCCGGGCGTTGCCATCGACGAGAAGCAGATCGTCTCCTCCACCGGCGCGCTGGAACTCGCCAAGGTGCCGGGCAAGCTGGTCGTCATCGGCGCCGGCGTCATCGGCCTCGAACTCGGCTCGGTCTGGCGCCGCCTCGGCTCGGACGTCCATGTCATCGAATATCTCGACCGCATCCTGCCCGGCACGGATGCCGAGGTGGCCAAGCAGTTCCAGCGCATGCTGGGCAAGCAGGGCATGACCTTCCAGCTTGCCTCGAAGGTCACCGGCGCGAAGACCTCCAAGAAGGGCGTCACGCTTACCGTGGAGCCCGCCGCGGGCGGCGAGGCGGCGACCGTGGAGGCGGACGTGGTGCTGGTCGCCATCGGCCGCCGCCCCTACACCGAGGGCCTCGGCCTGGAGGCGGTCGGTGTCGCCATGGAGCGCGGTCGCGTCGTCATCGACCACCATTTCGCGACCAGCGTCCCCGGCATCTACGCCATCGGCGATGTCGTGCGCGGTCCCATGCTGGCTCACAAGGCCGAGGACGAGGGCATCGCGGTGGCCGAGATCATCGCCGGCAAGCCTGGCCATGTGAACTATGATTGCATTCCGGGCGTGATCTACACGTTCCCGGAGGTGGCGACCGTCGGCAAGTCCGAGGAGGACCTGAAGGCCGCCGGCATCGCCTATAATGTCGGCAAGTTCCCCTTCACTGCCAATGGCCGCGCCCGCGCCAACCGCACGACAGAAGGCTTCGTGAAGGTTCTGGCCGATGCCGTCACCGACCGGGTGCTGGGCGTTCACATCGTTGGTGCCGGCGCCGGCGAGATGATCCACGAGGCCGTGGTGCTGATGGAGTTCGGCGGATCGGCCGAGGACCTGGCCCGGTCCACCCACGCCCATCCGACCATGTCGGAGGCGGTGAAGGAGGCGGCGCTCGCCGTCGACAAGCGGGCGATCCACATGTGAGTGGCGCCGGCCCGGCCGCGCAGCTCGCGCCCAAAAAGCCAAGAACCCCGGCCGCGAGGGCCGGGGTTCCAGGCTTCCGATCGGGACGGAGGGACCGATCAGTGGCAGACGCGGACGCGGCGCAGGGCCGGGCCGTAGGGGGTGTCGATCCAGCGGCGGGTCATGAAGCAGTCACCGTAGCCGTAGCCGTAGTGGCCGCGGGCATAGGCGCCATGGGCGGCAACGGCGCCGAGCGTGGTGCCGATCACCGCGCCGGCAACGAAACCGCGCCACGGAAACGGAGCAGCTTCGGCCTTCGGGGCCGCGACGACGGCGAGCGACAGGGCGGCAACGGTGGCGAGAGCCAGGGTCTTCATGCGGGTCATGTGAAGTCTCCTCGAGAGGCGGGTTGGTGGGGCGTCTGCCCCGTTCGAGGATGTGTCGCGGCGAGGCGCCATCCGGTTCGATCCGTTTCGAAGATTTTCTCCCCCAGCCGGTTCCTCGCGCGCGCGAATCCTTGACCCGTCGCGGCGCTCGGGCGGGCTGGCCGGGACGGCGTGCCTCCGGGCGTGCTGAACCTTTGCCGCGGCTCGGGCCACTCATGGGCATCCCCGCATCCGATGGATGCACGAGCCCAAGGAGTTCTGACATGTCCCATTCCCGTCGATTTGCCGTTGCCGGCGCCCTCGCTCTCGCGCTTGCCGCCGGGTTCTCCGGTCTCGCCGAGGCCCGCAGTGGTGGCGGCGGTGGTGGTGGCGGCGGAGGCGCCGGTGGCGCCCTCGACAATTTCGTTGCCGCCCCCACCCACCCCGGCCGCGGCCGTGGCGGCACCTCGGCCGGCGCCCGCGAGGGTGTCACAGAGTGCTGGTTCGACGCGCGCGTCCGCCGCGAGGTCTGCGAGCGGGTGTCCTTCTACCGCTGATCGCGCCCGCATTTTCGCAACCCGCAAAAGGGGCGGCAGGGAAACCTGCCGCCCCTTTTCGTTTCCCGCGCGTCTCCCGGCGCATGGGGCCGGCCTGACAGGGGAATCAAAGGAGCCGCCGAAAAAACGGACAAAAGGAAGAAAGCCAAAAAAATGGCGGACGAAATGAACCAAAGGCATTCAGTGCGCGACAGAAGCGTGTCCAGGGGCGGCCGAGGCTACCCCCAATCATCCAGAGGAGAATGCCATCATGTCGAAGCTCATCAGCCTGAAGTCCCTCGCTCTCGCCGCGACCCTCGCGATCGGCCTGTCCGCTGCCATGACCGGCCTTGCCGAAGCCCGTGGCGGCGGCGGCGGTGGTGGCGGCGGCGACCATATGCTGACCATCGTGACGCCCGACCTCCCGAACCTGCCGGTGCCCGTCCGCAACGTGGTGCCGCAGAACCCCGCCACCACCAGCATGCTCTGCGCCAGCGAGCGTCCGACCCTGCGCCGCGAGTGCGAGCGCCGCCTGCGCTACTGATCGCATCGGTCCCGGCTCCCTCGAGGCCAAGCCAGGGGCGGCGGAGCAATCCGCCGCCCTTTTGCCGTCCGGGCCGCGGGGCTATGGTGCCGGCCCTACCGGCCCACGGCCGGATGCCAGCAGGACCTGCCCGCCCATGCCCGCCTTCCAGCGCCCGACCGAAGCCACGCTGTCCACCGCCATCCGCGCCCTCCAGGCCCGTTTCGGCAATCGCACCGTGACATCGGAGGCAGTCAGGCGGCAGCACGCCCACACCCTGACCTGGATCCCGAACGAGCCGCCGGACGTCGTCGTCTTCGCCGAGACCGTGGACGACTGCGTGGACGTCATGCGCATTGCCGCCACCCATGGCGTGCCGGTCATTCCCTTCGGCACGGGCTCCTCGCTGGAGGGCCATGTCAATGCACCCTTCGGCGGCATCTCCGTCGACACCTCGTCGATGAAGGCGATCATCGCGGTGCATGCCGAGGATCTCGACGTCGTGGTCGAACCCGGCGTCACCCGCAAACAGCTGAACGAGCACCTGCGCGACATGGGCCTGTTCTTCCCCATCGACCCCGGTGCCGATGCCTCGATCGGAGGCATGGCCGCGACGCGGGCGTCCGGCACCAATGCGGTGCGCTACGGCACGATGCGCGACAATGTCGTGGCGCTGCAGGTGGTGCTGCCCTCGGGCGAGGTCATCGAGACCGGGCGGCGGGCGCGCAAGTCCTCGGCCGGCTACGATCTCACCCGCCTGTTCGTCGGCTCGGAGGGGACGCTCGGCATCATCACCCGGATCACCCTGCGCCTGCACGGTATCCCTGAGGCCATTTCGGCCGCCACCTGCTCCTTCCCCACGGTACGGGCGGCGGCCGATGCCACCATCCTCGCCATCCAGACCGGCATTCCCCTGGCCCGCATCGAATTGCTCGACGAGGTGCAGGTCCGCGCGGTCAATGCCTATTCGAAGCTGACCCTGCCCGAGAGCCCGCTTCTGCTGGTCGAGTTCCACGGCACGGAGGCCGGCGTCGCCGAGCAGGTCGAACGGTTCCGGGCGATCTCGGACGATTGCGGCGGCGGCGACTTCCAGTGGGCCGCCAGGGCCGAGGACCGAACGCGCCTCTGGCAGGCCCGCCATGACGCCTACTGGGCGGCCATGGCGCTGAAGCCCGGTGCGAAGGGCCAGTCATCGGACGTCTGCGTGCCGCTGTCGCGCCTGGCCGACTGCATCGACGAGACCAAGCGCGACATCGAGGCGACGGGCCTTGTCGCACCGATTGTCGGCCATGTCGGCGACGGCAATTTCCACGTCCTGCCGCTGATGGACGAGACCGATCCGGAGGATGTCGCCCGGTGCAAGGCGTTCATGGGGCGCATCGTCGAACGCGCGCTCGCCATGGGCGGCACCTGCACGGGCGAGCACGGCATCGGCCAGGGCAAGATGGCCTATATGCGCGCCGAACACGGTGACGCCGCCCTCGCGCTGATGGCGGGGCTGAAGCAGGCTGTGGACCCGCAAGGCATCATGAATCCGGGCAAGGTGATCGGATGACCGGAAACCTGCAATTGCCTGCGGCCAATTGTCCGGTTGCCAACAGCCGGCGGGTAGCTACGTCGTGGATGATGTTCCGCATGTGCGTTGCCACGCTTGTCCTTGTCCTCGGCCTGACGACCCTTCCGGCGGGGGCGGCGGACGGCGATGTTTCGGAAGGCCTGAGACGCTGCACGGCCATCAGCGCGGATGCCGATCGGCTGGCCTGTTTCGATGCCCTGGCGCGCGGCCAGTCAGGGAACGCGCAGGCGGGCGGACAGGGCCCCGCCGCTGTCGGCCGCTGGCAGATCGAGGCGGGACCGGGAGGTTCGCTCAAGGCGACGCAGCGGCCCGTCGAGCCCTGGGACGACGAGCAGAGCCTCATCCTGCAGGTGACCTGCGACGATGACCGGGCCGGTCTGTCGGTGACCCGCGAGATTCCCATCGCCAACAGCTTCACCTCCTTCGTGACCGTGCGGGTCGGCAACCGGCTGGTGCCGGGCGACCTCTGGACCGTGTCGCGCGACTACCGGACGGCGAACTTCTCGGGCGACGTTCAGGATTTTTTGCGCGCGCTGCCGGCCACCGGCCAGATTGCCATCCGCATGGAGGGGTCCCGCCGCTGGCGCTTCGAGGGCACCTTCGAACTGGAAGGCATCGCCGATATCCGCAGCCGGGTCGCGGCCTCCTGCCGGCGCTGACCGGATCACCCGCTCACGGGTGCAGCCGCAGGCCCTTCAGGGCCTTGTCCACATCCTTCCGGTCGCCGAACAGGCCGAGGCCAACGAGGTCGAGGCCGTCGGTCCCGACCGCCGCGACGGCGGCCCGGTTGGCAAGATCGTGGCCCGTGGCAAACATCTCCTGCGTGTAGATGGCCGGCAGCAGTCCGCGGTCCCGGGCCCGTCGCTGGGCCGCGGCAAGCTCGTCCCGGCCGGCGACGAAGACGAGGATCGGCTGGCGAACCAGGCGCCGATAGACCCGGTCGGAGGCATCACGATAGGGCTCGCCGACAAGGTCAGGCTCGGTTCCCGCAAGCCCCCCGGCCAGGAACGCCGTGACATTGAGCTTCTGCCAGATGGCGAGATCGTCTCGCACGGCGATGGCAAACTTGGTATCGAAACGCATGTCGGTCGGCACGGCACGCCTCGCAGATGATGGCCATCGTGGTCTTGACGCAGGCCTCGAAGCGGGGCCTGACGCCATCCTTGGGTCCTTTGCGGGGGTGGGTCTTGAACGATCGTGCGGCCCGCCGGTGAACGGCATTCGCACGGCGCCGTTCTGCGCCGGCATCGAGCGGATCGAGGCCTGCTTCACAGGCCATGCCTATGACCCGCACCGGCACGACACCTATGCCATCGGCGTCACGCTGTCCGGCGTGCAGAGCTTCACCTATCGCGGATCGGGCCGGGACAGCCTTGCCGGGCAGGCTATCGTCCTGCATCCCGACGAGGTCCATGACGGCCGCTGCGGCGGCGGGCCGGCCTTTGCCTATCGCATGGCCTATGTGGAGCCGCGGCTGATCGGGGCAGCGCTCGCCGGCCTCGGCGGCGGGCCCGGCCTGCCATTCATCGCCAGCCCGGTCACCTCCGACGCGCGCGTGGTATCGGCCGCAGCGCGCATGCTGGCCGCGATCGACCGCGAGCCTGAGCCGCTGGAGGCCGACCAGATCGTCCTCGCGCTTGCGAGGAGCCTCGCGGCGGTCGCCGACGATGCCCTTCATCCGGCCTGCCCGAAGGTGGACGGCCCGGCCATCGACCGGGTGCGCGACTATCTCGAGGCCGGCAGGCAGCGCGTCGTCACATCCTGCCAACTGGAGGCTGTCGGCGGCATGGATCGGTGGCAACTGGCAAGGCAGTTCAGGCTACGCTTCGGCACCAGCCCCTATCGCTACCTGACCATGCGCCGGCTCGATGCGGCGCGCGCGGCCATCATCGGCGGGGCGGGGCTGGCAGAGGCCGCCCACGCCGCGGGCTTTGCCGACCAGAGCCATATGACACGGCAGTTCCGCAGCGCCTTCGGCCTGTCGCCGGGGCGCTGGCGCAGCCTGCTCTTGCGGTAGCGGGGCCCCGTGGCCGTCGCAGCAGCAATACCGTCAGAACTCGCAGCCGAAAGGCTCAAGCCCCCGCCGCATCTGGGCGCCCTGGGTGCGGCAGATCTGCTCGAGTTGCGCGCGGTTGTCAGGATTTTCCGCCAGCGCCCGCCAGCTTGTCCTGAGCTGGGCCACCTGCTGCGAGAAGGTGACGCGATGGGTCGCCGGCACCTTGGTGGTCACGCAGGCCTCGTACCGGGAGATGAACCGGTCGCATTCCGGGATGCCGATCTGATCCAGTGCCGCCGCGGCCACGGGAGCAAGAACCACCATCCCCGCCATGATCGCGAGGGCAAGGCGGGATTTCATGCGGCATACTCCTGCGCAAACGCCGTCTCAAGACCCGGAATCCCAGCCTCTGGACAGCTTCCGGCCATCGCGGACCATCGGCGGGACGCGTTTCGGGTTCATGTCATCTGTGTCGGAATTGTTTCGTGAAGCACCGGAAGCTGAAACAGAGCGACCTGCCGTGACACGGAATTGAAACGCGGGCCCGGCCTTCGGCTTTTGGACCGGGCCGTTTCAGGGCCGATGGCGTAGCGTAGGCGATTGATCCTGTGGCATGATCGTCGCCGCTGCCGGCCCGCGCGCAAGACGCGCCGGCGGAAGGGGACCAGGATGTCGACATCGCGCCTTATCGGTCGCGCCGGACGGCTCGCCGCAGCCGTGCTTGCCGGGATTCTCCTCATCGTCGCGGCCGGCCAGTCATCCGCCCGCGAGTTCCGCGTCGCCGACGCCCAGCCCGGCGACTATCCCACCGTCAAGGCGCTGGAGGTGATGGACCGGATCATCCGGGAGCGGTCGGGCGGCCGTCACAGCCTGCGCATCTTCCACTCCCGCCAACTCGGCGAGGAGAAGGAGACCATTGAACAGACGCGCATCGGCGCCATCGACATCAACCGCACCAATGTGGCGCCCCTGTCGAGTTTCATCCCCGAGGCCAACATCCTCTCGCTGCCATTCCTGTTCCGGTCGGTGGATCACCTTCATCGGGTGCTCGACGGACCGATCGGCGAGGACATTCTCGGCCGCTTCGACCAGTACGGCCTTGTCGGCCTCGCCTTCTACGATTCCGGCGCCCGGTCGATCTACAACGGCGCGCGCCCCATCCGGTCGCTGGAAGACCTGCGCGGTCTGCGCATCCGCGTGCAGCAGTCCGACATGATGGTCGAGATGATCCGCGCGCTCGGCGCAGAGCCTGTGGCCATGCCCTATGGCCAGGTGCAGATCGGGCTGACCACAGGCCTCATTCATGGCGCCGAGAACAACTGGCCCTCCTACGTCACGACCGACCATTACCGGGCGGCACGCTACATCACGCTGACCGAGCACACGATGAGCCCGGAAGTGCTGATCATGTCGAAACGCGCCTGGGATGCGCTGAGCGTCGAGGATCGCGCACTGTTCCGGGAGGCGGCGCGCGAGTCGGCGCGGGCCATGCGCGAGCAATGGGTGCGGCTCGAGGTCGAGTCCCAGCGGCGCGCGGAGGCGGCCGGCGTCGTCATCACCCGGCTGGTCGATCGCACGCCGTTCGAGCGGGCGGTCAGCGGGCTGGCCGCGCGGTTCGCCTCCGATCCGCCGCTCGCAGCCCTCGTCGAGCGCATCCGCCGGTCCGACTGATGGATGCAGCCACGGCCAGAAGGGTGGTGGTGCGCCCGGCGTTGAGGACCATGCGGGGGCGGCTGGATGCCGCCTCGCACCTGCTGCGCCGCATCCCGGTGCGCTGGCGCATCGCCACCGTGGTGATCCTGAACCTTGCCTTCATCACCCTCCTGATGCTGCTTATCGGCACCGGCGCCACGGCCATCCGTGCAGCCTGGGGCGATCTTCAGGAGGCCCGCCGGATCGACCGCATCCTCGCCTCCATCGAGAACGATGCCGGCCGGCTGCAGACCCTCATCCACCGCTATTTCGCCCTGCCCAACGATGTCGTCCTCAACGAGATCGAACAGCGCCGCCGTGCCCTGCTCGGCAAGCTGGCGGTCGAGCGGGACATCGACTTTGCCCTGGAAAATCCCGCCCGTTCCGTCACCAGCGTCACCGAGCGCTTCATGCTCGGCTTCGACGAGCTGCGCAGCGTGCGCGAGACCATCTCGTCCATCTATGAGAACGAGATCCGCCGGCCGGCGAGCGAACTGTCCCAGCTCTATTCGGTCGTCGAGACCGCCATGGCCGAGCGCTCGGCACTCGTCGGGCCCTCGCTCGGCAAGTCGCGCGAGGCCTTCTCGATCTTCCTCGTCGCCATCAACGACTATTACCTCACCCAGTCGGTACAGGCCCAGCGCGAGGCCGCCCGCTCCATCGCGGTGATCCAGGCGACCGCGCCTGTGATGGTCGATCTCGCCGAGACCGAGTTCCAGCGCGCCGCCCTGCAGGCGCTCACCGACCGGACCACCGCGCTGCGCGCCGGCTTCGGCCGCATGGTCCAGGTGCTCGGCATGCAGAACCGCCTCCTGCAGGTGGAGATCGACGGCAATCAGGCGGTGATGGCCACCGTCATCCAGGAAGTGGCCGAGCGGGCGCGGGCGCGCGAGGACCAGGCCCAGCAGAAGCTGGACCAGACGCTGCGCATCGTCTTCGTCCAGGCCGTCGGCATCGCGGGCATCTTCCTCGCCTTCGTCGCGGTGATCTGGACGGTGATCGCCCGCTCCATCCGGGTGCCGCTGGACGAATTGTCCACCAGCATGGGGGCCATCGCCGCCGACAGGCTCGATACGCCGCCGCCCGGCCTTGATGCCACCGACGATATCGGCCGCATGGCCCGCTCGGTCGAGGTGTTCCGCCAGAACGCCATTGCCAAGCGCATGGCCGAGCAGGACCTCGTCGCCGCCAAGGACCGGGCGGAGACGGCACTGGCCCATCTGCGGGAGACCCAGCAGAGCCTTGTCGAGGCCGAGAAGCTGGCCGCCCTCGGCGGGCTCGTCGCCGGCGTCGCCCACGAGGTCAACAATCCCATCGGCATCAGCCTGACGGTGGCGTCCACCCTGTCGCGGCGCATCGACAGCTTCGCGCGGGACGTGGAGAGCGGCGAGCTGAAGCGCTCGAAACTCACCGATTTCGTGCAGGGCAGCCGCGAGGCCGCCAGCCAGCTGTCGCTCAATCTCCAGCGGGCCGGCGAGATGATCCAGGCCTTCAAGCAGGTCGCCGTGGACCGCAGCCATGCCGACCGTCGCTCCTTCGACCTTGCCGAGGCCACCGACCAGATCATCGCCAGCCTCAGGCCGACCCTCAGGCGCGTCCCGGTCACGCTGAATGTCGATGTGCCGCCGGGCATCATGCTGGACAGCTATCCCGGCCCCTACGGCCAGGTGGTCACCAATCTGTTCATCAACGCCCTGACCCATGCCTTCCCCGACGGGCGTGCCGGCACGCTGTCCATTCTTGCGCGCGCGGAGGGTTCGCAGGTCGAGCTCTGCGTCCGCGACGACGGTATCGGCATGAGCGCCGACGTCAAGCGCCAGGCCTTCGACCCGTTCTTCACAACGCGCCGCGGGGCAGGGGGCACGGGCCTCGGCCTCAACATCGTCGCCAATATCGTCACGCACCGCCTCGGCGGTCGCATCTATCTCGATACCGAGCCGGGCCAGGGCAGCACCTTTCGTATCGTCCTGCCGCTGACCGCCCCGCATGAGCCCGCCGAGCGCGGCGAGGTGCCCGCATGACCGATCCGGACAAGCCGATGCACGATCAGGACGACGACGTCATCCGCGTGGTGGAAGACGGGCCACCGGCGCCCGATCATGACGGGCCCGGCTGGAAGGTGGCGATCATCGACGACGATCCGGCCATCCATTCCGGCACGCGCTATTCCCTGTCGGACTACGAGCTCAACGGCGCGCGGCTGGAACTGTTCTCCGCCATGTCGGCGGCCGAGGGGCGCCAGCTGCTCGCCGAACACCCCGACATGGCGGTGATCCTGCTCGATGTGGTGATGGAGAGCGACGGGGCCGGGCTCGATCTCGTCCAGCACATCCGCAACGAGCTGAAGAACGATACGGTGCGCATCATCCTGCGCACCGGCCAGCCGGGCCAGGCCCCCGAGCGGCAGGTGATCGTCGACTACGACATCAACGATTACAAGGCGAAGACGGAGCTGACCTCCGACAAGCTGTTCACCGCGCTCACCGCCGCCATCCGCAGCTATCAGCAGCTCATGCGCCTGGTGGAGACGCGCCGCGGCCTCGAGCTCATCGTTGACGCCGCTTCCGAACTGTTCGACCTCAAGTCGATGCGCAAGCTGGCCGCCGGCGTGCTGACCCAGATCGGCTCGCTGGTCAGGGCGCGCTGCGAGGGCATCCTGGTCCTGCGCGAGGACCGGAGCGATGGCTATTCGATTCTCGCAGGCTCCGGCATCTATGCGCGCTCGGCGGACAAGGGCGGCGACAGGCTCGACCCGGCCATGGCGGCGCTGGTCAAACTGGCCTTCGAGCGCCGCCGCCACGCCTTCGAGGGTGCCGAGACCGCGCTCTATATCGAGACGGCCAGCGGCCGCGAGGTGGTGGTCGCGCTCCGTTCGGACCGCCCGCTGACCGAGACCGATCGCACGCTGGTCGCGGTGTTCTGCGGGCGCCTGTCCACCGCCTTCGACAATGTCATCCTCTACGAACAGCTGCAGGCCGCCAACGAGACGCTCGAGCAGCGCGTCACCGAGCGGACCCGCCAGCTGACCATCGCCAACGAACGGCTGACCGCCCAGTGGGCGCGCCTGAAGCGCACCAACGACCACAAGGCCGAGGTGCTCGGCACGGTTGCCCATGACCTGAAGAACCCGCTCGGGGTCATTCTCGGCCGCTCGGAGATGATGGGCGAACTTCTGGTCCAGAAGCCGCCGCTGATCGAGCGCGCCCTCGGCCAGATCGAGCAGGTTCGTGCCTCCGTCGCGCGCATGACCGCGATGGTCGACGGTCTGATCAACGATGCCATGCTGGATGCCGAGGACATCGTCCTGCGCCCGAGCGACGTCGACTGGGCGATTCTGGTGCAGGCGGTGATCGACGGCAATTCGCCTCTGGCCGCCCGCAAGGGCCAGACGCTGATCTATTCGGGGCCCGAAAGCCTGCCCGGCCGCGCCGATCCGGACCGGATGCGCGAGGCGGTCGACAACCTCGTGTCCAACGCCATCAAATATTCGCCGGCCGGCGGCCGCATCCGCGTGATCCTCTCGGCCGATGAGGGCGGCCACAAGGTGGCCGTGACCGATTCGGGGCCCGGCCTGTCGCCCGAGGATCAGGCGCGGCTGTTCGGCCGCTTCCAGCGCCTGTCGGCCCGGCCCACCGGCGGAGAGAGCTCGACCGGGCTCGGCCTGTTCATCTCGCGGCGGATCGTCGAACTGCATGGCGGGCGCATCGCCGCCGAGAGCGAGGGCGCCGGCCGTGGCGCCACCTTCACCATCATCATGCCGCCGGCCGTGCAGGGGGCGCCGTCGTGAGCGGCCAACATCACGTCATGGTGGTGGACGACGAGGCCGCGGCCCGCGACATGGTCGGCGAGTATCTCTCGCTCCACGGTTTCCGCGTGACCCTGTGCGACGGCGGGCCGGCCTTGCGCCGGGCCATGGCGACCGAGCGCGCCGACCTCGTCGTGCTCGACCTCGACATGCCCGGCGAGGACGGCCTGTCGGTGCTGCGCGACATCAAGCGCCGGGCGCCCGTGCCGGTCATCATGCTGACCGCCACCGCAGCGCCCACCGACCGGATCGTCGGCCTGGAGGTCGGCGCCGACGACTATCTCGCCAAGCCCTGCGAACTGCGCGAACTGCTGGCGCGCGTGCGCGCATTGCTGAGGCGCCTGGCGGCGCCGGCCGCGGTGCCAGGTAGCGCCGGGCGGACGGAGACGGTGCGCTTCGGCACCAAGATCCTCGATCTGGCCGCCCACGTGCTGCGCGACGACGAGGGCCGGGAACTGCCGCTGACCGCCTCGGAGTTTTCGCTGCTGAAGGCCTTTGCCGAGAACCCGCGCCGGGTGCTCTCCCGCGACCGGCTGCTCGACCTTGCCGGCGCCCGTGACCCCGACGCCTTCGACCGGGCGATCGACGTGCGTATCACCCGCATCCGCCGCAAGATCGAGCCCGATCCCGACACGCCGGCCTATATCAAGACCGTGCGCGGGGCCGGCTACATGTTCATGCCCGAAGGCGAGACACGCTGACGCCGGACGCCCGTTTGGAAACAAACGGCCCGCCGCGAAACATTCGCAGCCGTACCGCGACACCCCCGCGCAAGCCTTGAAACAAAGGGCGCGGGCGCTGAAATGCAGCACCCCCCGCCCCGGCAACGGAACGAAAGCGGCACTCCCTAAGTTCTGTCCAACGCGATGAGACATCGCGGCGAGAGAAAGGCGATGAACCTTTTTCAAGCCCGCGACGACCCATCGAGGAGACGGCCCACAAGGGCCGACAGGGGAGAGCGACAATGACCCGCATGTCCAAGTTCCTGGCCCTCGGCATGGTGGCCTCGACCGTGATCGTTGCGGCCCTCGTCCTGGCGCCTGCCGGACGCGCCGCGGTGACCGATGCTCCGCAGCTCAAGCTCAGCTATTCGGTGGCCGACGTGGATCACGCCCTCGGCGCCTTCGACGCCTTCCGCAACCGCCTCGACGGTGCGCCGCGCCAGGCCGAGACCGGCCAGACCGCCGCCATCCAGGGCGACCGCGCCGGCTGCGCCCAGTTCGCCTGGCCGCACATCCCGCCGGCCTGCCAGACCGCGGCCGCCGGCCGCACGCTGCGCCAGGTCCGCACCGTTTCCGTCGACGTCGCCACCCGCTGACGCCGGCCCTCCTGACCCGACGACTGGGAGTTCCATCATGCGCCGCCTTGCCATCGCCTGCGCCCTGAGCCTCGCCGCTCTCGCCGCCGCGCCCGCCGCCAATGCCTCTGTCCTGATCGATCCCGATACCCGCCAGCCGATGAGCGCCCTGCCGTTCACCGCGCCCCGCGAGGCGGCCCGTGCTCCGGCGATCCCGCGCGAGGTGGTGGCCTTCTCCGGCGCCTATGCGCCCGGCACCGTGGTGGTGAACACCTCGGAGCGCCGCCTCTATTTCGTGCTCGGCAATGGCCAGGCCGTCCGCTACGGCGTCGGCGTCGGCCGCCCCGGCTTCGACTGGGCCGGCACGCAGACGATTTCCCGCAAGCAGGAATGGCCGGACTGGCGCCCGCCGGTGCAGATGCTCCAGCGCCGTCCCGACCTGCCGCGCTTCATGGCCGGCGGCCCTGACAACCCGCTCGGCGCCCGCGCCATGTATCTGGGCTCCTCGCTCTACCGCATCCACGGCTCCAACGAGCCGCACACGATCGGCCAGGCGGTGTCTTCCGGCTGCATCCGCATGCTGAACGAGGATGTCGTCGACCTCTACAACCGCGTCCGCGTCGGCACCCGCGTGGTCGTCCTGCGCTGACCCCTTCTTCGCCGTGCATGCCCCGCATGACCTCTGACTGCCCCGGTAGCGTGCCCGCTGCCGGGGCTTTTTCTTGTCGGCATCAGCGCCGGCCCCGGCCCTTCCGGCGATGATGGGTGAGGGCCAGGGCGATGCAATGTCCGAGGGCGTCCTCCGGCACCTCACCATCGACCGGCAACACCACCGCGCGGTCGCCCTCGAGGTGCAGCACGTCGCCATAGAGCGCGCGGAACTCGTCCATCAGGCCGGACCGGCAGTGGACATACAGCGCGTAATGCGCCGGATCGCCACGGCGCCCATCGATGCGGATGGTGCTGCCGCTGCCCGTCTGCCGCGTCAGAAAGCTCGGCTGGCCCCATTTCAGCGTCTCGTCGAGCGGGCCGACCCCATCGGTGACGGCGGCGATCCGCAGGATCAGGGCACGCAGCGCCAGAAGGCGCGTCCGCAGCCCGGCAGGATATCCGTCATAGAAAACCGGCACCGGAGCAGTGGCGGAAGCCTCTGTGGGGCTCTGGGCTGCGGCGGGCGGCATCTGCGGCGTCCTTCGCTCTCGTGGGGGCGGATATCGCCAGCATGGCGCGGCCACCGCCCTGCCGCGGCAGCATGCGCCGCCGGAACCGGCATGCCAATATGATGCGGAGGGTGGACAGGGCCGGAGCGAGCCTCTATAAGCCGCCGCGCACTGCAGCGTGACCGTCGCATGATGGTTCCGTTCGGCGGTCGCCCGGGTAGCTCAGTTGGTAGAGCATGCGACTGAAAATCGCAGTGTCGGTGGTTCGAATCCGCCCCCGGGCACCATCATTCCCCACATCGCCGCCGCACAGTCCCGCAGGCCGGGTGCTGACGGTCAGTTGCGCACGGTCCCGGCCGCATCGTCGACCCGGCGCCGGGCCACGATGGCGAAAAACCCGTTGCTGTGTTAGAGGGCGTAGGTGTGGCCCGCGCGGGTCGTCGCCCGGCAGGACCAGCGGGAGCCGGCCAGCGTCAGCACGTCGCAGGGGGCAAAGCGCGCCTCGGCAAGCTGGGCATTCATCTGCCGCCGCTCCTCCGGTGTCAGCCGCCTCAGCCCCGTCTCGTCGGCCAGTGCGGCCGGGCCGGACACCAGCAGCGCGGCCGCCAGCAGGCCGCACCGGATGCCGGTCCAGCCGAAACCCTTGCGTGCCCGATCCGGTCGACGCGCCGTGACGACTGCATGCGTTCCGGGATTGGCGCTGCCTGGCAGGGCTTCGCCGCGCCTCATGCGCCGGGGCGAGGATGGAGCGCGCCGACCAGTTCATGCTCCGCCGCCACACGCTCCCACGCCTCGACCGCGCTGCGGATGCGGTAGTGATGCTCGCCATCGACGGTGGGGCGCAGACCGGTCACCTCGAACAGCGCCATCGGCGCAGGCTTGGCGCCGTAGCGGCCGATCAGCCGGACAGCCGAACCGACCGGAAAGCGGTGCAGGTCCGCCCGTGCGATCGGTGCGGCGGTCGGGCCCAGCCGGGTGGTCCATTCATGGCCGCACGTATCGCAGCGCCAGTCGTGCTCGACCGAGCCGGGTGCGCGGCTGCGGGACTGGAAGGGCGCCACGGGATGGTAGCCGCCGCAGGCCGGGCAGGCCGTGCGCGCGCCGGCACGGGTTTTGGGGGAGGGCGCCTGGAACAGCTTCTCCGCTTCCGCGATGGCATTGCGCTGCATGGAGGCGGGCCTGCGCGTCGAGGTCATGTACATGTCAGGTCTTTCTGCAGCCCCAGGCCGCGTGTCGGGATGTGCCGTGAAGTCGCGTGGGACGCGCGCTCCAACCGTCTCAATCAATTCTGAAGTGACCGGTCGATAGATCGCGTGCTTCGTCCATGATGACGAAATCGAAACGGGCTTCGGCGGCAGTCCGGGACCTTTTGCGCTGTCTGGTGACAGGCGATGTCGGGACCTGCAGATCTTGCGGGTCCGATCTGTCCACTGTGCGAACTATGCACCAGCTGGGTCCATTCACCTAGGGAATTCGGCGGCACGCTGGCGGACGAGGACGCCAGAGCTCCCTTGCGTGAGCATCCGGACGAAGGAAGGGCTGCCCGCGGCCGGTCCCTTGACCGGTTGCGGACAGCCCTGCGGGTTCGTGCGAGCGGTCGGGCTCAGCCGTGGCCGCGGCGGCAGGCGGTCTCGACGATCGTGCCGGTCTGCGGCTCCCGGAACTGGTTCAGCAGCACGTTCGGATTGGCGACGACGCCGGCATGGATCGAGAACACCGGGTAGCTCTGCGGCATGACCTGCATGTTGATCATGATCTGGCCGTTCTGATTGCGGCCCACGGACCACCGGCCCGGCGAGCGGTTGAAGCGGAAATAGCCGCTGGTGCCGTTGAGGATCACCTCGCCCTGGGCGATCAGCGTCCGGTCGGGACCGAGGATGACGTTCATCCGGACCGTCGCGGGGCTCGAGTTCATCGTGCAGAACCAGGGGCCGGTGATGTCGTTGGCCTGCGCGGAGGCGAGACCGGAGACGAGGGCGAGGGCGGCAAGGGCGAGGCGCTTCATGGTGTGATCTCCGTGGCTTGGCTGTTCGTTGATGACAGGGACACCATGGCGGGATCGGCGCGGCCGCGGCATTGCCGGGGGTTGCAGCGGGATGAGACCGGTTGCGGAACGGTGCGGCCGGGGGACCCGCCGAACGGAGCTGGCGCGCGCGTTGCCGCTGAAATGGTTATTGAGTATAATCATTATACAGGATTGCGAAGGATCCGCCGCGCGCCACCGCCGGTTGCACGGGCGGCGCGGCCGGCAGGGCAGGGAGGCTTCACCCATGAATGTCGACGAACTGGTCGCCATCGACATCCACACCCATGCCGAGGTCTCCTGCCGGCAGGATGTCGATGCCTACTGGACTCCCTACGAGGAGGCGGCCGGCAAATATTTCAAGGTCGGCAAGCGCCCGACCATTGCCGAGACCATCGCGCATTACCGCAAGAACCGGATCGGCCTCGTCATGTTCACGGTCGATACCGAGGCGCAGATCGGCAACCGCCGCATCCCCAACGAGGAGATCGCCGACGCTGCGCGCGACAATGCCGACATGATGATCGCCTTTGCCTCCATCGACCCGCACAAGGGCCGGCTGGGCGCGCGCGAGGCCGAGGACCTGATCGCCACCGGCGTGGTCAAGGGCTTCAAGTTCCACCCGACCTGCCAGGGCTTCTACCCCAACGACCGGATGGCCTATCAGCTTTACGAGGTGATCGCGCACCACAAGCTGCCGGCCATCTTCCACACCGGCCATTCCGGCATCGGCACCGGCATGCGCGGGGGCGGGGGCATGCGGCTCAAATATTCGCAGCCCATCCATATCGACGACGTCGCCGTCGACTTTCCCGACATGACCATCGTGCTCGCCCATCCGTCCTGGCCCTGGACCGACGAGGCGCTGTCGATCGCCCTGCACAAGCCGAACGTCTACATCGACCTGTCCGGCTGGATGCCCAAATATTTCCCGCCGCAGATCGTGCAGTATGCCAACACGCAGCTCAGGACGAAGATGCTGTTCGGCTCGGACTTCCCGCTGATCCAGCCGGAGCGCTGGATCGCCCAGTTCCGCGAGACCGGCTTCAAGGAGGAGGTCCACGACCTCATCCTGAAGCAGAACGCCATGAAGGTTCTGGGGTTGTCGAAGGCGGCGTGAGGTGGCTGGTCGGGCTGGCGTCCCGGCCGCGCAGTGCCACGCCGCGCCGGTCGCTGCCCCACCCGCACCCTCCCCTTCTCGCTGCGCTCGACGGAGAGGGGGACTACGGCGTCGGCCTCCATTCGCTTCGGTCGAGCCTGGCCCGACCGCCGGCATCAAGGGGCGCGAGGTAGAAGTCCCCCTCTCCGCGCAGCGGGGAGGGTGAGGGTGGGGCCTGTCCAGGCCCGTCCTCCCGTCGCCACCCGCAGCTCAGTATTTCTCTGCCCGGATCACCTCCACCGCGCTGGTCCAGACCAGCAGCCCGTGAGAGGCGAGAAGCGGCGCCAGGGCGGCCAGCAGCCTTGCGGCCTGCTCCTCCGTCGTGATGATCACGACCATGACCTTGGTCTCGGCGCCGGTGATGTCGTCGCTCGTCCAGCGCCCGGCCTGACCGGCGCCCTCCGCCACCGGCAGCACCGTATGGCCGGTCACCTCGCAGGCCTCGGCAAGCGCGATGATGCGCCGGAGCAGCGGCTGGTCGGCAAGGATCTCCACCTTGCGGCGCCTGACGGTCGTGATCATCGGGCGAGCCCCTGGGCGATCAGCGTGAACAGCGGGATGCCGACCGTCACGTTGAACGGGAAGGTGACGGCAAGCGACATGGCAAGATAGAGGCCGGCATTGGCTTCCGGCAGGGCAAGGCGCATGGCCGCCGGAACGGCGATGTAGGACGCGCTGGCGGCGAGGATGCCGAGCGCCGCCGCCGAGCCGGTATCCAGACCGATGAAGTGGCCGATCACCGTGCCGAGCACCCCGTTGGCGGCCGGCATGAGGACCGCCAGCGCCACCAGGCGAAGGCTGAGCGAGCGCGTCTCGCGCAGGCGCCGCACGGCCACCAGGCCCATGTCGAGCAGGAACAGGCAGAGGATGCCGCGGAAGCCGGTCTCGAACACTGGCGCGATCGGCCGAAAACCGTCCTTGCCGGCGATCAGGCCGATGACGAACGACCCGATCAGCAGCACCACCGTGCCGTTGAGCACCGTCTCGTGCATGAGTTCGCGCCGGTTGCTGGTGGCAGCCGCCCCCTTGGCCAGCAGCAGGCCGACCACGATCGCCGGCGTCTCCATCAGGGCCAGCACCGCCACCAGATAGCCGGCCGCCGGCGTTCCGGCGGCAGCCAGCACCTCCGAGCCGGTGACGAAGGTGACGACGCTCACCGAGCCGTAATGGGCCGCCACGGCGCCGGCATTGATGCGGTCCAGCCCTCCGGCCGTGCGCAGCAGGAAGAAGGCCCAGACCGGAATGAGGACGGACAGGGCAAGCCCCGCCAGGCCGGCCGCCAGCATGGCGGGCGACACCCCGGTCGCCGCCACCTCCACGCCGCCCTTCAGGCCGATGGCGGCCATCAGATAGAGCGCCATGCCCTTGGCGATCGGTTCGGGGATGGCAAGGTCGGAGCGGGCCAGCGCCGCCAGCGCGCCGAGCACGAAGAACAGGATGACGGGCGAGAGAAGGACGTCCATGCGCGAAACCCGTGGCTGCCGGGCCGATCCTACGGGGCGCGGTGCGCCATGGATGGCAGCGCGGCCATCCCTCTTTCGTCGGGTGGCTCAGCCGAGGTCGGCGGCAATCCGCGCGAGCAGCCGGATCAGTTCCGGCTTTTTGTGCGGGCCGACGATGGAATCGAGCAGCCGGTCGTGCTCCCGCGCCCGCTCCATCAGTTCCGCCAGAACCTCCTCGCCCTTTGCCGTCAGGTGCAGGCGATAGCTGCGCCGGTCGGTCGGCTCGCGGTCGCGCTGCACGAGGCCGCGGCGCGTGAGGTCGTCGAGGGCGGTGGTCAGCGTCGACTTGTCCCGACCGGCGGCACGGCCGAGGGTGGTCTGGCTGAGGCCGGGATTCTCGGCGATCAGCGTCATGATGGCGAAGCGGCTCGGCTTGATGCCGGGACAGCCCGAGCGCTGCGCGAAGGCGCGGAACGAGGCCTCCTGCGCCAGCCGCAGGTGGAAGCCGATGAAATCGGCCAGCGGACCCAGCCGGATCAAGTCGTCGGCCCGTGCCGGCGCCTCGTCGATGGCGGGGGACGCGGCAGGCGCGATCCGTGCTCTCTCGGCCATGGCCCTCGTCTCCGGCAGCGTGTCCGTCCCGCTCCGTTCACCCTGCCTCGCACGATCCGCCGGTCACGGCAAGATGGTCTTGACTCCGATTGTTGGAAGTCCAACTATCACAGGCGAGAGGTGTCGAATGGACTGGTCGCCGCCAGCGCAGGATCGTCGCGCCGAGCGCCCGACGGGTGCCGGACACACCGCGTCCGCAGCCTTTCTCGATGCGCTGGTGGCTGCCGGCGTTGAATTCATCTTCGCCAATTTCGGTTCCGACCATCCCGCCCTCGTCGAGGCGCTGGCCGAGGCACAGGCGCTTGGCCGGCCGGTACCGAAGGTTATCACCTGCCCGAACGAGATGGTGGCGCTGACCGCCGCCCAGGGCCATGCCCAGGTCTCCGGCCGCGCCCAGGCGGTGTTCGTCCATGTCGAATGCGGCACGCAATCGCTCGCCGGCGCCGTCCACAATGTCGACAAAGGCCGTGTCCCGGTCCTCATCTTTGCCGGCGCCTCGCCCTTCACCCAGCTCGGCGAGATCAAGGGCAGCCGCAACGAGTTCATTCAATGGATCCAGGACGTGCATGACCAGCGCGGCATCGTGCGCGGCTACATGCGCTACGATGCCGAACTGCGCACCGGCCGCAACATCGCCCAGATGGTTCACCGGGCCATGCAGTTCGCCCATTCCGACCCCAAGGGTCCCGTCTATCTCATGGGCGCCCGCGAGGTGATGGAGGAGGAGGTCCAGCCCCAGCCGGTCGACCCCGCCGATTTTGCCCCCATCGGCCCCGCCGCCCTGCCGCCCGACGCCGTCCATGCGCTGGCCACCGACCTTGCCAATGCCCGCCGGCCGCTGATCGTCACCTCCTATCTCGGCCGCAACCCGAAGGCCGTGGCCGAACTCCAGCGGCTTGTCGACCCGCTCGGCATCGGCGTCCTGGACTCGGTGCCGAACGCCGTCAACCTGCCGCACGACAACCCGATGTATCAGGGCTGCCAGTGGAACGAGCCGCGCCAGAACGAGGCCCTGGCCGAGGCCGACCTGGTGCTGGTCATCGACAGCGACGTTCCCTGGATCCCGACCGTCTCGCGGCCGGCGCCCGGCGCCCGCATCTGGCACCTCGACGTCGATCCGCTGAAGCAGCAGATGCCGCTCTGGTCGATCCCGGCGAAGCGGGTGTTCCGCGTCCATGCCGAGACCGCGCTTGCCCAGATCAATGCCGGCCTTGCCCGCGTGCGCCTCGACATCGCCGCCATCGGCGAGCGGCGCGCCTACCATTCCGAGCGCCACGCCCGCCGCAAGGCGGCCCTGCAATGCCTCGAACAGAAGCCCTCGGACGGCACGATCACGCCGGAATATGTCATGGCCACGCTGCGCCGGCATGTGGATGCCGGCACGCTGGTGTTGAACGAGGGCATCACCAATTATCCAGCGGTCTGCAACCACATCGCTCCGACCCGCCCCGGCCAGATGCTCAATTCGGGCGGCGGCAATCTCGGCTGGAACGGCGGCGCGGCGATCGGCGCAAAGCTGGCCGCGCCGTCGAAAACCGTCATCGCCATCACCGGCGACGGGTCCTACATGTTCTCGCAGCCCTCCACC
Organism: Phreatobacter sp.; assembly: GCF_051860605.1. Classification (GTDB taxonomy): domain Bacteria; phylum Pseudomonadota; class Alphaproteobacteria; order Rhizobiales; family Phreatobacteraceae; genus Phreatobacter. The sequence goes on along the minus strand of NZ_JBHYDR010000003.1, from coordinate 209,734 downwards.
GTCCACTGGATGGCGCGGCAATACGGCACGCCCTTCCTGCAGGTGGTGCTGAACAACCGCGGCTGGAAGGCCCCGCGCTTCTCGACGCTGGCCGTCCACCCGTCAGGCTATGCCGCGGCCGCGGGCGATATCGGCGTCGCCTTCGATCCGCCGCCCGACTATGGCGGCATCGCCGCGGCCGCCGGCGGCGCCTACACCCGCAAGCTCACCCATGCCGACGAGGTCGAGGCGGGCATCGCCGAGGCGCTACGGGTGGTGAAGGAGGAGCGGCGGGCGGCCGTCCTCGATGTCTGGCTGCCGCATCTGATGGAATGACTTGACCGATACGGCCCGATCGCCCGGCACCCAATGACCGGCGACAGGCGGAGGACATGACAGGGAGGAGACGGACATGGGTTCCAGTGACATCAGCGCCCTTGGCAGCGCCGCGACGGGTGGCGGACTGACGCGCCGCACCGCGCTTGCCGCGCTCACCGCAACGCTCGCGGCCCCCGGCCTTGCCCGCGCCCAGGGCTTCCCGTCGAAATCCGTGCGCATCCTGGTGGCCTTCCCGCCGGGCGGGGCGGCCGACCTCGTGGCGCGGCTGATCGCCGACAAGCTGTCGCAGGCCTGGGGCCAGACGGTCGTCGTCGAGAACCGGCCGGGTGCGGGCGGCAATGTCGCCGGGGCAGAGGTCGCCCGCTCCGATCCCGATGCGCACACGCTGCTCATCACCTCGCAGTCGGTGGCGGTGGCCAGGCTGCTCTATGCCCGCATGGCCTATGATCCGTCGACCGATCTCGCCCCCGTTTCCATGGCCATCCGCGTGCCGAATGTCATGGTGGTGCCGGCCGCTTCCCCCGACCGCACCGTGCAGGACTTCATCGCCCGGGCGAAGGCCAATCCCGGCAAGCTGAACTTCGGCTCGGCCGGCGTCGGCACCTCCATCCACATGGCCGGCGAACTGTTCAAGCATCTGGCGAAGGTCGAGATGGCCCATGTGCCCTATCGCGGCGCGGGCCCGGCCATGAACGACCTGATCGCCGGCCGGCTCGACGTCATGTTCGATACCGTGACGGTGTCCACGCCGCAGCTTCGGGCCGGCACGATCCGCGCGCTCGGCATCACGTCGAAGACGCGTCACGCGACCCTGCCGGACGTGGCGCCGATCGCCGACACCGTGCCGGGCTACGAGGTCAATTCCTGGTTCGCCTTCTTCACGCCGGCCCGCTCGCCGGCGGACGCGGTGGCGAAGATCGCCCGCGACATGGCGACCGCCCTGAAGGACCCGGTGATCACCGGGCGGCTCGCCAGCCTCGGCGCCACCGCGGTCGGCTCCAGTCCGGAGGAACTCGGTGCTGCCGTCAGCGCCGAACTGGCGCTCTGGGAGCCGGTGATCCGCAGTGCCGGCATCCGCATCGAAGGCTGACGGCACCCGTTGCCGGCAGGACGAAACGGCAGCATCGTCACCCCGAGCACGCCCGGCAAGAGGCGTCGCCGGGGCCGGACCAGAACCATCCAGGGAGGAGCACATGACGTCATTCAGACCCCATCGCCGCTCGGTCGTCGGCGGCCTTGCCGCAGCCGCCCTCGTCGGCACCGGCTCGCGCGCACAGGCCGGCCCGGTCCGCATCGGATTCTCGATCTCCAAGACCGGGCCCAATGCCGGCGGCGCCAACACCACGACGCTGCCGAACTACATGCTGTGGATGCGCGAGACCAACGAGGCCGGCGGCCTGAAGCTGCCCGGCGGCCAGCGCCGGATGATCGAGTTCGTCGAATATGACGACCGCTCGCAGTCGGAGGAGGCGGTCCGCAACATCGACCGGCTGGTCAACCAGGACAAGGTGGACCTGCTGCTGCCGCCCTGGGGCACCGCCATGAACCTTGCCGTGGCACCGGCCTTCAACCGCGGCGGCTTCCCGCATCTTGCCTCCACCTTCTTCGTCGAGAGGCAGCCGGAACTGGTCAGGCGCTGGACCAACATGTTCCTGTTCCTCGACCGGCCGTCGACCGCCATCACGGCGCTGACGGACCTGCTCGCCACCCTCAAGGACAAGGGCCTCGGCAACACGGTGGCGCTGGCCTCCGTGCAGGACCAGTTCGGCCTCGAACTGGTGGGCGCGGCCCGCGCCGGTCTGCAGCGCGCCGGCTTCCAGGTGGTCATGGACCGGCAATATCCGCCGGGCACGCAGGATCTGGCGCCGATCGTCGCCGAGGCGGTCCGCCTCAGGCCCGAAATGTTCCTGGCCTTCTCCTATCCGCCGGACACGCTGGCGCTCACCGAGCAGTCGCGCATCGCCGGTCTCAACCCGAAGGTGTTCTACACCGCCGTCGGCACGGCCTTCCCGCTCTACAAGCAGCGCTTCGGCGCGGTCTCCGAGGGCGTCATGGGCATTGGCGGCGTCAATGTCGACGACCCGAAGATCCGCGACTACATCGCCCGCCACAACCGCGTGGTCGGCCGCGAGCCGGACCGCTGGGCCTCGTCCACCACCTACACGACGCTGCAGGTGCTGACCCAGGCGATCGAGCGGGCCGGCCTCGACAAGGCCGCGCTGATCCGCGACATCGGCGCCAACAGCTTCGACACGATCCTCGGACCCATCAGGTTCCAGAACAACCAGCGCGTCGACCAGTGGTGGGTCGGCCAGTGGCAGGGCGGCGAGTTCGTCGCGCTCGCCCCGACCCGCATCGGCGGCACCCGCGCGCCGGTCTTCCCGAAGCCGGCCTGGCCCTCGGCCTGACACCCTTCGGCGCGGCCCCCGAACGGGCCGCGCCACCCCTCCGCGTACCCTTGAGTTCCCGATGCTGCTCGTTGACGTCATCCTGTCCGGCCTGGTCCTCGGCGGCATCTATGCGCTGATCGCCATGGGCCTGACGCTGCAATACGGCGTCGCGCGCATCATGAACCTCGCCTATGGCGAGTTCACCATCGCCGCGGCCTTCCTGGCCTATCTGCTGTTCTCCGCGCTCGGGCTCAACCCGGCCATCGCGCTGGCGGTGGCCGTGCCCGTCTCCTTCTGTCTCAACTGGCTGATCTACAGCCTGCTGATGGCACCGCTGGTGAAGCGCGCGCCCAATGCCGGTGCGCTGGAGGTCGACACGATCCTTGCCACCTTCGGCCTGCTCTTCGTCGTCCAGGGCATCATGCTGGTCGTCTTCGGCGGCACCTATTTCTCCTATTCCTACCTCGCCATCCCGGTCGAGGTGATCGGCTCGACGGTGGCGGCCAACCGGCTGGTGGCGGCCGGCATCGCGCTCGTCCTGACGCTCGCGCTCTACTGGGCGATGATGCGCACACGCGCCGGAACCGCGCTGCGGGCCGTGGCCGTGGATCCGGCCTCCGCCCGCCTCGTCGGCATCGACACGCCGCGCTATGCCGCCTTCGCCTTCGCGCTCGGTGGCGCGCTGGTGGCGGCCTCCGGCGTGCTGGTCTCGATGTTCCTCACCTTCAACGCCTCGATGGGCGTGGTCTTCACGATGAAGGCGCTGATCGTGGTCATCATGGGGGGTGTCGGCAATGTGCTCGGCGCGCTGGTGGCCGGCCTCATCCTCGGCCTGGCCGAGGCGCTGACCACCTCGTTCCTCGACAGCGGCCTGACGCTGGCGGTCAATTTCGCGCTGTTTCTCGGCATCCTCCTCATCCGGCCCACGGGCCTGTTCGGGAGGCCGGCGCGATGACCGGCAGGGACATGATCCTTCCCGCCGCAGTGCTGGCCGGCGCCGCGCTGCTCGCCCCGCTGCCCTTCCTTGTCGGGCCGTTCTGGCAGTCGCTGCTGGTCAACATCCTGATGTACACGGCGCTTGCCACCGCATGGGCCCTGTTCTCCGGCCCGACACGCTACGTGTCGCTCGCCACCGCCGCCTTCTTCGGCTTCGGCGCCTATTGCATGGCCTTCCTCGGCGAGACGTTGCCGCTTCCCGCCGTGCTGGCGGTTGCCGGAGCCGGGGGCGCGCTGGTCGCGGCCGTCGTCGGCCTGTCGACGCTGCGGCTGTCGGGGGTCTATTTCGTCATCTTCACCTTCGGCCTCGCCGAACTCGTCCGCCAGATCGTCACCTATGCGGAGGCGAAGTTCGGCGGCACGGTCGGGCGTTTCGTCTTCGTCGATGTCACCCCGCGCGACATCTACTGGCTGCTGATCGGGGTCTGCGTCGCCACCTTCCTGATCGGCTGGTGGATTGCCCGCTCGCGGCTCGGCTGGGCGCTCCGCGCCATCGGCGAGGACGAGACGGTGGCCCGCCATGCCGGCATCGACACGACGCGGGCGAAGATCCTGGTCTTCGTCATCTCCGCCGCCATCATGTCGGTGGTGGGGGCAATCATGGCGCCGCGCTGGACCTATATCGACCCGGCCATCGCCTTCAATCCGATCGTCTCGTTCCAGACCCTCATCATGGCGCTGCTCGGCGGCGCCGGCCGGCTCTACGGGCCGCTGCTCGGCGTGGTGCCGCTCGCCATCCTGTTCGAGCTGCTGCAGGCCAATTTCCCCAATCATTTCTCCATCCTGCTCGGCCTCGTCTTCCTCGGCGTCGTCTATTTCGTGCCGCGCGGGGTGGCCGGCCTGCTCGACGACGGCCGTGCGGCCGTCGCCCGCAGCGCGGCCCGCAAAGCCCATCCGGCGGAGTAGCCCATGCAGCCGCTCATCGAACTGAAGGGTGTCTCGCGGGCCTTCGGCGGCCTGAAGGCCGTCGACGGGCTGGACGCCGTCATCCGGCCCGGCGAGGTCGTCGGCCTTGTCGGTCCCAATGGCTCGGGCAAGACCACCGCGCTCAACCTGATCACCGGCAACCTGAAGGCCGATTCCGGCCGCATCGTCTTCGACGGCCGGCCGATCGAGCGCATGCCGGCCCACCTCATCACCCGCGCCGGCATCGCCCGCACGTTCCAGCTGGTCCGCGTCATGGCCTCCATGACGATTGCCGAGAATGTCGCGGTCGGCGCGATGTTCGGGGCCGATCCCTGCCCGCCGGGCGAGGCCATGGAGCGGGCGCTGCCCTATGTCGTGCGCGTCGGCCTCGGTGGCCGCATGGAGCAGCCGGCCGGCAGCCTGACCTATATCGACCAGAAGCGGCTGGAACTCGCCCGCGCGCTCGCCGCCCAGCCGCGCCTGCTGCTGCTCGACGAATGGCTGGCCGGGCTCAACCCGACCGAACTCGAGGACGGCATCGCGCTGATCCGCTCGCTCTCCGGCTCGGGCATCACCATCGTCATGGTCGAGCATGTGATGGATGCCATCCGGGCGCTCTGCTCGCGCTGCATCGTCATGAATGCCGGCCGCAAGATCGCCGAGGGCACGCCGGCCGAGGCCCTGTCCGACCCGCAGGTGGTGCGCGCCTATCTCGGAGACGACGATGCTTGAGGTCTCCCGCCTGACCGCCGCCTATGGCGCCCACCGTGCAGTGGACGATGTCTCCCTGCATGTCGGCCGCGGCGAGACGGTCGCGATCCTCGGGGCCAACGGCGCCGGCAAGACCACGCTCCTGAAGACCATTGCCGGCATCGTGCCCGCCGGCCGGGGCACGTCCATCACCTTCGAGGGCGCAACCCTCACCGCCCGGCCGGCCAACGATATCGTCGAACGCGGCATTGCCCTCGTGCCCGAGGGGCGCGGCATCTTCGCCGACCTCACCGTGCGCGAGAACCTGATGCTGGGCGCCTTTCCCCGCCGCGCCCGCGCGCTGGAGGACGAGACCCTGGCCGAGGTGCTCGCCCTCTTTCCCCGCCTTGCCGAGCGCATGGATCAGCAGGTCCGCACCATGTCCGGCGGCGAGCAGCAGATGGTCGCCATCGGCCGCGCTCTGATGTCCCGACCGGAGCTCGTCATGCTCGACGAGCCCTCGCTCGGCCTCTCGCCGGTCATGACCTCGGAACTGTTCAAGGCGCTGGCCGTCATCCGGAGACGTGGCACGGCCATCCTGATCGTCGAGCAGAATGCCCGTCGCAGCCTGGCGCTGGCGGACCGGGCCTATCTCATCGCCAATGGAAGGATCGTGGGGGAGGGGCCGGCCGCTGCCCTCGCCGACGATCCGCAGGTCGCCGCCGCCTATCTCGGCGGCGCGCGGACCGAGGCCCCCGCATCCGCACCTGCGCCCGCCGTCGCGCCCGAACCCGTTCTTCGTCCCACGCCCGCGCCGGCCCCGGCCGCCGCGACACCGCCCTTGAGGGAGACCCCCATGAAGCACGTCAATCTGATGATCGACTCCCGCGAGATCGGTGCCGCCGACGGCCGCACCTTCGACCGGCTCGACCCGCTGACCGGCGCGGTCGCCACGCGCGCCGCCGCCGCGACCGTCGCCGATGCGGTGGCCGCCGTCGATGCCGCCCAGGCCGCTTTCCCGGCCTGGTCGGAGACCGGCCCCAACGAGCGGCGCGCGAAGCTGAACGCCGCCGCCGACCTGATGGCCGCGCGCGCCGGGGAATTTGCTGACGCGATGATGGCCGAGACCGGCTCGACCAAGGGCTGGGGCATGTTCAACGTCATGCTCGCCGCCGGCATGCTGCGCGAGGCGGCGGCCATGACCACCCAGATCACCGGCGATGTCATCCCGACCGACAAGCCGCACAATCTGGCGCTGGCCATGCGCCAGCCGGTCGGCGTCATCCTCGGCATCGCCCCGTGGAACGCACCTGTGATCCTCGGCGTGCGGGCCATCGCCATGCCGCTCGCCTGCGGCAACACGGTGGTGCTGAAGGCCTCCGAGCAATGCCCGGCGACGCACCAGCTCATCGGCACGGTGATGCGCGATGCCGGCTTCCCGCCGGGCGTGGTCAATGTCGTCACCAATGCCCCCGCCGATGCCGGCAAGCTGGTCGAGACCCTGATCGCCCACCGGGCGGTCAAGCGCGTCAACTTCACCGGCTCCACCCGCGTCGGCCGGATCATCGCCGAGACTGCCGCGCGCTACCTGAAGCCCGCCCTGCTGGAGCTTGGCGGCAAGGCGCCGCTGGTCATCCTCGACGATGCCGATCTCGACGAGGCGGTGAATGCCGCGGCCTTCGGCGCCTTCATGAACCAGGGCCAGATCTGCATGTCGACCGAGCGGATCGTCGTGCAGGAGACAATCGCCGATGCCTTCGTCGAGAAATTCGCCGCCAAGGCGCGCGCGCTCCCTCATGGCGACCCGCGCTCCGGCAACGTGGTGCTCGGCTCCATCGTCTCGCGCGACGCCGCCGTGCGCGTGAAGGGCCTCGTCGACGAGGCCACGCAGAAGGGCGCGGTGCTCGCCTCCGGCGGCTCGCTCGACGGCACGATCATGCCGGCGACGATCCTCGACAAGGTGACGCCGGCCATGCGCATCTACGGCGAGGAGAGCTTCGGCCCCGTCGTCACGATCGTCCGAGTCAAGGACGAGGAGGAGGCCATCCGCATCGCCAACGACACCGAATACGGCCTGTCGGCGGCGGTGTTCTCGCGCGACATTCCGAGGGCGCTCCGGGTTGCGCGGCGGATCGAGAGCGGCATCTGCCACATCAATGCGCCGACCGTGCACGACGAGCCGCAGATGCCGTTCGGCGGGGTCAAGGCCTCCGGCTACGGCCGGTTCGGCGGCAAGGCCGGCATCGATGCCTTCACTGAACTGCGCTGGATCACCATCCAGACCGGACCGCGCCATTATCCGTTCTGAGAGCGGCGCGCGGACCTCGAACGGACGAACCGGGGCGGTCGCGCGCCCCGGGCGGTTTCTTGCTACCCCTACGTGAAGTCAGGGATTGTCTTGTCGCGCCGATGAGCGCAGAAGGCTGCGGAAGGGGCCGGTCGGCAGTCGTGCCGAGGGCTCCCGTTTGCCGCAAACCGGTCCGTTTGTCCTCCGATGATCCCCCTGCGAAGCCGCTCCGCAGCCGCAATGATCCCGCGCCGCACCGTGCGGCTGACGGCTGTCGCTGTCGTCGCGCTGTTCTGCGCGGGCGCCACCGACACGCGCGCGGAATGGAGCATCCGCGAGACGCAGGGGCCGGGCGGGTCCGGTCCCAGCCTCGAAATGTCCTACCGCAGCTCCGGCGAGCGGTTCACCCTGCTGTGCGGCGGCGGGGCGGCCTTCGTGTCCTTCTCGCCGGGCTACCGCTTTCCCGGCCGCACCGACGGCGTCCATAACGGCCATTACCAGGTGGATGGCGGGCCGGTGAAACAGGTGCGCTGGCGCATCACCGGGTCCTCGGCCTTCGTCACCGCCCGCTTCGCCAACGATTTCCTGCTGGACCTCGTCACCGGCGACCGGGTGTTCATCAAGTTCCCCGGTGTCGAGCAGACCTACGATCTCTCGCCGCTGAAACCGCACGCCGCGCGGCTGAAGACGATCTGCGGTATCGGCTGACGGGGAAGGCCGTCGCCGTTCGCGGCACAGGACCGAAACCGGCGCCCGCCATCATTCCGCCCGCCCGGAGCCTTTCCGCCAGGAGCCTTCCCGCCGATGACGAAGACCACCCGTCGCTCCGCCCTGAAACTGGGGGCTGCCGCTGCCGCCGCCGCGCTCCTGTCCCGTCGTGCCGTGGCGCGCCAGCGCGTGGTGCTGAACGATGCCAGCCGTCTGAGCGCGACGCCCATGGCGAGCCACTGGCAGGTCGGCGCCGATCCGGAAGCCGCCATCATCGAGAGGCTGAGGCGCGAGCTGAAGGAGGCCGCCGCCGCGAAGCGCGCCTTCACGGTCGGCGGTGCCCGTCATTCCATGGGCGGCCAGAGCCTTGCCCGCGATGGCTCCGCCGCCACCTTCGCCACCCCGCTCTGCGAGGTGGACCGCACCGCCCGCCTCTACCGCACCCATTCCGGTTCGCGCTGGATCTATCTGATCAACCAACTCGACGCACTCGGCCTGTCGCCGGCCGTCATGCAGTCCAACTCCGATTTCTCCACCGGCGGCACCCTGTCGGTGAATGCCCATGGCTGGCCGGCACCGTTCGGACCCTTCGGCGCGACCGTGCGCGCCTTCCGCCTGATGCTGGCCGACGGCAGCATCGTCACCTGCTCGCCGACGGAGAATGCCGATCTCTACGGGCTGGTGCAGGGCGGCTACGGCCTGTTCGGCGTCATCCTCGACATGGAGGTGGAAGCCGTGCCCAACGCCATGCTGCGGCCGACCAACGTGCTGATGCCGTCGGCCGAGTTCGGCTCGCGCTTCGCCGCCGCCGTCACCGGCGATCCGGCGGTGCAGATGGCCTATGGGCGCCTGTCGGTGGCGCGGCGCGACTTCATGCGCGAGGCCATGATGATCACCTACCGGCCGGTGGCGAACCAGCCGGCCCGCCTTCCCGCCGCGGAGGCCGGCGGACTGATGTCGGCGGTATCGCGCCAGATCTTCCGCGCCCAGATCGGCTCGGAAGCCGGCAAGCGCGCCCGCTGGACCGCCGAGACGGTGGGCAATCCGGCGATCTCCTCGGGCCTTGCCACCCGCAACACGCTGATGAACGAACCGGTGGCCAACCTCGCCGGCCGCGATACGTTCCGCACCGACATCCTGCACGAATATTTCGTCGCCCCGGACCAGTTCGCCGCGTTCATCACCGCCTGCCGCGAGACCATCCTGAAATCGCGCCAGGACCTGCTGAACGTCACGCTGCGCTGGCTGAAGGCCGACACGGTCGCCGCGCTCTCCTATGCGCCTCAGCCCCGGATCGCCGCCGTCATGCTGTTCTCGCAGGCCATCACGGCCGACGCCGAGGCCGACATGCTGACCATGACCGAGGAACTGATCGAGCGGGTGCTCGCCATCGGCGGCTCGTTCTACCTGCCCTACCGCCTGCATGCCCGCCGCGACCAGGTCGAGAAGGCCTATCCGAACCTGCCCCGTTTCCTCGCCCGCAAGCGCGAGGTCGATCCCGGCCTGTTGTTCCGCAACACGATGTGGGATGCGTATTTCGCGTGAACCGGGGTGGTCGGTCAGAACGATGTGCAGGACCATGCCCCGACCCGATCCCGGAAGGACCCCACCCTCACCCTCCCCGCTGCGCGGAGAGGGAGACTTCGATCTCCCGCTTCGCCTCCCTTCGGTGTGCCTTGCGCCACGGATACCGGAGAGACGGAACGCCATAGTCTCCCTCTCCGCGCAGCGGGGAGGGTGAGGGTGGGGCCCTTCACCACCCGCCAACGGCCCAGATCACGATCCCGACGCTGACCGAGACCCCCATGACACTCCCCCGCAAGGTCGCCGCCCTCTATGCCGTCATCCTCGGCATCGTCACGCTGCTCAACTACATCCCTGGCCTGACCGATGCGCAGGGCCGGGCCTTCGGCATCTTCGCGCTCGACATCTACGACGATGCCCTGCATTTCGGCTCGGCGCTCTGGGCGGCGGTGGCCGCCTTCCTGTCCACCCGCGCCTCGGTGCTCTACCTGCGCGTCTTCGGCGTGCTCTACTGCCTCGACGGCCTCCTCGGCCTTGCCACCGGCTCGGGCTATCTCGACCTCGGCATCCTGGTCTATGGCGTGCAGAACCTGCCCTTCGGCTTCAAGATCCTCGCCAACCTTCCGCATATCGCGCTCGGCGGCGTGGCCGCCTTCGTCGGCTTCGTTCTCGCCCCGAAGGACGCGGAGGCGAGAGCGTGAGGATCGCCCTCAAGCTCGTCCTGCACCTGTTCGGGCAGGTCCTCGTCTGGGTCATCGGCCTTCTGGCCATCTCGGCGCTGCCGGCGCTCTATGTGGAGTTCGCCTGCCAGTCGCCGCGCGAGCCTGCCGGCGCCGCCACCCCCCGCATCATCGCGGAAGCGCCCTGGCGGCGCCCGGAGGTGAACAGCTTCCTGTCCTATCCGGAATGGTACATCGTCCACGCCTACGAGGACTTCGCCGCCGTCACCCGCACCGCCGACGAGCACGCCTTCGGCTATGTCCCGGCGGTCACCGGCTACTGGTCCAGCCTGTGCGACATCACCCGCCGCACCACCCGCCGGGAGGCGACGCCGGGCGACATGAAGGCGATGCTCTACATTATCGGCGTGAGCTTCACCGCCGAGATGATCGTCAAGGGCGCCTGGGAGCTGACCATCGGCCGGGCGACCGCCTGGTGGCGCGGGCCGCAGAAGAACGCCGAGGACCGCTTCGCCGCCGACATGTCCGCCCGCTACGCGACCTTCCTGACCCAGACCCCCTGGTATCAGTTCCCCTTTGCTGCCACGCTCGGCCGGTTCTGGCGCGAGACGGCCTTCGGCGAGCCGAGCACGCTGCGTTCGCTCGAGCGGCGCTTCGCGCTCACCGCCGAATGGGGCGTCAAGGCCGGCTATGGCTGGGCGCTCGGCCTTGCCGCCGGGCTCACCCCGGCCGACCTGCGCATCCGCTCGGTGGTCGCCGGCCTGCCGGCCGACCGGCTGGCGGCCATTCCCGGGATCACCGTCATCGGCCCGGCCGGCGGGGATGTCCTCATCGAGACCGATCGCTACCGCGCCTTCACCGACCTTGCCCGCGCCGTCACGGCGGAGGGTGGCCGGTTCGTCGAGATCGCCGGCAACCGCCGGGCGCTTGTGACCCTGGTGATGCCGGACCGGGCCGCTCTCGCGGTGCCGGGGGGCGAACGGCTGTTCGCCGTCGCGGTTCAGGCGCGGCCGGGCTTCAGCCGCATCGGCCTCGACCTGCCGGTGGAACGCTTTGCCGAGGCCGTCGCGGCGGCCTCAGCCGGGGGAGGGGCCCTTGAGCATCTCTACGACTACTGAGCGGGGTCCCGCCGTCCTCCCGGCGGTGGCGGGCGGTTCACAGGAGCGCCGTCGGGAGGAGCGCCGTCGCGGCGGCCTTGCCGGCGGATGGGCCAGTCTGCTGGCCACGGGGAGCCTCGCGCTCGCCGTCTGGGTTCTGGCGGCCGCGACCATCACGGCGGCCCGGCCGGGCGAGGCCATGGTCATCGCCCTCGGCAATCCGGCTGTGCTGATGACGGCCGGCGATGCCGACCGGTTGCGCCTCGTGCGGGTTACCGGACCCTTCGTGGTCGCGGTGGTCTCCGGCCGCGAGGGCATCGGCGCCCTCTATGCGGCGGGTGCGCTTCTCGTCCTGCCCGGCCGGCGCGGCGGCTGCGGACTGGCGGGTTAGGTAAGGGCAGCATCGCGGTTGCCGCCTCTGGGCGCCACGGGCCTCGAAGGACGCAGGGGCCGTGTTGCAGGGCACCGGAGGCGGCCGGCGAACCCCGCCCGGGCCGTTCAGGCGCACCTCTTCAACATAGCGGGAATCATATCAACCAGCGTCACGCTGGTCAGGGCTCATTTTCCCAAATATGAAAAAATGCGGGACTCAATCTCCCGCCGCGTCCAGCGCCGCCATGTCGGCCTCCGACAGCGAGACCCCGGCAGAGCGCACCAGGCTCTCCATCTGGTCGAGCGTGGTGGCGCTGGCGATCGGCGCCGTCACGCCCTTCCGGTGCATCAGCCAGGCGAGCGCCACCTCGGCCTGCGTCACGCCCCGGGCTTCCGCCACCGCGTCAAGCGCCTTCAGGATGCGGAAGCCGCGCTCGGTCAGATAGGGCTTCACGCCGCGTTCGCCACGCGGGCTCTTGCCGAGATCCGCCTCGGACCGGTACTTGCCGGACAGGAAGCCCTTGGCCAGCGAGAAATAGGTGATGACGCCGATGTCCTCGGCGACGCACAGGTCGGCCAGCGCGCCATCGAACTTCGCCCGGTCGTGCAGGTTGTATTCGGGCTGCAGAACCTCGTAGCGCGGCAGGCCGGCCGCCTTCGCGGCCTGAAGCGAGGCTGCGAGCTGGCCGGCATCGAGATTGGAGCAGCCGATGGCGCGCACTTTGCCGGCCTTCACGAGCCTGTCATAGGCGCCGAGCGTCTCCTCGTAGGGCGTCTCCGGGTCCGGCCAGTGCGACAGGTAGAGGTCGATGACGTCGGTCTGCAGGCGCTTCAGCGAGGCCTCCACCGCCTCCGCGATATAGCGCGCCGAGAGCCCCTTCTTGCCCTCGCCCATCGGCGAGCCGACCTTGGTGATGAGGGTGATCTTCGAGCGGGTGCCGCGCGTCTTCATCCAGTTGCCGATGATGGTCTCCGATTCGCCGCCGGAATTGCCCGGCGCCCAGGCGGAATAGACGTCGGCGGTGTCGACGGCGTCGAAGCCGGCATCGACGAACCGGTCGAGCAGGGCGAAGGACGTCGCCTGATCCGCCGTCCAGCCGAACACGTTGCCGCCGAACACGAGAGGGGCGATGGAAAGGCCGGATCGGCCGAGCGGGCGCTTCTGCATGGGACGGGCTCCTTCAGGGTGCAGCGAGACTAGCCCGATTTGGCGGGGCGGGGGCAAGGTGATGCCCCGCATCGGGGGGTTGCGGCGTGTGGCCGCCCGGGAGCCCAATCCCCGCCGGAACCGCCAGTCGTCATCCCCGGCGAGGCCGCACAGCGAGATGCGAACGCATCTCGCGTTCGCTCGATGCTGTGAGGCCGAGGGAAGGGGATCCAGCAGTCTCCCATACCGGACAGGCCGGGGCCTGCCGGCCAGGACCCCACCCCACCCTCCCCGCTGCGCGCAGAGAGGGGACTGCCTCCTTGCGGATCATCCAGACGGTCGGGCCAGGCGCGGGGAGAGTGAAGGACCACAACGTCGAAGCCCCCCTCTCCCCGCGAAAGCAAGGGGAGGGTGCGGGTGGGGCCATTCCACGCATCAACCGATGCACCTGTCTGCGCCTCCTGCCAGTTTCCGGGTGGCGTAGTTCCTAGCCTTGCGGCACGCTTCGGCCGAACGCACTCCGGACCCCATGCCCCGCCGTTCCGACAGCCTTTCCCTGAAACAGGCCCGCCGCATTGCCATTGCCGCGCAGGGCTTCGACCTTGCCGGCCTGCATCGCCGCGAAGGCCATGCCGGCGAGCGCCGTCATCTGAGAGACATGGCGGACCGGCTCGGCGTCATCCAGATCGACTCGGTCAATGTCGTCGCCCGCGCCCATACGCTTCCCGGTTTCTCCCGCCTCGGCCGCTATGACATCGCCGATATCGACGCGCTGGCCTATGCCGGCCGCAGGCGGTGCCTGTTCGAATATTGGGGGCACGAGGCCTCCTACCTGCCGGTGGCGCTGCAGCCGCTGTTCCGCTGGCGCATGGAGCGCGCCCGGCGCGGCGAGGGCATCTATACCGGCCTTGCCACTTTCGGCCGCGAGCGGCAGGACCTGATCGAGGAGGTGCGCCGCGAGATCGAGGCCGAGGGGCCGAAGGCGGCCGGCGAACTCTCCCACGACCACAAGGGCGAAGGCGGCTGGTGGGGCTGGTCGGACGGCAAGCGCGCCATCGAATGGCTGTTCTGGGCCGGCATCGTCACCACCGCCACCCGCCGCGCCGCCTTCGAGCGGGTCTACGACCTGACCGAGCGCGTGTTGCCGAGGGCGATCGTCGAGGCGCCGACCCCGACGCCGGTCGAGGCCCATCGCGAATTGCTGCGCCGGTCCGCAGCGGCCCTCGGCATCGCCACCGAGCGCTGCCTGCGCGACTATTACCGCCTCGGCGTCGACGACACGCGCCAGGCCGTGGCCGAACTCGTCGAGGCCGGCGATCTCCTGCCCGTCACCGTCGAGGGCTTCCGCAATCCCGCCTATCTGGCAAGGGGCGCCCGCCTGCCGCGCCGGGTCGAGGCGCGGGCCCTGCTCGCCCCGTTCGATCCGCTGGTCTGGCAGCGCGAGCGCACCGAGGGCCTGTTCGGCGCGCGTATCCGGCTGGAGATCTACGTGCCGGCGGAGAAGCGAACCCACGGCTACTACGTGCTGCCCTTCCTGCTGGGTGACCGGCTGGCCGCCCGCGTCGACCTCAAGGCCGACCGGGCGGGCTCGGTGCTGGTGGTGCAGGCAGCCCATCTGGAGGACGGCGAGCGGGCAGGGGAGGTCGCCGGCCCGCTGGCCGCGGAACTGAGGCTGGTGGCGGCCTGGCTCGGCCTGTCGGACGTGCGGGTCATGCCGCGCGGCGATCTGGCCCCGGTGCTGGAAGAGGCGCTGGCCGCCTGATCGTCCCCGACGGGAGCGATACCGATGGGCCGCCACCGCGATCCGTCACCCCCGGCGAGCCCGAAGGGCGAGGGAAGGGGGTCCAGGCATTCAGAACGCCCGGCCGGCATGGGCTGGATCCCCTTCCCCTCGCTGCGCTCGGCCGGGGATGACGGGCGGTGGCTCTCGCGGCGATCCGGCGATGGTTCACGATCGGGCTCTTGCAGGCCACATCTGCTCCCTTCAGCCCGCCCCACCCACACTCCCGAACGGCCGGCTTCAAACCGCCTGCCACGCCTCCCACAATGCGGGCAGGGAGAACCGTCCATGACCACCACCCGCATCCGCGACCGCATCGCCGTGACCATCGAACGCGGCGTCGCCGACATCCGGCTCGACCGGCCGGACAAGATGAACGCCCTCGATCCCGACATGTTCGACGCGCTGATCGAGGCGGCCGACCTCGTCGCGAAGACGAAGGAGGCGCGCGCCGCCGTGCTCTCCGGCGAGGGGCGCGCCTTCTGCGCCGGCCTCGACTTCGGCTCCTTCCAGTCGATGCAGGCGGGCGGCGAGCGATCCCTGCGCGACCTCGTCACCCGCACCCACGGCATCGCCAACCGGCCGCAATGGGCTGCCTGGTGCTGGCGCGACCTGCCCGTGCCGGTCATCTGCGCGGCGCATGGCGTTGCCTTCGGCGGCGGGTTGCAGGTGGCGCTCGGCGCCGACATGCGCTTTGCCACGGCTGACGCGAAGCTCTCGGTCATGGAGATCAAATGGGGCCTTGTGCCCGATGTCGCCGGCACGCAGCTGCTCAGGCATCTCTGCCGCGAGGATGTCGTCCGCGACCTCACCTATACCGGCCGCGTCGTGACCGGCGCGGAGGCGGCCGCCCTCGGCCTCGTCACGCGGGTGGAGGCCGACCCGCTTGCCGCCGCCCTCGCCGCCGCCCGCGACATCGCCGCCAGGAGCCCGGATGCCATCCGTGCCGCCAAGCGCCTGCTCAACGCCTCCGTGTCGGTCGATGCGGCCGAGGGGCTGGCGCTGGAATCGCAGGAACAGCAGGCGCTGATCGGATCGCCAAACCAGATCGAGGCGGTGATGGCCAATATGCAGAAGCGCGCGCCGGTGTTCCGGGACTGAGACCGCGGGGGGCCGCTCCTTCACCTCTCCCCGGCGGGGAGAGGTCGGCGCGCAGCGCCGGGTGAGGGGGCAGGACCCCTTCGAGCAGCGCTCGGGGCGAGCCCCCCCGCGACTCCGGGGGCGCCGGGCGACAGGAGCGCCCCCAGGACCCATTGAGCAGCGCTCTCCCCCTCACCCGCTCCTCGGCTGGCGCCTCGGATCGACCTCTCCCCGCCGGGGAGAGGTGAAGGACGCGCTCTGCCTCCTGCACCTGGCCGCCTCCCTCCCCCCATCCCGGCTGTCATCATCACCCCCCGTCGCAGCATCCATGCACCCTCCGCGCTGGACTTCGCCGCCCCGCGGCAGTGATATGCCGGCTTCCCGTTTCAACCCGAGGGCATCATGGACAACCGGAACGACCTGTGGCGGCAGGTGGACGCGGCATCGGGCCGCCTCATCGAACTCTCCGACCGCATCTGGGGCATGCCGGAGGTCTGCTACACCGAGACCCGTTCCTGCGCAGAGCACACCGCGCAGCTGAAGGCCGAAGGCTTCCGCGTCACCGAGAACGTCGCCGGCATCCCGACCGCGGTCATGGGCGAGGCGGGCGAGGGCGGTCCGGTCATCGCCTTCATGGGCGAATATGACGCGCTGCCGGGCCTCAGCCAGGAGGCCGGAATCGCCGAGCACCGGCCGGTGGAACAGGGCGGTCACGGCCATGGCTGCGGCCACAACCTGCTGGGTTCGGCAGCCCTGCTCGCCGCCACGGCGATGAAGAACTGGCTCGCCGAAAAAGGCCTGCCCGGCCGGGTGCGCTACTATGGCTGCCCGGCGGAAGAGGGCGGCGCGGCAAAAGCCTTCATGGTGCGCGCCGGCGCTTTTGCCGATACCGATGTCGCCATCACCTGGCACCCGTCGAGCTGGTGGGAGGTGGCCCCACCGCTGTCGCTGGCCAATACCCGCGCCGATTTCATCTTCACCGGCAAGTCCTCGCATGCCGCCGCCTCGCCGCATCTCGGCCGCTCGGCGCTCGACGCGGTGGAACTGATGAATGTCGGCGTCAATTACATGCGCGAGCACATGCCGTCAGATGCCCGCGTCCACTATGCGCTGCTCGACACCGGCGGCATCGCGCCCAACGTCGTGCAGGCCCATGCCCGGGTGCGCTATTCGATCCGCGCCCGCGACCTTCCCGGCATGCTCGAACTGGTGGGCCGCGTGCGCAAGATCGCCGAGGGCGCGGCGCTGATGACCGAGACCAGCATGGAGATGAAGATCATCTCGGCGGTCTCCAACATCCTCGGCAACACGCCGCTGGAACAGGCCATGCAGCAGGTGCTGGAGGATCTCGGGCCGCCGCATTTCGATGACCAGGACCTGGCCTTCGCCAGCAAGATCCAGTCAACGCTGACCCCGCAGGACCTCGCCAGCGTCTGGCATACGATCGGGCTGGAGCGTGCCGACAAGCCGCTGACCGATTTCACCGTGCCGCTGGATGCGAAGCGCAACCCGCTGATCGGCTCGACTGACGTGGGCGATGTCAGTTGGGTCGTGCCGACCGTGCAGGCCCATGCGCCGACGGTCGCCATCGGCACGCCGTTCCACACCTGGCAGGTGGTGGCGCAGGGCAAGATGCCGGCCGCCCACAAGGCCATGGTGCAGGTCGCCAAGGCCATGGCCGCGACGGGCGCGGCCGTGCTGACCGATCCGGCGCTGATGGCCGCCGCCAGGGCGGACCTTGCCCGCCGGACCGCCACCACCCCTTACGTCTGCCCGATCCCGCCCGAGATCGGCCCGCCGCTGACCATGTCGGCGGCATAGGCGGCGGGCGGCGATCGCTGCTGGTTCTTCGGTCGCAGCAGCTTGACGCCGGCACGAGGGTCTTGCGTCCTTCGAGGCTCGCTTATCGCTCGCACCTCAGGATGAGGAGGGTGGTGGGCTGCATACCGTCCAGCTGAAGCGATCCAGCCCGGTGCCATCCGACACAGATGCCGGTCGCGACCTTCCTCATCCTGAGGTGCGAGCGATAAGCGAGCCTCGAAGGACGCAGTTGGGTCATGCGGCGCGCCGGAACGATGCCCTCCCCGCGCTGACGCGCGGAGAGGGGGCTTCGGCCTCGCGTTCCGTTGTCACACGGACAAGCCAGGCGCGCCGGTTGAAGCGAGGGCGGTGGGCCATAGTCCCCCCCTCCGCGCAGCGGGGAGGGTGCGGGTGGGGCCAACGTGAAGGCGCCCACCGTCGCCCGGACCACCGCCCGTCATCCCCGGCCGAGCGCAGCGAGGGGAAGGGGATCCAGCATTCCGATGCCCCGCCTCGCCGTCCCTGGACCCCCTTCCCTCGGCCTCAAAGCATCGAGCGAACGCGCAAGGCGTTCGCATCTCGCTTTGGGCCTCGCCGGGGGTGACGCGGTATCAGGGCCACAGGGTTCGGACTGTCCTCGCCGGCGGTGACGGGAAAAGGCGGACGCACCGGTTCGGGCTTGCCACCGAACGAAGCCCCCCGTCCCCTCACAGGTCCTTGAAGCCCTTGCCCTCGGCGACCAGCTTCTCCAGCAGCGCCGACGGCTTGAAGTCCGCCCCGTGCCGGCCCTCGAACTCCTGCATCACGCGCAGCACCTCCGGCAGCCCCACCGTGTCGCCGTAGAACATCGGCCCGCCGCGATAGACCGGCCAGCCATAGCCGTTGACCCACACCGTATCGATGTCGGAGGCGCGGATGGCCTTGCCTTCCTCGAGGATCTTCGCGCCCTCGTTGATCATCGGATAGATGCAGCGCTGCAGGATCTCCTCGTCGGAAATCTCCCGGCGGTTGATGCCTTTCTTCGCCGCCAGATCGAGGATGATCGTCTCGGTGATGGGAGAGGGCGTGGCGTTGCGCTTCTCGTCATAGTCGTAGAAGCCCGCGCCGGTCTTCTGGCCGCGCCGGTCCATCTCGCAGAGCAGTTCGCGCGGCGTCTCGCCCTTCGAGGTCTCGCGCGACCAGCCGATGTCGAGGCCGGCAAGGTCGCTCATGGCGAAGGGGCCCATGGGCAGGCCGAAATCGTAGAGCACGCGGTCCACGTCCCAGGGCATCGCGCCTTCCAGGATCAGCTTGTTGGCCTCGCGCTGGCGCTGCGCCAGCATGCGGTTGCCGACGAAGCCGTGGCAGACCCCGACCAGCACGCCGACCTTGCCGATGGTCTTGGCGAGCTTCATGGCGGTGGCGACCACGTCCTTCGCCGTCTTCTCGCCGCGCACGATCTCCAGCAGCTTCATGACATTGGCGGGCGAGAAGAAGTGCAGGCCGATCACGTCCTCAGGCCGCGCCGTGGCCGCGGCGATCTCGTCGACATTGAGATACGACGTGTTCGAGGCGAGGATCGCGCCCTGTTTCACGATGGCGTCCAGCTTGCCGAACACCTCCTTCTTGATCGCCATGTTCTCGAACACGGCCTCGATGACGAGGTCGCAGTCGGCCAGCGCCGAGAGGTCCAGCGAGCCGGTGAGCCGGCCCATGCGCGCCTCGACATCCGCCTCGGTGATGCGGCCGCGCTTTGCCGTGTTCTCGTAGTTCTTGCGGATGACGGAGAGGCCGCGGTCGAGCGCCTCCTGCTTCATCTCCACGATGGTCACCGGGATGCCGGCACTGGCGAAGTTCATGGAGATGCCGCCGCCCATGGTGCCGGCGCCGATGACACCGACCCTGGCGATCTTGCGGGTGGGCGTGTCGTCCGGCACATCCGGGATCTTGTTGGCCTGCCGCTCGGCGAAGAACACATAGCGCTGGGCGCGCGACTGCACGCCGGGAATGAGGCGCATGATGGTCTCGCGCTCGAACTTCAGGCCCTCGTCGAAGGGCTTGTCGACCGCCGCCTCCACGCACTGGATGCAGGCCTCCGGCGCCTCGAAGCCGCGGAAGCGGCGGGCATTGGCCTTGCGGAAGGCGGCGAAGACGCCCCTGTCCACCGCCAGCTTCTCGGAGCGGTCGCGCACCTTGGCGAGCGGCGCGTTCTCGGCAACCAGCCTGGTTGCGAAGGCCACCGCATCGGCGCGCAGGCTGTCCGCGCCGGTCACGGCATCGACGAGGCCGGTTTCCGCCGCCTCCTTGGCGCTCATCGGCTCGCCGAAGCAGATCACCTCGAGCGCGCGCTCCACGCCGACCAGGCGCGGCAGGCGCTGGGTGCCGCCGGCACCGGGCACCAGGCCGAGCTTGACCTCCGGCAGGCCGAGCTTCGCCGAGGGCACGGCGACGCGGTAATGGCAGGACAGCGCCACTTCCAGACCGCCGCCGAGCGCTGTGCCGTGGATCGCGGCGACGACCGGCTTGGCCGAGCCCTCCAGCAGGGCATTGACCTCGGAGAGCGGCACGCCCTTCGGCGGCTTGCCGAACTCGGTGATGTCGGCGCCGGCGATGAAGGTGCGGCCGGCGCAATGGAGCACGATGGCCTTGACCGCCGCATCCTCTCCGGCCTTCTGAACCGCCTCGGCAATGCCGGTGCGGACATTGGCGGAGAGGGCATTCACCGGCGGCGAATTGACGGTGATGACGGCAACCGCGCCCTCGGTAGCAAGGTCGACGACGTCGTTGATGGCGGCCATGGCTCGGTCCTCGAATGGATGGATATCGGGAAAGGGCGGACGGTCAGCGCGGGCGCTGGCCGGCAAAGGGCAGGGTGGAGGTTAGGCCGCCATCGACGGGGAAGGCCTGGCCGTTGACGTAGCTCGCCTCGTCGCTCGCCAGGAACAGCGCCATGGCGGCGATCTCCTCGGGCTGGCCGGGGCGGGTGAGCGGGTTGAGCTGGCCGAGCTTGCCCTCGGTGCCGCGCTGGCGGGCATGATCGAAGATCGGCACGGTCATGCCGGTCTCGATCAGGCCGGGGCAGACCGCGTTGACGCGCACGCCGGTGCCGTAGAAGGCATTGGCCGCCGTCTGGACGAGGCTGACCACCCCGGCCTTGGAGGCCGAATAGGGCGAGCCGCCGGCATTGGCGCGCAGGCCGGCCACCGAGGCCGTGCAGACGATGGCACCGGAGCCCTGCCGGATCATCAGCGGCGCGACCTCGCGGATGGCAAGGAACGGTCCGATCAGGTTGATGCGCAGGATCTCCTGCCACTGCTCGACCGTCTGCTCGAAGAACGGCGTCAGCCCGCCGGAAATGCCGGCATTGGCATAGATGGCATCGAGGCCGCCGAATTCCGACACCGCCTTCGCGACATAGGCCTTCACGTCGGCCTCGGATCCGGCATCGGCCGCCATGGCGATGCAGCGGCCGCCGGCATCGGCGATCTCGGCGGCCACCGCCGCCACCTTGTCGCCGTCGCGGTCGACTGCCAGCACCAGCGCGCCCTCCTTCGCGAACAGCCGGGCGCTTGCCCGCCCGATGCCGCTTCCCGCGCCCGTGACGATGGTCCGCTTGTCCTTCAGCCGCGCCATGCGGTCCTCCCCGTCATGCGTTGTTCTGGTTGCCGAGGTCGGCCGCCTGCCAGCCGGCGATGACCGCCCGGATCAGCGCCACCAGCGCCAGCGGCTGGTCGATCAGCACGTGATGCTGCGCCTCCGGGATCTCGATGAACTGCGTGCCCTGAGGCGCGGCCTGCCGGACGAAGGCCTTGATCGGATCGGGGAACAGGATCGACTTCGCGCCCCAGGTGATGGCGAGCCGGCATTTGGCGGCGGCCAGGTCGGCGGCGGAATCGTTGCGCTTCAGCCGCGACCACATGAACGGGTCGAAGCGCCAGGTCCAGCCACTGGTGCCGTCGGCCTTCTTCACCTCGCGCAGCGAATGGCGGGCGATGTAGTCGACGATGTAGAGGTTCTCGGCGGTCTGCGCCGGCATCAGGCGGAACCGGCCGAGCGCCTGCTCGAACGTGTCGTAGAGCAGCGTCTCGCGTGGCGGCTTCGAGGGTTCGCGGGTAGCCTCGCGCTTGGCGCGCATTTCGTTGGACAGGAACGGCGAGTCGACCGTGATCAGCCCGCCGATGCGCTCGCCGTGGCGGGCGGCAAAGGCCATGGCCGGGAAGCTGCCGAAGGAGTGGGAGACGACGACGGGCTTCACCGGCCCGGCATCGAGGCCGGTCGCCTCCAGCGTCGACAGCATCTCGGCGGTCAGGTCGTCCATCGAATAGGCGTCCCGCCAGTCCGATCCGCCCATGCCCGACCAGGACGAGGCGACGACGCGATGCGTCCCGGCGAAGAACGGCGCCAGATAGCTCCACCAGTCGGCATGGGCCGAGCCACCATGCAGCATGAGCAGGCCCGGCTTGCCGCGCTCGCCCCAGGCCAGCGTTTCGATGGTGACGCCGGCGCCCCGGTGCGTCGCGCGCTCCGGCTCATGCGACAGCGCCTGGCTGAACCAGGCTGGCGCGGGCGGTTTCGCCCCGGCAAAGGGGACGAGCGGGGCGGGAATGGACGCGCCGGCCATCGGGGAACCTTCATCTTGACGTTAACGGCAAGCATTCATCCCCCCGCCCGGCCCCGCAATAGGCCGAACGGCGGGCTGCGATGCTGGCATGCCCGGAGCGGCGGCCTAGATGGTGACGCCGCCGTCGATGACCATGCTCTGGCCGGTCATGAACGAGCCGGCCTTCGAGCCGAGGAACACGGCGGCCCCGGCAATCTCGTCCGGCTCGCCGATGCGCCGCAGCGGCGTCTCGGATTCGCGTGCCTCGCGGGCGCTCGGATCCTCCCACAGGGCCTTGGCGAAATCGGTCTTGATCAGGCCCGGCGCGATGCAGTTCACCCGCACGTTGTGCGGCCCGTATTCGTGGGCGAGGTTGCGGGCCAGCTGCATGTCGGCGGCCTTGGAGATGCAATAGGCGCCGATGGCGGTGGAGCCGCGCAGGCCGCCGATCGACGAGACGATGATGATCGAGCCGTCGCGCCGCTCGATCATCTCCGGCACCACCATCGAGATCAGCCAGTTGTTGGCGACGATGTTGTTGGTCAGGATCTTGTTGAAGGCATCGTCCGTGATGCCGGCCATCGGCCCGTAATAGGGGTTCGAGGCGGCATTGCAGACCAGCACGTCGATCCGGCCGAGCTGGCGGCGCGTCTCGTCGACGAGCCGCTGCAGGTCCTCCTTGGACGAGATGTTGGCGGGCACGACGATGGCCGTTCCCTCGCCGTGCTTCGCGTTGATGGCATTGGCGACCTCCTCGCAGGGGCCGGCCTTGCGCGAGGAGACGACGACCTTCGCGCCGTGCTCGGCCATGCGCTCGGCAATCGCCCGGCCGATGCCGCGCGAGGAGCCGGTGATGACGGCGACCTTGCCCGTCAGGTCGAAGAGATTCATGGGGATTTCCTCCATTGCCTTTGGTTCGCCGGCCTCAAGGGCTCAAGCGGTTCGTCATCCCCGGCCGACCGAGCGGAGCGAGGGAGGGGAAGGGGATCCAGGAACTCGCACGCGAGACCGCAACGCTTCGCTGCAGAGTCTGGACCCCCTTCCCTCGGCCTTCGGCCTCGCCGGGGGTGACGCGGAAGAGTGTCGGGCCGCGACACATCGATGGTGCGGCCCTGTCCCCTCAATGGTTGGCGTATTTGCCCATTTCCATGCGGGCGATGGTGCGGTTGTGCACCTCGTCCGGCCCGTCCGCGAGGCGGAGCGTGCGGATATGGGCATAGGACTTGGCGAGGCCGAAATCGGTGGTCACGCCGCCGCCGCCATGCGCCTGGATGGCATCGTCGATGACCTTCAGGGCGATGCGCGGCGCCGCCACCTTGATCATGGCGATCTCCAGCTTGGCGACCTTGTTGCCGACCTTGTCCATCATGTCGGCGGCCTTCAGGCAGAGCAGGCGCGTCATCTCGATGTCGATGCGGGCTTCCGCGATGCGCTGCTCCCAGACCGAGTGCTCGGAGACGCGCTTGCCGAAGGCGACGCGGCTCTGCAGGCGCTTGATCATCTTTTCCAGCGCGGCTTCCGCCACGCCGATGGTGCGCATGCAGTGATGGATGCGGCCCGGCCCGAGGCGGCCCTGGGCGATCTCGAAGCCGCGGCCCTCGCCGAGGATCAGGTTCTCCGCCGGCACGCGGACATTGTCGAGGATCACCTCGGCATGGCCGTGCGGGGCGTCGTCGAAGCCGAAGACGGGCAGCATGCGCACAACGTTGAAGCCGGGCGCATCGGTCGGCACGAAGATCTGCGACTGCTGGACGTGCTTGGCCACGCTCGTGTCCGTCTTGCCCATGACGATCGCCACCTTGCAGCGCGGGTCGCCGATGCCGGACGACCACCATTTGCGGCCGTTGATGACGTAGTGGTCGCCGTCACGGCGGATCGAGGTCTCGATATTGGTGGCGTCCGAGGAGGCGACAGCCGGTTCGGTCATGAGGAAGGCCGAGCGGATCTCGCCGGCCATCAGCGGACGCAGCCACTGCTCCTTGTGCTGGCGCGAGCCATAGCGGTGCAGCACTTCCATGTTGCCGGTGTCGGGCGCGGAGCAGTTGAACACCTCGGAGCCGAAGCCGACCCGGCCCATCTCTTCCGAGCACATGGCATATTCGAGATTGCTCAGGCCCGCGCCGTGGAACTCGTCGTCGTCATGCTCGGAGGGCGGCATGAACAGGTTCCACAGGCCCTCGGCCTTGGCCTTGGCCTTCAGTTCCTCCAGCACCGGCACGACCTTCCAGCGGTCGCCGTCGCCGTCCATCTGCTCGTTATAGGTGGGGATGGCGGGATAGACGTGGGCGTTCATGAAGGCGACCACGCGGTCGCGCCAGTAGCGCTGGCGCTCGGACATCGAGAAATCCATGTTTCCTCTCCTCTCGGCTTGTCAGGACTTGTTCGGGGACGGGTCGGGGCTGGCGAGGTTGCGCCGCACCAGGGCGATCAGTTCGGTTCGGAGCACCTTCAGGTCGACCCCCTCGGGATCGATCACCCACTGGGCCATGATGCCGCGCAGCGCCGCCGACAGGATCAGCGCCTGGCTGCGGGCATCGATGTCGGCGCGGATTTCGCCGGCCGCGATGCCGGTCTGGATCAGCCGGCCGAAATCGGTGGCCGATTCCCGGTTGAAGGCCGCGACCGCCTCGGCGAGCGCGGGCTTGTGGGCGGCGCCCATGAGGACCGCGATATAGGCGCGCATCTTGACGATGCCCACGGCCGGCCGGCCGAACGAGGCGTCGATGGTGGCCATCAGCGTGGCGAATCCGGTGGTTCCGCGCTGGCGTTCGCGGCGCATGGCGTTGAACTCGTCGTGGATGGCCTCGGCCATGGCGGCCAGCAGCGCGTCCTTGGAGGCGAAATAATGCCCGGCAAGGCCGCGGCTGTAGCCGGCCCGCTCCCCGGCCTCGGCCAGGGTGAGGCCGTCAATGCCCTTGTCGGCGACGATCTCGGCAGCCGCGGCCAGCATGCGCGACTCGGCTTCGGCCCGGCGCTCGGCCTGCGTCCGCCGGCGGCGGATCGCAACCGGGCCGCCATCGGGCGCCGCGCGCTGTCCTGAGGGTCCCTGGGCCGCCATTCCCGTCATCGGTTCGTCATGTTATTTGCTTGCGAGCAAACAAATAACATAGGAGGCCGGATGTCCATACGCACTATCCGGGATGCCGGATGGGGGAGGCTGTCCGGCCGCATGCCGCGCTGCAGCGTGACAAGGCGCCCGCGCCTGTCGATGATTCCGCCATGACCGTTCATGCCCGTCCCGACAAGGACCGCCTCGCCCGGCCGAAAGGCCGCCCGCTCGACGAGACGGCTCTGGCTGCGGTGCGATCCGCGCTCGGTGCTATCCCGCGAAGGCGCGATCTGCTGATCGAGCACCTGCACGCGCTGCAGGACCGCTACGGATGCCTCCATGCGCGCCATCTGAAGGCGCTCGCCGAGGACCTGCGGCTGTCGGAGGCCGAGGTCTTCGAGGTGGCGAGCTTCTACCACCACTTCGACATCGTGAAGGAGGGCGGCCGCGCGCCGCCGGCGGTCACCGTGCGCGTCTGCACCTCGGTCTCCTGCATGCTGGCCGGTGGCGAGGATGTGCTGCGCGAGGCGCAGGCCCTGGCTGACCCGGCACGGGTGAGGGTGGTTGCAGCCCCCTGCATGGGGCGATGTGCGGGAGCGCCGGCCGCCATGGTCGGGCAGAGGGCCGTGGAAGCGGCAGACGCGCCCGATCTGCTGGCTCTGGCCGGGCAGGGCGCGACCCGTCCCTCACCGCTTGCCCCGGTCGGCCTGTCCGAGGCCCGGGCCGGCGGCGCCTATCGCCTGCTGGCGGACTGTCTGGCTGGCCGGCGCACGGCGGACGAACTCATCGCCCTCCTGTCCGATGCCGGCCTGCGCGGGCTCGGCGGTGCGGGGTTCCCGGTCGGTCGCAAATGGGCCGCGGTCAGGGCGCAGGCGGCGCCCCGCCTGATGACCGTCAATGCCGACGAGGGCGAGCCGGGCACCTTCAAGGACCGGCATGTCCTGGAGACCGAGCCGCACCGCATGCTGGAAGGCGCGCTTCTCGCCGCCTGGGCGGTCGGCGCAGAGCGCATCGTCATCTACCTGCGCGACGAATATCCGGCGGTCCGCCAGATGCTGCTCGGCGAGATCGCGGCGCTGGAGGCGGCCCGCCTCGCGGCCGTGCCGATCGAACTGCGCCGCGGCGCCGGCGCCTATATCTGCGGCGAGGAAAGCGCGATGCTCGAGAGCATCGAGGGCCGCCGGGGCCTGCCGCGCCACCGGCCGCCCTATATCGCTGAGGCCGGGCTGTTCGGCCGCCCGACCCTCAACCACAATGTCGAGACGCTGCACTGGATCCGCGCCATCGTCGAGAACGGCCCGGACTGGTTCGCCGCCCAGGGCCGGCGCGGGGCGAAGGGGCTGCGCGCCTTCTCCGTCTCCGGGCGCGTGCGCGCGCCGGGCGTGAAGATCGCACCCGCCGGCATCACCGCCCGCGAACTGATCGAGGATCATTGCGAGGGCATGGCCGAGGGGCATGAGCTTGCCGGATACCTGCCGGGCGGCGCCTCGGGCGGCATCCTTCCCGCATCGCTCGCCGACGAGCCGCTCGACTTCGGCTCGCTCGACCGCCATGGCTGCTTTGTCGGCTCCCATGCCGTCGTGGTGTTCTCGCAGCAGGACGATGTCCGGGCGATTGCCCGCAACCTCATGGCCTTCTTCCGTGACGAGAGCTGCGGGCAATGCACGCCCTGCCGGTTGGGCACCGCCAAGATGGGACACCTCATCGAGGATGAGGGCTGGGACGAGGCCCTCATCGGTGACCTCGAACAGGTGATGCGCGACGGCTCCATCTGCGGGCTCGGCCAGGCCGCGCCCAATCCGGTGCGTTCGGTGTTGCGCTTCTTCGCGGGAGGCCCGGATGAGTGACCGGCTCCGGTTCACGCTGGACGGCCGCACGGTCGAGGCCGCCCCCGGCGAGACGCTCTGGCAGGTGGCTGAGCGCGAGGGCATCGCCATCCCACACCTCTGCCACCATGACGGTCCCGGCTACCGGCCGGACGGCAATTGCCGGGCCTGCCTGGTCGAGATCGAGGGCGAACGCGTGCTCGCCGCCTCCTGCATCCGCAAGGCGGCCGAAGGCCTCGTGGTGAAGACCGCAACCGAACGCGCGGCAAAGTCCCGCGCGCTGGTTCTCGAACTTTTCGCCGCCGACATGCCGGAGCGGGCCGAGGCGCCCGACCCCGACGCGCCGTTCTGGCACTGGATGGAGCGCGCCGGCCTCGCCGCGAGCCGCTTCCCGAAGCGCCCCGCGGCCGTGACCGATCCGCACGCCGCCGGCCTTGCCCTGCACGATGCCTCGCACGCGGCGATCGCGGTCAATCTCGATGCCTGCATCGCCTGCGGCCTGTGCGAGCGCGCCTGCCGCGAGGTTCAGTCCAACGACGTGATCGGCATGGGCCTTCGCGGCGAGGCAACGCGCCCGGTCTTCGACCTTGCTGATCCGATGGGGCTGTCGACCTGCGTCGGCTGCGGCGAATGCGTGCAGGTCTGCCCGACCGGCGCGCTGCTCGAAAAGAGCCTCATGGACGATGATGCGCGCCGCGCGACCATCGTGCCGGACCGCGAGGTCGACACGCTCTGCCCCTATTGCGGGGTCGGCTGCCAGACCCGCGTCGCCGTGAAGGACGACCGCATCGTGCGCGTCGACGGCCGCGATGGCCCGGCCAACCGCAACCGGCTCTGCGTCAAGGGCCGCTTCGGCCACGACTATATCCGCCACCCGCACCGGCTGACCGTTCCGCTCGTCCGCCGCGACGATGCGCCGAAGCAATGGGACGCGGTCCTCGATCCCGGTAATCCCTTCACCCATTTCCGCGAGGCGACCTGGGACGAGGCGCTGGAACGGGCGGCCTCGGGCCTCACCGCGATCCGTGACCGGGATGGGCCGGCTGCCTTGGCCGGCTTCGGCTCGGCCAAGGGTTCCAACGAGGAGGCCTATCTGTTCCAGAAGCTGGTGCGGCAGGGCTTCGGCACCAACAATGTCGACCATTGCACAAGGCTCTGCCACGCTTCCTCGGTCGCAGCCCTCATCGAGGGGATCGGCTCGGGCGCGGTGACGGCCCCGTTCACCGCTGCCGAGGAGGCGGACTGCATCATCGTCATCGGCGCCCGGCCGACCGAGAACCACCCGGTCGCGGCCACCTGGCTGAAACAGGCGGCGAAAGCGGGAAAGACCCTGATCGTCATGGACCCGCGCGGCCACGCGCTGATGCGCCACGCCACCCATGCCCTGCGTTTCACTCCGGGTACGGATGTGGCGCTGCTCAACGCCCTGCTCAATGTCATCATTGCCGAGGGCCTGACCCAGCCGGCCTATATCCGCGACCATGTCGATGGCTTCGACGCGCTGGCGGAGCGGGTCAAGGCCTTCACGCCGGAGGCCATGGCGCCGGTCTGCGGCGTCGAGGCGGAAACCATCCGTGCCGTTGCCCGCGCCTATGCCGGCGCGAAGGCCGCGATCATCTTCTGGGGCATGGGCATTTCCCAGCATGTCCACGGCACGGACAATGCGCGCTGCCTGATCGCGCTCGCCCTCGTCACCGGCCAGATCGGCCGGCCGGGCACCGGCCTGCATCCCCTGCGCGGCCAGAACAATGTTCAGGGCGCCTCCGATGCCGGGCTCATCCCGATGATGTATCCGGACTACCACCCGGTGGACGATGACCCGACGCGGCTAAAGTTCGAGGATCTGTGGGGCCGCCCGCTCGATCCCGCGCGCGGGCTCACAGTCGTGGAGATCATGGGCGCCATCCATGCCGGCATCATTCGCGGCATGTATATTCTTGGCGAGAACCCGGCCATGTCGGACCCCGACCGGAGCCATGCCCGCAAGGCGCTGGCGGCGCTCGACCATCTCGTCGTGCAGGACCTGTTCCTCACCGAGACCGCCTTCCACGCCGACGTGGTGCTGCCGGCTTCGGCCCATGCGGAGAAGCTCGGCACCTTCACCAACACCAACCGCCAGGTCCAGCTTGGCCGGCCGGTTGTGCCGCTGCCGGGCGCGGCACGGCAGGACTGGGGCCTGATCGCGGAAATCGCCCGCCGCATGGGGCTCGACTGGCGCTACGCTTCGGTGTCGCAGGTCTATGAGGAGATGCGCCAGGTCAGGCCCTCGCTGTCGGGCCTGCCCTGGAGCCGTGTCGAGCGCGAGGGCTGTGTCACCTATCCGGCAGCATCGGCCGATGCGCCCGGCCAGACCATCCTGTTCGGCGACCGCTTTCCCACGGAATCGGGCCGCGCCTTGCTTGTGCCCGCCGACATGCTGCCGCCGGATGAACTGCCGGACGGCGCCTATCCGATGGTGCTGACCACCGGCCGGCTTCTGGAACACTGGCACACCGGCGCCATGACCCGCCGCGCCGGCGTGCTCGATGCCATCGAGCCGGCCGCCATCGCCGCCATGAATCCGGCCGAGATCGCAAGGCAGGGCCTGAAGCCCGGCCGGCCGGTGACGGTCGAGACCCGCCGCGGCGCCGTCACGGCCACCTTGCGCGCCGACCGTGACGTCGCCGACGGCATGGTGTTCATGCCCTTTGCCTTCGCGGAGGGGGCGGCCAACGACCTGACCAACCCGGCGCTCGATCCCTTCGGCAAGATCCCGGAGTTCAAGTTCTGCGCGGCGCGGGTGAGCGCAGGCCCGTGACGCGTCAGAACCGGCGCGGCCTGAGGCCTGCGTGGAACCAGGTGATCATCGAATAGATGTCATAGACGGGCAGGCGGACCGCCTCGGCAAGCGCCGCCGCATAGGGCGGCATGTTGGTGCATTCCAGCACGATGGCGCCGACCTCCGGATGCCGGGCCACGAGGTCGCGCCCGGCAGCGAGGATATCGGCCTCGGCGAGGTCGACATCCATATCCTGCTTCTCGGCCCTGATCAGCACGCGGAAGAACTCGCGGCCGGTCTCCGTGCCGGCGAGCGGCACGTCCTCCGGCACGCCGGCCGCGGCGAGATGGGCCGGTGTCAGCGATGCACGGCTCACCGTCACGATGCCGACGCGCTTGCCGGGCGGCAGGGTCGCCTGCACCCAGGGCACCTGCATCAGCGAGGAGGTGGCCACCGGCACGTTCACCGCTTCGGCCAGTTCGCGCTGGAACAGCGACAGGAACCCGCAATTGGTGGTGATCGCCTCGGCGCCGAGATCGACAAGGTCGCGGGCCGCGGCGATGAAGTCGGGGAGCAGGCCGGCGGCGCCACCAAGCACCACCCGCTCGGGGTCGGCACCGCGCACCACCCGGTAGAGCACCGGAAACGGCCAGGTCGTGCCATTGCCCATGTCGCCGGCAATGCGCGGAAAGCGCGCCTCCAGCATCAGGATGCCGAGCGGCGCCCCATAGATGGCCTTGCCGCCGCGTGCGATGCGGCCGGACATGGTCAGAGCGCGTCGAAGCGGATCGGCTGGGCGCCCTTCATCAGCGTCAGCCGGCCGAGCGGATGGACGTTCTCCAGCCCCTCGGTGAGGGTGAGGAAGTGGTTGCCGGCAAGCTGGCCGGCCTTCGACGCGAAGCAGACCGGCCCATAGGCGAGCAGGATCTCGGTCTCGCTGACCCCGCCCGGATAGAGGATCATCTGCCCCGGCGCCGGATAGCTGGTGGCGTTCTCGTAGCCGACGCCGAAGTCGAGATCGCCCAGCGGCATCCACACGCCTTCGCCGCTCCAGCGCACATGGATGATCTCGGAGATGAAGGGCAGGGCCTTCTCGAAGGCGGCGCAGGTCTTCGGCGCGGCTTCGCTCTCCAGCTTGCCGATGAAGGTGTAGGGGCCTGCCGTGATCTTCAGTCTGGTCATGGGGGTCTCCGGAATGCGCCGCGAAAGTGCATCCCGGCCGGCCTTTGTGCAAGGCCTGCGCGCGCTGCGGGGCGATCGCCCGGTTCTGCGACTATCCGCCGCGCTGCGCTGGCGTGCCCATGCGTCAGTCAAATCAGATAAGTGATCAAGTGCTGAAGTATATCATCAAATATTACATAGTTTCATGGAGTAATTCAAGTTAAGCACGTTTTAAGTTTCCTTGTGTAATCATCGGCAATCAGGATATTCAATTGCCATGCTGGAACCGATCGAAACGGATAGGCTCGACGAAGCCCGACTGGTCCTGTCCCGAGGCTTTGCCGCCCGCGACGGAGCCTTCTGGCACGACGGGCTGCGTCGCCTCGACGATCACCACCGGCGCCAGGGCCTGGGTCCCTGCGGCTACCTCATGCGGCGTGCCGGCGAGGCGGTCGGTGTCATCCTGACCATGCGCAGCCGTCGCGAGGCGCCCGGCCAGCCCGGCGCGATGGTCAACCTGTCGAGCTGGTACATCGACGAGCCGCATCGCTGGCTGGCGCCGCGCATGCTCAAGCTGGCGCTTGACGAGGAGGCGGTCGTCACCGACCTGACGCCGAGCCCGCGCGTGCTGCAGATGATGGATCATTTCGGCTTCGAGCCCTGGACCGAGGGGGCGCATATCGCGGCCCTGCCGCTGGCCGCCGCCCGCGCCGGCCGCGGCTTTCGCATCGCGGCCGATGACCGGATGCTCGGCGACCTGTCGCCCGGCCAGGCAAAGATCGCCGAGGATCACCTGGCACTCGGCTGCATCGTTGCCGGGCTGGCCCATGAGGGCCGCGTCAGCCTGCTGGTCTTCTCGCCGACCCGGCGCAAGGGCATCCGCTCGGCCCGCCTCGTCTATGCCGAGGACCGTGGGGACGTGGCCGGTGCCTTCGGGCCCATCGCGCGATTCCTGCTCAGGCGCGGCATCCTGTGCGCCGAATTTCCCGGCGATGCGACCGAGAGCCTGCCCGGAGCCTGGTTCACCCGCCGTGCGCGGCCGACCTTCTTCCGCGGCGCCATGCGGCGCAGCACCATCGACCACGCCTATTCCGAGTTCGTCTTCCTGAGGATCTGATGCTGACATCACTTGAGCGGACATCCCCCATGCCGGCCCCTTCCGACGACGCACGCGATCTGGTCGGCACCTTCCTGCGCGAGCGCTTTCCGGCACTCGCCGGCGCGCCGCTGTCCGACGGGACGGCGCTGGTCGGTGGCGGCGCCATCGACTCCCTCGGCATTCTCGACCTCGTCGCCTTTCTCGAGGAGCGCCTCGGCATCGTCCTGACCGACGATGATTTCGACCCGGCCAATTTCGAGACCTTCGGCCATCTCATGCGCTTCATCGGTCGGGCGAGGCCGTGAGGCGAGAGCCGGTTCTCCTTCATCACCTTCTGGACCTCGCCACCGCCGGTGGCGATGACGCGATCGCCGTCATCGACGGGGAGCGCACGGTCACGCGCGCGGACTTCAGGGGCCTTGCGACCGGCTGCGCCGCGCGCCTGGCCGCGGCAGGCATCGCCCGCGGCGACCGTGTCGCGGTGTTCCTGCCGAAGAGCCTGGAAGAATGCTGGGCGATCTTCGGGACGAGCCTTGCCGGCGGCGTCGTGGTGCCCGTCAACGCCCTCCTGAAGCCCGCCCAGGTCCGCCATATCGTCGCCGATTGCACGGCACGCATCGTGCTGACCAGCCGGGCGGCTGAAGCCGATCTCACCGATGCCCTGTCGGGGCTCGACGTGGTGGTCTTCGCGGTCGATGGCGAGGACTGGCTGGGCCTTCCCGACGGCCCGGTGACGCCGGCCTCCGGGATCGGCGAGGACCTCGCCGCCATCCTCTACACATCCGGCTCCACAGGCCGCCCGAAGGGCGTGATGCTCAGCCATCGCAACCTGCTGGCCGGCACGCGCATCGTGCGCACCTATCTCGGCATCACGGCTGAGGACCGCATCCTCTCCATCCTGCCCTTTTCCTTCGATTATGGCCTGAACCAGTTGCTCACCGGCGTCGAGCAGGGGGCAACCGTGGTGCTGCTCACCTTCCAGTTCGGCGACGAGATCGTGCGCGCCATCCGTGACCATAGCATTACCGGGCTTGCCGGCGTCCCGACCATCTGGGCCATCCTGACGCGTGCGACGCCCTCGCTCGCGCGCACGCCCCTGCCGAGCCTGCGCTACATCACCAATTCCGGCGGCGCGGTGCCGACCGAAACCGTGAAGCGCCTGCGCGAGCGGCTGCCCGACACCCGCATCTTCCTCATGTACGGCCTCACCGAGGCCTTCCGCTCCACCTTCCTGCCGCCGGAGGAGGTCGACCGCCGGCCCGGATCCATCGGCAAGGCCATTCCCGAATGCGAGATGCTGGTGGTCACGTCCGACGGCCGCCTTGCCGCGCCGGGCGAGCCGGGCATCCTCGTCCATCGCGGGCCGACCGTCTCGCTCGGCTACTGGAACCGGCCGGACGCGACCGCCGAGGTGCTGCGGCCGCACCCCTTCATCCCCGCCGTCCAGGGCGGCGAGACGGTCTGCTATTCCGGCGACCTCGTCACCATGGACGCCGACGGCTTCCTCTATTTCGTCGCCCGCAACGACGCGATGATCAAGTCGGCGGGCAACCGCATCAGCCCGACCGAGGTCGAGGAATGCCTGATGGGTCTCGCCCCCTTCCGCGAGGTGGCGGTGATCGGCCTGCCGGACGCCTTTGCCGGCGAGAAGGTCCATGCGGTCGGCGTGCCCTCCGGCGACATCGACGTCGCCGCCCTACTTCTGCGGGTCGCCGAGCGCCTGCCGCCCTATATGGTGCCGCGCGCGATCGAACTCGTGGAGCGGCTGCCGGTCACCCCGAACGGCAAGATCGACTATGTCGGCCTCCGGCGCGAGCGCGTCGAGGCAAAGGCGGCAAAGCCATGAGCGCCGTGCCCGAAACCGGACTTGCCGCCGATCTGGTTGCCGGCCATTTCGGCTCTGCCGGCCCTGATCTGCTGATCGGCGGATTGCCTGCCCGCGAACTGGCCGGCCGCTTCGGCACGCCGGCCTATATCTACGATGCCGCCCTGATGCGCGGCTCGCTGGCGGCCCTGACATCCGCGCTGTCGGGCTTTGCCGAGGTGCATTACTCGGTCAAGGCCAATCCGAACCCCGAGGTGATCCGCATCTTCGTCGAGGCCGGCGCCGGCACCGAGATCGCCTCCATCGGCGAATATCGCGCGGCCGTGGCGGCCGGTGCCGACCGGTCCCGCATCCTGTTCGCCGGTCCCGGCAAACGGGCCAGCGAGATCGCCGAGGTGGTGGCCGGCGGCATCGGCGAGATTCATCTGGAAACGGTCGAGGAGATCGCGCGCGTCGAGGCGGCCGCCGCCGCTGCCGGAAGGGCGGTGCCCGTCTCCATCCGCTTCAATCCGGTCGCGGATGCGCAGGGCGGTGCGATGCGCATGGGCGGCAAGGCCGCGCCATTCGGCTTCGACGAGGAGGACATCGCCATCGTCGACCGCGTGACGGCCTCGCCGCACCTCGACCTGAAGGGTGTCCACCTCTTCGCCGGCACGCAGATTCTGGATGCCGCCGTGCTGGCCAACCAGTGGCGCCACGGTCTCGGCCTTGCCGCCCGCGTGGCGGAGCGCGCCGGCCGGCCGCTGGCCACCATCGACCTCGGCGGCGGGCTCGGCATTCCCTATTTTTCCGGCGAGGCACCGCTGGACCTCGATGCGGTCCGCGCTTCTGTGCCGGACCTTGTCGCCGAACAGCGCCGGCATCCGCTGATCGCGGGCGCCAGGGTCATCGTCGAGCCGGGACGTTTTCTTGCGGGGCCTTCAGGCGTCTATCTCGCCGAGGTCAATGCCGTGAAGGTCTCGCGCGGCCAGCGCTTCGTCATCGTCGATGGCGGCATGCACCATCACCTCGCCGCCTCCGGCAATCTCGGCCAGGTGATCAAGCGCGACTATCCGGTGCTGGCGGCCACGGCCATGGATGCGGGCGACCGCGAGCCGGCAAGCGTCGTCGGGCCGCTCTGCACGCCGCTCGACACGCTCGCCCGCAAGGTCCTGCTGCCGCCGCTCAGGGCCGGCGACCTGATCGCCGTGCTCCAGTCGGGGGCCTACGGGCTCACCGCGAGCCCGGCCGGGTTCCTCAGCCACCCGCCGCCCGTCGAGGTGCTGGTGGACGGCGGGGCGGCCAGAGCA
This sequence comes from Phreatobacter sp., assembly GCF_051860605.1. GTDB lineage: Bacteria > Pseudomonadota > Alphaproteobacteria > Rhizobiales > Phreatobacteraceae > Phreatobacter. Next base: position 174,373 of record NZ_JBHYDR010000003.1, on the reverse strand, counting down.
ATCTGACCGCGACTGGCGCCCGGACGAGCGGCCTCAGCCGTTGAAGCCTTCGATGGCAGCCAGATCCAGCCGGTCGAGGAAGGACCGCTTCTCGGCTTCCGTGCCCGATCCCTCGATCGTGATCAGCGTGCGCCCGAGCAGCACCTGGATATTGCCGTCGCGGCCGAGCACGGCGGTCTTGCCCTTGATGCGGAAGACACGGCCCATGGCGCCGAGCAGCTGGGCGTTGGAGAACATCGGCGCGAGCTGGGCGATGACCGGGGAATTGGCCAGAACCTGCACCGTCACATGGCGCTCGCCGCTCGAATAGCGGCGCTTGGCGATCAGCCCGCCGCCGAACATGGCCGCCGCGCTGGCATCGGTCTCGGCCTCGTCGGCGGTCCAGCCGGCGGGCACGGCCGGCAGGAAGCGCGCCAGCCCGCTGGCGCTGCGCTGGGCGATCAACTGGCTGGCGACATCGAGCGCGGCCTTGGCGGCGGCAAGATCATTGGACTGATAGGCGCGGCGCGCCTCCTCGATGGCGTCCCGGATGTCGTCGGCGCTCGCAGGGCTGGAAACGGCCAGAACGAGGCCGAAGGCCGCGGCCCTCATGCAATGCGTGATGGTTGAGGAAATCATGATGCTCCTGCTGCCGCTGGATCGGGAATCGTCGCCACCGCGGAGACTATAGCCGCGTCCCGTGACGGTGGCATGCCCCGCTTCTGGGTCCAGTCGCCGCGGCGAGGCCAGCAACCCGCATCCGACCAGCGGCGTTTGCCGTAAACCTCAGCGTCAGCAGAATGGATGGCAGAATGCAGCCGAACGGACAGAAGCGCGCCTGGATCACCGGCGCCGGCAAGGGGATCGGGCGCGATCTGGCGCTCGAACTGGTCCGAAGGGGCTGGTGGGTGGCCGTCAGCGCCCGGACCGCCGACGATCTCAAGCAGCTTGAGCAGATGGCACCGGGCCGCATTTCCGGCATCGCCTTGGACGTGACCGACACGGCGGCCGTCGGCCGGGTGGTCGAGACCATCGAGCAGGACTCGGGTCCCCTCGACCTCGTGGTGCTGAACGCCGGCACCCATATCCCCATGACGGCGGCGGGCTTCGACATCGGCGCGTTGCGCAAGCTGGTCGAGACCAACCTGATGGGTGTCGGCAACGGGGTCGCGGCGGTGCTGCCGCGGTTCATGGCGCGCAGGGCCGGTCACCTCGCGGTGGTCTCCTCGGTTGCCGGTTTCCGTGGCCTGCCGACGTCTGCCGGCTATGGCGCCACCAAGGCGGCCCTGATCAACATGTGCGAGGCGCTGAAACCCGAATGCGACGCGGCGGGGGTCAAGCTGCAGCTCATCTGCCCGGGCTTCGTCGATACGCCGCTGACGAAGCGCAACGACTTCCCCATGCCGTTCCTGATCAGTTCGGAGCGGGCCGCCACCATCATGGCGGACGGCCTCGAATCCTCAAGGTTCTCCATCGTCTTCCCGTTCAGGATGCGCCTTGCCATGGCGGTCCTGCGGCGCCTGCCGGACCGGCTGCTGTTCGCCGTCACGCGGCGGATGCTTGGTCCAGCCGACGGCGGATCGCCGCCTGCCGCCGGGCGGTGATCGGAAAGCCCCAGATCAGCGCGACGGCCACGAGCTTGAGCACCACCGGCACCCCGGCATAGGCGATGGCCAGCGCCGCGATGCCGGCAGGCGTCGGTGCGGCGGGGTCGAAGCCGGCGGCCGCGACGCCGGCAAGCCCGAGGCCGGCAGACAGCGCCGCAGCGGCCTTCGTCACGGCCAGCCAGACGGCGAAATAGGTGCCGGTGCGCTCCTCGCCGTGCCGCAGCCGGTCGAAATCCACCACATCGGCCTGCATCGCGGGCGGCAGCGCCAGGTCGGCCCCGAGAGCTGCCCCCGTGACGATGCAGATGGCCATGAAGGCCGCTGTCGCGCCGGCCGGCAGGAACGGCACCGGCAGGAAGGCGAGGCAGGCCGCCAGCATGGCCAGGCACCAGGCGCGATGCTTGCCGATCCGCGCGCTGAGCAGCGTCCAGAGCGGCAGGCAGACGATGGCCGCCAGGAAATAGGCGAGAATGAACAGCGGGCGCTCGGCCTCCGCGGCCTTCAGCCCATGGGTCAGGTAGAGGATGAACAGGGCGGCCGGCAGGCCGTTGGCCAGGCCATTGGCGAACCAGGCGGCGACAAGGCGCAGGAACGGGCCGTTGGCCAACGCCTGCCGGAAGGTCTCCGCGACGGGGCGGGCCGGCCGCGCGGTGGCCGCTCCCTGTTGGCGTGTCGAGGGGTCCGGCACCAGCTGGCCGAGCGCGACAAGCGCCAGCGCGCCAAGGCCGATGGCGGTCAGCGCAATCGCCGCGAACTGGGTGCCGGCCGTGCCGCCGATCACGACCGGGATGGCGCTTGCCAGAAGGATGCCGCCGATGGCGGCGCCCTCCCGGACCGCCGTGATGCGCGTGCGCATCCGGTAGTCGGGCGAGAGTTCGGCGCCCCAGGCCGAATAGGGCACCTGCACCGCCGTCCAGCCGAGATAGAGCACCATCAGCCAGGCGGTGAGATAGAGCGGCCCGATTCCGGAGGGCGGAAAGGCGAGCATCAGGAAGCCGAGCGCCGCCACCGGCGCGCCGGCCATGATCCAGACCTTGCGCCGCCCCATGCGCGCGCGCGTGCGATCGCTCATGAGCCCGATCAGCGGGTCTGTCGCCATGTCGAAAAGGCGGCTGGCCAGCAGGGCCGCGCCCGTCGCGGCAAGGCCGAGCCCCAACCCGTCCGCATAGATGGCCGGCAGGAAGATCAGCACCGGCAGGGTGGGAATGGCGAAGGCAAAGGCCGGCGCCGCATAGGCGGCAAGGGTGAGGGGTGCGGGGCCGTGACCCGATGCGGTGGCCTGGCGGGACCCGGCGCTCATCCCTGCGGGACGGGGGCCGGCACGACCGTGGCATCAACCGGCCGTCGCGCCTTGCTGTGGGTGAAGACGGGGACGCCCTTCCACCAGAGCTTCAGCGCCTCCCAGTGGATGGCGGCGACGATCTTGAAGGTCATCAGCGGCTGGCGGGCAAAGGTGATCGCCAGCCGGCGGTCGCTCAACTCCTGCCGTTCGCCGCTGAAGACGGCAGCGAGCAGCGGCCCCTCCGCGTCGCCCTGTGTGATGGCGACGATGGTCTTCTCGTCCGGGGGCAGGACCCGGAACCGGTAGCGGCAGTCCATGGCGATGAAGGGCGAGACGAAGAAGCGCTTGTCGCAGGCCTGGCGCACCGGACCTCCCGAGGGCGCGACCGGGATGACATAGGTATGCTTCTCGCCGTGGGTGTTGCTGACCTCGTAGAGCAGGGCGATGAGCCGGTCGTCGCGGTCGTGGCAGAAATAGACCGTGAGCGGGTTGAACGCGAAACCGAGGATGCGCGGATAGCACAGCATGCGGATGGTACCGCCGTCGGCATCGAGCCCGGCCGAGGCCAGGCGGGCTTCCACCCACTGACGCAGCGGCGCGCCCGATCGGTCGCCGTGGTCGCGGTCGTAGAAGCTGAACAGGGCCCTCCGGTTGTAGCCGAACAGGCGGAACCGCGCGTCCAGCGCGGGCAGTTCGTCGAGGTCGATCAGCGCGGACACCACCCCGTAGCGCAGGTGATGCGGCTTCGGCCGCATCCGCCGGTGCATCACCTCTCCCGCATAGAGCGCGGAGCGAAGGGCGGCCGGGCCGGTCATTCGGCCGCCACCATGGCGACGGGCGGCAGGACGATGCGCCCGGATTCGTTCGCAACGCTCCACGGCCGGCGAACCTCGCCAAGCTGCTCCGCCACGGCAAGCCCCGCCTGCAATCCGTCCTCGTGGAAGCCATAGCCGAAATAGCTGCCGCAGAACCATGTGCCGCGGCGGCCCTGCAGGCTCCAGAGTTCGTCCTGCGCCTTCAGCGCCGCAGCATCGAACAGCGGGTGGCTGTAGTCGAAGGTTGCCTTGACGGTACCCGCGCGCGGCTCGCGGATCGGGTTGAGGGTCACGAACAGCGGCTGGCGCGGATCGAGGCCCTGCAGATGGTTCATCCAGTAACTGACGCAGAGCGGCCGCTCGCCGGCATCCTCCCGCCCGCCGATATAGTTCCAGCTGGCCCAGACCCGCTTGCGCCGCGGCATGAGCGCCACGTCGTCGTGCAGGACCGCGCGGTTCTGCGTGTAGCGGAAGGCCCCGAGCAGCCGCCGCTCCTCGCCATCCGCATCATCGAGCAGCGCCAGCGCCTCGTCGGCATGCGCGCCGATGACGACATCGTCGAAATGGTGGGTCGCTCCGGCCTCATCGACGATCGTCACGCCGGTTTCGGTGCGGCGGATGGCACGCGCACCGTTGCCGAGCTGGATCCGGTCGGCAAACGTCGCCTTCAGCCGCTCGACATAGGTCCGGCTGCCGCCCTCGACTGTCTGCCAGTGCTGCTGCTCGCCGATATCGAGCAGGCCATGATTGGCGAAGAAGCGCAGATAGGAGCGCATCGGATAGTCGCGGATCTCGTTGGCGCTGGTCGACCAGATGGCCGCGCACATGGGCAGGACATGATCCTCGACGAGACCGCGCGAATAGCCCTCGCGGTCGAGAAACTGGCCAAGGCTGATGCCGTCCAGATGGGCGCCGTCGGTGAGCGTCCGTGCCTTGGCATAGAACCTCACGATGTCGCGCAGCATGAACCAGAACCGCGGCCGGATCAGATTGCCGCGGTGGCCGATCAGCCCGTTGATGTCGGCCGAGGAATATTCGATCTCGCCGCCCCGCACCGATGCGGCGAAGGACATGGTGGTCGCCTTCGTCGCGACGCCCAGATGCTCGAAAAGCGCCGTAAGGTTGGGATAGTTCGGCCGGTTGAAGCAGATGAAGCCCGTATCGACTGCGACGCGGCCCTGGGGCGTGTCGACATCCACCGTATTGGCATGGCCGCCGGCCCATGCGGCCTTCTCGAACACCGTCACGTTGTGCCGCTGGCTGAGCAGCCAGGCCGCCGACAATCCAGCAATACCGGACCCGACCACGGCGATGCTGCGACCTGCGCCACGGGGGCAGGGGGCGAGGGGCGTCACTGTCGCAGGGGTCATGAAGGGTCCGCAATCACGGGAGGACGTAAGGAGCGCTACGCTGCGCGGCGGCGATCGGATCATGACCGGGCGCGCAGGCGATCCATCCGACGAGGGCAAGATCGACAAATCCAGTTTCGAATCGCCCGCGTAGAGACGGCATGGCACATTCGATTGCACTCTCCGACGGGACGTCGCTAGTTTGGCGCATGGTTGCAGCGCCGGTTCGACGGTCGCCGCGCGCCAAGAGTATGGAGCGCATGGAAGCTGGGTCTGAGGATAGCCGCTCTCGCGAGCAGACCGCTCGCCGGATGGGTCAGTGCATCGCCGCGATCGCCGCCTCGCAGGATCGCGCGGCGTTCGAGGAACTGTTCCGCTATTTCGCACCGCGCGTCGAGGCCTATCTGCGCCGGCTGGGCTCCCCGCAGCCTGCGGCCGAGGAATTGATGCAGGAGGCGATGGTGACGGTCTGGCGCAAGGCCGGCCAGTTCGATCCCGCAAAGGCCTCCGCCTCGACCTGGCTGTTCACCATCGTACGCAACCTGCGCATTGACGCCTATCGCCGCGAGAAGCGCCCCGAACTCGATCCTGACGATCCGGCGCTCGCCCGGGAGCCGGACCCCCAGGCGGACGCGCTGCTGTCGGGCCAGCAATCGGCTGACCGTCTGCGCGATGCCCTGCGGCTGCTCAACGACAACGAACGCATCATCCTCAACCTCGCCTATTTCGACGACAAGTCGCACAGCGAGATCGCCGCCGAGCTCGGACTTCCGCTCGGCACCGTCAAATCGCGCATCCGTCTCGCCTTCGCCAAGCTGCGCAACGCACTTGGCGCGAGCCTGGGAGAGGAGCTGTGACAATGGCCCGGCATGTCTCCGACGACATTCTCATGGCCTATGAGGCCGGGTCCCTGTCCGAGGGCTGGAGCCTGGCGGTCGCGACCCATCTCGCCCTCTGTCCCGAGGCGCGCGGGCGGTCCGTGCTGGCCCGCGATCTCGGCGGCGTCATGCTCGAGGCCATCGAGCCGGCCCCGCTCGCTCCTTCCGCCTTCGACCGCCTGATGGCGCGCATCGAAGCGGGAGGTGTGACGCCGGACGCGGCAGCGGCGGCCGCGAAGCCTGCCTCGCTGGCGCCGGTCATCATTCCGGAGCCGCTGCGCAGCTATGTCGGCGGCGATGCCGATGCGATCCGCTGGAAGCGGCTCGGCGTCGGCGCCCATCACCTGCCGATCCGCACCGCCGACCGCTCGACGAGCGTGCGGCTTCTGCGCATTCCGGCCGGCGCACCCGTTCCGGAGCACGGCCATCGTGGCCTGGAGATGACCGTGGTCCTTGCCGGCACACTTTGCGACGGCGACGATGTGTTCCGCCGCGGCGAGATCGAGGTCGCCGACGAGGAGGTGGAGCACCAGCCTTTCGCCGGTCCGGGCGAGGACTGCATCTGCCTCGCCGTGACCGATGCGCCGCTGCGCTTCAAGAGCCTGATCGTCCGGCTGGCCCAGCCGTTCCTGAAGATCTGACCGCCGGGAGCCGGGAATGTCGCAGTTCGCCGTCGCCTATGCCGCCACCGCCGTGACGTTCCTGGCCATCGACTTCGTCTGGCTCAGCCTGATGGCGAGCCGGCTCTACCGGCCGCAGCTTGGCAACCTGCTGCTCGACCAGCCGAACCTGGTGGTCGCGGGGCTGTTCTATCTCGTCTATGCCGCCGGCATCGTCGTTCTGGTGGTGCTGCCGGCCTTCGGGTCGCGGTCCCTGCTCATGGCTCTCGGGCTTGGGGCCCTGCTCGGCCTGGTCGCCTACGGCACCTACGACATCACCAATCTGGCCACCCTCAAGGGCTGGAGCGTGACGGTCACGATTGTCGACATGCTCTGGGGCATGACGATCACGGCGGTTGCCTCGGTCGCCGGCTATCTCGCCCTGCGCACCGTCATGCCGGCCTGACGGTTCGACCGCAGGCCAGGTCGATCAGCCGGATCATTCGCTCGCCAGGATCGTGTTCTTGACGATCGGATAGACCTGGTTTTCCCAGCGCCGTCCCGAGAACACGCCGTAATGGCCGACGCCGGCCTGCATGTGGTGGCGCTTGCGGAACAGCTTGAGCTTCGAGCAGAGGTCATGGGCGGCCACCGTCTGCCCGATGGAGCAGATGTCGTCGCGCTCGCCCTCGACCGTCAGAAGCGCCGTGCGCCGGATCGCTGACGGGTCGACGTGCCGGCCCTGATAGGTCAGTTCGCCCGTTGCCAGCAGGGCCCGCTGGAAGACCTTGTCGATCGTTTCGAGGTAGAACTCGGCTGTGAGGTCCAGCACGGCGAAATATTCGTCGTAGAAGGCGCGGATGGCCTTCGCCTTGTCCTCTTCTCCGCGCGCCATATGCCCGTGCAGGTCCATATGGGCCTTGACGTGCCGCTCCTGGTTCATGGCCATGAAGGCCATGAGCTGCAGGAAGCCCGGATAGACCCTCCGGCCCGCGCCGGCATGGGGCAGGGGCACGGTGTGGATGAGGTTTGTCTCGAACCATTCGTAGGGGTGCTGGAAGGCCAGTTCGTTGACCTTGGTCGGGTTGATCCTGACGTCCACCGGCCCGGCCATCAGGGTCATGCTCAGCGGGGTGGCCGCGTGGCCGGCCTGCGCCATCACGGCCGCTGCCGCCAGCGCCTGCACACAGGGCTGGCAGACCGCGACGATATGGGCGCCCGGTCCGATCACGTCGAGGAAGTCGATCAGGTGAGTGACATATTCGTCGAAACCGAAGCGCCCCTCTGTCCAGGGCACGTCGCGGGCATTGTGCCAGTCGGTGATGAACACGTCGTGGTCGGCCAGCAGGGTGCGCACCGTGTTGCGCAGCAGCGTGGCGAAATGGCCTGAGAGGGGGGCGACCAGCAGAACCCGCGGCTGGGTGACGTCCACGCCCTTCTTGAACTGCAGCAGCGTGCCGAAGGCCGTGCGATGGACCGGCACCTCGGTGACCTCGACCTCGCGATTGCCCACCATGACGCTCTCGATGTCGTAAGACGGGCGGGCATGGGAGAAGCCGGTATCGGCGACCAGGCGCCAGGTGGCCAGCCATTCGGAGGCCATGCGGTTGTCAGCAGCCGCCATGGCCGGCCCGAAGGCGGCAATCGCCAGCCGTGCAGAGTCGCGGATCGGCTCCAGGAGCCTGCTCTGCACTTCGAAGGCGCGATACATCATGGACGGGCCGTCCGATTGGGTTGCCGCCGGAAAGATCGAAAAAAGCTAGTGCACTTTTTGTTGCACTGCGAGAATATTCTTCATCCGGTGTCCGGCATTGTGGGCGGGTGACCGGAAAGGGGAGGCCCGGCATGGCCAAGGCGACGCTCACCATCTCGAGCAAGAATTATTCGTCATGGTCGCTCCGGGGCTGGCTGCTCTGCGAGATGTCCGGTCTCGCCGTGACGGAGTCCAGGGTCTCGATCGACGATCCCGACACCCGGGCCGAACTGCTGCTCCTGTCGCCGTCCTTCCTCGTGCCGGCGCTCACCGACCGGGGCGTGAAGAGCTGGGGAACCTGGGCGATCGCCGAATATCTTGCCGAGACCTATCCGGATGCCGGCCTGTTCCCCAAGGACCCGGCGGCCAGGGCCCATTGCCGTTCGGTATCCGGCGAGATGCATTCCGGCTTTCCCAACCTGCGCTCGGCCCTGCCGATGAACCTCAGGGCCCGCCATCGCGGCTTCAAGGTCTGGGTCGGCGCCCAGCCGGACATCGATCGGATCCTCGCGATCTGGCGCGAATGCCTGTCGTCCTATGGCGGCCCCTTCCTGTTCGGCAAGGCGCCGACGGTGGCCGACGCCATGTATGCGCCGGTCTGCATGCGGTTCCACACCTACGACGTGAAGCTGGATGGGGAAGCGGCCGGCTATTGCCGCACGATCATGGACTGGGCGCCGATGAAGGCCTGGTTCGCCGAGGCCCAGCGCGAACCGGATGAGCTCGACGAACTCGACGTCGAGTTCTGACCGCCGTCCCCTGCTCACGCCATCGTGAGACGGCTGGCCGTAACCCCTTGCGCCACAAGGGCGTATCGGATGTCATCGGGGTCAGCGAGGACAGGGCATGCTGCCATGGAACGACAGGGCCGGGACGCTGTCCTGGCTCAAGCTGACGGTCTTGCTGGGGCTGCTCGCCCCCGGCGCATGGATCGCGTTTCAGGCCGCGACCGGTACGCTTGGCTCGAAACCCATCACCTCGGCCATCCACCAGTCGGGCGACTGGGCCGTGAGGCTTCTGCTCGTCGGCCTGCTCGTCACGCCGCTGCGCCATGTCGCCGACTGGCCGAAGCTGATCGTCGTCCGGCGCATGATCGGCGTCGCGGCGCTCGCCTATGCGGCGCTGCATCTCGTCTTCTACGTGGTCGAGCAGGCCTTCGACCTCGGCAAGGTGGCGAGCGAGATCGTGCTGCGCTTCTACCTGACCATCGGCTTCGTCGCGCTGCTGGGCCTTCTGGCGCTCGGCGCCACCTCCACGGACGCGATGATCCGGCGTCTGGGTGGTGTCCGCTGGAACCGGCTCCACAGCCTTGTCTATCCGGTCACCGCGCTGGCGATCCTCCACTTCTTCCTGCAGACCCGGCTGGATGTCTCCGAGCCCGTGCTCATGCTCGGCTTCTTCCTCTGGCTGATGGGCTTCCGCCTCATGCGCCGCTGGTCCGTGGCGGTCAGCCCGCTGTCGCTGCTCGGCCTTGCCCTTGCCGCCGCGCTGCTGGCCGCGCTCGCCGAGGCCGGCTGGTATGCCGCGCGCACCGGCGTCGATGCCTCGCGCATCCTTGAGGCCAATCTCGACATCGAATTCGGTATCCGGCCGGCGCTCTGGGTGGCGCTTTCTGGACTTCTGCTCGTTGCGGTCAATCTTGCAAGGCGGCCGCGCGCAGCCCGTGGTCGGCGCGCGGTTGCGCCGACCCCCGCCGAATAACCATCTGGACCGGGCCATGTCGCTGATCGCTCGCATCGGATCATGGCTCACGAGCAAGGGAGACGCTTCCATGTCCACCGCCACTGATGCCAGGACCTTTCCGGTCATGAAATCCGACGAGGAATGGCGCCGCATCCTCACTCCCGAGCAGTACCAGGTGCTGCGTGGCCACGGCACGGAACGGCCGGGAAGCTGCGCGCTCAACCACGAGAAGCGCGCCGGCACCTTCTCCTGTGTCGGCTGCGGGCAGGACCTGTTCACGTCGGTGAAGAAATTCGAGAGCGGCACCGGCTGGCCGAGCTTCGACAACCCGCTGCCGGGATCGGTGGAGGAGACCGTCGACCGCTCCTGGGGCATGGTCCGCACCGAGGTGCATTGCTCGCGCTGCGGCGGTCATCTCGGCCACGTCTTCCCCGATGGCCCGCCGCCGTCCGGCCTGCGCTACTGCATCAACGGCGTGGTGCTGGACTTCCGCCCGGAATGACCGGCTGGCCCCGTAAGGCCGATATTAAGGCCGCATGCGGAGACTGACGCCCACACGGCGGGGACGCCGCGCGCGGATATCGGGGTTCAGTCATGGCGGAGGCGAGCGAGGCCGGAGCGGCGCCGGACATGGCCCGCGAGAAGGCGCTGGTCGATGTCGCGAAAGTGGTCGTCACGGCCGGCCTGACGCTCGGTTCCGTCATGCTGACGGCCTTCGGCTTCATCGAAAGGGCCGTCGGCCTGGAGCGTCTGGCCACCGACCGGGCCTTCGCCTTCGTGGCCCTGCTTCCCGGAGCGGCTGCCCTGTCGTTCCTGGCCAGTGCCCGAGCGCTTGGCGCCGCCTATGATGCAACGGTTCCGGCGCGGCCGGTCTCGACGCTGCACCGGGCCTTCCTGCGCTTCACCGACCTCGGCGGAGCCTTCGGCCTGATCGCGGTCGTCCTGTCCTGCCTCGTCGCGGTCGGCACGCTGCTGGCCGTCTCGCTGCTGTTCGACCTGAAACTGCCCGGCACCAGCAACCTGGCCGGCGGTGCCGCCTTCATCGTGGCGCTGGGCGGCATGCTGAGCCGTTCGACGCCGGGGCGCCGCCGCAGCGACCTGCTGCTGGCGGCCACGATCTTCGTGTTGATGATTCTCGACCTGTCGACATCCCTGCTGCGGGCGGCCGAACTGCTGCCGCGGCTCTCCTGACGGCCGTCTTGCCGGACGAAGGGGCGCGGCCCGCCGCAGCGATCCGGACTAGAGAACGGCGCCGCCCGGGTCGATCAGGTGCATGTGGTTGAGATTGGCCGCGAGCCGCATCGGCTGGCCGTCGGCAGCTCCCGCATTGGGGTTCACCCGCCCGCACATGGTATCCTTCTCGATCGTGAAATAGACGAGCGTCTCGTTGCCCATCGGTTCGATCACGTCGAGCCGGATGTCGAACGGCTCAACGCCCGGTTCCATGGTCGCGGATGTTTCGGTGATATGCTCCGGGCGCAGGCCGAGCAGCAGGCCCTGACGGCCCGCAAACGGCTTGTAGCGCTCGGTGCGCGCGGCCGGTACCCGCAGGACGATGCCACCGCTGATATGCAGGTTCAGCGCGCCCGAGGCCTCTTCCAGGCGAACGGGGATGAAGTTCATCGCGGGCGACCCGATGAAGCCGGCGACGAAGCGGGTCTTCGGGTGGTGGTAGAGCTCGTTCGGCGGGCCGATCTGCTCGATCAGGCCGCCGTTCATCACCACCACCCGGTCGGCCAGCGTCATGGCCTCCACCTGGTCGTGGGTGACATAGACCGTGGTCGTGCGCACCTTCAGGTGCACCTTCTTGATCTCGGTGCGCATCTGCACGCGCAGTTTCGCGTCGAGGTTCGACAGTGGCTCGTCGAACAGGAAGACCTTGGGGTTCCGCACGATCGCGCGGCCCATCGCGACGCGCTGGCGCTGGCCGCCCGACAGGGCCTTGGGCTTGCGCTCGAGCAGTTCCGTGATGTCGAGGATGCGGGCCGCCTCGTCCACCCGCGTCTTGATCTCGGCCTTCGGATAGCGCTTCAGGCGCAGGCCGAAGCTCATGTTCTCGGCCACCGTCATGTGCGGATAGAGCGCGTAGTTCTGAAACACCATGGCGATGTCCCGGTCCTTCGGCGGCACGTCGTTGACGACATAGCCGTCAATGGCGATCTCGCCGTCGGAAATGTCCTCAAGCCCTGCGATCATGCGCAGCGTCGTCGACTTTCCGCATCCTGACGGGCCGACCAGCACGACGAATTCCTCGTCGGCAATGTCGAGATCGATGCCGCGCACGGCCTCCACGTCGCCGTAGCGCTTGAAGACCTTCCGCAATGTGACGCCTGCCATGTGTCCCCCGTCAGCCCTTGGTCGCGCCGGCTGTCAGGCCTGCGATGTAATAGTCCATGAGGAAAGCGTAGATGATCAGCGGCGGCAGGGCGCCGAGCAGGGCGCCGGTCATGATCTGGCCCCAGGCGAAGACGTCGCCGCGGATCAGGGTCGTGATGATGCCGACCGGCAGGACCAGCTGGTCGACCGAGGTGGTGAACGCCAGGGGATAGAGGAACTGCGCCCAGCTGACCGTGAAGGCGAAGATCGTCGCGGCGATGATGCCCGGCAGAGCCACCGGCACGAAGATGCGGGTCAGGGTCTGGAACCAGCTGGCCCCGTCGATGATCGCGGCCTCGTCCAGCTCCTTCGGGATCGAGGCGAAGTAGCCGATCATGATCCAGGTGCAGAACGGCACCGTCAGCGTCGGATAGACCACCAGCAGCACCCACCAGCGGTTCAGGAGCTGGATGCCGGTGACCTCGTGGAACACGGCGAACATCTTGAACAGCGGGATGAACAGCAGCGTGTCCGGCACGAGATAGGTGAGGAAGACGCCGGTGGCCAGCGTCGCCGAACCCCAGAACCGCATGCGCGACAGGGCGAAGGCGGCGGGGATCGAGATCAGCATGGTGATGGTCACCACGAAGACCGAGACGACGACCGAATTGCGGAAGAAGACGAGATATTCCCGCTTGGTCAGCAGCTCGGCATAGTTCGCAAGGGTCGGATTGTAGACCCACCACGGATTGGTCGCCGCCGAGATTTCCGCGCTGGTCTTCAGCGAGGTGATGAACATGTAGATCGGCGGCAGGAGGAAGAAGGCCGCGAAGATCACCAGGAAGAAATAGGACCAGCGCAGCGCCCATGTCCTGTCACGGCTCATCGAGCCATAGGAGGCCTTGCGGGTCGGCGCGCCCTTGTCGGGGGTGATGGTGCCAGCGGTCATGCCTCGTTTCCTCGCTGGTTGATGTCGCGCAGGATGAAGACGGCGGCGATCGCCAGGATCGGCACCATGAACAGCGAGACGGAGGCGCCGAGCGGAATGTCGCCGCCCTCGATGCCCAGCTTGAAGGCCCAGGTGGCGAACAGGTGGGTCTGGTCGAGCGGGCCGCCGGCGGTCAGCACGCGGACGATGTCGAAATTGGCGAAGGTGACGATGGTGGAGAACAGTGCCGTGATGGCGATGATGTTCCGCATCATCGGCAGCGTGATGTACCAGATGCGCTGCCACCAGTTGGCGCCGTCGATGGCGGCCGCCTCGTAGAGCTGGTCAGGCACCGATTTCAGCGCCGCCAGATACATGATCATGAAGAACGGTGCGCCGACCCAGATATTGACCAGGATGACCGAGAACCGCGCCCAGTTGGCATCGCCGGTCCACGGGATCCGCTCGAAGCCGAGGCCGGTCAGGATGTAGTTGAAGGCGCTGTAGGAGGGGTCGAACAGCCAGAGCCAGGCCAGCGTCGACATGGCCGGCGGGATGACCCAGGGGATCAGCAGCATGCCGCGCCACTTGCGCTGCCCCTTGTCGGGGATGTTGTGGACGAAATGCGCGACCACGAAGCCGATCAGCGCCTTGAAGATGACCGCCGTGATGGCGAACAGGCACGACTGGTAGACCACCTTCCAGAAGGTCTCGCGGGTAAACAGGAACTGCATGTTGCCGAACGGCATGTAGCCGCAGATCGCCTCGGGCAACCACGAGCAATTGCGCATCCAGGCGACGCTCGTCATCGATTTGCGCAGCGTCGACAGGTAGATGGCGTAGAAGGCCGGGTAGATGACCAGGACTGCGATGAGCAGGATCAGCGGCAGGGCCATCAGGAAGGCGATGGTCGACTTGCGCTGCATGAAGCGCCGCAAGCCACCGGGCCTGGCGCGGGGAGGTGCCGCTGCCCGGGTCGAGGTCAGGACCGCATCGGCCATGGGCTGCCCTTCGCATGAATGATCGGGGGACGTGTAGGGCTCGGGGCGCCAGCTCTCCGGCGCCCCGATTCCTGTCTGCGGAAGGTCCCGCGGCTCAGCCGCGCAGGAAGCCCTCGACCTCGCTCTCCGCCCAGGCGAGCGTTCGCTCCATGGGCTCGCCCTGCAGGTGCCGGACGATCATCTTCGTGAGCGTCCCCTGGCTGTAGATCTGCTGGGCGATCTTCGGCGGCGCCGGCGAGGCGGCGATCGAGAGCGTCTGGTGGTTGTGCGGGTTCGGGTAGTGGTAGAGCGTGCCCTTCGGCGGCCCTTCCTCCGCCCAGGTCGGAAGCGTCGTCAGCTTCTCGAACGAGGGGATGTCGTAGCCGGCCGAGGCCGCCACGAACTTCGCCACCGCATCAGGCTGCGACATTGCGACGAGCAGGCTCTTGGCGGCCGGCTTGTTCTGCGAGAACGACCAGATGTTCCAGAAATAGGGCAGGAACGGCGCATAGCGGCCCTTCGGTCCCACTGGCATGCCGTGCGTCCAGCACTGGGCCGCGATCTGCGGCGCGTCGCGCTTGGCCACTGCCCAGGCGCTCGGCGGGTTCATGATCAGGGCGCCGCGGCCGGAGACCAGCCAGCGGTTGTTGGAGCCGTCGTCCCAGGCCGGCGCGTCGGCCGGATAGAACTTCGCCGCCTTGACGCAGAATTCCAGCGCCTGGCGCACCGCGTCCGACTTCACCGTCAACTCGCCCTTGGCGTCGACGAGATGCGCGCCGAAGGACAGGAAGAAGGCGCCGGCCGTGTCGACCGAATCGGTCGTCTCGCCGAGCCCGACGCCGAAGGGCACGCCGGCCTTGTGGCAGGCTTCGGCCGCCTTCAGATAGGTGTCCATGTTCCAGCCATCGGCCTTGGGCGCAGCGCCCGCCGGATACATGGCCTGGATGTCGATGCCGGCATGCTGCTTCAGGAGGTCGATGCGCGAGCACGGTCCCTTGATCTGCGAGCCGATGGTGGAGGGCACGCCCAACCACTTTTCGCCGGCCCTGTTCAGATACTGGACGGTATCGTTGACCTGGCCGTTCTGGGCGATGAGCTGGGTCATCACGTCATTGCAGGGCTCGAGCAGATCGGCATGGGCCTGCGGCCACCAGGTCGGCATGGCCAGCATGTCGTGGCCGGACTTGGCCTGCGCCTCGGCGGCGATGGTCAGCAGGTTCTTGTTCCCCTGCGAGGGAATGTAGTCGATCGTCAGCTCGACCCGCTCCTTGGCGGCCCAGGCCTGTGCAACTTGGGTGGAGGCACTGTTGGCGCCGGGGACCCAGTGGTCCCACAGGCCGATGGAAAGCTTGCCTGCGGCGTGGGCGCCGCGGACGAACGGCGTGGAGAGCGCCGCGGTCGTGATCGCCGTCGCTGCCAGGAACCGACGACGGCTCAGGGATTGTCTGCGCATGGGTTGATCCTCCCGGATTCTGCCGCGACCGCTGGGGGCCGCACAGGTTGGACGCCGTGCCGACGGTGTCATGGGCCACCAGGACCCGCTTGGCGGTGGTCCTGGCAGACGTTCCCGACTTGGGCGCTTGGTCCAGTAAACGACAAAAATCGATTTAGTCCTAGATACGCATCCTCCCGGGGGCAGGTCGGCGCAGTCATGGCCGGAATATTCGCGAGGCCGATGCCTGACGAATTCTGTGTGCAGCGCGGCAAGGCCTTCATCCGCCGCTTCATTCAGTCGTCTTCCCGCTAGGGGATTGTGCATCGCTCCAAGACGGATGCTGCAACGCGCAAGTGCCTGTCCGCAGGTTGAGAATGCAGGCTGCATGACAGCTATTCGCCGCCGGCCATGGCGCCCGCCCGTTCCGCTGGCCGATCACTGGCCCGGCAACGGGCAGGGGGCAGCCATGGAGTTTCTCGTCAAAGCCGTGCTGATCGGATCGGGCGCCACGGCGCTTCTCGATCTGTGGGCGCTGCTACTGTTCCGCGTCTTCGCCATCGCCCCGCCCAACTGGGCGCTGGTCGGCCGGTGGGTCGGCCATCTGCCGTCGGGCCGGTTCGTCCACGAGGACATCGCGGCGGCCAGCCCCTTGGAGGGCGAGCGCGCCATCGGCTGGGTGTTCCACTATGCCGTCGGCATTGCCTTTGCGGCCGCCCTTCTCGCCATCTGGGGAACCGGATGGGCGCATGCGCCAACCCTCGTTCCCGCGCTGATCGTCGGCTATGTCACCATCGCCTGCGGCTGGTTCATTCTCCAGCCCGGCATGGGCGCGGGGGTTGCGGCCTCCAGGCGGGCCAATGCCATGCAGATACGGCTCCTGAACATTGCCGGCCACACGGTTTTCGGTCTCGGGCTCTACCTGACCGCCCTGATCCTGCGCTGAGGGCGGGCACTCTTGCCCCCGAGGGCAGCCATGCGGGGATGCGCGCCGCCCCGCGCCGGGCTAGGAAGGCCCGCAAGTTGCAGCGGGAGCCATCATGGGCGCGCAGAAGGTCGTTCTCGTCACCGGGGCCTCGTCGGGCATCGGCCGCGCCACGGCAGCATATCTCCATGAGCGCGGCCATCGGGTGTTCGGCACCAGCCGGAACCCGGATCGCCATGCCGCTCCCTTCCAGCTGCTGGCCCTTGACGTCACCGACGATGCCGCGGTCGCGGCCGCCGTCGCCGCTGTCCTGGCCGAGGCCGGGCGCATCGATGCGCTTGTCAACAATGCCGGGGTGGTTCTGGCCGGGGCCGTCGAGGACACGTCCCCTGCCGAGGCGCTCGCCGTCCTCAACACCAACGTCGTCGGCGTGCAGCGCATGGCGCGCTCCGTGCTGCCGGCCATGCGCGGGCAGGGCGGGGGTGTCATCATCAATGTCGGCTCGACGGCCGGCTCTGTCGGCATGCCGTTCCAGGGGCTCTACTGCGCCAGCAAATATGCGCTGGAGGGCCTGACCGAGGCGCTGCGTCTGGAAGTGGCGCCTTTCGGCGTCTCGGTGGCGCTGGTCGCTCCCGGAGACACGGCCACGGCCGTGGTGGAGAACCGCATCCGCGCCAGGGCCTCTGCCGGTCCGGCCTCCGCCTATCATCCGGCCTGTGCGGCGACGCTCGCCCGCTACGAGGCCGACGAGCGGGCCGGCGCGCCCGCCGGGTCGGTTGCCGCCCGCATCGCCGCCATTGTCGAGGGACGTTCGCGGGGCCCGCGCCATGCGGTCGGCCCCTTGGCCCAGCGCATCCTGATCGGGACCCGGCCCTTCATCCCCACTGCGCTGTTCCAGTGGGGTCTGGCCCGCTATTACGGGTTGTGAGGCGAGGACGGTCGTGACGAAGGCCGTCGGCACGCGCACGGCGCTGGCAGCCTAGCCACGGGCCCGTTGCTTGCTCCGAAGCGTCGATGTCACTATAGCGTGACAATCCGCACTCATTGCCCGTCCCGGCGAGGCCCCATGTCTGATAGTACCCCGCTGCAGTCTGGCCGCGCGGACAATGTCGCCCCCACCTCCCAGCTTTCGGGCATCCTGCGCAGGGTCTCCGGCTTCGGCGATATCCTCCAGCGTTCGATGGGGGGTGGCGACCATCCGCTGTTCATCCAGATCGAGCGGATCGACGGACCGGTCAATGCCGTCATCAGCGGCCGCCCGACGACGCTGTTCGGCACCAATTCCTATCTCGGCCTCAATTTCGACCCCCGCTGCATCGCGTCGGCCGAGGAGGCGCTGAGAACCTGGGGCACCGGCTCCACCGCCTCGCGTCTGGCGAGCGGCAACCAGATCGGCCACGCCAATCTGGAGCAGGCGGTCGCCGACTTCTACCAGCGGCCTGATGCGATCGTCTTCTCGACCGGCTTCATGGCCAATCTGGGCGCCATCTGCGGCCTCGCCGGCGAAGGCGATCTCATCCTCTACGATGCGTTCTGCCATGCCAGCATCATCGACGCCTGCCGGACCAGCGGGGCGACGTTCAAGCCGTTCCGCCACAATGACGCGGCCGATCTCGACCGCATTCTCGGCGAATCGACCTTTCCGGCCTCGCGCACCCTCGTGGTTCTGGAAGGGCTCTATTCGGTCTGGGGCGATGTTGGTTTCGTCAAGGACATCGCAACCGTCGCCAAGCGGCACGGCGCGCTGGTGCTGGTCGACGAGGCCCATGGTCTCGGCCTTTACGGGGCCAATGGCCGCGGCGTCACCGAGGCGCAGGGCGCCGAGCATCTGGTCGATGCCATTGTCGGCACCTTCTCCAAGAGCGTCGGCGTCATCGGCGGCTATTGCGTGACCGTCCACCCGGCGCTGAAGTCGCTGCGCTTCCTGGCGCGTTCCTATCTCTACACCGCCTCGCTGCCGCCGGCCGTTGTCGCCTCCGCGCGCACGGCCATCGGCATCATCCAGTCCGAACCGGAACTGCGCGAGGACCTCTGGCGCAAGGCCGAGCGCTTCTGCCGCGGCGCGTCAGCACTGGGCTACAGCCTGAGGGCCGATCCGGGTCCGGTCGGGGCGCTGCACATGAAGGGCCTCTACCAGGGTTTCGAATTCTGGCGCGAACTCCTCAGCCGCGGCATCTATGTCAACCTGCTGGTACCGCCGGCGACCCCGAATGGCGAGGTTCTGCTGCGCTTCTCGGTCTCGGCCGCGCATCAGGATTCGGATATCGACCTGTTTCTCAGCGTGCTGCGCGACATGGCGCCCAAAGCTGCAATCGCCTGACGTCCGCGATCGCCTGAGGCCTGCGATCAGCAGTTCCTGCTGGCCATTGCCTCAGGCCGCCACAGCAGCCTCGGCCATGGCCGCCATGCGGCCATCCTCGCCCTTGATGACGATGCGCAGGATCGCCCGCCGGGCCGCGTCCTCGCGCTGGACCACGCGTGCGCCGATGGTCAGGGTGGCTCCGACTAGCACCGGCAGCACGAAGCGGCAGGACAGTTTCAGACAGCGGGCCGCGGGCAGCCAGTGGGCGAGCGCCCGTCCGGCCAGTGCCATCGACATCATGCCCTGCACGACCGGGCCGTCGAGGCCCACCGCCCGCGCCGCCGCAGGATCGGTGTGGATCGGGTTGTCGTCGCCCGAGGCCGCGGCATAGGCGGACACCATGGCGGCGTCGAGCGGGCCGAAGCGCAACTCGGTGAAGGCCGTGCCGACAGGCGGCAGGCCGGCCGCTTCGCCTCTACCGCTCATGGCCTGCTCCCGGCCCTGTCGAACAGGCGCAGGATGCCGGTGAGCCTCACCCAGACTCTGCCGGCATGCATCGCTTCGGCTTCGACCGTGATGCGGTCCGCGTCCGTGCGGATGGCCCTGACCGTCAGGTCCAGATCCATGCCCGGAACAGGCGCCTCGATGGTCTCGATGGTCTGCAGTTCATGCACGGGAAGGGCTTCGGGGCGGTCGGCCGCGAGCGAGGCGACCATCGCCGCGATCTCCGGCCTTGTCAGCCAGGCGACCGGAAAGGTGAGCGGCAGGCCGGCCGGATCGGGCTCCGCACCGGTCGCGCGCGCGAAGGCGGCGGCCGCGTCAGCCTCGGCCGTCACCGACAGGCGCACCTCTGCCCGTCGGCCGACGAAATCCATCAGGCTCGCCCGAAGACCAGCGCGGCGTTGATGCCGCCGAAGGCGAAGGAATTGGTCAGCGCCATGTCGAAGGCATGGGCACGGCCGGTATGCGGCACGCAATCCACCGGGCAATGGGGATCGGGCTCCAGGAAATTGATGGTCGGGGGCACGAAGCGCTCCTCGAGCGCGCGCACCGTGATCACCGCCTCGATGGCGCCGGCAGCGCCCAGCGTGTGGCCGTGTACCGGCTTCGTGGAGGTCACGGGGATGCCCGCCAACGCCTGGCCGAAAACGCGCCCGAGCGCCTCGCTTTCGGTCGTGTCGTTGAGGACGGTCGCGGTGCCGTGGGCGTTGACATAGCCGATCGCCTCCGGGGCCGCGCCGGCATCATCGAGGGCCATGGCCATCGCGCTGCGGGCGCCCTCGGCATCGGGGCGCAGGATGTCCTTGGCATCGCTGGTGGTGCCATAGCCCATGAGGCGAGAGCGGACGCGCGCACCGCGGGACCCGGCCAGCCCGGCCGTCTCCAGGATCAGCGCGGCCGCTCCCTCGCCGAGCAGCAGCCCGTTGCGTCCCTTGGAGAAGGGCCGGCAGCGATCCGGCGAGAGCACCCGCATCGCCTCCCAGCCCTTCATGCCGCCGGGCGTGATGACGGCCTCCGTACCGACCGCGATGACCCGGTCGGCGAGACCGGACCGCAGCATCTGCAGCGCAAGGCCGATCGCCTGGGCCGAGGAGGCGCAGGCGGACGAGACGACGAAGGTCGGTCCCGTGCAGCCATAGGCCATGCCGATCTGCGAGGCTGCTGCGCTGGTCATGGCCCGCGGGATGCTGAGCGGATCCGGGCGTCGTCCGCCAAGCAGTGAGACCACGCCATCCTCGATGGTCCCGAAACTGCCGATGCCCGTGCCGACGATCACCCCCGTGCGCGGTCCCAGCGATCCTGCATCGTTCAGCCCGGCATCGCCGATGGCCTCGACGGCCGCCGCAAGCGCCAGCGTCGTGGCGCGGTCGAAAAAGCCGGGGCGCTTGTCCGGAAAGACGTCCGTCACTTCGAGGGCAGGAGCCTGGGCGGCGATCTTCACGATCTGCCCGTAGTCGCGCGGCAACGTCACCTCGCGCGCGCCACTCTCGCCGGCGGCGGTCGCCCGCCACAAGGCCTCGACCCCCATGCCGGCGGCGGTGACAGCGCCCAGCCCGGTGACGACGACTGACCTGTCTGACACGTCAGCCCTGCTTGCCAGCCTGGATGCGGTCCTTCAGCACCTTCAGCAGTTCGCCGACGTCCTTCACCTCGGCAAGGCTCTCGTCCATCGGGACATAGACCGCGAATTTCTCTTCAATCGCCGCGAGGATCATCATGTAGTCGACGCTGGCAATGTTGAGCGAGGCGAGTGTCGTCTCCGGCCCGACCCCGGTCATGTCGACCATACCCTCCTTCGCGATCACCTCGATCAGATCGCGGGTGAGTTCGTCGTCGCCGAACACGGATGGTGCCGTCTCGCTCATGCCGGGCCTTGTGATCTCTCTGCTGCCGAACGCGGCAAGCTATTCCGCACACGCACAAAATCCAAGAGCCGGGACCGAAGTCCCGGGCCTCCGGATTGGCGACACCTTCCTAAACCGTTCCGGGCCGGCTATCTAGTCCATCATGAGAGGGCCGGAAGCCGCTCGGGTGACCGGCCAGCCCGCTGCCCGGAGACACGATGCCGACACGCCGCCTGCTCGTCGCCACTGCCGCCTCGGCCATCCTTCCGGGCGTGGCGGCCCGCGCCCAGACCGACGATCGCCTGCCGCCGATCGCCGTCCGGCGGTCGGAGTTCACCGTCTCGCGACAGACCATCGTCGCCCGGCCCGACCTGCCCGTGCCGGACGACCCGGACACGCTGTTCTATGTCCAGCAGGCCATCGACCGGAACATTCTGGTCTATGCCGCCCGCCGCCGGCCGGATGGCGCACTCGATGCCGCGCGTCCCGTGGAGGTGTTCTGGCGCCGTTTCAACGAAGACGGCCGCCGCCGCGACCTGTCCTTCTTCGAGCGCGTCTTCGCCTTCGGAATCAGCGCCGAGCCGGCGGGGCAGGGGCGTTTCCGGGCGACGCTCGCGGCCTATCGCGAGCGGGAAGCCACGGTTGATATCGGCGAGGACGGCAAGGCACGCGCGCTGCTGCGCATGGGCACGCGCACCGTTCGCGTCGTCTATGTCTATGCCAATGTCGAGCGTGGACGCTTCATCCCGAAGGTCCACCATGTCGATATCCATGGCATCGACCTCGCCTCTGGCGAGGCCATCCGCGAGCGTGTGCCGATCAGCATGTGAACCGGGTGGAAGCCCGGCTCAAAGGCCTGTCGATTCGGGTTTCTGCCGGCATCCGCACCACTGGTTCAGACCATTCGCAACCGCTCATGGCCGGGCATGGCCCGGCCATGACGGATCGGTGCTGCGTTCCGTTCGGTCTCGCTCCGGCTCTTACGCCCCCAGCGGCTTGAGACCAGCCTCGATCTCGGCGCGCTTCGGCTCCAGGAACGGCGGCAGGGCCAGCTTTTCCCCGATGGATTCCAGCGGCTCGTCCACGTCGAAGCCCGGCCCGTCGGTCGCGATCTCGAACAGGATGCCGTTCGGCTCGCGAAAATAGAGGCTGCGGAAGTAGTAGCGGTCCACCGCCCCGGAATTGGGGATGCGGAACTGGTTCAGCCGGTCGATCCAGCCCTGGTAGTCCTTCTGGTCCGGCGTCCGGAACGCGACGTGATGCACCGAGCCGGCGCCCTGCCGGCCCTCCGGCAGGCCGGGCTCCACCGCCACGTGATACTCCGCCGCGGGTCCACCGGGACCCATCTCGTAGACATGCACGCTCGTGCCGCCGGCAAGCGTGTAGGTGCGCGCCTTGCGCATCTCCATCACGCGGGTGAGCACGGCATCGGTCGGGTCGAGAACCGGCACGCTGGCCGTGATCGGCCCAAGGCCGCGGATCTGGTGTTCGGACGGAACCGGGCTCGCATCCCAGGGATGGGCCTCGCCCGCGCCGCCATCGTCGATCAGGCTCAGCCGCTGGCCTTCCGGGTCCTCGAAGTCGAGTGTCAGGCGGCCGTCGCGGATCACGGGCGGCTCATGCGCCACGCCCTTCTCGGCGAAGCGCGCGGCCCACCATTGGATCGACGCCTCTCCGGACACGCGCAGGGCCGTGCGGATAACCGAATGCGTGCCGCGCCGCTCCCTCGGTACCGGCCATTCGAAGAAGGTGATGTCCGAGCCGGGGCTCGCGACGCCGTCGCCGTAGAACAGGTGGTAGGCCGACGTGTCGTCCTGGTTCACGGTGCGCTTGACCAGCCGCATGCCGAGCAGGCCGACATAGAAGGCATGGTTGCCCGGCGCATCGGCCGAGACGGCGGTCAGGTGGTGGATGCCGGTGAGCTGCATGGCGGGCCTCGGGGGATTGGGTTGGCTGTCCGTGTCCCCGACACATTGGCCGCCCGGGCGCGCACGGCAAGGGGCAGGAGCGGGCAGGCGTGCAAGCCGGGCTTGCGGGCATGCGTGCGACTTCCGTCGAAGGCGGCGCAACCGGCCTTGGCTGGCGGCCCCGATAAGTCCTATCCTCCGCGCCAAGGCGACCGCCAGGCAAGAGGTCGCCATTCGGAGCCAGCCTGAAGATGTTCGGCCGGGCCGTTGCGGGAGAACCTTCATGACCACCACCACCAGTCCGGCGCCGGCCATTCCCGGCAAGGTCGGACCCTTCCGTGCCGATCAGGTCGGCTCGCTCCTGCGCTCGAAGGCGCTGAAGGATGCGCGCGCCGCCCGTGCTGCCGGCACGCTCGATGCCGAGGGCCTCGCCGAGGTGGAAGATGCCGAGATCAGGACGCTGATCGCCCGTCAGGAAGCGGTCGGCCTGCAGGCGATTACCGACGGCGAATATCGCCGCTCCTGGTGGCACTACGACTTCCTGTGGCAGCTCGACGGCGTGACGCGGGTTGAGCTGGACCAGGGCATCCAGTTCGCCGGCGTGCAGACCAAGGCCGAGGCGCCGCGGGTGACCGGCAAGATCGATTTCTCGACCCACCCCTTCCTCGACCATTTCCGGTTCCTGAAGGCGAACACCAGCCGCACGGCGAAGATGACCATTCCCTCGCCCTCGATGCTACACTACCGGGGCGGGCGGAAGCTCATCAATATGGGCCTCTATCCGGACATGGCCGACTATTACAACGACCTCGGCCAGGCCTACCGGAAGGCCGTCCACGCCTTCCACGACGCCGGCTGCCGCTACCTGCAGCTCGACGACGTGTCCTTCGCCTATCTCTGCGACCCCGAACAGAAGAAGATGCTCGCCGAGCGCGGCGACGATCCGGACAAGCAGGGCGAGATCTATGCCGGCATGGTCTCGGCCGCCATCGGCGGCCGCCCGCAGGACCTGCTCATCACCATGCACCTGTGCCGTGGCAATTTCCGCTCCACCTTCGTCGCCTCGGGCGGCTACGAGCCGATTGCCGAACTTTTGTTCAACACCATGCCGGTCGACGCCTATTTCATGGAATGGGACACCGAGCGGGCCGGCGGCTTTGAGCCGCTGCGCTTCCTGCCGAAGGGCAAGGCCGTGGTGCTCGGCCTCGTCACCTCCAAGACCGGTACGCTGGAGAAGAAGGACGACATCAAGCGGCGCATCGACGAGGCGGCGAAATATGCCCCGATCGAGCAGCTCTGCCTCTCCCCGCAATGCGGTTTCGCCTCGACCGAAGAGGGCAACACGCTCGCCGAGGACGAGCAGTGGCGCAAGCTGGAGCTGATCGTGGAGATTTCACGGGAAGTGTGGGGTTAGGCCGCCGCCTTCCTCGCCTTCCCGGCCTCGGCCAGAACGGCCATCCGCCGCGCCACCGGCACAGGATCGGCCGAGGCGGCGAGCGCCTCGAAGGCCGGCAGGGTCTCGACATGATGGCAGGCGACCCGGGCGCCGTCGGCAAAGGTGCGCTGGACCGGCGACTCGACCTTGCAGATGTCCGTGGCGAAGGGGCAGCGGGTGTGGAACGTGCAGCCCGGCGGCGGCTTCATCGGGCTCGGCACGTCGCCGGCCAGCACCATGCGGTCGGACTTGGCGCCGGGCCGCGGCACCGGGGCGGCCGCCAGCAGCGCCCGCGTATAGGGATGCTTCGGTGCGGTGTAGATCACCGCCTTGTCGGCGATCTCGACGATGCGGCCGAGATACATCACCGCCACCCGGTCCGCGATGTGGCGCACCACGGCAAGGTCATGGGCGATGAACAGGTAGCTCATGCGGAAGCGCGCCTGCAGGTCCTGCAGGAGGTTCACCACCTGGGCCTGGATCGACACGTCGAGCGCCGAGACCGGCTCGTCGCAGACGATCAGGTCGGGCTGGGTGGCGAGCGCGCGGGCAACCCCGATGCGCTGGCGCTGGCCGCCGGAGAACTCGTGCGGGTAGCGCTCGGCATAGGCCGCGGCGAGGCCGACGATGGCCAGCAGCTCGCGCACGCGCGCGCCCACGGCGGCTTTCGTGCAGATGCCGTGCAGCAGCAGCGGCTCGGCCAGGATGTCGCCGATGCTCATGCGCGGGTTGAGCGAGGCGAACGGGTCCTGGAAGACGATCTGCATGCGCCGGCGCAGCGAACGCAGTTCCTGCTTGGAGAGGGCGGTCACGTCCGTGCCGTCGATGGCGACCCGCCCGGTTGTCGGCTCGATCAGCCGCAGAACGAGGCGGCCGGTGGTCGACTTGCCGCAGCCGGATTCGCCGACAAGCGCCAGCGTCTCGCCGCGCCCGAGCGTGAACGACACTCCATCGACCGCCTTCACCGCGCCGGTCTGGCGCGCCAGCAGTCCGGAATGGACGGGGAAATGCTTTGCGAGGTCCTGAACCTCGAGCAGCGGGGCAGTGGTCCGGTCGGTCATGCGGCGGCCTCGATGGTCGCGGTCTCGATGGGGGCCTTGAAACAGGCGACCTCGTGGCGGGCTGCGATCATCCGCAGCGGCGGCATGTCCGCATAGCATTGGGCCGAGGCCAGCGTGCAGCGCGGCGCGAAGCGGCAGCCTGACGGCATGGTCTCGGGCGTCGGCACCATGCCCTCGATGGTCTGCAGCCGGCTCTGGTCGGCATCGAGCCGGGGAACGGAGCCGAGCAGGCCGAGCGTGTAGGGGTGCTGCGCGTCGCCGAACAGCGCCTCGACCGGCGCGCGCTCGACCACCTTGCCGGCATACATGACCACCACGTCGTCGCACATCTCGGCGACCACGCCGAGGTCGTGGGTAATCAGGATGATCGCCATGCCGAGGCGGCTCTTCAGGTCCCGCATCAGGTCGAGGATCTGGGCCTGGATGGTCACGTCCAGGGCCGTCGTCGGTTCATCGGCGATCAGCAGTTCGGGCTCGCAGGCCAGCGCGATGGCGATCATCACGCGCTGGCGCATGCCGCCCGACATCTCGTGCGGATAGGAATCGACCCGGCTTTCCGGACTTGGGATGCGGACGAGGCGCAGCAGCTCGATCGCCTGCGCGCGCGCTTCCGCGCGCGAGAGGTTCCGGTGCTTGACCAGCCCCTCGACGATCTGGTCGCCGACCCTGTGGACCGGGTTCAGCGAGGTCATCGGCTCCTGGAAGATCATGGCGATGCGGTTGCCGCGCATCGCCTCCATCTCCCCCCGCGACATGGCGAGCAGGTCCTGCCCCTCCAGCAGGATGCGGCCGCCGGCGCGGATGCCCGGCGGTTCCGGCACCAGCCCCATGATCGACAGCGAGGTGACCGACTTGCCGCAGCCCGATTCCCCGACAATGCCGAGCGTGCGCCCGCGCGCCACCGAGAACGACACACCGTCCACGGCCTTGAAGAAGCCGCGCTCGGTGCGGAAATGGGTCTTCAGGTCCTCGACCTCGAGAACCGTGTCGCCTGTTTCGGCCACGCCTCAGCTCTCCTTCGCGACGGGGAAGATCAGCGGCGAGATCTTCGTGTGGTCGCGCTTCGCCCAGTCGAGCTTCTTGACGCCGGCCTCCGCGCGGCGCTGCGCCGCCTCCAGCCGCTCGGCGGCGCCTGCATGGTCCATGGTCAGGACCTTGCCGGCCTCGACCACCTTCCTGCCGTCGACGAAGACCGTGCGGATGGCCCGTTCGGCCGCCGCATAGATCATCGAACGGACCGGATCGCGCACCGGCCGCATGGCCGGATGGGTCACGTCCACCAGCACGATGTCGGCCTTGGCGCCGACCGCGACGCGGCCGATATCCTTGCGGCCGAGCGCCTTCGCGCCGCCCAGCGTCGCGGCGTTGAAGACATCGGTCGAGCGCACGTCGTAGCAGTCCTCGCCGACCACGCGCGACATGATCGCGACGTGGCGCATCTCCTCGATCATGTTGTGCGGATAGGTGTCGGTGCCGATCGCCATGTTGACGCCGCGCCGGACATATTCGCCGAAGGTCTGCAGCGTGATGCCGCGCCGCTGGAACACGGTCGGGCAATGGGCGACCGTCGTGCCGCTGTCCACAAGGTCTTGGATGTCGTCGCGCCGCGGCCAGTGGGCCGAGGTGTGGTGGTCGAGGAAGATGCCGTGGCCGATCAGCGAGCGGTCGGACAGCACCCCGAGCGAGCCGAGCCATTCCACCGGCGTCATGCCGTGGCGGCGCGTCATTTCGTGGAACTCGACCACCGACTGCGCCGCGTGGATCTGGAAGGGCAGCTTGCGCTTCTTGGCCTCCGCGAAGCTCGCCTGGATCAGCCCGCCGGTGCAGGTATCGATCTGGCTGGGCGAGATCATGCCGGTGAGGCGGCCCGAGGCATGGGCATGGGCGGCGTCGATCACCTTCATGGCCGCCTCCATGGCCGAGAAGCCCTCGTCCTTGGACCATTCATATTCGACGACATGCGCGTTCTTGGTGAACCAGCGCGCCGAGCGGTACATGGGCGCGAAGACGGCGCGCAGGCCGGAACCGGCGAAGGTGTCGAGCCAGCCCTCCCACGGCACCGACATGTCGACCAGCGTCGTCACGCCCGACAGCAGCAGTTCGGAATAGGCCACCGTCGCCGAAGCCTGGAAGGCATCGGTGTCCGGCGCACCGCCCGAATCGGCACGGAACAGCGGCATGAACTCATAGAGCGAGGACTGGTAGAGCTTGGGCGAGCCCAGTTCGTCGTTCCAGCCCTTGGTCATCGGCTCGGAGGCCGGGTGCGAATGGACGTTGACGAGGCCCGGCATGACCATCAGGCCCTTGCCGTCGATGGTCTCGGCGGCCTTGCCGGCAAAGCCGGGGCCGACATGGATGATCCGGTCATCCTCGAAGGCGACGTCGACACCCTGCCGGTAGGTGTGCTTGCGGCCGTCGAAGGCGACGACCCAGGCGGCTTTTTTGATCAGGGTGACGGGCATCGGGGTTTCGTCCGGTTGTTGTATCGGTTTCTGGTGCAGGTTGGGCTGCACCACGGTCCTTGCGTCCTTCGAGGCTCGCTTCGCTCGCACCTCAGGATGAGGGAGAGTGGTGTCCCGCATCGGGGTCTGTGATGCGGCACCGCCGCTTCGGGCGGTCCCTGCCGGTCTCTGCCATCCTCATCCTGAGGTGCGAGCCCGGACCGGGCGAGCCTCGAAGGACGCACGGATCAGCATGCAGTCCTTTCGAAACTGCGGCCGGGCACGCAATCGCGCCCGGCCGCAGAGGTCACGTCAGCGCGTGAAGCGCAGGTCGAGGCCCTTGTAGAGGCCGCAGCCATAGATGTTGTGCGCCTTGAAGGGGGCGAGGCGCGCGGAGGCGGCCACCTTCATCGGCTCGTGATAGAGCGGGATCCACACCGCTGCCTCATGCACCTGCTGGAGCACTTCGGCATAGGCCGAGGCGCGCTGGCTCTCGTCCACGGCCGTCATGCCGGCCTGCAGCAGGCGGTCGGTGTCGGCATTGCGCCAGTTCATCCGGTTGGGGGTCGGGATGTTGGTCGACCGGAAGTAGAGGTTCAGCGCGTCGCCGGCGGTGATGTAGGGGAAGCTCATGCCGAACAGGTCGAATTCCTGCGTGGCCAGCTTGCCCCAGGCAACCGTGGCATCGAACAGCTGGATCCTCAGATCGACACCGATCTTGCGCAGGTCGCCCTGCACCGCCTCCATCAGCTTCGACCAGGTCGAGCCGGTGAAGCCATAGGCGATCGGCGACAGGCGCTCTCCGTTCTTCGAGCGGAAACCGTCAGCCCCGCGCACCCAGCCGGCCTCGTCGAGGATGCGATTGGCCTCCGCCACATTGGTGCGGATGAGGCGCGCATCGAGCCGCTTGTCCCAGTCGGTCGCCGACTGGTGGATGTAGGAATAGGCGGGCTCCGTCTCGCCGAAATTGATGTCGCGCGAGATCGCCTCCTGGTCCACCGCCATGACGATGGCGCGGCGGACGACCGGATCGCTGACGCCCGGCTTGTCGACCTTGAACCCGATGAAATAGGTCCAGAAGGCCGCCGGATTGTCGACGACGCGCAGGTTCCGGTTGGCGCGGATCTGCGACAGGCCCGAATAGGGCACATACTGGGTCGCCTGGCTCTGGCCGGTCATGACCGCGGCGAGGCGGGTGTTCTCTTCCGGCACGATGCGCCAGACGATCTCCTGGATATGGGCCGGTCCCCGGTTCTCGTAGATCGGCGGGCCCCAGCGATAGGCGTCGTGGCGGCGCAGGCGCATGTCGTTGCGCGGGCGCCAGTCACCCCAGCAATAGGGGCCGGTGCCGTTGAAGCCGCGCACGCCGAAATCGGCGCCGAGGGCTTCCACATTGGCCTTGTCGATGACCACGGCGAAGGACTGGGTGAGCTGGTAGAGCAGCTCCGAGAACGGTGCCGTCAGGCGGTATTCGACGGTATGTGCGTCCTTCGCGACGATGTCCTCGACGGGACCAGCGCGCCAGCGCACCGGCGAGCGGGTGGCCGGGTCGATCCAGCGCTTCAGCGAATAGACCACGTCGTCGGCGGTCATCTTCTTGCCGTCGCAGAACTGTACGTCCTGGCGCAGCTTGAAGGTGTAGACCTTGCCGTCCGGGGAGACGGACCAGCTCTCGGCAAGGCCGGCCCTGATCGAGGTCATGTCATGGTCGAGCGACACCAGCGTGTCGGCCAGCATGAACAGAACCTCGGAGGCGGCGCGGGCGGTCGAGCGATGCGGATCGTAACGGTCGGAATCGACCTCGCGCACGATGGTCAGCGTGTTCTGCGCCTGCGCGAAGGCCGGCGCCGAAAGGGCGAGGCCGCCGGCGAGTGCCGTGGCCGCCCAGGCTAGTCTTTTCATACTCATCTCCCACTCCTCTGAAGACCTTGGGTCGGTTGGCGGTCCTGTCTCCGTGGACCGTTCATGTGTTCCTGAGACGGGGGTCCAGGAGGTCGCGCAGCGCGTCGCCGAGGACGTTGGCGCAGAGCACCAGCACCACGATGACGAGGCTCGGGATCACCGCGATATGCGGAGCAAGGAACAGCTCGTTGCGGCCGGCGGACGCCATGGTTCCCAGTTCCGCGACCGGCGGCTGGGCGCCGAGGCCGAGGAAGGACAGGGCCGAGCCGAGCAGGATCACCTGGCCGAAACGCAGCGTCAGGTAGACGAAGACCGAGGAAATGCAGTTCAACGCCAGGTAGCGCGTCAGCAGCGTGGTGTCGCCGAGGCCGATGGACCGCCCCGCCTCGATGAAGTCCTGGCCCATCACGACAAGCGCCGAGGCCCGGGTGACCCGCGTCACCGTCGGGATCGTGGAAATGGCCAGCGAGATGACGACCGCCGTCATGCCCGGCCCGACGACCGCGGCGAAGGCCAGTCCCAGCAGGATCGCCGGGAAGGACAGCAGGATGTCCGAGACATGCATGATGAGGCCGTCCAGCCGCCGGTAGAACGCGGCGAACAGGCCGAGCACCAGTCCGATGGCTCCGCCGATGGCCGTGGCGATCAGGCCCATCATCAGCGTGGCGCGCAGGCCGAACAGGATGCGCGACAGCATGCAGCGGCCGAGCCCGTCGGTGCCGAGCAGGAACTCCCAGCGGCCGCGGGCCTCCCAGACCGGCGGCAGCATCCTGAGGCGGGTATTGGTCAGATAGGGGTCGTTCGGCGCGATCCAGGGCGCGAGCATGGCCGCGACCACCAGGATGACCAGGATCACGGCGGCAGCCAGCGCCAGCCGGTCGCGAAACAGGCGGCGCAGGCCGGAATTGCGGCGCGGGGGGGCGATGTCGACGGGAGACACGGCGGTCATCGCTTGCCGACCCTTGGATCGAGGATGCCGTAGAGCACGTCGACGATGAGATTGATCACGATGAACGAGACTGCGAGGACGAGGATGGATCCCTGGGCCAGAGGCAAGTCGCGCGCCAGAATGGCGCCGACCGCCAGCCGGCCGACGCCGGGCCAGGAGAAGATGGTCTCGGTGACCACCGCGCCGCCCAGCAGGAATCCGGCCTGCAGTCCGATCAGGGTGATGACCGGGATCAGCGCATTGCGCAGAACGTGGTGGATGATGACCGTGGTCTCGGTCAGGCCCTTGGCGCGGGCGGTGCGCACATAGTCGGCATTCATCACCTCCAGTGCCGCCGTCCGCGTCATGCGCGCCACGGGACCGATGAAGATGAGGCCGAGGGTCAGCGCAGGCAGCGCGATATGGGCGATGCCGTCAAGCGTCCAGAGCGGCCCGGCCCGGCCCAGGAACGGCAGCAGTTCCCAGTGATAGCCGACATACATGATCAGCATCAGGCCGATGAAGAAGACCGGCGTGGACACGCCCAGAACCGAGACGGCAATGATCAGGCGGTCGAGGATGCCGCCGCGGTTGACGGCGGCGATCGTGCCGAGCGCAATCCCGATCGGCACCGACCAGAACAGGCAGGCGACCATCAGCTCGACGGTCGGGCCGATGGCCTCGCCGAGCTCGTGGATGACCGGCGTGTTGTTGATCATCGAATAGCCGAGGTCGCCGACCATGACGCGGCTGATATAGAGCGCGAACTGGATGACCAGCGAGCGGTCGAGGCCGAGATCCTTGCGGATCTGCTCGACCACCTCGGGGGGCGCCTGCGGACCGGCAATGACCTGCGCCACGTCGCCGGGGACAAGCTGCAGCAGCATGAAGCCGAGCAGCAGCACGCCGAACAGGACCGGGATCGACAGAAGGGCGCGATGGACCAGATGGGCGCCCATGACTCAGCCCCTCCACTCGCCGGTGGCGTCATGCACGCAGGCGCCGCCCAGGATGGTGAGGTCGCAGCGGCTGTCGTGCAGGATCTCCTCGGGCGTCGCGCGGGTCAGGTCGCGGGAGAACACCGCGACATCGGCCGCCATGCCGGGGCGCAGGGTGCCGCGATGGTCCTCGCAGCGGTTCACATAGGCGCCGAACTCGGTATAGGCCTGGATTGCCCGCTCGATGGAGATGGCCTGATCGCCGCCGATCACCGTGCCCTTCGAGGTCTTGCGGGTGAGCATCGTGTAGAAGTTCGGCCAGACATTGGCGTCGCAGACCGGCGCGTCGGTCGAGGCGGCCGGGCGGAAGCCCATATCGATCCAGGTCTTCATCGGATAGGAGGCGGCTGGCCGGGCATCCGGCATGACCGCCTCGTAGAGGTCGCCGAAATCGTAGATGAACACCGGCTGCGGCACCGGTTCGATGCCGGCGGCGCGCATGCGCTTCATCTGGTCCATGGAGTTGAAGCCGCAATGCTCGATGCGGTGGCGCCGGTCGGTCGCCGGATATTTCGCGAGCGCCCGCTCCATGGCGACGAGTGTCTGCTCGATCGCCGCATCGCCAATCGCGTGGACGGCCAGCTGATAGCCCTTCGCATGGACCTCCATGGTCGCCTCGTTCATCTCCGCATCGGTCAGGCAGAAGATGCCCCGGGTCTGTTCCTCGCCCTCATAGGGATCGGACATGGCCGCGGTCTTGCCGCCTGCCGACCCGTCGGTGAAGATCTTCACCGGTCCGACCCGCAGCATGTCGTCGCCCGCATCGGTGATCACCCCGTCCTTGTAGCATTGATCGAGGATGCCGTCGGGGCTGGCGAGGAGGCATTGTGTCACGCGCAGGCTCTGCCGGCCGGTGCGCACGGCATTGCGATAGGCGGCAAGCTCGCGGTAGCCGGAATGGATGCCGACCGCCGCGTCCATGGTCGAGGTGATGCCGAAGCCGTTCATGTAGCGCGAGGCGCGCTCGATGGCCGCCACCAGATCCTCGTCGCCGGTGGCGGGCAGCACCGCCTTGACCGGCTGGCGGCCGTTCTCGGCCATCAGGCCGGTCAGGTCGCCATTGACCTGCTCGATGGCGCCGCCGGCGGGTACGGGCGTCGCCCTGGTCACGCCGGCGATCTTCAGCGCCAGCGAATTGGCCACCGCCAGGTGCCCGCAGGTGCGCACCAGATAGACCGGGTTGTCGGGCGCGGCCATGTCCAGTTCGGTGCGGTGCGGATGGCGCTTCACGTCCAGCTGGAAATGGTCGTAGCCGCGGGCGAGGATCCACTCCCCCGGCTTCTTCGCGGCAGCTGCCTTGCGGATCAGGTCGAGCAGCGCATCCAGCGTCGGTGCATTGGCCGGCCGCGCATCCACCTCGGCCATGGACACGCCGAGCGGCAGGAGATGGGCATGGGCCTCGAACAGGCCGGGCGTCGCCAGCCGGCCCTTGAGGTCGATCACCTTCGTCGAAGGGCCGATCAGCGGCTCCATGTCGGCCGAGGAGCCGACCGCCAGAACCTTCCCGGCCCACAGGGCCACGGCCTCGGCGAGGGGTTCGCCATAGGCGACGAAGACACGGCCGCCGCGCAACACAACGTCCGCCCTGGGAAGGATCGGCATACTTGGCTACTCCAGTTTCTGCCCGAAACCGTGGCATGCCTGTTTTTCCATCCACAAGGCCGGACGGCGCCGGGCACCCCCTCGCCATGAGGGGGCTGGATTCGTCGGGGTTTGGCGTTAGGCTGCGAAACTTTCGCTTTGCGGCACGAGCCGCCGGCAGTTCCATTTTTTGCAATCCTCGGCTGCGGGAGAACCCGCATCCTCCCGTCGGGGGGGCGTGACCGATCGCCCCGGCGCGAGCGGGAGCAGGTCCGCGCGCGCAACGCCGCTGGCGCGAGGACGCGCGGCCGCTGCATGGCCCGTGCCCGGCCGCATGGGGTCGACGCCTGCCGGCAGGCGGCCGAAACTCCCCGGCCACAATCCAGGGACGCCAGACATGACCGGTATCGCCGCCACCCCGCATGATGCGCCATCCGCCGCCGAGACCGATCCGCTGACGCTCGGCCTGATGCAGGGCTTCCCACCGCCGCCGGAGAAGACCGCGCGCGTGCTCGACGGTTCGTTCCGTGCCTTCCCGATGTCGCGCTGGTCCTTCTCCAACATTCGCCAGACGGTGCCGACGAAGGCCGTCTGGCGGGGTGCGGGCGGGGCTGTGCCCCTGCCGCGCGCCGAGCAGGATCTGTCCGGCCTTCCCACCGCCACCATGGACGGCCGGCCGCTGACCTTCGCCGCCGCCATGGACGAGACCTATGCCGATGGCGTGCTGGTGCTGCACCGGGGGAGGATTGTGTTCGAGCGCTATGCCGGCGCGCTTGCCGCCCACCGTCCGCACCTGTGCATGTCGGTGACGAAATCCTTCGTCGGCGCGATTTCCGCAGCGCTCGCAGTGGAGGGCGTCATCGACCCGGCGGCGCCGGTGACCCGCTACGTGCCGGAACTCGGCGCCAGCGCCTTCGGCGATGCCAGCCTCCGCCAGGTCCTCGATATGACCACCGGGCTGAAATACAACGAGATCTACGGCGATCCGAATTCCGATATCGCCAGATACCGGCTCGCCGGTTCCGCCATCCGCGACACGGCCTATTCAGGCCCGCAGACCTATTACGACTACCTCGTCACCCTCGAGAAGGAGGGCGGGCACGACGACCAGTTCGTCTACAAGACGGTCAACACCGAGGTTCTGGGCTGGATCCTGCGCCGCGCCACCGGCACATCCCTGGCCGATCTGGTCTCCGAGCGCCTCTGGCAGAAGCTTGGCTGCGAGGAGGACGGCTATTTCCTCGTCGACAGCATCGGCACGGAGGGTGCGGGCGGCGGCCTCAACGTCACGCTGCGCGACATGGCCCGCTTCGGCGAGTGCATGCGCTGCGGCGGGGCCTTCAACGGCCATCAGGTGATCCCCGAGGCGGCGGTTGCCGACATTGCCGGCGGCGCGGACCCCGCGAAATTCGCACCGGCCGGCTATGCCACGCTGCCGGGCTGGTCCTATCGCAATCAATGGTGGGTCAGCCACAACGAACACGGCGCCTACATGGCCCGCGGCATCCACGGGCAGTCGATCTACGTGGATCCGAAGGCCGAGATGGTGATTGTCCGCTTCGCCTCGCATCCGCTCGCCGGCAATGTCCATAACGATCCGGTGACCCTGCCGGCCTTCATGGCGGTGGCGAAACATCTGATGGGGTGAGCCGGATCCCCGGTGAGCCGGAGACATGATGAGCTGACGTCTTGCAGCCGGCCCTGCCCGGTGCCAGAGAGGGTTCATGTCGCTCGTCTCGCTCGCCTCGCGCCTTGCCCGCCCGTTCCTGCTCGCCACCGATCCGGAGACGGGCCACAACCTTGCCGTCGCGGCGCTGAAGACCCTGCCCGTCCCGCGCTGCGGGTCGGACGATCCGCGTCTGGCCGTGTCCGCCTTCGGGCTGTCGTTTCCCAACCCGATCGGCCTTGCCGCCGGCTTCGACAAGCATGCCGAGGTGCCGGATGCGTGCCTGCGCCTCGGCTTCGGCTTCGTCGAGGTGGGAGGGGTGACGCCGCGGCCGCAGGACGGCAATCCGAAGCCGCGCGTGTTCCGCCTGGTGCCGGACGAGGCGGTGATCAACCGCTATGGCCTCAATTCGGTCGGTGTCGACGTGGTTGCCCGGCGCCTGGCCGACCGTGCGCGCCGCGGCGGCATCGTTGGCGTGAATATCGGCCCGAACAAGGATTCCACCGACCGCGTGGCCGACTATGGCCTGCTGGTGGAACAACTCGCCCCCCACGTCTCCTACCTGTCGGTCAATGTCTCCTCGCCCAACACGCCGGGCCTCAGGGACCTTCAGCAGGCCGGCTTCCTCGACGAGGTGCTGGCCCGTTCCATGGAGGCGCGCGACCGGGTGGCGCCGGGCCGGCCGATCCTCGTAAAGATCGCGCCCGACCTCTCCCTCGATGGCCTCGACGACATGGTGCGGGTGAGCCGCAAGCGCGGCATCGACGGCATGATCGTCTCCAACACCACCATCGACCGCCCCGCGAGCCTGAAGGATCAGGCCACCGCGAAGGAAGCCGGCGGGTTGTCGGGCCGGCCGCTGTTCGACCGCTCCACGGCGATGCTGGCGGAAGCCTTTCGGCGCGTCGAGGGCCAGTTCCCGCTGGTCGGGGTCGGTGGCATTGCCTCGGCCGAGGATGCCTGGACCAAGATCGCCGCCGGGGCCACGCTGGTGCAGCTCTACTCGGCCATGGTGTTCAGGGGGTTCGGGCTCGTCGGCGAGATCCGCGAGGGGCTCTCGCAGCGCCTCTCCCGCGACGGCAGGGCGTCCATCGGCGAGGTGGTCGGCACGGCCAATGCCGACTGGCGGATGGGGTGAACGCACAGCCGGTTGTGCGTCCTTCGAGGCTCGCTGCCGCTCGCACCTCAGGATGAGGAGGGATTGGCTGGCATCGGTCGGCATGAAGCGCGGTCGCCCTGCACCGCCTTAACCCTGCGTGCAACCCGCACAACTCCTCATCCTGAGGTGCGAGGGCTGCGGCCCGAGCCTCGAAGGACGCACGGCGCCTCGTGCAGGGTCCCCGGTGACGGCTCAACCCCTGAACGTCGCCCGCATGAGGCCCGGCAGCACGGCGGCCTGATAGACCCCGCGCACGGCCTGCAGGATCAGGAACGCGATCCACAGCCCGTCATTGCCATAGCCCGAGAGAAGCCACCAGGCGGCAATGAAGGTCGCCATGGCCGCAAGCATGCAGTTGCGCATGGCGACCGTCCAGGTGGCGCCGATGAACACGCCGTCGAACAGGAAGGCCATGACCCCGGTGAACGGTGTCAGCGCGGCATAGGGCAGGTAGCGCAGCGCCTCCGCCCGCACGGCCTCGGCCGTGGTGATGAGGCCGATGGCAAGGTCGCCGAAGGCGAAGAAGACGAGCGAGGCGAGCGTGCCGAAGGCGATCGCCCAGAACCCCGACAGCAGCACCGCCCGGCGGAAGGCCTTCTCGTCGCGGGCACCGACCGCCTGCCCGCCGAGCTGTTCGGCCGAGGTGGCAAAGCCGTCGAGGAAGAAGGCGACCACGCCGACGAGGTTCATCAGGATGGCATTGGCGGCCAGCACCGTGTCGCCGCCGACCGCACCCTGCCGGGTGAAGAAGGCGAACGAGCCGACCAGCGCCGCGGTGCGGATCATGATGTCGCGGTTGATCGCGAAGGTGCGGACGATCATCGCCCGGTCGAGCACCGTCTGCCACGAAACGCCGAAGCGTCCGCGCAGCGCCACCAGAACCACGGCAAGGCCCGCGACGAGGCCGCCATATTCGGCAAGGACGTTGGCGGTCGCAGCGCCCGCAACCCCCCAGCCGAACATCGTCACGAACAGCACGGTCAGCGCCATGTTCGCGACATTGATGACGATCTGCAGCACGAGGCCGGTCATGGTCCGCGCCTGGCCGATCAGCCAGCCGAGGATGGCGAAATTGGCGAAGACGGCCGGCGCCGACAGCAGGCGGACCGAGACATAGGTATCGGCCGTCTCGGTCACCGCGGGCGATGCGGCCATGGCGGTGAAGAAGGCCCACAGAAGCGGCTTCTGCAGGATGATGAGCCCTGCTCCGCAGACGAAGGCCAGCAGCAGCGCCCGCGCGATCACGGCGCGCCGCTCGGTCTCGTCGGCCCGTCCGAGAGCCTGCGCGGTCAGGCCGATTGTGCCCATGCGCAGGAACGCGAAGGCCCAGAAGATGACGTCGATGATGACCGCGCCCAGCGCCACCGCCGCAAGCGCCACCGGATCGCCCAGCCGGCCGATGGCCGCCGTCGAGACGATGCCGAGCAGCGGCGTCGTCACATGGGCAAAGATCATCGGCACCGCGATGGCAAGCACGCGGGCATGGCTGACGACGGGGGAGGCGGGCGCGGGAACGGCGGCGGTCACCGCGCCGTTCTAGCCGGCCGGCCGGCGAAATCCAGCGGCCGTGCGGACAGGGGGAGCCATGGCCTGTCAGCATCGCGCGGGCGCCGGACGCATCACCCCGCGTGGCCGGCCTCCCAGCCGAGCATGGCCTGCTTGCGCGTGAGGCCCCAGTGATAGCCGGTGAGCGCGCCGGAGCGGCCGAGCACCCGGTGGCAGGGCACCACGAAGGAGATCGGATTCTTGCCGACCGCCGCCCCCACGGCGCGGGCGGCCGTCGGCCGGCCGATATGGCTGGCAATGGTCGAATAGGTCGTGGCCTTGCCCATCGGGATGCGCAGCAGCGTCTCCCACACGCGGACCTCGAAATCGGTGCCGATCAGGCAGACCCGCAGGGGCCGCTCGTCGCTCCAGTCGGCGGGGTCGAAGATGCGCCGGGCCATCGGCGCGGTGGCCGCGGCATCCTCCACGAAGGCGGCCTTCGGCCAGCGGCCGCGCATGTCGGCGAGCGCCGAAGGCTCGCCGCCGGCATCGCAGAAGCCGAGGCCGGCAAGGCCCCGGTCGGTCGCCACCACCACGGCCTGCCCGAAGGGGGAAGGGTGGAAGCCGTAGCGCATGGTCAGGCCCTGCCCGCCGACCTTGAACTCGCCGGGCGACATGGCCTCATGGGTGACGAACAGGTCGTGCAGCCGGCCGGGACCGGAATAGCCGACCTCGTAGGCGGTATCGAGTACGGTCGCCTCGTCGCGCAGCAGGGCGCGCGCGGCATCGAGCGTGATCGCCTGCAGGAAGTCCTTGGGCGTCAGCCCGGCCCAGCGGCGAAACAGGTGGTGCAGGTGGCCGGGCGAGAGGCCGACATGGCTTGCCATCTCGTCCACGGTCGGCTGGCGGCGCCAGTGCTCGGTGATGAAGGCAAGCGTCCGGCGCACGACCTCGTAGTCGTCGGCCGCCTCGGCGAGGCGGATCGGCATGCCGTGCTTCTCAAGCTGGACGACGTTGAGCATGGGACTGGCTCCTGATGTCTGGACTTGAGCCGAATGTGCCGTTGGCGGGCCCGCGCAACCACCCGTTTCCTGTGCCCCATCGGAGAATTCTCGCGCAGATGTCAGCCGGCCTTCGGAAAGGTCAGCACCTCGATCTTGTTGCGGTCGGGATCGAGGATGAAGGCGCCGAAATAGGTGGTCATCGCCGCCTGGCGCAACCCCGGCGCGCCGCTGTCCTCGCCGCCTTGCGCAATGGCGGCGGCGTGGAATGCCCGCACGGCCGCCTCGTCGCGCGTTCTCAGGCAGACATGCATGCCGGGATCGCCGCCGGGCGCGGCATGGCCCTCGCGCAGGTTGATCCAGAACTCGGGATAGGTCTTGCCGTAGCCGACGCTGCGCTCGCGCGTCACCAGCCGGGTCAGGCCGACGGGGGCAAGCACCGCATCGTAGAACGAGGTGGAGCGGGCAAGGTCGCTGACCGCGACAGAGACATGGTCGATCATGGCGCGGTGCTCACGGCTGCTGTTCCCTGACATCGCCGACCCTGCCGCCGCTGATCCTGACGAGATCGTCGAAGCGGGTGCGGAACACGGTGTTGGGTGCCCCCGCCGCTGCCCAGATCGGGTCGATGGCGGCCAGATCGGCGTCGATCAGGACCAGGGGCGGCGTCATGTGGCCGACCGGGGCCACCCCGCCGATGGCAAAGCCGGTGACCTGCCGGATCCAGGCGGCGTCGGGCCGCTCGATGGCGGAGCCGACCAAGGCGGCGACCTTGCCCGCGTCGATCCGGTTGGCGCCGGAGGCGATCACCAGCACCGGCGCATCGCCGGCCCGGAACAGGATGGACTTGGCGATCTGCGCCACCTCGCAGCCGACCGCCGCCGCCGCTTCCGCCGCCGTGCGCGTGCTCGCCGGGAAGGTGGCGAGGTCATCGCTGTGGCCGGCCGCTGCCAGCACCGCCTTCACGCGCTCGACCGATCCGGCCATGGCATTGTCCCTGTGCAGGTCACGATGTCAGTCGAAGCGGGTCACGGTCGGCCCGCGGCGGGCCTCGGCGAGTGCGGCGCCCAGCGCCTTGCCGAAGCCGTCCCGCTCCACCGGCGGCAGCAGCGTGGCGATGTCGAGCTTGCGCCGGCCCTCGTCGAGGGTGAGCGCGAGCACCTGTCCGTCATCCGCGTCGATCTGCCGGGTCAGCCGGGTCCAGGCCGGGTTGAACTGCCATTCCTGCGCCCGGCCGTGCCAGCTCACCTTGCGCACGCGGATCTCGGTCGGCGTGACGATGACCTCCTCGAAGGCCCGGGCATGGCGGTAATTGGCGCGGAAGGCGAGAAAGATGATCAGCACGTCGAGGCCGAGAAAGGGCACGACCGGCCAGGCGCCCACGGCGGTGAAGATCACGGCGCCGATCAGGTTGACGGCACCGATGGCAACCATGACGGCGATGAAGCCCGGCCAGCCGAGCGAGCGGTGCGGGGTCAGCACCGCCGCGAACAGCGGGGCGTCAGGTGCGTCGTCGTCGTGGCGGGCGGTGATGTTGCCGGCGGTCATCGGTCCACACTATACGACGGGCATGGCCCGCCCGACCACTGCCGGAAAGTCACCGAAGACCACCGCTGCGCGCCGGCGCCCGGCCAAGGCCATCGCCAATGCCGCCGCCGCGAAGGTGGCGGCGAAGCGGCGCAAGCGCGACGGCCTCAGCCCGGCCGAGATCGAGGCGATCTTCTTCCGCTTCCGTGAGGTGGAACCCGAGCCGAAGGGCGAACTGGACAGTGTCAACGCCTTCACGCTGCTGGTCGCGGTGGTCCTCTCCGCGCAGGCGACCGACATCGGCGTCAACAAGGCGACGCGGCCGCTGTTCCAGGTCGCCGCCACGCCGTCCGCGATGGTGGCCCTCGGCGAGGAGGGCCTGACCGGATACATCAAGTCCATCGGCCTCTACCGCAACAAGGCGAAGAACGTCATTGCCCTGTCGCGGCAGCTGATCGCAAAGCATGGCGGCGAGGTTCCCGCCGACCGGGCGGCGCTCGAGGCCCTGCCGGGCGTCGGCCGCAAGACCGCCAACGTCGTCCTCAACATGGCCTTCGGCATTCCGACCATCGCGGTCGACACGCACCTGTTCCGGGTTGCCAACCGCACTGGCCTTGCGCCGGGCAAGACGCCACTGGCGGTGGAACTCGGACTTGAGAAGGTCGTGCCGGAGCCCTTCCGGCTGCACGCCCATCACTGGCTGATCCTGCACGGCCGCTATGTCTGCAAGGCGACCAAGCCCCAGTGCCCGCGCTGCCTGATCGCCGACATCTGCCGCTTCGAGCACAAGGCGGCCTGAGCCGCTTCGAACGGCTCGGGCGCGGTTCGTCGGCAGGTGCTGGAACGCGCGCCATCGCCGCACCGCCATGCGTGCGCGCCCCCTTCCGCAGGCGCGGCCTTTGCGTAAGATCGCCGCCAGTCCGAAACGAAGCCGGCCGCGACGATGAAGCGGCCGGACTGGGAGGTATCCGATGCAGAAGCCGCTCCGTCTGACCCGCCGCACCGCGCTTGCCGGTGTTGCCGCGACCCTTGCCGCGCCGGGCATCGCGCGCGCGCAGGCGCGGACGCTGAAGATCGGCAGCCTCCTGCCGCGTTCCGGCTTCTTCGCCCAGGCCGGCCAGAGCATGCATCGCGGCGTTCTCGCCGCGCCCGAACTGCTGAAGGAACTCGGCTACGCGGTCGAGATCGTCCACATCGACACCGAGTCGAATGCCGACGTCGCCCGCACCCAGGCCGAGCGCGCCATCAATGACGGCTGCCACGTGCTGACCGGTGCCTTCGATTCCGGCCACACGCTGGCGATCGCCCAGGTTGCCGAGCAGCGCCAGATCCCCTTCGTGGTCAATGTCGCGGCCGCCCCGCAGATCACCGAGCAGGGCTACAAGTTCCTCGTCCGCAACTTCCAGACCGGCGGCCAGCTGGTCACCAACGGCCTGCGCCTCATCAAGGACGTGATGGACGCGAAGGGCGTGAAGCTGGAGACGGCGGTGTTCCTGCACGCCAACGACACGTTCGGCACCGCCCAGCGCAATGCCATGGACGCCATCTGGCCGCGCGTGAACCTGCCGATCAACCTCGTCGAGAAGATCGCCTACGACCCGCGCGCGCAGGACCTCTCGGTCGAGGTCACCAAGATCCGCTCGCTGAACCCCGATCTCGTCATGTGCGTCACCCGCGCCTCCGACGCCATCAAGATGGTGCGCGATATGGTGCGCCAGCGCTTCCAGCCGAAGGCGATCATCTCGCCCGGCTCGCCCGGCTTCTATGACGAGGAATTCTACCAGGCGCTCGGCCCGCTGGCCGATTTCGTGCTGTTCGGCCTGCCCTGGGCCAACCCCAGATCGACCATGACCCAGGCCTTCGAGAAGGCTTTTGCCAAGGCCAACCCGAACAACCGGTTCGCGGTGGACAGCTTCAACGCCGGCTTTGCCTTCGAGGGCCTGCTGATCGCGGCCGATGCCTTCAAGCGCGCCGGCACCACGGCCGGGCCGCAGCTCATGGAGGCGGTGCGGGCGACGAGCCTTGCCGAGCACATCATGATCGGCGGGCCGATCACCTTCGACGCCAAGGGCCAGAACCCGAATATCGGCTCGGCGCTGGTGCAGAACCTGAAGCGCGTGCCCACCGTCGTCCTGCCGAAGGACGTGGCGGTGGCCGAGCCGGTGCTGCCCTTCCCGGCCTGGCAGGGCCGGAGCTGAGGGCGGCGCGTGAGGGAGTGCTGGCCGTCTGGCTGGCGCGTCCCGGCGGGTTGGACTATATGACCAACTAACTGGTCAGGAGGCTCCATGCCCACAGTCAATCTGGCTGATGCCAAGGCACGATTGAGCGAACTCGTCGACCGCGCCGCGGCCGGCGACACGATCGAGATTGCCCGCCGCGGCAAGACAGTCGCTCGGCTGACGCCTGCGACGCCGGCGCGCAAGCCCGTCGATGCCGCCGCCCTTGCGGCGGTCACCGACGACATGCCGGAGAGCGACCAGGGCGCTGGCGATTTCGTTCGGGCCATGCGCGACAGTGATCGGTACTGATGATCTATCTCGACACGTCGGTTCTG
Source organism: Phreatobacter sp. (assembly GCF_051860605.1). Classification (GTDB taxonomy): domain Bacteria; phylum Pseudomonadota; class Alphaproteobacteria; order Rhizobiales; family Phreatobacteraceae; genus Phreatobacter. The sequence goes on along the minus strand of NZ_JBHYDR010000003.1, from coordinate 131,555 downwards.
GTCGCCTCCCTCACGCGGGAAGCTGCGACATCTGGCGTTCAGGCCTGGCTGGCGCGCGAGAACCCGGATGAACTCGCCATAAGCAGCTGGTCCGTCACCGAGGTGTCCTCGGCTCTGGCGTTGAAGCTCAGGGTCGGGGCCATCACCCTGGATCAGCGGGCGCGAGCCTTGTCGGCATTCTCGACCCTCGTCTCGGAGAGCTTTCGGTTGCTTCCGGTGGATGGCGAGCACTTTATTTCCGCCGCGCGGATGTCCAACCATCATGAGCTTGGACTTCGGGCAGGCGACGCGCTGCATTGCGCGATAGCAGCAGGTCGCGGCGCCACACTCGCAAAGCTCGATCGCCGGCTCGCGGATGCTGCGCCGCGCATTGGCGTTCCGACCGTGGTGCCGGTATCGCGCTGACCGGCGCCCTTGGACCGAGGGTCGGCGTCACGGTGGTGGCCACCCTTTCCGGCATGGCTGTTGCCCCGCCGCCACCGACCGTTTAACTCGCCCTGTCGCATCGCTCCGGGACAGCCACCGCTCATGCTCTGGTCGCTCTATGCCAACGTGCTCGTCCAGGGCATCCTCACCGGCCTCGTCTATGGCCTGATGGCGCTCGGCCTGTCGGTGATCTTCGGCGTCGTGCGGGTGGTCAACTTCGCCCATGGCGAATTCGCCGTGGTCGGCATGTATGCCGCCTTCGTGCTGTTCCGCTCGCTCGGGCTCGACCCCTTCCTGTCGCTGGTGCCGATCGCGGCGGCCTTCTTCATCGTCGGCTACGGGCTCCAGCGCACGCTGATCAACCCCTTCGTCGGCCGGCCGGAGCACGAGCAGTTCATCCTGCTGGTCGGCGTCGCCATCATCCTGGTCAACGGGCTCCTGATGATCTTCGGGCCGGACGCGCGCTCGGCCAACCTGTCCTATTCCTTCGACAGCTGGGATGTCGGGCCGGTCATCGTCGACAAGGTCCGCGTCTATGCGGCCGGTGCCGCGCTGGTGGTGGCATCGCTGCTCTTCGCCTTCTTCCGCTTCACGTCGACCGGCGTCGCCATCCGCGCCTGTGCCGACAATCTGGTCGGCGCGGCGGTGGTCGGGCTCGACGTGAAGAAGCTCTATGCGCTCACCTTCGGCCTCGGGCTCGCCTGCGTGGGGGCGGCCGGCGCGCTGATGGTGGCGCTCACCGATGCCACGCCCATGATCGCGCCGGCCTTCACGCTGCTTGCCTTCACCATCGTCATCATTGGCGGCATGGGGTCGATGGCGGGCGCCATCGTCGGCGGCCTGCTGATCGGCATTGTCGAGGCGCTCGCCTCGGTGGTCATCGCCCCCTCGATGAAGACCATGGTCTCCTTCGGCCTGCTCGTGCTCGTGCTGGCGCTGCGCCCGCAGGGTCTGCTCGGCAGGCGGGCGTGAGGAAAGGCGCATGAACCCCTTCGGAACCCTCGCAAGGCTTGCCGACGAGGCGCCGCGCCGCGCGCTCGTGCTGCTGGCGGCTTTCGTCGCCGTGCTGCTGGTGGCGCCCGCCCTGCTCGACCGCTACCTGCTCTCGGTCTTCTTCCTGATCTTCTGGTTCGCCACCGTCGGCCAGGCCTGGAACGTGATGATGGGCTTCTGCGGCCAGCTCTCGCTCGGCCATGCCCTCTATGTCGGCCTCGGCGGCTATATCGGCGCCATCCTCTGGGTGAAGTTCGGCATCGCGCCGGCCATCGCCATCGTTCCGGCCGTGCTCACCGCCATGGCCTTCGGCGCGGTGATCGGCTGGCTCGGCTTCCGCTTCGGCATCGAGGGCGTCTATTTCGCGCTGCTGACCATCGCCTTCGCCGAGGTCGCCCGCATCGGCTTCGACAACTGGAGCTTCGTCGGCGGCGCGGCAGGCTTCTTCATCCCGGTCACGGCCGGCGGCGGATCGCCCTGGAACCTGCGCGGCGGGCCGCTGCTGTTCTATTACGTGGCGCTGGCCATGATGGTGGTGGCCTTCCTTCTCTGCGCGGCGCTCCGGCGCTCGAAGATCGGCCATGCCTGGCTCGCCGTGCGCGAGGACCCGGAGGCGGCCCGCGCACTGGGCGTCGACGTGTTCCGCGCCAAGATGGCGGCCGTGCTGGTCTCCTCGGCCATGACGGCCGTGGCCGGCGTCGTCTATGCCTTCTACCAGAACAACCTCTTTCCCAGTCAGACCTTCGACATCGCCCGCTCCATCGAGATGATCCTGGCGCCGATCATCGGGGGCCTCGGCACGCTGTTCGGCCCGGTGCTCGGCGCCTTCATCCTCACCCCGCTCGGGCAGACGCTGATCGCGCTGGTGGAGAAGGTCGCGGGCCGCGCCATCCCCGGCGTCAACCTCGTCTTCTACGGCGCGGCGCTGATGGCCATCATCTGGTTCTCGCCCAACGGGGTCTGGCCCTGGCTGAAGAAGAAGCTCGGCATTCCGGAGGAGCGCTCGTGACCGCGCTGCTCGATGTCCGGGGGGTCACCAAGCGCTTCCGCGGCCTTGTCGCGGTGGATGCCGTCTCGCTCGCCGTCGACGAGGGCGAGATCTTCGCGATCATCGGCCCGAACGGCGCCGGCAAGACGACGCTGTTCAACATGATCGCCGGGGTCATGGTGCCGGATGCCGGCACCATCGCCTTTGCCGGTGCGCGCATCGACGGGCTGCAGCCGCACGAACTCTGCCGCCGGGGCCTTGCCCGCACCTTCCAGATCGTCCGGCCCTTCCCGGAACTCACCGTCATGGAGAACGCCACCATCGGCGCCATGATGCGCGCGCCCGACATGGAGGCGGCAAGGGCTTCCGCCGCCGAGGTGCTGCGCCGGCTCGACCTGTGGGACCGCCGCGAGGCAAAGGCCAAGTCCCTGACGCTGCCCGACCGCAAGCGGCTGGAATGCGCTCGCGCGCTCGCCACCGACCCGCGCCTGCTCCTCCTCGACGAGGTCATGGCGGGCCTCAGGCCCACGGAAGTCGACCGCATCGTGGCGATCCTCAGGGACATCAACCGCCAGGGCGTCACCATCGTGCTGATCGAGCACGTCATGCGCGCGGTCATGGCGCTGGCCGGCCGCATCCATGTGCTCCACCACGGCGCGACGATTGCCGAGGGCACGCCGGAGGAGGTGACGCGCCACCCGAAGGTGCTGGAGAGCTATCTCGGGGCCGAGGCGCTGTGATGGGGACGGTCTGATGCTGCTCGTCCACGACATCGACGTCTTCCACGGCGACGCCCAGGCCCTCGACAAGGTGTCGCTGGAGGTGCCGGAGCGCTCCATCGTCGCCATTGTCGGCGCGAACGGCGCCGGCAAGACCTCGCTGATCCGCACCATTGCCGGCATGCTGAAGCCGAAGGCCGGCACCATCCGCTTCAAGGACCGCGACATTACCGGCCTGCCGAGCCACGAGGTCTGCGACCTCGGCATCGGCCAGGTCGCCGAGGGACGGCAGGTGTTCCCGACGCTCTCGGTCGCGGAAAACCTCGCCATGGGCGCCATGATCCCGCGGGCGCGGAAGCACAAGGCGCGCAACCTGGAACGGGTCTATGCCATGTTCCCGCGCCTTCTGGAGCGCGCCGGCCAGGCCGCCGGCACCCTGTCGGGCGGCGAGCAGCAGATGCTCGCCATCGGCCGCTGCCTGATGGGCGAGCCGGAACTGGTCATGTTCGACGAGCCCTCGCTCGGCCTCGCCCCCGCCGTGGTGCAGGATGTGCTGCGCACCATCCGCGACCTTGCCGGGGGCGGGCTCACCTGCGTGCTGGTCGAGCAGAACGTGGCGGTGTCGCTGCGTCTCGCCAGCCGCGGCTACGTGCTGGAGAACGGCCGCGTTACGCTGACCGGCACCGGCGCCGAGCTTCTGGCCGATGACGGGGTGAGGAAGGCCTATCTGGGGATGTAGGCCTTACGCCGCCCCGGCCACCGCCGCCCGGGTCTTCTCCAGCACATAGGCCTCCACCGCCGCCTGCTCGTTCGGCAGCTTCGCCATGCGCTCGGTGCGCTCCATCAGGTCGCCGAGCCATGCGGGCAGGGCAGGGCGGGTGCCGCAGGCCGCCTCCACCGCGTCGGGGAACTTGGCGGGATGGGCGGTTGACAGCACCACGGTCGGCACGGGCGGATCGGCAGCGACCTTGCGGGCCGCGACCATCGCCACCGCCGTATGCGGGTCGAGCAGATAGCCGGCCGCCTCCAGCGTCTGACGGATCATGGCCGACACTTCGGCCTCGTCGGCCCGGGCGGCGGCAAAATCCGCGCGGATGGCGGCGAGCGCCGTCGCCTCGATGGCAAAGCTGCCCGACTGGGCAAGGCCCGCCATCAGCCGGCGCACGGCACCGGCATCGCGCCCGTGAGCGTCGAACAGCAGCCGCTCGAAATTCGACGAGACCTGGATGTCCATGGACGGCGAGGACGTCGGCTCGACGCCGGTGACCTCGTAGCGTCCGGTGCGGATCGTGCGCTCCAGGATGTCGTTGATGTTGGTGGCAACCACCAGCCCGCTCATCGGCAAGCCCATGCGCTTCGCCGCATAGCCTGCGAAGACATCGCCGAAATTGCCGGTCGGAACGACATAGCGCGCCGGCCGCTGCGGCGCGCCGAGCGCCGCGCCCGCCACGAAGTAGTAGACCACCTGCGCGACGATCCGCGCCCAGTTGATCGAATTGACGCCCGACAGCTTCACCCGGTCGCGGAAGGCGTGGTTGTTGAACAGGCCCTTCACGATGGCCTGGCAGTCGTCGAACGTGCCGTCGATCGCAATCGCATGGACATTCGGCGCATCCACCGTGGTCATCATGCGCCGCTGCACGTCCGAGACGCGGCCGTCGGGGAACAGGATGACCACGTCCACCTGGTCGAGCCCGCGAAAGGCATCGATGGCCGCGCCGCCGGTGTCGCCGGATGTCGCACCGACGATGGTTGCGCGCTGGCCGCGGGCCTTGAGGACATGGTCCATCAACCGGCCGAGCAGTTGCATGGCGCAGTCCTTGAACGCCAGCGTCGGCCCGTGGAACAGTTCCAGCACCCATTCTGAAGGGGAGAGCTGAACGAGCGGCGTCACCGCCGGGTGGCGGAACGTGGCATAGGCATCTTCGATCATGCGGGAGAGGGCTGCCGCCTCGATGGCGCCATCGACGAAGGGGGCGAGCACGCGCCGCGCCACCTCCGGATAGGGCTGGCCGGTGAGTGCCGCAATCGCCTCCGGCGCCATGGCCGGCCAGATCTCGGGCACGTAGAGGCCGCCGTCGCGGGCAAGCCCCGCCAGCAGCGCATCGGGAAAGTTCAGCGCGGGCGCCTCGCCCCGGGTCGAAATGTAGCGCATGGCTGGCCTGGTTGCGGCAACGGATCGTTGGCGGCCGGCTTAGGCGCAGCCGTCCGCCAAGGCAAGTCCTGCGGTCATGGCAAGACTTGACGGACGAACAGACTGCGCCGGCCGGCCCGCAGCCGGTCAGGGTCTATTTGAAGCCGAGCACCGGGTGCGGCGCATAGGATGCCTCCAGGGCGCCGATCTCTTCAGGCGTCAGTTTCACCGACAGCGCCGCCACCGCATCGTCGAGATGGCTCATCTTGCTCGCGCCGATGATCGGGGCGGTGATGCCCGGCTTCTGGATGATCCAGGCAAGCGCCACCTGGGCACGCGGAATGCCGCGCGCCTCCGCCACCTTCGCCACCGCCTCCACCACCTCGCGGTCGGCATCGGCGGTCGTCGTATAGAGCGTCTTGCCGAACTCGTCGGTCTCCGTGCGGGCCGATGTCTCGTCCCAGTCGCGGGTGAGGCGCCCGCGCGCCAGCGGGCTCCAGGGAATGACGCCGATGCCCTCCTCCTGGCAGAGCGGCAGCATTTCGCGCTCCTCCTCGCGATAGATGAGGTTCACGTAATTCTGCATGGTGGAGAAGCGCGTCCAGCCGTGCTTTTCGGAGGTCTTCAGCATCTTCATGAAGCGCCAGGCATGCATGGAGGAGGCGCCGATATAGCGGGCCTTGCCGGCCTTCACGACGCCATGCAGCGCCTCGAGCGTCTCCTCGATCGGCGTGTCGTAGTCGAAGCGGTGGATCTGGTAGAGGTCGACATAATCCGTGCCGAGCCGGCGCAGCGAATGGTCGATCTCGGTCATGATCGCCTTGCGCGACAGGCCCATGCCGTTCGGGCCGGGGCGCATCCGGTTGAATACCTTGGTGGCGATGACGATGTCGTCGCGCTTCGCCATGTCCTTCAGCGCCTTGCCGACGATCTCCTCGCCGGAGCCGAGCGAATAGATGTTGGCGGTGTCGAAGAAATTGATGCCGAGCTCCAGCGCCCGCTTGATGAAGGGCCGGCTCTCCGCCTCGCCGAGCGTCCACGGATGGGCGCCCATGTCCGGGGCGCCATAGGTCATGCAGCCGAGGCACAGCCGCGAGACGTCGAGGCCGGTGCGGCCGAGCTTCACAAGTTCCATGTCAGACCTCCTCGAAGGACCCTGACACTAGCCCATGGAGGCGCCGGACGGGAACCACGTGCCGGCCGGTCAGCCCTGCCCGGAGGACCCCTTGCCGGCGGCGGCCGGCCTCTCGACCTCCAGCGCGAGCAGGCAGGAGCCGAGCGCCTTGCCATGGGCATCCAGCGCCAGCGAGCGGGTGACGCCGCCGGCCAGCGCGCCTTCCATGACGAAATTGAGCGCGCCGATGCCCGGCAGGTCGTAGCGCGTCACCGCGCCGGTGACCTGCGCGCCGAAATGGGCCTTCACCCGCTCCGCCGTCACTTCCGCGGCCAGCAGCGGATAGTCGGCGGGATCGCGGGCGATCAGCGACACGAGCGAGGTGTTGCCCTTGTCGCCGGTGCGGGCATGGGCGATGTCGCGCAGCGGAATGCGGCGGGTCACGACACGGCCTCCACGAAGGTGATCGCCGGATGGACGGCCGTGCGGTCGATGAAGGCGGTCGCGACCGCGATCACCGGCCGCGCGGCCTTCATCACGCCGCCGCCGCCGGCCGGTCCGTTGGTGTAGAGCGTCTCCACCTCCTCGCCGATGCGCTGCGCCGTCTCCATGTCGGCCGTCCGCCCGGCCACTCTGAGCCGCACCTCGTAGGGCTCCGGCGCATCGGGGGGTGTCGCAGCCCCATGGGTGGAATTGATGCCGATGAGGTCGGTACGCAGTTCCTCGAACGACAGTCCGGTCAGCGCCAGTCGCTCGGCGACGATGGCGCCGGCGAGCCTCGCCTTCGCGGCGGCTCCGGGACCTGCATAGGAGATCTGGCCCTCGCCGATATAGCCGTCGCGATAGCCGACCGAGACCTTCAGGCTGTCCGGACGCGGCCGGCCGCCGGCGCCCTCGATGGCGATCCGGTCCGGCGCCTGCTCGACCACCCGGATGCCGGAGAAGTCAGCCGCCACGTCCGGCTGCAGATAGGCGGCCGGGTCATGGATCTCGTAGAGCAACTGCTCCTTGCAGGTCGCCGCCGTGATGCGACCGCCGGAGCCGGCCACCTTGGTGATGGTGACGGAGCCGTCCTCGCCCACGATGCCGATGGGAAAGCCGAGCCGGGCAAGGCTCGCCGCATCGAGACCCTCGCTTTGCGGCGTGCCGGGATCGGCGAAATAGCCGCCGGTGATCTGGCCGGCGCATTCCAGCAGATGGCCCGCCGCCGTGCCGCGGCCGAGGCGCTCCCAGTCGTCCTCGGCCCAGCCGAAGGCGTGGATCAGCGGTCCGAGGAACAGGGCCGGGTCGGCGACGCGGCCGGTCACCACGATGTCGGCGCCCGCGGCCAGTGCTTCGGCGATGGGACGGGCGCCGAGATAGGCATTGGCCGAGACGATGCGGTTGGCCATGGCGCGGGCGGCAAGGCCGGTCTCGGGCAGGACTTCATCGCTCGTCCGGATCGGGTCGGTCACGTCGTCGCCGGTGACGGCCGCGATCCTCAGATGCCTCAGACCGAGCCCGGCGGCGATCGCGGCGATGCGGCGGGCGGCGGCAAGTGGATTGGCCGCGCCCATGTTGGTCACGATCCGGATGGAGCGGGCGGAGCAAGCCGGCAGCACGGCGCGCATCCGCCGTTCCAGCAGCGGGTCGAAGCCTGCCTGCGGATCGGCGAGACGGGCGAGCTGGGCCAGCGCGATGGTGCGCTCGGCCAGGCACTCGAACACCAGCACGTCGATCTCGCCCTTCTCGGCCAGTTCCACCGCCGGTTCGATCCGGTCGCCGGCAAAGCCCGAGCCTGCCCCCAGTCTGAGTGTCCGCATCCGGCGCCTCCCGTTCGGGCCTGTGATAGCCGCCCGGTGCGCCGGAGGGCAGGGGGGCAGCGGCTGATCCCTCCTGCTGACAGGGCAGGGCACGCGGGCCCGCCAACGCCCTTGCCGGCCTGTCGGGAACCGGCCAAAAGGCAGGCATGTCTCCACGTTCCTCCCGCACCGCCCCGCCAAGGGCCTGGCAGCGCATGCTGTCCGGCCGCAGGCTCGATCTGCTCGATCCCTCGCCGCTGGACGTCGAGATCGAGGACATCGCCCACGGTCTTGCCCGTGTCGCCCGCTGGAACGGCCAGACCACTGGGCCGCATGTCTTCTCGGTCGCCCAGCACTGCCTGCTGGTGGAAGACATCGCGCTGCGTCTCGAACCGGACCTGGAGCGGCGCTGGCGCCTTGCCGTGCTGCTGCACGATGCGCCGGAATATGTCATCGGGGACATGATCTCGCCGTTCAAGGCGGTGATCGGCGGCGACTACAAGACCGTGGAGGCCAGGCTGATGGCGGCCATCCACCTGCGCTTCGGTCTGCCGGCGACAGCCCCGGCCGCCGTCACGGCCCTGATCAAGAAGGCCGACCGGGTGGCGGCCTATCTGGAGGCGACGCAACTGGCCGGTTTCGCGCCGGAGGAGGCGGACGGCATTTTCGGCCGGCCGGCCGGCGTGTTCGGCGGGTCGCGCGGCCTGCCGCCGGCGCTGGAGCCGATGGCGACCGAGCCGGCCGGGCGCGCCTATCTCGCGCGGTTTGCCGACCTCGCCGGCTGAGCCTGCGTAATGCTGTCGTCTCGTCACCGAATCGGTGTTGAGGCATGATGGGTCGTGCTGGAACTCCGGGAGGCCTCGTGGAAGTTCATGTCTGCTCGCTCGCCCGGCTCGGCGCCACGGTGCAAGCCACCGGCGCCCGCCATGTCGTCACCCTCATCAACGAGGGGACGCCGGTGCTGTGCCCGGCCCCGGTGCGCCCCGAAAACCACCTGTTCCTCGGCATGAACGACATCGTCATGCCGATGGACGGCTATGTCGCCCCCGCCGAGGCGCATGTGCAGAGCCTGCTCGGCTTCGTCGACGAATGGTGGCGCGGCCATGCCCCGTCCAGCCCGCTGGTGGTCCATTGCTGGGCGGGCATCAGCCGCTCGACGGCGGCGGCCTTCATCACCGCCTGCGCGGTCGATCCGCAGCGCGACGAGGCGGCGCTGGCCGCCGAGATCCGCCGGCTCAGTCCTGCTGCCACGCCCAACATCCGGCTGGTGACCATCGCCGACGGCATGCTCGGCCGGCGCGGAAGGATGGTCGAGGCGATCCAGTCCATCGGTCGCGGCCGCGATGCCTATGAAGGAGATCCCTTCGCCCTGAAACTGGCGCGCTGACGGGTCAAAGCCAGAAAAGCCGGGCCCGGCGCGTGCCATCGCACCGAAACATGCCGGGCGACTTATCCCCACCCGCCGGTTCCGGGCGATGATCCGCCTGGACTGCGAATCGGGGAGTTGGTGAGGTGATGGAGATTGTTCTCGGCATCCTGCTGGCGGCAGCGCTGGTATTGGCGACGCCGGTCATGGCCATCGTCGCGATGGTGCGCACCGGCGATCTGAAGCGCCGGCTGGATGCGACCGAACTTCGCCTTGCCAGTTCCGAGACCGAACTCGCCCTGCTGCGCGAGGCGGTGGTCCGTGGCGCGCCGTTGCCTTCCGGCCCGGCCACCGGACCCGGAGCGGAGACGGCACAGGCGCCCGAGACGCCGGTGCCCGACTGGCAGACAGCGGTCGCGACCGATGCTCCGCCGGCCGAGCCGGACCCGATGGAGGCGGCGACGGCGCCGGCCCGCGGCCTCGTGCCGAAGGTCACCAGCCAGCGGCCGCTGGAGGCCATCGATCCCCTTGACGCCGATGCGCCGGCCGCCGCCGGCGCTCCTCCCGAGGCTCCGCCGCCGGTCCCGCCGGCCTCCGGCCTCGGCGGCCTCGAGGAGGCCATCGGCTCGCGCTGGGCGGTCTGGCTGGGTGCGCTGGCGCTTGGCCTCGGCGGCATTTTCCTGGTGCGCTATTCCATCGAACAGGACCTGATCGGCCCCGGCCTGCGCATCGCTCTCGGCGCGCTTTTCGCGCTGGTGCTGCTGGCGGGAGGCGAATGGTTGCGCCGCTCCGACCGGGGCCTGCCGACGCTTCCTGTCGCCGACATTCCTTCGGCCGTGACCGGAGCCGGCGCGGTCGTCGCTTTCGGCACGGTCTATGCCGCCCATGCGCTCTACGGTTTCATCGGGCCGGCGTCGGCCTTCATCGCCCTCGGGGCCGTCGGCCTTTGCACGCTGGTTCTGGCTGGCGTCCACGGGCCGCTGCTTGGCGCCATCGGGCTGATTGCGGCCTTTGCCGCGCCCTTCCTCGTGGCGAGCCCCGAGCCGAGCCCCTATGCCTTTCCGCTCTATGCGGCGGTCATCACGGCGGCCTGTTTCGCGCTGGCCTGGATCCGCTCCTGGTCCTGGCTGGCGATTGCCGCGACCATCGCCTCGGTGGGGCTCGGCACGGTGTCCATGCTGGCGCTCGGCACCACCGCCCTGCCGAGCCTGATCCAGGCCCTGGCGGGCCTTGCCGCCGCGGCGGTGTTTCTGGTGCCCGGCATCTGGTTCGGTCCGGCCCACGAGCGCGGCAGCGACCCGCTGGCCAGCGCCGTGCTGATCGGGTTCTCCCTGCTGGCGACCATCGCCGTGATGGAGGGCCGGCAGGAGACGGCCGCACTCGGTCTGTTCATCGTCGCCTGCCTCGCCGTGCTGGGCCTTGCCGCCCGTTCGCCGGGCGTGACGGCGGCGGTGCCGGCCGCGGGCCTGCTGTCGCTGCTGGTGCTGCTGTCCTGGGCGACCGGCGTCAGGCCCTCGGCGCCGACCGCCGACCTGCTGGCCATCCCCGAGCCGTTCCCGGAGGTGCTCGCCCGGCTGGTGACCGCGGGCACCGCCATCGCATTGATCTTCGGGCTGGGCTCTGCCGCGCTTGCCGTGTTCCGGCATCAGCGATCGGCGCTCAATGTCATCGTGCTCGCGACGACCTCGGTACTGGTGCCCATCGGCGTGCTCGCCATCGCCTATGGCAAGATCGAGGGCTTCGTCGTTTCCGTGCGCTTTGCCGCGCTCGCCATGGTGCTGGCGACAAGCTTCGGCGCCGCGACAGAGGCCGCGCACCGGCTGCGCTCCGGGCACCGTCCGGGTCTCGCCTCGGCCTCCGCCATCTATGCCATCGGTTCGCTGGCGGCGCTCGCCATCGCGCTGACGCTGCTGCTGGAGCGCGCCTGGCTGACGCTGGCGCTGGCCCTGATGGTGGCCGGCATTGCCTGGGTCTATACGCTGCGCCCGCTGCCGCAATTGCGCTGGGTTGCGGCACTCGCCGGCATCGGCGTGCTGGCGCGCGTGCTGTGGGACCCGGCCATCAACGGCGCCGGAGTGGGCGAGACGCTCGTGTTCAACTGGCTTCTGCCCGGCTACGGCCTGCCGGTCCTGACCGCAACCGCCGCCGCCATCCTGCTGCGCCGCCGGCGCGGCGCCGATGTGCCGGTGGGCATCCTGGAGGCGCTGGCCATGGTCTTTGCCGCGCTGCTGGTCATCGTCCAGGTGCGCCACGCCTTCGGCGCCCATGGCCTCCGGCTGTTCGCCGCGCCCATGCGCTTTCCGGAGGCGGCCACCCACACCGTCACGATCCTCGCCTTCGGCATCGGCCTGTCGCGGCTCGCCGCTTTCCGGCCGGGTCTGCTCTGGCAGAACGCGGTGCTGATCGTGCGCTATGGCTCCTGGGCCTGGATCGTCGCCGTCATGGGCTTTGCCATGAACCCGTGGTTCACCTGGGCCTCCGTCGGGCCGCACCCTGTCATCAACTGGGCCTTCCTCGGCTATGGCGTCGGCGCAGTCCTCGCCGGCATCGCGGCCTGGTTCGAGCGGCAGGCCGGCCGGCGCATGGAGATGCGGGTCATGGGCCTGATGGGACTGGCCATGCTGTTCATCTATTTCAACATCACGGTGGCCATGCTGTTCCGCGGCGAGGTTGCGCCTGACGGCATCGGCGACGGCGAACTCTATGCCTATTCGGTGGTCTGGCTGGTCATGGGCATTGCGCTGCTGCTGGCCGGGGCCCGGTTCGGCAGCCGTACCCTGCGATTTGCCTCGGCCGCGCTGGTTGGCCTCGCCGTCGTCAAGGTCTTCCTGATCGACATGGCGGGGCTCACCGGCTTGTGGCGGGCGCTGTCCTTCATCGGCCTCGGCCTCGTGCTGATCCTGATCGGCCGCATCTACCAGCATGCGCTGGGAATCGGCGTCAAACGCGCCCCGCCGGCGCCGCCGCCGGTCGAGGCTCCGGGCGGCTAGCGGATTTCACGCCCGGCCGCGCAGGAGACCTCTGCCGGGCAATTGACTTGCCCGGCGAGGGACCAGACAGCATATCGGGTGCCATGCTTGCATTCACTCCCGAACTCCTGCTCTTCGGTCTCGGCCTTCTGCTGCTTCTCACCGTCCTGGCCGGGAACCTGTCGAGCCGCTTCGGCCTGCCGGCGCTGATCGGCTTCCTGGCGCTGGGCATGCTGGCCGGCTCAGACGGGCCGGGCGGCATCCAGTTCGAGAACTACCTGGCGGCGCAGATGATCGGGGTCGCCTGCCTCGTCTTCATCCTGTTCTCGGGCGGGCTGGACACGGACTGGAAGGCGGTCCGCGGCGGCGCGCTGCCGGCCGCCGTTCTCGCCACGCTGGGCGTGGTGATCAGCGCGGGCATCGTCGCTGCCGCGGCCATCGTCCTGCTCGACTTCTCGCTGCTTCAGGGCTTCCTGCTGGGCGCGGTCGTCGCCTCGACCGATGCTGCGGCCGTGTTTGCGATCATGCGCTCGCACGGCTTGCCGCTGAACGGCCGGGTGCAGGGCCTGATCGAGCTCGAATCGGGCTCCAACGATCCCATGGCGGTCTTCCTCGTCGGCGCGGCGCTGCTGCTGATCACCGTGCCGGGCACGCAGGTGCCGGCCCTCGTCCCTGAGTTCGCCATCCAGATGGCGGTCGGCGCCGTCACGGGTCTGGGCGTGGGCCTCGGCATGGTCGTGATCCTGCGGCGCCTGAGGCTGCAGGTCGGCGGCCTTGCCCTGGTTGTCTCGGTGGCGGCGGCCCTGCTCAGCTACGGCCTCGCCGGCATGCTCAAGGGCAATGGCTTCCTTGCCGCCTACCTCGCCGGCATCGTGGCCGGCACGCGGGAGTTTCCCGGCAAGCGCACCATCTCCCTGTTCCAGGATGGCGCCGCCTGGCTCGCCCAGGTGGTCATGTTCCTCACCCTCGGCCTGCTCGTCTTTCCCGCACAATTGCAGGCCGTGACCGTTCCCGGACTGGCGATAACGGCGGTGCTGATGCTGGTCGCGCGGCCCGTCAGCGTCTTCATCTGCCTTGCGCCCTTCAGGGACTATGGCTGGCGGGAGAAGCTGTTCGTCTCCTGGGCGGGTCTGCGCGGAGCGGTGCCCATCGTTCTGGCGACCTTCCCGATCGTCGCGGGTGTCCAAAGTGCCCAGACGATCTTCAACATCGTGTTTTTCGTCGTGGTGCTCTCGAGCCTGATCCAGGGGCCGACGCTTGGCTGGGTGGCGAACCGGCTGCAGGTCAATGAGGCGGAGCCCGCCGTGGAGCCGCCAGCACCGTGACGCAGCCGAGGCCGGTCGGCGGACCGGCAATGTCCCGCCGGTCGATGGACTGGCGCCCGGTCTAGAGCGCCGCGATCCCTGCAGCGCCTGAGTCCGTGCCGAACAGGAACCCCTTGCCGTCGGCGCGCCAGGCCATGGCGGTCACCGCATCGCCGTCTGGCTCGCGCAGCAGGATCTCGGCGCCATCCTCGATGCGGGTCAGCAGGATGAGCCCGTCGGCAAAGCCAACCGCCACCACCGGCGACGAGGGATGGGCCGCGACCTGGGTCACCTTGATCCCGGCCTTGGCCGCGGGTGCGATCATGGTCGGACTGGCGCCCATCGGGCCGTTCTTGCCGGTGAACGGCCAGAGGATGGCTTCGGCCGCGCCCGAGGTGGCGAGGAACTTTCCGCCCTGGGTCCAGGAGAAGGAGCGGACCTTGCCCGGATAGCCGGACATGCGCATGTGCTGGCCGTCCTCGAGCCGCCAGCCGTGGAGCTGCGGCTCCTGCATGGTAGTGACGACGAAGCGCTGGTCGGCGCTCACCGTGACACCGAGATGCGAGCCCTTCCATTCGAGCTTCTGCGGCTCGCCGGCAATGTTCGGATACCAGAGCGTCACGCCGTTATAGTGGGCAACGGCCAGGCGATGCCCCTTGGGGAAGAAGGCCAGGCCGCCGACCGCGGAGGGCAGGCTCAGCATGCGCGGCTCGCCCTTGGCCTGACTGGCGAAGGCCTTGCGGCCCGCGCTCCAGGCAAAGGCGCCGTTCGGGCCGAGCGCCACCCTGTCGACCCAGGTGCCGCCGGTGTCGTGCAGGATCTCCGGCTTCATGCCGGGCGCGAGGCGCACCAGCCGGCCATCGTCGCCGCCGGACAACAGCACCTTGCCATCGCTCGCCGTATCCAGCACGCCGCCGTCGTGGAGCGTCACGCGGCTGTCGCCGTCCGCGGTCACCACAGCCTCGCCGGACGCCAGCACGAGGACACCGGATTCGCCGAGGAAATGCGCGGCCACGGCGCTCTCGCCGGCTTCGATGCCACGGATGCGGTCGCGGAGGGAGGGGCGGGCGTTCGACATGAGGCCTTGCTAGCCGAACAGGCCGGCGAAGGCGAGAGGTGCGCCGCAACGCCCCTTTGACATCGCGCCGCGTCTCGTTCATCCCAGCGCCCGAAGGAGAACCATCTTGGCCACCGGAACACCGACCCAGGTCGCCCCGACCCTCGGCTATGACGCCATCCTCGACCTTAGCCGGACCGTGCCGTTCCGGCCGCGGCTAAGCCGCTTCATCTTCCTCCGGCACGGGGAGACGGAGGGCAACCGAAAGGGCATCTACCAGTTCCCCGAGACGCCGCTCAACCCGGCCGGCGAGGCCCAGGCGGCGGAGGCCGCCTCGATCCTGGCGCTTGCCTCGCTGAAGCGGGTGGTGGCGAGCCCGATGATGCGCGCCTGGCGCACGGCTGCCGTCGTCACCGATGGCCGCGACATGCTCCCGGAACCGGACGGCGCCCTGCAGGAGCGCCTCTATATGGGGCTGTTCGGCACGCCGGTCGGCTCGCTCGACTGGCGGCAGGACCCGCCGGCCTGCGAGACCCTGGAAACCTTCGTCCATCGCACCGGCCATGCCCTGTCGCGCTGGCTGTCGCTGGAGGACGATCCGGACGGCGACCTGCTCATCGTCTCGCATGGCGGCGTGCTGCTGGTTCTGGCAGCCCTCACCGGTGTCGATGTCGGCACCGAACTGCGCCGCAACGCGACGCCCATCCTGTTTACCCGCTCCAGCGCCGGCTGGGAGGCCGCGGCGGCGGGTTAATGGGATCGGCGAGGGAAACTTCTTCCCGCCTTCTGCGTTGACAACCCGGCTCCGTGGTGTGGCCGGCATCGCTGCCGGCCCGGAGCCGGTGCGAGGCGTATCTCATGGCTGCAACGCGGGGACGGGACCTGCGAACCGGGCGGTCTCCGTGGATGTCCCGGCCACTGGCCGCAATACCCTGCGCGCCCTTGCGCCGCGACGTCGACACCGACGTCGTCGTGGTCGGTGCCGGCATCTCGGGTGCCATGGTGGCCGAAGCGCTCGGCGAGGCCGGCCTGAAGGTCGTGATCATGGACCGGCGCGGCCCCCTGCTGGGATCGACGCCGGCATCGACCGCGCTGCTGCAATACGAGATCGACACGCCCCTCAGCGAACTGGCCGAGCGCATCGGCCTTGACCGCGCCGAGCGGATCTGGCGCCGCTCCAAGCTGGCGCTCGATGCCTTGCGCGAGCGCGCCGATCGCCTGGCGATATCGGCCGACCTCGCGATCCGTGACACGCTCTATCTCGAAGGCAATGGCCTCGACGCAGACGGATTGGCACGCGAGGCGGAGGCCCGCAGGCGCGCAGGCTTCGAGGTCTCCCTCCTGACCGGGGCCGAGGTCGGCGAACGTTATGGCCTCGACCGGCGCGCGGCCATTCTCGGCCACGGGAACCTTGCGGCCGATCCGCGCCGGCTGGCGGCCGGGTTCCTGCGGGCCGCACTCGATCGCGGCGCGCGGCTTCATGCGCCGACGGAGGTGGTCAAGGTCGAACCGGGTGAAGGAACGGTCTCCGCGATCACCGGAGAAGGCCCGGTCGTCACGGCCCGAACGCTGGTCTTCGCCACCGGCTACGAACTGCCGCATGGCGTGCCGCGCAAGGGTCACCGCATCGTCTCGACCTATTGCCTGGCCACCCGGCCCCAGCTACGCGCGGTGCCGAAGGCCCTGCCGTTCATCTGGGAGGCCTCCGAACCCTATCTCTACCTGCGAAGCGATCCGTCCGGGCGCATCATCTGCGGCGGCGAGGACGAGGACTTCGTCGACGAGGAACGGCGCGACGCCCTGCTGGCTGAGAAGGTCGAGGTCATCCGCGCCAAGCTGTCGAAGCTGATGCCGGCTATCGACACCGAGGCCGACTACGCCTGGTGCGGCAGCTTCGGCGCCTCCCGCACGGGGACACCCTCGATCGGATCGGTTCCAAATCTTGCCGGCTGCTATGCGGTGCTGGGCTATGGCGGCAACGGCATCACCTTCTCGATGATGGCCTCGCAGATCCTGCGCGGCCTCATCACCGGCCGGGGCGACCCCGATAGCGCGCTTTTCTCGTTCCGGCGGGCCTTCTGAGGCTTTGGTGCGCGCAGGCGCACGATTGTCCCGGCGGCCACAGTCGTTGCAAAAGATGCATTCGCTGCAAAAGACAGATGCGTTGCAAACGCCACATTCTCTACAAAAGACACAATCGTTGCAAAAGACACATCGGGTCCAGGGTCACCATGCTATGCGGGCAGGCTGTGCTCGCTGGGAGCGACCCGGTTGCGTTGCCCATCGGGCAGGCCGGTCAGGATGGATGGCAGACGTCGCGCATGGATACACGGATTCAGGCCGGCCCGGAGCCGAGGCCACTCATGACGTCTTCGGTTGCCCTGGCCCTGCCGGACAGCCGCGACTTTCTGCGCTCGGTGCTGGAGGCCTCCGTTGACTGCATCAAGCTGGTCGAACTGGACGGCCGCCTGAGCTTCATGAACACCAACGGCCTGTGCCTGATGGAGATCGACGATTTCTCCCAGGTTGCGGGCGTTCCCTGGTGGGACCTCTGGCCTGATGAATCGGCCGATCAGGTGCGGGCCGCGGTGGAGGCGGGACGCCAGGGCCGCCCCACCCGGTTCGAAGCCTGTTGCCCCACCGCCAAGGGCACGCTGCGCTGGTGGGATGTCTCCGTGGCACCCATCTTCGACGAAGAGGGCACGGTTTCGCGGCTGTCGACCATCTCGCGCGACATCAGCGAGCGGAAATCGGCGGAGTGGACGCTGGCGGCGGCACGCGCCGACCTTCTCGATCACCAGCAGCGCCTGCAGGCCATCGTCAACTCGATCGACCAGATGATCTGGTCGACGCAGCCGGACGGCTACCACGATTACTACAATCACCGCTGGTACGAGTTCACCGGCGTGCCAGCCGGCTCGACCGATGGCGAGGCCTGGAACGGCATGTTCCATCCCGACGATCAGGAACGGGCGTGGGAAACCTGGCGTCGCTGCCTTGCGACCGGCGAGCCCTACCACATCGAATACCGCCTGCGACATCATTCCGGGCAGTACCGGTGGGTGATCGGCCGCGCCCAGCCGGTCCGGTGCCCTGACGGGCAGATCGTACGCTGGTACGGGACCTGCACCGATGTGCACGAGCTGAAGGTGTCGCAGGAGCAGCGCGAACTCATCGCGCAGGAACTCGCGCACCGCATCAAGAACATCTTTGCCGTGGTCGGCGCCATCGTCACGCTGTCGAGCCGCAGTTTCCCCGAGGCGCGACCCTATGCCGAGGGCATTCGCGGCCGGATCGATGCGCTCGGTCGGGCCCATCGCTACGTGATGCCCGATCCGGCCGGCGACCCTGGCAGCCGGGAGCCGGGCACCATCCGCGGCGTGTTGCGTGAACTGCTCAGCCCCTACGAGGCGCACGGCACGGACCGGTTCTCCCTCGAGGGAGAGGACCCGGCGATCGGCCAGCGCACGGCGACCGGTCTTGCGCTGATCGTCCACGAACTGGCGACCAACGCTTCGAAATATGGTGCGCTGTCTGCGCCGGCCGGCCATGTCCGGATCGCAATCGGGACCGCAGGCGATGCCTTGCGGATCGTCTGGACCGAAACGGGCGGCCCCCGCATCGCGGCGGCGCCCAAGCATACCGGGTTCGGAACGATGCTGTCGCAGCGCGTTGCAGCCAGCCAGCTCGGTCTGACCGTGGTCCATGACTGGAACCCGGAAGGCCTGGTTGTGTCGATGGAAATGCCGCTCGGTCAGCTCGCGCAGTGACGCCCGGCCGCCGCCGGCCCGCTAGGAAGCCAGCGCCCGGTCGACGGCTTCCCGCTCGGTCTCGATGACGGTGATATAGGCGAGGAAGGCGCTGTCGGGCATGGTGCGTCCCTGCTCGATGTCGCGCAGCCGTCCGAGATTGATGCGATAGCGCGCGGCGAATTCCGGCTGGCTGAGGCCGATCGACCGGCGCAGGAGGCGCACGCGCCGGCCGGTGACGCCGCGGTCGAGTTCCTCCTCGGTCGATGGCGGATTGTCAGGATCGTCGATCGCGTTCTGCTCGATCTCCTCCGGCGTCATGGCGTCCAGACGAGCGCGGGTCTCGGCCGACATCCTCGGGGGATTTATCGGGTCAACGATCAGCCTAGCCTTGACCATAGCGTCGCTCCTCCGTCCGATTGGCGCGCCTTGCGGAGATGATCCAGTGGTTCGAGCCGCGCCGCGTGTAGACGACCGTCATCAGCCGCCCATCGTAGTTGCCAACCGTCTTTCTTCGGTCCTCACCGTCCAACGCCCGCGTGACGTCAAAATCAATCCGTTCGGGATCGGCAAAAACATCAACGGCCTCATGAAAGCTGAAGCCGTGCTTCTTCAGGTTCGAAGCAGCCTTGCCGTCATGCCAGTCAAAGGCGAGCGATGAAACCATAACATATCATGCGGAATTTCCGCATGATATGCAACTATTGCGGGCGTCCAGGGTTCAGCTCACCTTTGCCCGTCGCGCTTGGAAATGCCCTCCTGGGTCAGTCCGCCCATGCGCGGATGCGGGCGCCCGCCGGTGGTCATGGCGAGCGCGAAAAGGATCTCGTCGGGCTTCGGGGCGTCCTGCACCATCAGCGTCACGCCGTCGAAATGCGAGCGGACATAGGCCGCGTTGCGGTGGTGGATCGGCACGTCCAGGATGGCCCCCATCGGGCCGACCTTGGTCATGGACGGCACGATGGACAGAGCCTCGCCGAGCAGTTCGCGCATGGCATAGCCGCCGGGCACATGCCAGAGCGCGCCATGCTCAAGCTCCCCGGCCGCGCCGACCAGCGAGCCCTTGCCATAGGCCTCGATCGCGGCCGTATCGCCGCCGAGCGCAGCCAGCAGCTTCGTCGAGCATTCGAGGCCGAGTGGCTTCAGCGCGTCCATCATCGGCTGGATGTCCTCGACATAGCGGCCGGCGAACGGGTTCCTCAGCACCACGGCGACCCAGCCCTTGAGGATCGGCCTGTCGAGCTTCGGCCCGCCATCGTGGCGGACCTCCTCCACGCCGGTGACGATCTTGCGCACGTCGATGGTCATTGGGTCGTCTCCCTGGGAAGTCTGGTCGATCCGAGCGTCACGGTCTCGCCGCGCAGCGTGAGGGCGCAGTCGCGGATGAGGCCGCGCAGGCGGAACTGTTCGGCCTGAACGCGGCCGGCCTCCAGCGCCGCCAGCACCGCCTCGCGCGGCAGCGGGCCGACGGCCGTGGTCACGAGATGGTCGCCGAGATCGCTGTCCGGATCGAGATCGCGGGCCGGCCGGCGTTCGATGGACGGATGGTTGATGGTGACGGCATTGGCGACAAGGGTCGCTGCCACGTCGGCAGCCGCGGCATCGCGTGCCAGCACCGTCACCGAATCGGCGATGCCCAGCGAGAAGGAGCGGCCCTGCGCGCCTGAGGTTGCGATGCCGCCGATCCGGTCGCGGTCGGTCAGCGTGATCCGGCCATTGAGGGCGGGAACGGGGCCGCGCGCAAAATCGGCCGCCACCGCAATCTCCATCGTCTCGCCCTCGGTCAGGTGGATGGCGATGTCGCCGCCGTCATTGACGAAGGCCCGGTCGAGCGGCGCGGCCTCGACCATGACCTCGAGAAGCTCGTCCGCGACCGCGCCGGCCACCGCAGCCATCGGCGTGACGAACCGTCCGCCATACGGCCGGCAGGCGGCGACCATGCGTCGCGCCACCGGGCCTTCGACCTGCGGGCGGGCACCCATCGGCTTCCTGAGTTCGGTCAGTTCGCCGGCAAGCTCCGGCAGGATCGTGGCGAACCGCACGACGACCGCCTCATAGGCGTCCCGTACGGCGGCGCTGGCCCCCCAGGCGCGCAGCACCACATCGATCGGCCCGTGCTGCAGGTGCAGCCGGTCGCCGTCGAGGCGCTGGACGGAGGGAGCGTTCATGGCCTTGTCCCCGCCATGTGTCGGAACAAGGCCAAAAGGCTGCTCCTCCCGTCACCCCCGGCGAGACCGCAGGGCGAGGGAAGGGTGGCCATCGGAATGGGTCGGCGTGGAACGGAACGGCTGGATCCGCTTGCCCTCGCTGCGCCCGGCCGGGGATGACGGGCGAGGGTTCGCCCCGGAACGCCGTGAAGGGACACCGGCCAAGCCATAGCCTCAGCCGATCCGGGCCAGCAGCGCCAGCAGCGTTTCGGCCTCCTCCTCGCTCAGCGGCTCCAGCGTGCGCGCGGTCACCTCGGGGCCGCGCCCCTTCATGGCCTCGACGATCTCGCGACCGGCCGCGGTCAGTTCCAGCACCACCAGACGTGCATCGTTGGGATCGACCGAGGGTGAGACGAGCCCGCGCTTGGAGAGCCGGCCCGCGACCCCGAACATGGTCGCGGGGTCGATGCCGACGAGGCGGCCGAGCTGGTTCTGCGATGTCGGCCCGAGATCATGCAGCTTGGCGAGCGCGGCATATTGCACCGGCGTCACCTCGAAGCCGTCCATCACCTGGTCGAAAATGGAGGTGGCGCGCTGGTGGGCGCGCCGGACCAGGAAGCCGATCTGGTCCTCGAGCACATAGGGCCTGTCCACAGGCCGGGCGCGGGCCGCGCGCTTGACTGTCATGCGTCTCGCTCCGCGAAAGGCCAGGGATTGTCGTCGCGCCAGCGGTCGATGCGGGCGCCCGGCGCCACGTCGCGCAGGATGTCGCCGATGGAGACGATATCCCCGGCATGGCCGCCGAGCTGTTCATAGAGCGTGCGCGGCAGGGTGAACTCGATCGGGGCCACGATGGCCGGCGTCGGCACATAGCCGAAGGCGTTCTTCGGCAGGCGCGTGACATCGGCCATGACGGTGATGCCGCCGCCCGGCCACAGATAGACCGGTGCGCCGCCCATGGTCACGCGCGTCTCGCCGGATGCCACCGACCGCGTCAGCAGCACGGGGTTCTCGGTGACGCCGGCCCTGAGCGAGCCGCCGGCGCCCGCCATGAACAGCACGGTGCAGAGCGAGGGCTCGCAGTTCTCGCCGATCCGGTCGACCACCTTCATCACCGCTTCGGGAATGGGTGCGGGCACCGGCACGAGATCGTCGTCCAGCTCGCAATAGAGGAAATGCTCGCCGGTGGTGGAGGTCATGAGCAGGCGCAGGCCTGGCCAGGCGGTTTCCGGATCGATCTTCTGGATGATCGACAGCGGGTCCTCGATATCGGTGCCGCCCCAGCCGATGCCGGGATTGGCGACCTGGAAATAGCGGCCGGGCGTGGACTTGCGCCCGCGCACCCGGATGCCGGCCTGTTTCATGTCCAGCACGCGCCCGGCCTGGTGCTCGGTCAGCACGCCGGTGATGTGGTCGTCCACCACGATCACCTCGTCGACATGGCCGAGCCACTGCTTGGCGAAGATGCCGACGGTCGCCGAGCCGCAGCCGACGCGCATCCGCTGTTCGGGCTTGCCGTCGACGATCGGCGCCTGGTTCGCGGCGACCACCACCTCGTGGCCGCCGTCGATGGTCAGGGTCACGGCCTCGCCCGCGCACAGCTTCAGCATGGTGTCGCAGGTGACGTTGCCCTCCTTCTTGGAGCCGCCGGTCAGGTGTCGCACACCGCCGATGGAGAGCATCTGCGAGCCGTATTCGGCGGTGGTGACATGCCCGACCTGCTCGCCATTGACACGGATCGGCGCCGCCTCCGGCCCGAGGTGCCGGTCGGTGTCGATCTTCACCTTGACGCCGCAATAGCTGAAGATGCCCTCGGTCACGACGGTGACGGTATCGACGCCCGCATGTTCGGCCGAGACGATGAACGGCGCCGGCTTGTAGTCGGGATAGGTGGTGCCGGAGCCGATTGCCGTCACGAATGTGCGCTTGGGGTCGAGAACCTGGCCGTCCCACTCGTTCTTGCCGAACTCGACCAGCCTGCCGCCGTCCTCGACCGTCTTCGCCAGCAGTACGACCGGGTCGGTGCGGACCAGTTGTCCGTTCTCGTTGGCATAGCGCGAGCAGGCTCCCGAGCGTCCCGGCCGGATGCGGCAGAGCACCGGGCAGGCATCGCAGCGCAGGATGCCGTCGCCCTCGTCGGCGCCGAACTTTTTCGAGCGTGCCGCGATGGAGAGCTGGTCAGTGGCGGTCATGGTGACCTCCGTTTCAGGAACCTTGACCGTGGCGCCCGCCCGTCGCCCCCGGCGAGGCCGAAGGCCGAGGGAAGGGGGTCCAGGCATGGAAGGGGATGAAGGATCGAAAGAGGCATAGGTCTGGATCCCCTTCCCCTCGCTGCGCTCGGCCGGGGATGACAGAAAGCGAAAGCGTGAGTGGTTGCGAGACAAACCCTCATTCCGCCGCCTCCCTCATCTGCATGGCTTCCCACAGCTTGTGCGGCAGCACCGGCACCTCGGTCATCCGCACGCCGACGGCGTGGCGGATGGCGCCGAGAATGGCCGGCGCGGTCGCCACCAGCGCCGGCTCGCCGACGCCCTTGGCGCCGAACGGGCCCTCGGGCTCCGGATCCTCGATCAGGTGGATGGCGATTTCCGGCATGTCGCCGGCGGTGGGGATCAGGTAGTCGTGCAGGTTCTCGGTGCGGCCGGGGAGATATTCCTCCATCAGCGCGAGGCCGAGGCCCTGGGCGATGCCGCCGTGGATCTGGCCCTCGGTCAGCGTCGGATTGATCGCGCGGCCGACATCGTGGGCGGCGACGATGCGCTTCACCTTCACCGTGCCGAGCAGGCGGTCGACCTCCACCTCCGCCACCTGCGCGGCAAAGCCATAGGTGGCATAGGGAATACCCTGTCCCTTCGCATCGAGCGTGGTGGTTGGCGGGTCGTATTCGCCCTCGCCGGCGAGCACGATGCCCGCCCCGTCGGCGGCCAGCGCGGCAAGGTCGATGCGCCGGCTCGCCTCGCCGTCCTCCACCACCAGCGAGGCCCCTTCCAGCTTCAGCCGGGCCGCCGGTCCGGCATTGGCGAGCGCCAGCACTTTCGCACGCAGGTCGAGGCCCGCCAGCTTGGCGGCATTGCCGGAAACGAAGGTCTGGCGCGAGGCCGAGGTCTTGCCGGCATCCAGGGTCAGGTCGGTGTCGCCGATGACGAAGTCGAAGGCGGATGTCGGCAGGCCGAGCGCGTCCGCCGCGATCTGCAGGAGCACGGTGGACGAGCCCTGACCGATATCGACGGCCCCGTTGAGGAAGGTCAGCCGGCCGTCGGCGGCCAGCGTGATGCGCATCTTCGACGGGTTGGACATGGAGGTATTGCCGCAGCCGTACCACATGCAGGCGACGCCGACGCCGCGGGCGATGCGCCCGCCCGTCGCGTTGTGCGCCCCGGCGGCCGCGACCATGGCGTCATAGTGGGCCTTCACCGCATCGAGGCACTCGGGAAGGCCGGCGGAGGCATGCAGCACCTGGCCGGTGGCGGTCCGATCGCCATGGCCGATGGCATTGAGGCGGCGGATCTGCCAGCGATCGATGCCCAGACGGGCCGCGAGGTCGTCGATCAGCGTCTCGCCGGCGAGTGCCGCCTGCGGCACGCCGAAACCGCGAAAGGCGCCGGCCGGCACCTCGTTGGTGTGGACGGCGCGGGTGCGGTTCAGCACATGGGGCACCCTGTAGGGGCCGGTCGCATGGACCGGCACGCGGTTCGCAACCGTCGGCCCCCAGGAGGCATAGGCACCGGTGTTGAAGTCGCCGGTCATCTCATAGGCGGTGAAGCGGCCCCCGGCGTCGGCGGACATCCGCGCATGGATGCGCGAGGGGTGCCGCTTGGTGGTCGAGGCCATGCTCTCGGTGCGCGAATAGACGATGCGCACCGGCCGTTTCAGGAGCCAGGCGGCGGCTGCGACCAGCGGCTGGATGGAGACGTCGAGCTTGCCGCCGAAACCGCCGCCGCAGGCGGTCGGCACGATGCGCACCTGGGCCATCGGCACGCCGACGACGCGGGCGACCTCCTCCTGGTCCATGACGGCGGCCTGCGTGCAGGCTGTCACTTCAATCCGGTCGGACGCGTCGTCCCACGCGCCTTCTTCAAGCCAACCGGGTCCCGCTTCACTCGAGCCCGCTCTCGTGCGGATGGCATAGCCCGCCTCCGGCTCGATATAGGCATGTTCGACGAAGCCGGTGCGGAACCGGCCCTCGACGGTCGCCGCTCCAAGCCGGTGGCCCTCGGCCACGTCGCCGCATTCGAGATGGCCACGGGTCAGCACGTTGTCGGGGATGCTGGCGTGCAGCGGCGCCGCGCCGTCCGCCAGCGCCGCCTCGACGCCGATCAGCGCCGGCTCGATCTCCCAGCGGATCGGCAGGTCGGCATCGGCAAGGCCTTCCACGGCCTCGCGCGTGCCGACCAGCGCCAGCACCGCCTCGCCGCGATAGCGCACGAAGCCCGGCGCCAGCACCGGCTGGTCCTTGAGGGTGGGGAAGATGCCGAAGGAGTTTTCCCCCGGAATGTCCGCGGCGGTCAGGATCGCCTCAAGGCCCGGATGAGCTGCCTTCACGGCGTCGAGGTCGCCAAGCGTGAAGCGTGCCCTCGCATGGGGAGAGCGCACGGCGCGCAGCCACAGCGCATGGGCCGGCGCAAAGTCGGCGCCGAAGCGGTCTGTGCCCCGAACCTTGGCGAGGCCGTCGGCGCGGACAATGCGCGCGCCCACCGCCTCGCCGGCTTCGGCCACCGGCGCGAAGCTGTTGGCGCCACGTGCCACCGCATCGATGGCCTCGATGATCTTGATGTAACCGGTGCACCGGCACAGGACGCCGCCGATGCCGTCCTCGATCTGCTGCCGGGACGGGTTGGGGGTCCGCGACAGGAGGTCGGCGGCCGCCATGATCATGCCGGGCGTGCAGATGCCGCACTGGGCGGCGCCGGCCGCGAGAAAGGTGGCGCGCAGCCGGCCGATCAGCGGATCGTCGGCCTCGATGGTGGTGATGGCACGGCCTTCCGCCTGCGCGGTCGCCACGAGGCAGGCGCAGACCTGCTCGCCGTCCATCAGGACGGTGCAGGCGCCGCAATCGCCGGCATCGCAGCCGATCTTGGTGCCGGTGAGCCCGAGCCCCTCGCGCAGCGTGTCGGCGAGGCTGGCAAAGGGGTTGGCGGCGACTGGCCGGTCGGCGCCATTGACCGAGAGAGTGAGGGTGGCGGGCGAGGGACGGTCGAGCATCAGGCGGCCCTCCGGGCATCGCTTGAGACAAGCGCGCCGAGCGCGTCGCGCACCAGGGCTTCGGCGGCAGCGAGGCGGTAGGCGGCCGAGGCGCGCACGTCGTCAATGGGGGTGAGGGGGGCGAAATGGCCGGGTTCGACCAGGTTCGCGGCGGTCGAAAGCGGCCGGCCGGCGAGCGCGGCCTCAAGCGCGGGCAGGCGCTGCGCCACCGCCGAGCAGGCGCCGACCGCGATGCGCGCGGCCGTGACACGGTCGGTAGCATCGGTCGCGATGACCGCCGAGACCATGGCGATGGAGATGACGAGATAGGAGCGGGCACCGAGCTTGAGAAAGACGGAGCGGGCACCGCCCAGCTTGGGCACGATCAGGGCGGTGACGATCTCGTCGGGCTTCAGCGCCGTCTGGCGATAGCCGGTGGCAAATGCGGCATAGGGCAGGGTGCGCGTGCCCGAGCGGCTGGCCAGTTCCACCCCGGCATCGAGCGCGAGCAGGTTCGGGATGCCGTCGCCGGCCGGCGAGGCGGTGACGATGTTGCCCGCGAGCGTGCCGAGATTCTGGACCTGCACGCCGCCGACCTCGCGGGCGGCGCGGCGCCAGCCGTCAAACAGGGGCGGAAGGTCGGCCCGCGCGAGGTCGCTCCAGGTTGTCAGCGCGCCGAGGCGCCAGTGGCCGGCTTCCTCCGTGATGCCCTTCAGGCCGGGCAGTCCGGAAATGTCGAGAACGTCCTTGTGAGCCGGGTCGCCCCAGGCGCGGCGGGCCGTGCGCACCGGATAGACGTCGGTGCCGCCGGCAAGGATCGTCACGTCCTGCGTCGCGCGGATGTCGAGGGCCTCGGCGAGGCTGGTCGGGCGGAAATAGCGGGTCATGGCATGGCCCATCGTGTGCAAGGCGTGAGCCCGTCGCCTGTCTCACCTCTCCCCGGCGGGGAGAGGTCGACCGAAGGTCGGGTGAGGGGGAGCGGAGACCGCAATCGGGGGATTGTTTCCCTCACCCGGCGCTCCGCGCCGACCTCTCCCCGCCGGGGAGAGGTGCGGGCGCGCAACGTCATGGGGGTGCGGGTGCGGGTGGGGCAGGGAACCGCAACCGTTCGGGAATGCCTCATCACCCCCTCCATCCCCACAGCGCCTCGGCTTGCGCCGCCGTGTAGTAGCCGCGCGAAACATCGCGGGCGATGAGCGCCGGATCGCGCTTCGCCGGGTCGCCATAGCCGCCGCCGCCCGGCGTCATCACCTCGACGCGGTCGCCGGCACGGATGGCGAGGCCCTGGTCCTTCGACAGGTGCTCGGGAATCGTCGTCTGGTCGCCCCGGTGGATCTTCACGACGTTCGGTGCGCCGTCCTTGCCGCCGAGCACGCCCGGCGGGCCGAAACGGCCGTGATCCATGACGAAGGAGGCGCGGGCCTCGCCGCGCAGCAGCTCCACCTCGTAGTGGACGCCGAAGCCGCCGCGCGCCTTGCCGGCGCCGCCCGAGCCCTCGCGCAGGGCGAAGCGGCGGAACAGCACCGGATAATATTGCTCCATCACCTCGACCGGCGCGGTCTTGGAAATGCCGATGGTCGAGCAGCCATTGGTCAGTCCGTCATGGCCGGCATTGCCGCCATAGCCGCCGCCGGTGATCTGGTACATGACATAGCCCGCGTTCTTCGCCGGATCGAACCCGCCGAGCGCGAAATTGCCGGACGTGCCGGCGGGCGCTGCCGTCACCCTGGCGGGGATCGCCTGCACCAGCGCAAGGAACACCGCTTCCGCAATACGTTGCGACACCTCGGCCGCGCAGCCGGAGACGGGGCGGGGATATTGCGCATCGAGGAAGGTGCCCTCGGGCTTGAGGATGGTCAGAGGCTCGAAGGCGCCGGAATTGATCGGCACGTCCGGGAAGATGTGCTTCACGCCGAGATAGACCGAGGAACAGGTCGTGGCGAAGACCGAGTTCATCGGCCCCTGACAGGGCGGGGACGACTCGGAAAAATCGAACTGCATCGTCTCGCCGGACTTCGTCAGCGTGAGCGCGATGCGTAGCGGCACGTTCACGACGCCGTCGGAATCGACGAAACTCTCGGACCGGTAGATGCCGTCCGGAATGGCGCGGATCTCCGCGCGCATGCGCTCGGCCGAGCGGGCCCGGATCTGAGCGATCGCCTCGTCCAGGGTCGCGGTGCCATATTTCGCAACGAGGTCCATCAGCCGGGTCTCGCCCACGAGCAAGGCCGCCGCCTGGGCCTTGATGTCGCCGATGCGCTGGTCGGCGATGCGGATGTTCGAGGAGATGATCGCGAAGATCTCGGCGTCCATCTCGCCGCGCTTGAACAGCTTCACCGGCGGCAGCCGCAGGCCCTCCTGCTCCACCTCGGTCGCATGCGCGGAAAAGCCGCCCGGCACCATGCCGCCGATATCCGGCCAGTGGCCGGTGTTCTGCAGCCAGCAGAACAGCTGACCCGCGACGAAGACGGGCTTGGCGAAGCGCACGTCCATGAGATGCGTGCCGCCCAGATAGGGGTCGTTGACGATATAGATGTCGCCGGGCTCTGGCCGCCCCGCCTTGCCCTCGCCGATCAGGCGGATGATGTGGCCGGTCGAGTGCTGCATGGTGCCGACGAAGACCGGCAGGCCGAACTCGCCTTGAGAGATCAGCGCACCGGTGTCGCGGTCGTAGATGCCGTCGGCGCGGTCATCGGCCTCGGCGATCACAGGGGAGAAGGCCGAGCGCGAGAAGGCGATGTCCATCTCGTTGCAGACCTGCTGGAGCCCGGCCTGGATGACGGCGAGGGTCAGCGCGTCGAGGGGTTTGGCTTCGGTCGGTAGGGAATGGAGGTTCATACCCTCACCCTCAGGTTGCCGATGGCATCCACCGTCGCGACCGCGCCCGGTTCGATCACCGTCGTCGCGTCGATCTGCTGCACGATGGCCGGGCCGGTGATCGCCGCCCCGACGGGAAGCGCTTCGCGCGCGTAGACCTTCGCCTCCCACCAGCGCCCATCGGCATGGACCTGCCGTTCGCCGATGACGGCCGCTTCCGCGCTGCCCTTGCGGGCGGCAGGGTCGAGCAGGGCGGAGAGCGGGAACGCCTTGCGCCTGCCGATCACCGAGGTGACGAGATTGACGAGCACCGCTCGGATTTCCGGCAGCCGCACCTGGAAGCGGTGAAAATAGGCTGCCTCGAACGCCTGCTGGATCGTCTCGCGCGTGACCTTGGGCGAGGCGAGCGGCACCCGGATGAGATGGGTCTGGCCGCGGAACTGCATGTCCGCACCGTGGATGACCACCGTCTCCTCGATCTCGGCCTTCTCTTCCTCCACCACGGCCAGCGCGCTGTCGCGCTGCGCGGTCATCAGCCGCTTCACCTCGTCCATGTCGACCTGGTCGAGCGGCCTGTTGACCGTGTTGACCCGGTCCTGCCGGAGATCGGCGACAAGGCAGCCGAGCGCGTTGGTCAGGCCGGGCCGGGCTGGCACCAGCACTTCGGGAATGCCGAGCTCGCGCGCCAGCGCCACGGCATGGAGCGGGCCTGCGCCCCCGAAGGCGAACAGGACGAAATCGCGCGGGTCGTAGCCGCGCGACAGCGACACCATGCGGATGGCGCCGGACATGTGCACGTTGCCTAGGCGGATGACGGCCGCTGCCGCCTCCTCGATGCCCATTCCAAGCGGGCTGGCGAGATCGCGCTCGAAGATGGCACGGATGTCGTCGAGCGAGACCTTGGCCTGCACGGCGGTCAGGCGGTCGGGGTCCAGCCGGCCGAGGATCAGGTTGGCGTCGGTGATGGTCGGGCGCGTGCCGCCGCGCCCGTAACAGATCGGTCCCGGCTCGGAACCGGCCGAATGCGGACCGACCTGCAGCATGCCCGCCGTGTTGACCGAGGCGATGGAGCCGCCGCCGGCGCCGACCGTGCGCACATCCACCATGGGCAGGTGGATCGGCAGGCCGTAGTCGATGGTCAGTTCCGCCGAGACCTCCGGCACGCCGCCATGGATCAGCGCAACGTCGGTGGAGGTGCCGCCCATGTCATAGGTGATGGCGTTTGTCAGGCCCGACTGGGCGAGCGTCGCCGCTGCCGCCATGACCCCCGATGCGGGTCCGGACATGACGGTCTTGGCCGCCTCGCGCGCCACCAGCGTCGCCGGCACCGTGCCGCCATTGCCGTTCATGACGAGCAGGTCGCGGGCAAAGCCCCTGGCCGACAGGTCGCCCTGCAGCCGCTGCACATAGCGGTCGAGGATCGGCTGCACGGCGGCATTCACGCTCGCCGTCGTACCACGCTCGTACTCGCGATACTCGGAGAGAAGCGCGTGGCCGAGCGTCACGTAGCCGTTCGGCCAGATGCTGGCGACGATCTCGCCGGCGCGCAGTTCATGGGCCGGATTGGCGTAGGAATGCAGGAAGTGAATGACGATCGCCTCGCAGCCGGCCGCGGCCAGCGCCTCGGCCTCCCGCCGGACCGCCGCCTCGTCGAGCGGTGTGACGACCTGCCCTTGAGCGTTCATCCGTTCCGCCACCTCGCGGCGGAACGGGCGCTCGATCAGCGGCTCGAAGGTGCCGGTCATGCCGTAGGCGCGCGGGCGTGTGCGACGCCCCAGTTCCAGGATGTCGCGGAAGCCCGCCGTCGTGATCAGTCCGACCTTCGCCACCTTGCGTTCCAGCACGGCATTTGTGGTGGCCGTGGTACCGTGGATGATGAGATCGAGGTCCGCCGGGCTCGCGCCGGCCGCCTCGATGGCCTTGACCACGCCCACCGCCTGGTTCGCCGCGCTGGTCGGCACCTTGGCAAGCTTGACGGCCACGCCCGCCCCGTCCTGCTCGGTCATGAGCAGGTCGGTGAAGGTTCCTCCCACGTCGATGCCGGCGACACGCCTCACATCTGGTCTCCGTCTTCATTCGTCCACGAACAGTCGCGGCGCGATCAGGCGCCGGCGGCTGCGATCAAACGCTCAGATAGGCTTCGCGGATCTCGTCATTGGACTCGAGATCCTCGGTCGTCCCCTCGTAGCGGATCGTGCCCTTCTCGATGACATAGGCGCGGTCCGACACGGCGGAGGCAAAGTAGAGGTTCTGCTCAGACAGCAGCACGGCGATGCCCTCGGCCTTCATGGCCAGAACGGCATCGGCCATCTGCTCGACAATGACCGGGGCGAGGCCCTCGGAGGGCTCGTCCAGCAGCACGGCGTGCGGGTTGCCCATCAGCGTGCGGGCGATGGTCAGCATCTGCTGCTCGCCGCCGGACATGGCAGCGGCGCGACGACCCTTCATCTCCGCAAGGTTCGGGAAGATCGCGAAGAGCCGATCGAGCGACCAGGGCTGCTTCTCGCCGGCTGCGGCCGCCGTCTTCCGGCCGACCTCAAGATTCTCGTAGACGGTGAGGTCGGTGAAGATGCGCCGCTCCTCCGGCACATAGCCGAGCCCGAGCCGGGCAATACGGTAGGACTGCCAGCCGGTGACGTCCTGCCCCTCGAAGGCGACGGTGCCACCGTTGGGCGGCACGATGCCCATGATCGCCTTCAGCGTCGTCGACTTGCCGGCACCGTTGCGACCCATCAGGGCGACGACCTCGCCGGATTTCAGGGCGATGTCGACGCCGAACAGCACCTGGGCATGTCCATAGGCCGCCGACAGGCCGCGCGTCTCGAGGATGGTGGTGGAGGGCGCACGCATCAGGCCACCCCCGCCGCCTGCCGGCGCGCCTTGAGGGCCGCCTGCACGCCGGTCTCGCCGAGATAGACCTGCTTGACCCGCTGGTTGGACCGCACCTCCTCCGGCGTCCCGGCGGCGATGATCTCGCCGCGCACCAGCACGAGAATGCGGTCGGCATGGGCGAAGACCGAGTCCATGTCGTGCTCGGTGAACAGCACGCCGATGCTGCGCTCGCGCGCAATGTCGTGGGTGAGTTGCATGAGCGCCGAACGCTCGCGCGGCGCCATGCCGGCGGTCGGCTCGTCCATCAGCAGCAGCTTCGGTTGGGAGGCGAGGGCGATGGCAAGTTCGACCCGCTTGACGTCGCCATAAGCCAGTTCATTGACGGGACGGTCGGCCATGTCGGCCATCCCCACACCAGCGAGGATGGCGAGCGCCGCCTCCCGGTGCAGCGCCCTGGCCATGGCGACCACCGAACGGGTCTGGCCGTGATGCGAGATGAGCGCCATCTGGACGTTTTCCGCCACGCTCATCGACACGAAGGTCTGGGCGATCTGGAAGGTGCGGCCGACACCCTTGCGCCAGATGGCGCGGGGCGGCTTGCCGGTGATGTCCTCGCCGGCCAGCGCAACGGTGCCGGCATCGGGCACGAGCTGGCCGCCCACCATGTTGAAGGTGGTCGATTTGCCCGCGCCGTTCGGCCCGATGATGGCGAGCATCTCGCCGGCAGCCAGCGTGAACGACACATCCTTGCCGGCAACCACGCCGCCGAAGCGCTTCTGCAGGTTGTCGACGACGAGCAGGGGGGCGGTCATGCCGGCTCCTTCGCAAGGACCGGCGCCTTGCCGTCCGGGGCCACGGGTCTGGCGCCGGAGCGTTCTCGGAAACCCTCGATGGCCCCGACGATGCCGCGCGGGAAGATCAGCACCATGGCGATGATCGAGGCGCCGAGGAAGAAGCGCCAGAAGTCGGTCAGCGGCATGAAGAAGTCCTTGACCGCATGGAACGCCGCGGCTCCGACCAGCGCGCCCATCACCGTCTGGATGCCGCCGGTCAGGATCATCATCAGGAAGTCGATCGACATGGCGATCGAGATCATGGTCGGGTCGATGGAGCCCTTGGAGAAGGAATAGAGCCCGCCGGCAAGCCCGGCCGCGGCGCCGGCCACGATGAAGGCAAGCCAGCGGTGCGTGCGCACGTCGATGCCGATGGCGTCCGCCCGGTTGGCCGAGTCGCGGGCCGCCCGCAGCGTGTAGCCGAAGGGCGCGTAGATGACGTGGCGCAGGGCCAGGATGGCAAGGATCGAGGTGACCGCCACCACGTAGAAATAGACCTCGCGCGCCGAGGCCCAGCGCGAGGGCCAGACACCGACGACGCCGTTGTCGCCGCCGGTCACCTCCACCCACTGGAAACAGATGGCATAGGTGATCTGGGCGAAGGCCAGCGTCAGCATGGCCAGATAGATGCCCGAGAGCCGCACGACGAAATAGCCGAACAGGGCCGCTGCGAGGCCGCCGGCGATCGGCGCGGCGACGAGGGCAAGCTCCATCGGCGCCTTCAGGGGGCCGGTGACGAGCAGGCCGGCGGCATAGGCGCCGACGCCGAAATAGGCGGCATGGCCAAAGGAGACAATGCCGCCATTGCCGATCAGGAGGTTCAGCGAGAAGGCCGCGAGCGCGAACACCATGATCTCGATGCCGACCTTCACCTTGTAGGTGTCGCCGACCAGCGGAATGAGCAGGACGATGGCGATGATCACCGCCCAGACGATCTTCTCGGTGACGTCGAAGCGCCTGAGATTGAGGATGCCCTCGGGCAACACGGCCCGGCCGGCGGCGACATCGGGCCGGCCCATCAGGCCCCACGGCTTGACCACCAGCACGGCCGCCATGAGCAGGAACACCAGCACCAGCGTGATCTTGGGGAAGATCAGGATCCCGAAGGCCTGCAGCAGGCCGATGATCAGCGCCGCGATGAAGGCACCGGGCACCGAACCCATGCCGCCGATGACGGTGACCACGAAGGCCTCGGTGATGATTGACAGGTCCATGCC
Source organism: Phreatobacter sp. (assembly GCF_051860605.1). Classification (GTDB taxonomy): domain Bacteria; phylum Pseudomonadota; class Alphaproteobacteria; order Rhizobiales; family Phreatobacteraceae; genus Phreatobacter. The sequence goes on along the minus strand of NZ_JBHYDR010000003.1, from coordinate 97,928 downwards.
GGTATTGGCGGGAATGCGCGGCACCTGCAGCGCGCCGCCGAGGCCGGCCAGGAAGGCGCCGAGGAACAGCGTGCCGGTGAACAGCATGGCCTGGTTGACGCCGAGCGCGCCGACCATCTCGCGGTCCTGGGTTGCGGCGCGGATCAGCACGCCGAAGCGCGTCTTGTGCATGATCAGCAGGAGTGCGCCCAGCACCACCGGTCCGACACAGATGAGGAACAGCTCATAGGCCGGGAACCGCTGCCCGAGGATCTCGACGCCGTGGCGCAGGCCCGGCGCGCGCGGGCCGGCAATGTCCACCGGTCCCCAAAGCTTGAGCACCACGTCCTGCACGATGAGCACGACGCCGAAGGTGGCAAGCAGTTGGAACAGTTCCGGCACCTTGTAGATGCGGCGCAGCAGCAGCACCTCCATGACCACGCCGAGAACGCCGACCACGGCCGCCGTCACCAGCACGCCGACGAAGAACAGGGCCGGCGAGCGGTCGAACTCGAAGAGCCAGGGCAGGATCGTCACCGCCAGATAGGCGCCCAGCATGTAGAAGGAGCCGTGGGCGAAGTTCACGATCCGCGTCACGCCGAACACGATCGTCAGGCCGGAAGCGATGACGAACAGCGCCGAGGCGCTGGCCAATCCCGACAGGGCCTGGATGACGACGAAGGAGAGGTCCATGGGGTCGTGGCTCTCGGTGGCTGGCTTCGGGGCGCACGGCAGGAGCGGTTCGCCGCGGCTGCGGCGCTCCGGTGGGCGGTGGCCCGGGCCTGGAGCCCGGGCCGGTCCTGGATGAAAGGCTTCAGGCCTTGCGCGCGGCGCGCACCTCGGCCTCCGGGAACATGTAGTCGGCGCCGTCGGCATAGCGCCAGTTCTTCATCGTGCCGGCCTTGCCCTTCAGCGTGGTCTCGCCCACCCAGGCGCCGAGGGTCGACTGCTGGTCGACCTCGCGCATGGTCACCGGTCCGCAGATCGTGTCGCTCTTCAGGCCCTTGAGGGCGGCGATCATCGCCTCCGTCTCGGTGGAGCGCGACTTGTTGAGCATGTCGCGGATCATGTAGACGACCACGTAGCCGAGCAGCGAGCCGAGCCGCGGCGTGTCGTTGAAGCGCGCGCGATAGGCATCGACAAAGGCCTTGTGGGGCGCCGCGTCGATCTGCTCCCAGGGATAGCCGGTGGTGATCCAGCCTTCCGGCGTCTCCTCGCCGAGCGGAATGATATATTCCGGCTCGCCGGTCAGCAGGCTGACCACGGAGCGGCGCTCGAACAGGCCGCGCGTGTTGCCCTCGCGCACGAAGGCGACGAGGTCGGCGCCGAACAGCACGTTGAAGATGCCGTCCGGCCGGGTCTGGCCGAGGGCGCCCACGGTGGCGCCGGCATCGATGCGGCCGAGCGCCGGAAACTGCTCGCCCACCACCTCGAAGCCGGGTACGGCGGCGGTCATCAGGCGCTTGAAGTTCGCGGCGGCCGACTGGCCATACTCATAGTTCGGCGCGACGATGGCCCAGCGCTTGATGCCCTTGGCCTTGACCGCATCCACCAGCATGCGGGTCTGCATGTAGGTGTTGGGCCGCACGCGGAAGGTGAAACGGTTGCCGCTCGCCATGGTCAGCGCGTCGGTCAGCGGCTCGGTGGCCAGGAACAGCGTCTTGCGCTGGTTGGCGAAGTCCGCGACGGCGAGGCCGACATTCGACAGGAAGGTGCCGCACAGGAACGACACGTTCTCGCGGGTGAGCAGTTCCTCGGCGACGCGCACGGCATCGCCCGGCGTCGAGCCGTCGTCGCGGAACACCAGTTCGAGGGGCCGGCCGGCCAGGCCGGAAATGCCGCCGGCGCGGTTGATCTCGTCCTGGGCCAGCTGCATCGCGTTGCGATAGGGAACGGCAAAGGCCGCCATGCGGCTGTAGGAGTTCAGTTCGCCGACCCGGATCGGCGCGCCCTGCGCAGCCGTGGGGCCGCCGGCAAGTGCCACACCGGTCGCGGCCAGGCCGCCAACGACCGTGCGGCGGGAAAGATCGAGCTTCGTCATGAAACAACCTCCTCTGGGGAGCGGTGCGCGGAGAACCGCCGTTCTGCCTCTGGCGACGCCTCCCGCTGGATCGCTCCTCGGGAGATCATTCGTAAACGAACGATACCGCGTCACCGGACGCTGACAAGAGGCTTTTTTGGAATTTTCCGCAACTGACGATGGCGTTTCGCGACAGCATCGGTCGCATGCCCGAAAAGCGTGACGGATCAGGCACGTAGCGGGCCGGCGGGGCGGATGCGTCCGACCGTGATGCCGTTCCAGTTCTTCTGCACCGGCATCAGGAAGCGCGCGAAATCCTCAGTGTCTGCCTCGTCCATGGGCAGGAAGCGGGCGATCAGGGCGGCCATGATGACCTCGGCCGCGCGGCCCGTGCCATCGGCGCACTTGACCGCGATGCCGAGACCCTGGCCCGGCAGGGCGGCGCAGAACACGCCCTCCGCGCCGGTCTTCACGAAGACCTTCGGCCCGAGGAGCGTCATCACGTCGGTGCAGAAGCGGCCCGAGCCGGCCACCATGAAGGGCTCTGCGGCGCAGGCCTCGCGCAGCCTTGCCAGCACCTTCGCCCGCTCGGGGCCGACGCCCTCGCCGGTCGCCAGACGGGCGAAGGCATGGGCGAGGCGGTGGATCGGCACGGCATAGGTGGGGATCGAGCAGCCGTCGGTGCCGATCGCCGTGTCGCCGTCGAGCGGGTGGCCGGTCATCTGGCTCACCGCCTCGGCGACGAAGCGCTGCACCTCGTGGCGCACGCCGACATAGCCGGCGGGGTCGATGCCGCTGGCGCAGGCGAAGCAGACGAAGCCGGCATGCTTGCCGGAGCAATTGTTGTGCAGCGCCGAAGGCTTGCCGCCCGAGCGGGCGAGCGCCTGAGAGGCGGCGGCGGAAGACGGCCAGTGCGCGCCGCATTCGAGCGCGCGTTCGTCGAGCCCGGCCTTGGCCAGCATCCCGGCCGCCACCTCGACATGGGCCGGCTCGCCGCCATGCGAGGAACAGGCGAGGGCCAGTTCGCGGTTGCCGAAGCCGAAGCGGTCGGCCGCCCCGCTTTCGATCAGCGGCAGGGCCTGCAGCGCCTTGATGGCCGAGCGCGGATAGATCGGCCGGTCCGCCTCGCCGGCCCTGAGCACGACCTTGCCCTCGGCATCGCACACCGCGAAGGCGCCGCGATGGACGCTTTCCACGAAAGCGCCGCGAAGGACTTCGACGAGAACGGGATCGGACATTGGAGGCTGCCTCGGCTGCGCTGTCACCAGCGGCTTAGCACTCCCGGGCGGGTGGTCAAGCCAGTCCGGTCGGCCCCGGTCGCCACTCGACCTTGTGCCAGTTCGACTGGCCGCAAGCCGGACAGCGCAGCCGCCAGCGCGGCGAGCCCTTGGCCTTCCAGCGGATGCCGCCCCAATCCCAGACGCTGCGCTGATGGCCGCATTGCGCGCATCCGGTCTTCCAGCCCTCGGTTTCCTCTCTCATGGAGGCATACCAGCGGGACGGGAGCCTCGCGGCGAGCCGTTGAAAGAAGCTCATGGGTCAATCCGCGCGATCGGAGTTGGCGCAAACTGAAGCGCCCGCATTCGCAGGGGATGACGCGGGAAAGGAGCAGATGTTGCCGGACTTTTGCGCCTTACTCGGCCGCCTGAACGCCGGACTGCACTTGGCCCTGCGGTGCGGCATGCCGGGCATTCATGTCGGCGACCATCTTCTTGACGATGGTCGAGGCGGTCTTCTCGAACAGGAACGGCAGGAACGCGTGGACCAGCGCGGCGAAGGCGCAGAAGGCGAACGTGCCCGCATAGCGAAGCGCCGCGCCCATATGCTCGAAATAGCTCTCACCGACGGCATGGGGATGGGCGGTCATGGCGGTCTTGGCACGTTCGATCATGGCGGGCTCCACGGAAGGCCGATGTGATGGGACATCGTAACGCGGAACGAACGGGACAAAGTCCCAAAAGCGAATCTGATTTCCGAGAAATGGTGGACAATCGTCCAGTCTGAGATATTTTTGTGGGACGATGTCCCGTATTCTCTCCATTGATTCGATCGACAAGACCCTGCTCCGCCTGGTGCAGGAGGATGCGAGCCTGTCCATCGAGCAGCTGGCAGAGCGCGTGAACCTGTCGCGCAATGCCTGCTGGCGGCGGCTGAAGCGGCTGGAGGACGAAGGTGTCATCCGCGCCCGTGTCGCGCTGGCCGATCCGGTGAAGCTGAACCTCGAGCTGACCGTGTTCATCGCGGTCAGGACTGCCCGCCACGAGGCCGACTGGGCCGAACGGTTCCACAAGGCGGTGCAGGACATTCCGGAACTGCTCGGTGTCTATCGCACCGCCGGCGAGATCGACTACATCCTCCACGCCCGCGTTCCGAATGTTGCGGCCTATGACCGCCTCTACAAGAAGCTTACCGCCCGCATCGAGATGCAGGACGTGTCGGCGAGCTTCGTGATGGAGGAGATCAAGGAGGTCACCGCCCTGCCGCTCGATTTCGTGTGAGGGGAGGAGGGTCCTCTCCCGCGTTGCCTTGCATCAGGCTCTTGCGTCCTTCCAGGCTCACTGTCGTTCGCACCTCAGGATGAGGAGGCTGGCCGATGGCACCGGGTCAGCGAGGCTGCGGCACGGCCCCTCGTCAACCCCGATGCAGGACCAAACCTCCAAATCCTGAGGTGTGAGGGCGTCAGCCCGAGCCTCGAAGGACACAGGGACCGGCGTGCAAAAGATCGACCGTCCGTCCTCGCCTCAGCCCGGCCTGAATGCGCCGGAAAGCGTCGGCGCGCCGTCGGTGGCCACCAGCCCCTTGGCCAGCAGGTCTTCCAGGTGGGCGAAGACCGACAGCCCGGCCGCCCCCTTCAGCCGCGGATCGAGCCCCTCGTAGATCGCGGCGACGATATCGGGGATCAGCCGGTCGCCGGCCTCGATGCGCTTGAGGATCGAGGCCTCGCGCAGCCGTCGGTGATGGGACAGCGCCCGCATGAATTTCGCTGGCTCGCGCACCGGCCCGCCATGGCCCGGCCAGAAGATGCGCTCGTCGCGCCCGCGCAGCTTGTCCAGCGAGGCCATGTAGTCGCCCATGGACCCGTCCGGCGGCGCGACGATGGAGGTCGACCAGGCCATGACATGGTCGCCGGAGAACAGCGTCTCCTCCTCGGCGAGCGCGAAGGCCATGTGATTGGCGGTGTGGCCGGGGGTGAACACCGCCTCGAGCGTCCAGCCCGTGCCGGCGACGATGGCGCCGTCCTGCACCGCGACATCCGGCACGAAGTCCCGGTCGCCTGAAGCGTCCAGCGCATTGGTCTCGCCGAGATTGAGCGGCCGGGCCGCCCGGTGCGGTCCTTCGGCATAGACCGGCGCGCCGGTCGCGGCCTTGACGGCCGGCGTTGCCGGCGAATGGTCGCGGTGTGTGTGGGTGACCAGGATCGCCTCGACCTGCTCGCCCTTCACGGCCTCCAGGACCGCGCGCACATGAGCCGGGTCGTCCGGGCCGGGATCGATGATCGCCACGCGGCCGGTGCCGACGATGTAGGTCACCGTGCCCCTGTAGGTGAAGGGTCCGGGATTGTCGCAGAGCACGCGGCGGATCAGCGGAGAAAGCTGCTCGACCCGGCCGGGAATGGCCGCGTCCTCGCGCTCGAAGGGAATGTCATCGGCCATTGGACCTCTGTCAAAACGCCGGACGGGCTGCTCTTGCAGCGCAGCATGGCCGTGGGCTAGCTGGGGCAGGCCACCATGCCGGCGGGCAAATGACAAGCTGACCCAACGGCATAGACCCTCGAAGGATATGCGCATGACCCTTTCCGTCCCCCACCCGACCCTTGCCGCCGCCGTCTGGCCGGCCGGCTCAGCCGGCCTCCTGCGGGCCGGCCTGCTGGTTGCCGGCGGCATCTGCCTGATCACCGCCGGGGCCAAGGCGAGCCTGCCGTTCTGGCCGGTGCCGCTCACGCTGCAGACGCTGGCGATCTCCGTGGTGGCGGCGGCCTACGGGTTCCGGCTGGGTCTGGTGACGGTCCTGGCCTATCTCGGGGCCGGCCTTGCCGGCGCGCCGGTCTTCGCCGGCTGGACCACGGGCATCGCGCCGTTCATGGGGCCGACCGGCGGCTTCCTCGCCGGCTTCCTCCTGATGGCGGCGATTATCGGCGCCGCGGCCGATCGGGGCTGGGACCGGGCCTGGCCGAAGATTCTCGTCGCCATGGCGGTGGCGAACGTCATCATCTTCCTGCCCGGCCTTCTCTGGCTCGGCACCTTCACCGGCTACGGCGAGAAGCTCCTGGCGGCCGGCCTGACGCCGTTCATCCTCGGCACAGCCGTGAAGACCGCGCTTGGCGCGGCGCTCATGCCGGCCGCATGGGCGCTCGTCACGCGCCTCGGCCGCTAGGCCGGTTCCACCACGTAGCCGCCATCGAACATGGAGGCGATGCGGGCAAGCGCTGCCCGTGTCGCCTCGCTGTCGGCATCCGTGCCCGCTGGCAGCGCGGCTGCGAGAACCGCCGGATCGAGATCGGCAAGGCGTGGCAGCAGGGCAGGGTCGAGGTGCCGCGCCAGCGCGTGATCGGGGTGGCGCTCGTCGTGATCGGCCGGCCCGTATTCGCCGAGGTGCAGCACGGCATTCCATGGGGTCGGCTCGCGCGGCAGGCGCTCGGCGAGCCCGGCGTCCTCCCCGGCCAGGTAGAAGCGGTTCAGGCCGTCGAACAGCACGTCGCGATAGCCCGCGGCCGTCAGCAGCGGCGCGAATTCGGCCGACCCGTCGGCCATGGTCCACGGCGCGACAGCCTCGATGACGACGACGCGGGGGCGGAAACGATCCCAGTCATTGCCGGCGAGAACATCGGTCTCGGCGCCCTCGACGTCGATCTTGAGGAAGTCGATCCGCTGTGGCGCATGGGCGGCACACAGCCCGGCGAGCGTGGTCACCGGCAGCCTGCGGCGCGTCGTGGCGATGCCCGCCGCCTCCGCCGCCTCGGCATTGGGACCGACCGTGGTCGACAGCCCGTGAAAGCGGTCCGCCTGGAAGAAGTCGGCCTCCCCTGTCTGCCGTCCGCACAGCGCCTGGACAACGATGTCGCGCGGCCGGAACCGGCCATAGGCGGCGGCGAGAGCGTTCTGCGGCTCGACGACGATGCCGCGCCAGCCGCGCTCGTAGAACCAGAACGAGACATTGTCGGCCACGGCATGGCCGCCGCCGATATCGATGTAGAACCCTTCGGACACCCCCTCCAGCAGGAGCGACAGGTGATAGTCCTCCAGATTCTGGGCATAGGAGAAGAAGCGCGGCTGCTGCTGGCTGGTCATCGAAGCTCCGTCCTCATGCGCCCGCCCCGTCCGGTCCGCGCTCCGGCCTGATGTCGAAAGCCTTCCGCGCCCGCTCGATATGGTCAAGTTTCGCCGCGAACAGGCTCCAGTCATCCTTTTCGGCGATCGCTGCCCACAAGCCCTCGACCTCCTCGATGAGCAGGGTGGCGGGGCCTTCACCGTCGAAATAGGCGGCAGCGGCGGGCGCCCTCTCACGCGGCGCATGGGCCGAAAGGGCACCGAACAGCCGCTCGAACGCCTCGCCCTGGTAGAGGCTCGATTGCGGACCGGCCAGGGCGAAGTCGCGGCGCGATGCCCCGCCATGCCAGTCGAATACGGTGCGCTCGAACGCCGCCTGCGATTTCAGGAGGAACTGGAAGAAAGCAGCCGCCAGCTCATCGTCGGCATCCTCGCCGCCCTCGGTCACACCGAGGCGGGCACAGACCGCGCGCCTCAAACCCGCATGGAAGGCGGGGGCATAGGTCTTCAGCGCGGTCTCAAGCTCGGCCACGGGAGCAACCAGTGTCAGGCATTCGGCAAAGCGCTCGAGGTTCCAGGCAATGGCGCCGGGCTGGCGACCGAAGGCGTAGAGCCCGGTCTGGTCGAAATAGGCGGCCGTGAAATTGGGATCGTAGCGCGGCAGGAAGCGCCACGGCCCGTAGTCGAAGCTCTCGCCGGTGATGACGCAATTGTCGGTGTTGAGCACGCCATGGACGAAGCCTGCCGCCATCCACTCGGCTACCATGGCGCCGGACGCGCGGGCGGCGGCCTCCAGAAGGGCCGGAGCCTCCTTCGCGATATCGCCGCCGCGTGCCGCCTGCGGATGGTAGTGCCGCACGCAATGGGCGACGAGCCGGGTGATCCGCGCCTGGTCGTTCTCGGCGAGAAGGCGCTGGAAGGTGCCGAAGCGGATATGGCTGTGCGACAGCCGCACCAGCACGGATGAGCGGGTGGGCGAGGGCTCGTCGTTGCGCTCCAGCGCCTCGCCGGTCTCGATCAGCGAGAAGCTCTTCGAGGTGTAGACCCCGAAGGCCTCCAGAAGCGCCGTGGCCAGCACCTCGCGCACGCCGCCCTTCAGGGTCAGCCGGCCATCGCCGAAACGGGAATAGGGCGTCCGGCCGGAGCCCTTGGTGCCGAGATCCAGCAGGCGTCCCTCGCCGTCCACCAGCTGCGCGAACAGGAAGCCGCGGCCGTCGCCGATGTCCGGATTGTAGGAGCGGAACTGGTGGCCGTGATAGCGCAGCGCCAGCGGTTCGCGCAGGGTGTCCGGCAGGGGCTCGAAGCGGCCGAAATGACCGATCCACTGCGCATCGTCGAGATGGCCGAGGCCGACAGCTTCCGCCCAGCGCTGGTTGCGGTAGCGCAGGATGGCTTGCGGGAACCGGGCCGCCTCCACGGCATCGAAGAAGCCGGGTCCGAGATCGGCATGGGCGGTCGAGGGACGGTAGGGTGCGGGGGACATCCCTTACCCTATAGCCGATCGGCTCCCGATCCGCTCCTGCGCCTGGCGTGAACGGCCTATTCCGCCGCCTCGCCGGCTGCCCGGCTGGCCGCATCCTCCACCGCCTGCTCGGCGGCATCGAGGGTCTTCAGCGCCTCGGGCCGCGGCATGGAGATGATGTTGTAGCCGGAATCGACGTGGTGGATCTCGCCGGTGACGCCGCCTGAGAGATCGGAGAGCAGGTAAAGGGCCGATCCGCCGATATCGTCGAGCGAGACGGTGCGCCGGAGCGGGGCATGGCGCTTCTGGAAGTTGAACATCAGCCGCGCGTCAGAAATGCCGGCGCCGGCCAGCGTGCGCACCGGGCCCGGCGAGAGCGCGTTCACGCGGATGCCGAGCGGGCCGTAATCGGCGGCAAGGTAGCGCACGGAGGCCTCGAGCCCCGCCTTGGCAACGCCCATCACGTTGTAATTGGGCATGACCCGCGTCGAGCCGCCATAGGTGAGCGTCAGCAGGGTGCCGCCCGGCTGCATCAGCGCCGCCGCCCGCCGGGCGATCTCCGTGAAGGAGAAGCAGGAGATCACCATGGTGCGCGAGAAATTCTCGCGCGAGGTGTCGGCGTACCGCCCCTTCAACTCGCTCTTGTCGGAAAAACCGATGGCATGGACAACGAAGTCGAGACCGCCCCAGGTCTCGGCCAGCTTGGCGAAGGTGGCATCGACCGTGGCAATGTCCTCCACGTCGCACGGCAGGACCAGCGTCGAGCCGATGCTGTCGGCGAGCGGGCGCACGCGCTTGCCCAGCGCATCGCCCTGATAGGTGAAGGCAAGCTCAGCGCCGTGCGCCGCGAGCGTGCGGGCAATGCCCCAGGCAATGGAGTGGTCGTTGGCCACGCCCATGATCAGGCCGCGCCGGCCCTGCATCAAAGCGGTCACGCAGGGGCTCCTCGGGTCAGTGGAAGGGGTGCCGGGATGAGCCGCCGGGGCCGGTCCGACAAGTCGGAGGCGGGGATGCGCAAAGCGGTCTGTCCACATGGCCGTCCGCACCGTTGGGGCGATCCCACGCGGCTTGCCATGAGTCTGCGACCGGGCCGTGACGGCATCGACCTCACGCGACCTCCCTCACGCATCGACATGCTTGAAGACGATGGTCGCGTTGGTGCCGCCGAAGCCGAAGGAGTTCGACAGCACGCAGCCGAGATTGGCGTTGTCGATGCGCTGGCGGACGATGTTCATGTCCGCCACCTCCGGGTCGAGCTCCTCGATATGGGCGCTCTCGCAGATGAAGCCGTTGTTCATCATCAGCAGCGAGTAGATCGCCTCCTGCACGCCGGTGGCGCCCAGCGAGTGGCCGGTGAGCGACTTGGTGGCCGAGATCGGCGGGCTCCTGTCGGCTCCGCCGAACACCTCGCGGATGGCCTCGATTTCCTTCACGTCGCCGACCGGGGTCGAGGTGCCGTGCGGATTGATATAGTCGACCTTCGGGCCGACGCCCTCCAGGGCCATCTTCATGCAGCGCACCGCGCCCTCGCCCGAAGGCGCGACCATGTCGTGGCCGTCGGACGTGGCGCCGTAGCCGACGATCTCGCCGTAGATCTTCGCGCCGCGGGCCTTCGCGTGCTCATATTCCTCCAGCACCAGCACGCCTGCGCCGCCGGCGATCACGAAGCCGTCGCGGTTGGCATCATAGGCGCGCGAGGCGGTGGTCGGCCGGTCGTTGAACTTGGACGACATGGCGCCCATGGCGTCGAACAGCACGGACAATGTCCAGTCCAGCTCCTCGCAGCCGCCGGCGAAGATCATGTCCTGCTTGCCCCACTGGATCAACTCGTAGGCGTTGCCGATGCAGTGGTTGGAGGTCGCGCAGGCGGACGAGATCGAATAGTTGACGCCCTTGATCTTGAACCAGGTGGCGAGGGTCGCGGACGCGGTCGACGACATCGCCTTCGGCACGGCGAAGGGGCCGACGCGCTTGGAATTGCCGCTCTCCTTCGCCTTCTCGTAGGCGTCGATCTGGGCGCGCGTGGAGGGGCCGCCCGAGCCCATGATGATGCCGGTGCGGTGGCTGGTGATGTCGGCCGTCTCGAGGCCGGCATCGAGGATCGCCTGATCCATCGCGACATGGTTCCAGCCCGAGCCGCCGCCGTGGAAGCGCATGGCCCGGCGGTCGAGGATCGTCGCGGGATCGAGCGATGGCGCTCCGGAAACCTGCGACCGGAAGCCATGGTCGACGAAGCTCGAATCCAGCGCGATGCCGCTTCTGGCTTCGCGCAGGGAGGCCAGCACCTCGTTGGAATTGTTGCCGATGGACGAGACGATGCCCATCCCGGTGACGACGACGCGGCGCATGGCGGCCTCTCCTGCTTGGACCGGCCGAAGCCGGGAAACGACGAATCAGGTGGCGGAGCCGAACAGGCCCACGCGCATGTCCTTGACCTCGTATATGCGCTTGCCATCGGCTTCCAGCCAGCCGTCGGCGATGCCAAGATTCAGCTTCGACTTGAAGATGCGCTTGAAGTCGACGCCATAGACCACCGATTTCGTGGTCGGCAGCACCTGCTCGGAGAACTTCACCTCGCCGACGCCCAGGGCCCGCCCGCGGCCGGGCAGGCCGAGCCAACCGAGGTGGAAGCCGGTGAGTTGCCACAGCGCGTCCAGCCCCAGGCAGCCCGGCATGACCGGGTCACCCTTGAAGTGACAGGCGAAAAACCAGAGTTCCGGGTTCACATCGAGCTCGGCCACCACATGGCCCTTGCCATTGGCGCCGCCGGTCTCGCCAATCGAGGTGATCCGGTCGAACATCAGCATGGGCGGAAGCGGCAGTTGCGCATTGCCGGCGCCGAACAGTTCGCCCCGCCCGCAGGCCAGAAGATCCTCGTAGGTGAAACTCGACTTGCGCTCGGTCATTGCCCGCTGTGTCCGCCCCTGCACCCGCCCGATCCGCCGGGCCCGTCGGTCCGGTGTCTAACACAGGGGTTCCGACCGGGCAAAAGTCCGCATCCCGCCATGTGGGGAAGACCCAGTCATGCCGACATTTTCTTGAATGATTCCAGTTTGGAATAAGCCGTGGCACGGACGGGCCCGGGTGTGCTATGCGCCTTCATTGCCTCGCGAGAGCCTTGCGAAGGCCTGTGCCAGTTCCTAGACTTGATCCAATGACCATCCGGACCCTTATCGACCGCACCTATCGCGAGGTGGCCCCGGCCACCGAGGCCAAGATGTCGGCACAGGAGCGCGTCAAGCAGCTCCAGAAGACCGGCTGCCCGATCCATGACGTGCGGACCATGCTGCGCGAGGTGGGCCTGCGCCCGACGCGCCAGCGCATGGCGCTCGGCTGGATTCTCTTTGCCCGCGGCGACCGCCATGTGACGGCCGAAATGCTGTTCGACGAAGCGAACAAGGCGCGCGTGCCGGTGTCGCTGGCCACCGTCTACAACACGCTGCATCAGTTCACCGAGGCCGGCCTCCTGCGCGAGATCGCGGTGGACGGATCCAAGGCCTATTTCGATACCAACCTGGCGGATCACCACCATTTTATCGTCGAGGGCGAAACCACCGTCTTCGACATTCCCGGCTCGCATGTCGGCGTCGACAAGCTGCCCGAGGCCCCCGAGGGCTACGAGGTCGCCCGCGTCGACGTGGTGGTGCGTCTGCGTCGCAAGGACGGTCAGGACAGTTCGGTGCCGGCCGGCGGCGAGGCCTGAACGGCCGCGGCGGCCAGCATGCGCACGCTGCTCGTCGCTGGTTTCGGTCCGTTTCCCGGCTGGGAGAACAATCCGACCCCTGCCATGGTCCGGGCCGCCGCGCGGCTGAGGCTGCCGGGCATTCGTATCGTTCCCCACCTCTTCAACACGGTCTATGTGGAGGTCGCGCGCGACCTGCCGGCCCTGATCGCCCGGCACCGCCCGGACGCCGTGCTGCTGTTCGGCCTTGCCGGGCGCACCCGCCATGTCCGCATCGAGCGCTTCGCCCACAACGTCACGACGCGGCGGTTGCCGGATGCATCCGGCGCCTTCCACCACTCTGCGGACATCGCGGCGGATGGCCCCTGGCGGATGCCGACGGCCATGCGCACCGGCGTGCTCGTCCAGGCCCTGCGGCGGGCCGGCCTCAATGCCAGGCCATCCCAGTCGGCCGGTGAATATCTCTGCAACTTCTCCTACTGGCTGGCGCTGGAGGCGGTCAGGCGCGGCGAGGTGAAGCGGGCGCTGTTCGTCCATGTGCCGCTGCCGCCGCGCCGCCCGCGCGGGCCGGGGACGGCGGGCAGACCGCTGCCGCTCGCCCGAAGGCTCGATTCAGTCGATCTTGATGAGGTGGCCGTCATGGCGGTGCGGGCCTTGGCGGGACGCTGAGGCCGTCAGCCCATCGTGCCGGTCGCAAGAGCCAGGGCCCAGTCCGGCCTGCCGAGCTCGGTCGCACGCGCCGCGGCCCGCGACCAGTCATAGGGGATCGCCCGAAGGTCAATGCCGGCGACCGCCCCGCCGGCAATCGTCACGAGCGCATAGCGCGCATGGGGCGAGCCGGCTTCGGATACGTGCGGGCTTGGCGGGGTGGGGTCGGAATAGGCCGGCAGGCCGACGCTGCCGGGGTTCAGCACCACGGTCGCGCTCCCTGGAAGGGTGACGAGACCGGGCTGGTGGGTGTGGGCGCACAGGATCAGCCCGGCATCGCCGGATGCGCCAAGGCGGCCGGCAATCGCGGCCGGACCGGACGGCCTGAGGCCGCCGTCGGCAATCTCGTGCATGAGATAGCCATTGTCGTCCGAAGGCGTGCCATGGAAGGCGCGCACGGCGAGTCCGCCGGCCTCGAAAGCCAGTTCCATCGGAAGGGCGCCGAGCCAGTCGCGCTGCTCCGGCGTCAGCGCATCATGGGCAATGGCGTCCGAGGGATACATCGCCTCCCGGGCGGTCGTTGCGACCCAGCGGTCGTGGTTGCCGCGCACGGTGGCAAGGTTCATCGGCAGGAGCCGCTCAAGCGTTTCGCGCGGCCACAGGGGACCGGAGACGACGTCGCCGAGATTGACGATCCGATCGGTGCTGGTGGCGGCAATATCGGCCAGCACCGCCTCGATCGCGACGGCGTTTCCATGGATGTCGGCGATGATGGCGAGGCGCATGGCGATTCCCGTTCGGTCGTCACCATGGTGGCTGACCACATGGACAGGCCGCAAGGCTGCAGCCATCCCGTTCCGGCACAGCGGCCACCGGCATGGCTCTTGCGCAGGCCCGTGCCAGCACCGGAGGTTTCATGCCCATCGCCCGCCGCTCGTTCCTGCTCGCCGCCGCCGCGGCGTTGGCCGTTCCCGTTTCCGCCCGCGCGGCGGGGATGGACGGACAGGCGTTCGGCCTGCGCGCGGGCGCGCGCGAGGACCAGACGCGCGCCCTCCAGCGCGCCGTGGAGACCGCTGCCGGCGCCCGGATGCCGCTGCGACTTGCCCCCGGCCTCTACCGGGTCGGCGAGGTGAGGCTGCCGCCGCAGACGCAGATCATCGGCGTGCGCGGGCAGACCCGGCTGGTGTACCAGTCCGGGACGGCCTGCCTGTCGGCGGCGCGTGCCGACGGCATCACGCTGTCCGGTCTGGTCATCGACGGTGGCGCCCGCCCGCTCCCCGAACGGCGGGGCCTGATCGTGCTGACCAATGGCCGGGGCGTGCGCGTGGAGGACTGCGAACTGTCCGGCTCCACCCAGAACGGCCTGGTTCTGGAGGGGATTGAGGGCCTCGTCACCGGCAACACGATCGTCGGCAGCGCCAAGGCCGGCATCTTCGCGCTCGACAGCCGCGGCCTGACGCTCGCCCGCAATGCCGTCCGCGGCTCGGCCAACAATGGCATCCTCGTCTGGCGGTCTGAGCCCGGCGATGACGGAACCCGCGTGGAAGCCAACCGCATCGAGGAGACCGGCGCCCGCGACGGCGGCTCGGGCCAGAACGGAAATGCCATCAACGTGTTCCGCGCCGACAATGTCAGCGTGGCCGGCAACCATATCCGCAGCGCGGCCTTCTCCGCGATCCGTGCCAATGCCGCCGGCAATGTCTCGATCACCGGCAACAGTTGCGCCGCCCTCGGCGAGGTGGCGATCTATGTCGAACTCGGCTCGGAGGGAGCGGTGGTCGCCAGCAATATCGTCGATGGTGCCGCGCTCGGCATCGTCGCGACCAATTTCAACCATGGCGGCCGGCTCGCCAACATCCACGGCAACATCGTGCGCAACCTGGTCGGCCGCCGCCCAACCGGCACCGATCCGGGCGATGCGGCCGGCATCGGCATCTCGGCCGAGGCCGATGCGGTGATTGCCGCCAATGTCGTGGAGGGGGCGCCGACCGCAGGTATCCAGATCGGCTGGGGCCAGTATCTGCGCGACGTCTCGGTCACTGGAAACGTCGTGAAGGGCGCCCCTGTCGGCATCGCGGTGTCCGTGGCGCCCGGCGCCGGTCACGCGCTGATCGCCAACAACCTCGTGCAGGGCGCGCGCACCGGCGCGGTGGTGGGGATGGAATGGCACCGGCCGGTGACCGGCGACCTCACCCGCGAAGGTGTTGGCCGCCATGCCCAGCTCACCGTCACCGGAAATCAGGTGCGCTGACGCGGCCCGCAGGTGCGCTGACGCGGCCCAAATGCGCTACCAGGCGGCTTCGACCCTGGTCTGCCCGTCAGCGGCCCTGAAGATGCGGTAGGTCATCGGCACGGACCGGCCGGTCCCGTCGGTCAGCGTCGCCTTGCACTGGCGTTCGCCCTCCGGCGCGACCACCGGCAGCCGCATACGAACACGCGGCTGGACGACACCTCTCTCGACCGCCATGCCTGTCAGCGTCACGCGGACCTTGCTGGACAGGCAGGTCGGAAGGGCATCGCCTGTGCTGGGCATGACCTGTCCGTAGATGAGAGCGCCGCCGATCAGGGTAACGCTGATCAGTCCGGTGGTGATCGCCTTCGGCATGATTGCCGAAACCAGGCCATCGAAAATGCTGTCGAGGATCATGTCAAAGACGGGCATAATGGCGTTCTCCTGTCGGATGGCCTGAAATGTCGGCGGAGAGGTCCGCCTGTGATGTCTCAGATGCGGTTCCACTGCGCCGCG
Source organism: Phreatobacter sp. (assembly GCF_051860605.1). Lineage (GTDB taxonomy): Bacteria > Pseudomonadota > Alphaproteobacteria > Rhizobiales > Phreatobacteraceae > Phreatobacter. Next base: position 82,124 of record NZ_JBHYDR010000003.1, on the reverse strand, counting down.
ACTTCCGTGCGGCCTGCGTCATTGCGGTAAATGCGATAGGTGACCTGCGAGGTCGCACCGGCGGCATTGGTGAGGGTCGCCGAGCAGGTGCGCTGGTCAACCGCCTCCGCGCTCTGCCGGGCTCCTGACAGCTTCGGGCCAGCCACACCCTCGCCGCGCGCGATGGCCAGGACCGTTTTTTCGATGTTGGAGGCCGTGCAGCTGGGCAGGCTGGTATCGAGCGCCTGGTAGATCCGCGTGGCGTTCACGGCCAGAACGCCGATGCCGATGATGACAAGCGCCACGTTCAGGATGATCGTGCCGAGTTTGGTGGTGCCGGCTTCGGTCTGGTGGATCGTCTGATCGGTCATGGCGTCCTCCTGTGTGATGCGTTCACACTGGAGGGGACGGCCCCATGCCGCTATTGCGTCGGGTTGCTTCGGGTTGCGGCGAACTGCAGGTGGCGCAACGCGCAGCCCGCCGCTGCCGTCAGATCCGCTGCCACTGGGCCGCGATCTGGGTCTTCCGGTCGTCGCTGCGATAGATCCGGATGGTCATCTGGCTGGTGGCGCCCGCCTCGTTGGTCAGCGTCGCCGTGCAGCGGCGCTCGTCGATGGCATCGGCGGTCTGGACCAGATCGGTCACCTTCGGGCCCTGCACGCCCTGTTCGCGGGCGATCCTGACCAGTGTCGAGCTGACGTTGGAGGCCGTGCAGGACGGCAGGCTCGTGTCGAAGAAGCGGAAGAGTGCCACCGCGCCGGTCAGGATGCCGGCCCCGATGAGGAACCAGTTGGCAGGCGTCTTCCAACGCGACGGCTTCGCCTCGGCCGGATTCTCGATGGTCATGCAAGTCTCCCGTCATAGCCCTCGTCATCATGACCTAACGTCAGTCGTGGTGCCAGTTGTGATCTGATGGCGGGAGCCATGCAGGGCGCCGGCCATGGACTGGCAGCGACCCGCCCCGGCCATGCCGGTGGCAGCTGATTCCGAATGCGGTTGCTCTCGTCCCGATCTATCGTGTCGCAGTTGTCCTGCAGCGACAGCGTGCAGAATGGGATCGGTTAGCGCGTGCTGACGATTGGTTCGTGAAGCAGGAGCGATCATGGGCAAATGGGACTGGTTATATATCGCCGTGCTGGTTGGCGCCCTGCTCATCAGCTACTTCGGCGGCTTCTCCATGGTCGTCGGCGCGCTCCTGCTCGTCGTGATGGGACTAGGTTGGAAGGTCAAAAAGCTTCTGGAGGAGGCCGATGAGCTGAAAATGCTCCTCAGCAAGTCTGTTGCCGCCGAAAGGCAGATCGCTGCCGAATTGAGAGAGCACCAGAAGAATGCCCAATGGCATGCAGGCAATGCGTCGAATTGTCAGGCGCAGCTGGCAAAAAGTGAGGCGGAACTTGTCGCCCTGACCGCTCAGATCAAGGAAAGAGATGAACTGATTTCATCTCTGTCAAAAGGCGACGGGACCGATCGCGAAGGTCGAACGTGAGGCGGCCGGGAGGTGCGGCCGGCGGCGTCAGAGCCGCACGGGCGTGATCGTTTGGCCAGGCACGCTCTCAGAACCGGGGCGGCAGGGCGCCTACCCTCAAGCGGCCCTCCGCATCGCGGTAGACCTGGACGGACATGGCCGCACTGGCCCCGGCCGCATTGGTCACCGTGGCCAGGCAATCACGCCGCGTCGCGGTTTCGCCAACCTGACGGAAATCGGACATCTGCGGCCCGGCAATGCCGAAATCCCTGGCGAAAGCCAGTGCGGCGCGTTCGACGCGCGAGGAGGTGCAGGCCGGCAGGCGGTCGTCCAGCAGGCGATGGGCGGTGACCCCCACGATCAGGACAAGGCCGAGGCCCATCAGCAGCCTGGGCAGTTTTCCCGGGCGTCGGCGCCCCGGCGCGGGAGGGGTCGGGTCCGGCTGGCTCATGACATCGGGCCTCCGCAGGGCACTGGCTGGATGAACCGGCCGGCGGCCGGCGGCCATTGCGGGTGGATGCACCGGATTGGCGCTGGCTTGCAATGCCGGCTTCGATCCGCCGCGTTAACCATTCGTTAGGCGGATCGGTCCACGGTCGGTGAAAGCCCGCTCTCTAGGGAGGCGCCCATGCGTGCGCTCGCCCCGGCGCTCGTCGCCCTCGTCATCGCTCTGGCTCCCGCCGCCGCAGCCGACTGCACGCCCGAAGTGCTGGAGCGCTTCGGCGCCGAGGCCATGGTGGCCGACCACGACCTGCGCCATGACGGCGTCGCCACGCTCGGCGCCTGCGCGGCGATGGCCCGCGACCAGCTGCGCAATACCGGCGAGATCGAGAACCGGCTGATGGACCAGATCGCCACCCTGGCCGGCCGGACGGCGCTGGCAAGCTATGCGGCGGACGAGATACCCGTGCCGCCGGCCCCGCTGGTCGAACTGCTCGCCGGGTCGTTCCGCCAGCTCTATCCCCACCTCAGGAACCTGCCGGAGAACCAGAGCGAGGCCGCCATGCGGGCACTGGTCTTCCACCTCATGGACCGTTCAGGCCCTCAGACCACCGGGAGCATCCGATGACCGCCGATGAGCGCGACCTGCCGGTGATGATCGCGCCACCGCTTGCGCCCGATGCGAGCTTCGACGCCGACGTGGCTGCGGCCTTCGGTGCGGCCTGGCTTGGCGGGCCCCGCGACCAGGCGGCCGAACCGCCGAGCCGGGCGGCCTGAGCCCCTCCATCTGCCGACTTGCCGGCCCGCCGGCCTGCCGGCACGCTGACATCGGCCCAAGTCGGCGGCCGGGGAGGGATCATGCTGAAGGGATCGGACGTCGCCCGTTCGGGTCCGCTGGTTGCGATCGACGACGAGGCCTTCGTCCATCCCACGGCGCAGATCTATGGCAAGGTGAGCCTATCGGCCGGGGCCTCGGTCTGGTCGAACGCCGTCATCCGCGCGGAAATGCACGAGGTGGTGATCGGCCCGCGCAGCAACATCCAGGATTTCGTCATGATCCATGTCGGCAACGGCATGGGCACGCGCGTCGGCGCCGATTGCTCGATCACCCATCATGTGACGCTGCACGGCTGTTCCGTCGGCGACAACGTCCTGGTCGGCATCGGAGCCACCATCATGGACGGGTCGGTGATCGGAGAGAACTCGATCATCGCCGGCGGCTCCTTCCTGAAGGAGGGCACGGTGATCCCGCCGAACTCCATCGTGGCCGGCGTGCCGGCGGTGGTGAAGGCGACGCGCGATTCCAGCGCGGCCAACCGGTTCAACGCCTGGATCTATGTCGAGAATGCCGCGGCCTATGTCCGCGGCGAGCACCGCCGCTGGAACGACCTCGATCTGACGGCCGCCGCGGCGCGCTTCGGCTTCGTGCGAGGCTGAGCAGACCGGACATTGCCACCGGTCTGATGCGGCCCCGCGCTCAGCCGCCGCGGGCGTCGATTACCGCGCGGCAGGCGGGCGACAGGTCCGCCCGGTTCCGGGAGAGGCAGGCGTGCATGTCCGCGGGGCGACCGATGGCGGACGAACACAGGCGCAGTCCATCCGCGCGGCAGGCGGCCTGCTCCTGCGCGGTGGGCGCCTGGGCCGTGGGAGCCTGGGCCGTGAGAGCCTGGGCAAGGGCGGCGGCCGGCAGCAGCGCCAGCATGGTGGCCAGACCGATTGCGCGCATCGTGCACCCCTCCTGTTGCGAGGCGCCCTCGGGCCGCCGGGCCCCGGACACACGGGAAGGCTAGCAAGGATGGCCGTGGCTGCAACCGGCGGTTTGTCGCGCTCCGAAGCGTCCGGCTACTTCTCGACGAAGGCCTTCTCGACGACGAAATGGCCGGGGCCGGAGATCGCGCCTTCCTCGAAGCCGCGGCCTTCCAGCATCTCCACCATGTCCTTCAGGAAGGCGGGCGAGCCGCAGATCATCACGCGATCGGTGTCGCGGTTCAGCGGCCCCAGTCCGAGATCGGCCTGGAGTTTGCCGGAATCGAGCAGGCTGGTGATCCGGCCGTTATGGACGAAGGGCTCGCGGGTGACCGTCGGATAGTGCTTCAGCTTGGCCCGGGCGAGATCGCCGATCAGCTCGTCATTCGGCAGCGTGTCGGTGATGAACCCGTCATAGGCCTGCTCGCTGATGAAGCGCGTGCCATGCACCAGCACGATCGTCTCGAACCGGTCGTAGACGTCGGGGTCCTTGACCACGCTCAGGAAGGGCGCAAGGCCGGTGCCCGTGCCGCACAGGTAGAGCACCTTGCCCGGCAGCAGGGCGTCCTGCACCAGCGTCCCGACGGGCTTGCGACCGATCAGGATCGGGTCCCCCACCTGGATGTTCTGAAGCCGGGAGGTGAGCGGGCCGTTGGCCACCTTGATGGAGAAGAATTCGAGATTGTCCTCGTAATTCGAGGACACCATGGAATAGGCGCGCAGCAGCGGTCGGCCCTCCACCTCCAGGCCGATCATGGTGAACTGGCCGTTGACGAACCGGAAGGCCGGGTCGCGGGTGGTCTTGAAGGAGAACAGCCGGTCCGTATGGTGACGGACCTCCAGCACGCGCTCTGTGTTCAGGTTCGACATCGCGGCCCCCCGGGGACAATGGCAATGCGCGGCAGACAAGATCATTCGTACACGAATGATACGGCATTGCACCATTTTGGCAAGAGGCAAGCCGGCTGAGAAAGCGGAAATTTGCCGGGTCGCCCGGCCGGCCGCGCGGGCATCGGGGTTGCCGCCGGGCTCGCCATGCCTATTCTGGCTGCCCCTGACAGGCGGCAAGGCCCATGCCCTCCGATATCCTCTGCTTCGGCGAAGCCCTCGGCGAGTTCAACCAGACGGTTCCGCGCGAGCCGACCTATCTCTTCGGCTATGGCGGCGACACCTCCAACTGCGCCATCGCGGCGGCCCGTTCGGGCGCCAGTGTCGGCGTGATCGGGGCGGTCGGTGACGACACGTTCGGCCGCGGCTTCTTCGATCTGTGGCGTTCCGAGGGCATCGACACCTCGGCCATGGCGCTGGTGGAAGGGGCTGATACCGGGCTCTATTTCGTCACCCACGAACCCGATGGCCACATCTTCACCTACCGGCGGGCCGGCTCGGCGGCGGCCCGGTTCACGGCCGACGACCTGCCCTTGGAGGCGATCCGGCAGGCCCGGGTGCTGCATGTCTCCGGCATCTCGCAGGCCATCTCCGCCAATGCCAGCGAGGCGGTGCGCGAAGCCATGCGGAACGCCCGCGAGGCCGGCGTCACGATCTCCTACGACACCAACCTGCGGCTCAGGCTCTGGCCGCTGGAACGGGCGCAGGTGGTGACCAATGCCGCCATGGCGGAAGCCGACATCGCCCTGCCGGGGCTGGACGATGCGCGCCAGCTCACCGGCCGGGACACCCCCGACGCCATCTGCGACTTCTACCTGGAGGGCGGGTCGGCCATCGTGGCGCTGACGCTCGGCAGGGACGGCGCGCTGATCGCTACGTCCGAGCGGCGTGAGAGAGTGCCCTCGATCACCGTCCAGTCCATGGACGCGACCGGCGCCGGCGACTGTTTCGACGGCGCCTTCCTTGCCGAATGGCTGGCAACCGGCGATCCGTTCCGCGCCGGGCGCTATGCCTGCGCGGCGGCGGCACTGTCCACCACCGGCTTCGGCGCGGTCACGCCGCTGCCGCGCCGGGCCGACGTGCTGGCGGCCATGGATCGGTAGGTCCGGCATGGCCTCCATGCCGGAAGCCGCTGGTCAAACGCCCGCCATGCGCTAGGTGTCCGCTCACTCAGGAGGACACAGCCATGGAACCCACCCGCATCGCGATTGCCGGCCTCGGCGCCATCGGACGCGCGCTCGCCCTGCGCATCGGCAGGGGCACCATTCCCGGCACGCGACTCGCCTGTGTCGCCGCCCGCGACGCGGCCAAGGCGCGGGACTGGCTGGCGGGCGAGGGGCTGACCGTGCCGGTGGTGCCGCTCTCCGAATTCCCGGCCCATGCCGACCTGGCGGTGGAATGTGCGCCGGCCGCGATCATCGAGGAGATCTGCACGCCCATGCTGACCGCCGGCAAGCGGGTGATGGTGCTGTCCTGCGGTGCGCTTCTGCCGCGCCCGCACCTGATGGACCTCGCGAAGGAGCATCATGGCCAGATCATCGTGCCGACCGGAGCCCTGCTCGGCCTCGATGCCGTGACGGCCGCCGCCGAGGGCACGATTCATTCGGTCAGGATGACCACTCGCAAGCCGCCGAAGGGCCTCGTCGGGGCGCCGCACCTGATCGAGAACGGCTACGACATGGATGCGGTGACCGAGCCGCTGCGCGTGTTCTCGGGCTCGGCCCGCGAGGCGGCCCGCGGCTTCCCCGCCAATGTCAATGTGGCGGCGGCGCTGGCGCTTGCGGGCATCGGGCCCGACCGCACCACGATCGACATCTGGGCCGACCCGGGTGTGACCCGCAACTGCCATACGATCGAGGTCGATTCGGATTCGGCGAAGTTCACGCTCTCGATCGAGAACATCCCCTCGGAGAATCCGAAGACCGGGCGCATCACCGCGCTCTCGGTGGTGGCCGCGCTGCGCAAGCTCGGCGCGCCGCTGCGCGTCGGCACCTGACCACGACCGGCCCGCGCCTCACACCTTGAAGCGCGGGTCGAGATGGTCGCGCAGCGCATCGCCGAACAGGTTGAAGGCGAACACCGACAGCGAGATGGCAAGGCCGGGGAAGAGGATCATCCAGGGCGCCTCCCGGTAGAAGTCGGCGGCATTGCCCGACAGCATCAGGCCCCAGGCCGGCGTCGGCTCGGTGACGCCGAGACCGAGGAACGACAGCGAGGCTTCCAGCAGGATCGCCTGCGCCACGAAGGCGGTGAACATGATGAGGAACGGCGCGAAGACGTTCGGCACCATGTGTTTCAGCACGATGCGGACGTGCGAATAGCCGGCCGCCCTTGCCGCATCGATATAGGGCATCTCGCGGATCGAGAGCGCCGCCGAGCGCACGACGCGCGCCACCTTGGGCACGATCGGGATGGCAATGGCCACGACCAGGTTCATGTCGACACCGACCACCACGCGCTTGCCGAGCATGGCGACCACCACCACGGCCAGAACGATGATGGGGAACGACAGCAGGACGTCGATGAACCGGCTCATGTAGAAGTCGAACCGGCCGCCGAAATAGCCCTGCACCACGCCGATCAGGCCACCCACCACAGAGCCGACCAGCGACGACAGGATGCCGATGACCAGCGCCGTGCGGGCACCGTAGACGACGCGGGAAAACACGTCGCGTCCCATATTGTCGGTGCCGAACGGGTGCAGGATGCTTGGGGCCTCCAGCAAGGCGCCGAAGTCGATGGCGAACGGATCGTGCGGCACGATGCGCTCGGCAAACAGGCTCGCGCCGACCAGCACGACGATGAAGGCAAGGCAGGTCGCGCCCACCGGCTGGGCGCGCACGAAGGCGAGGAAGGCATTGTCCCTGCGGGGCGGGACTGAGGGCGCGGCGGCTGCGGTCATGGTCCGGTCCTCACTTGCCGCCGTAGCGAATGCGCGGATCGAGCCAGGCATAGGCCAGATCCACGATCAGGTTGGTGACGATGAACACCACCGCGATCAGCATGACGATGCCCTGCACCAGCGTGAAGTCGGAGCGGATCACCGCCTGGACGAACAGCCGGCCGAGGCCGTTGAGGTTGAACACCTGCTCGGTGACCACCAGCCCGCCGATGAGGAAGGCGAATTCGAGCCCGATGACGGTCACCGCCGGCAGCATCGCGTTGCGCAGAGCGTGACGGGAGATGACCAGCCGCTCGAACACGCCCTTGGCGCGGGCGGTGCGGATATAATCCTCGCGCATCACCTCCACGATGGAGGAGCGCACCATGCGCGCCAGCACCGCCGAGAACCGGTAGCCGACCGCCAGCGCCGGCCAGATGAGCTGGGAGAGATTGGCCAGGGGATCGCGCCAGATCGGCACATATTCCATTGGCGGAACCCAGTTGAAGGCAAAGAGCAGGCCGATGATGATCACCATGCCGAGCCAGAAAGATGGGATCGCCAGCCCGCCTATGGTGAAGATGCGAATGGCGTGGTCGATCCACCGGTCCTGGTAGAGCGCGGAGAGCGTTCCCAGCGGCAGGGCGATCAGGATGGCGATCAGCGTCGCCATGATGGCGACCTGCAGGGTGAGGCCGATGCGCCCGGCTATCTCCTTGGTCACCGGCTCCTCGGTCCACATGGACTTGCCGAGGTCGAGAGTAGCAAGCCCCACCATCCAGCCGACGAACTGCTGGTGCAGCGGCTTGTCCAGCCCGAGGCGCACCCGCTCGGCCTCCACCTGCTCGACGGTCGGCGCGCCGCCATCGCCGCGCATCCGGAGTTCGACGATGTCGCCGGGCACCACGCGGAGCATGAGGAAGATGAGGACCGCGACGCCGATCAGCGTCGGGATCATGGTCAGGATGCGCTTGGCGACATAGGCGCCCATCAATCGTCCCCGCCTGTCTGGTTCCCACCGGAATGGGAGGTGCCCCCGCAGGATGCGGGAGCACCGTTCGCGTGCATCAGTTGGCGGCCGGCGCCAGCCACACGTCGGTCAGGTCCTGACCGTGGACGTGGCTCGGCGACATGTTCCAGCCGTTGACGCGTGCATCCATGGCGACAAGACGGTTCCACCACAGGAACGGCACCTGGTGCGCCTCGGTCATCACCCGCCGCTCGAACTGGCGGATCAGTTGGGTGCGGGCCGCGACATTGGTCTCGCGGGTGATCCGCTCGAACAGCGCGTCCATTTCGCGGTCGATGCCCTTGGACGGGTTCTCGGGCGACTTGTCGGCCGAGATGTAGCGCAGCAGCGTGTAGGTCGGGTCTTCCAGGACCTGGTTCTGGAAGTCGAGGGCGACCTCGAAATTGCCCGACCGGACGGCCTGCACATAGGGGCTGGTGGCAAGCTGGCGGTGTTCCACCGTCACGCCGATCTGCCGCCACTGGTCGACCAGGAAGATGCCGGCCGGCGTGTAGGGCTGGGGCACCGCCCGGTTGACGATGGCGAACGACAGGTTCGACACGCCCGCCTCCTGCAGCAGCCGGCGGGCCTCGGTCCGCGCGGCCGCGATGTCACGGCCGAAGCCGGGCAGGGCCTGGAGTTCGGCATCCGAGGCGGCGAAGGGTGCGCCCGGACGAACGAGACCGCCGACCGCACGCAGGATCGAGGTGCGGCTGAGACCCGCGCTGCCGGCCTGACGGTCGATCGCCATCGACAGGGCACGGCGCACGCGGGCGTCATTGAACGGCGGCTTCTCGGTGTTGAATGCGATGATCAGACCCGTGGACCAGGTCGCCTCGTAGAACTTGATCCGGTTGCCGAGCGCCTGGGTGAGGCGGGCCCGGTCGGCCGGTCCGACCGTGCGGAACTCGGCCTGGATCTGGCCGCCCTGCATGGCGTTCAGCATCGCGGTTGCCTGCGGGATGAACGAGATGCGGAAGCCGTCCAGATAAGGCCGGCCCTCGACGAAATACTTGTCGTAGCGCGCGCCGACGAGGTGGGAGCCGCGCGTGTGCTCGACGAAGCGGAAGGCGCCCGAGCCCATCACGTTGCTGACCGGGAAGCGCGGGTCCTCGGCGAGCTTGGCTGCCGAATAGACGCAGTTGAAGGGGCTGGCGAAGTTCTGGAGCATGGCCGGATTGGCCGCCGACAGCTTGAAGACGATCTGCGTCGGGGAAGGGGTCTCGATCGAGGCGATGTCGGCGAAGGTGGCCCGGCGAAGCGACACGACGCCCTGGGGCGGGTTCCGCAGGCGGTCATAGGTCGCCTTGATGTCCGCCGAGGTCAGCGGCGTGCCGTCGTGGAAGGTGACGCCCGCATGCAGTTCGAACGAATAGGTCAGGCCGTCCGGGGACACCGACCAGGACTTGGCGAGGTCGCCCTTGACCTCCGGATATTTGGTCAGGTCGAACTTCAGCAGGGTCGAATAGAACGGCCCCACCGACTGGACGACCACATAGGTCTCGTGGGCGTGGCAGTCATAGTTCGGCGGGTCGGAGACGACCGCGTAATTGAGCGTGCCGCCGCGTGTCGGCTGGGGTGTCTGCGCATGGACCGCCCCCGCCGTCACGGCGAGAGCGAGCCCGAGCCCGAAGGCCATCTGTCGGATCATGGTGCACTTCCTCCTGTTGTACTGCGGCTGAAGCCGTCTTCTTGGGTTTGGATCGGTGATGAAAGCCTGCCTCGTCAGACTTTGAGGCAGGCGACGATATGGCCGCCCACCTCGCGCGGCCGGGGCACCGTGCGGCGGCACTCCTCGTCGGCGAGCGGGCAGCGCGTGTTGAACACGCAGCCGGGCGGCGGATTGAGCGGTGACGGAATCTCGCCCTGCAGGGCCCGCGGCTTGCGTGCCCGCTCCTTCACCGGATCTGGCACGGGGGCGGCGTCCAGCAAGGCCCTGGTATAGGGGTGCAGCGGCGAGGCGTAGAGGGAATCGCGGTCGGCGATCTCCATGATCCGCCCGAGATACATGACGATGATGCGGTCCGAGATGTGCCGGACCACGGCGAGGTCGTGGGCGATGAACAGGAAGGTCAGGTTGAACTGGCGCTTCAGGTCTTCCAGCAGGTTGATGACCTGGCCCTGGATCGACACGTCGAGCGCGGAGACCGGCTCGTCACAGACGATCACCTCCGGTTCGAAGGCGAGCGCGCGGGCAATGCCGACACGCTGGCGCTGGCCGCCGGACATCTCGTGCGGATAGCGCTCGGCCATATAGGCGAACAGCCCGACGCGGGTGAGATAGTCGCCGACCCGGGCCCTGGCCTCCTCCTTCGTTGAAACGATGCCGTGGACCAGCATGGGTTCGGCAATGATCTCGCCGACCGTCATGCGCGGGTTGAGCGAGGAGAACGGGTCCTGGAAGACCACCTGCATCTTCCGCCGGATCGGCCGCAATTCCTTCTGCGACAGATGCGCGATGTCGGCGCCCTCGAACCGGATGGCACCCTCGGTCGGGTCCTCCAGCCGGAGAACCGAACGGCCGACCGTGGTCTTGCCGCAGCCCGATTCCCCGACGAGGCCCAGCGTCTCGCCGCGCCGGATGGCGAAGGAGACATCGTCCACCGCCTTGATCGTCGCCGTGGTGGAGCGGAACCAGGAGGTGCGGCGCGAGACATGGAACCAGGTCTTCAGCCGGTCGATGTCGAGGATCACCGGCTGGTCCTCACCGGGCGCCTCATGCGTGGCGTCGAGCCGCGCGGCGAAGATATCGACACCGGCGGCCAGATCGGCCGAGCGGTGGCAGCGTGCCTCGTGGCCGGGGCCAACCTCCAGCAGTTCGGGCGGATCGCTCTCGCAGATCGCCACTTTCAGCGGGCAGCGCGGGGCAAACCGGCATCCGGGGGGCGGGCTCCGCAGGTCCGGCGGCATGCCCTCGATGGTCTCCAGCCGCGTGCCGCGGGGCTCGTCGAGCCGCGGCACCGAGCGCATCAGCCCGACCGCATAGGGGTGGCGGGGCGCCAGGAAGATGTCGTCGGCCGAGCCCTTCTCGACAATGTTGGCCGCATACATGACCGCCACGCGATCGGCGTAGCGGGCGACGATGCCGAGATTGTGGGTGATGATGACCATGGCGATGCCGAGGCGGCGCGACAGGTCCTTCATCAGTTCCAGGATCTGTGCCTGGATGGTGACGTCGAGCGCGGTGGTCGGCTCGTCGGCGATGATGAGCTTGGGGTTACAGGCCAGGCCGATGGCGATCATGATGCGCTGGCGCATGCCGCCGGACATCTGGTGCGGATACTGGTCGAGCCGGCGCTCGGGATCGGTGATGCCGACGAGGGTCAGGAGTTCCACCGCGCGCGCCCGCGCCTCGGCGTCCGACATGCCCAGATGGATGAGCAGCGGCTCCATGACCTGCAGCCCGATGGTCAGCACCGGGTTCAGCGAGGTCATCGGCTCCTGGAAGATCATCGAGATGTCGCGGCCGCGGATCGCCCGCATGTCCTCGCCCGACAGCTTCAGGAGGTCGCGGCCCTCGAACAGGATCTCCCCGCGCGTCACCCGTCCGGCCGGCTTCGCCAGCAGGCCCATCACCGCGAGCGAGGAAACCGACTTCCCGCAGCCGGATTCGCCGACGATGGCCAGGATCTCGCCCCGACGCACATCGTAGGACACGCCTTCCACGGCCCGCACGACGCCGCGGGATGTATGGAAATGCACATGCAGGTCGCGAACCGACAGCAGCACATCATCGCCGGTGGGAGCGACGGCTGAGGCCGCGTCAGACGCGCCCGGAGCCGCCTCGTCGGCAACATCCATGAATCATTCCTCGCCTGGTTGTTGATCTTGTTTTTCTTTTTGTCCGGTTCGGATCTCTGCCCGAAGCCGTCTCCGCTAAGCTAGGGCGGTGGCCCTGGCTTTCAAAGCCTACAATTGTAGCCATCATGGCTGAGCCTCGCGCGCGGCCGGCGGATCGGCAGATCCGCCGCGATCAAGGCTCATGGCCAGAACGCGCGCGACATGGATGGCCTGCCGGCCGGTGCCATCGGCGATCTGGTGGCGGCAGGATGTGCCGTCGGCGACGATGATCGCATCCTCCGGCGCCTTGCGGACAGCGGGCAGCAGCGTCAGTTCGGCCATGGCAAGCGAGGTGTCGATCGTGTCGGCGTGGTAGCCGAAGGCGCCCGCCATGCCGCAGCAGGAACTCTCCACCGTCTCGACCGTCAGTCCGGGAACGAGCCGCAGCGTGCCTTCCACCGCGCCCATGGCGCCGAACGCCTTCTGGTGACAATGGCCATGCAGAACGGCCCGCGCCTTCATCTCGCCGAGCGGCAGCGACAGCCGCCCGGCCTTCGCCTCCGCTGCCACAAATTCCTCGAACATCACGGCGACCCCCGCAATGGCCTTCGCCTCGTCGGACTTCAGCAGCGCGGGGATCTCGTCGCGCAGGGTGTAGAGGCAGGAGGGCTCCAGCCCGATCACCGGCACGCCGCGCGCGGCGAAGGGGGCGAGCGCCGCGACCAGCCGCTCGGCTTCGGTGCGGGCATTGTCGACCATGCCCGTGGCAAGGTATGTGCGCCCGCAGCACAGCGGCCGTCCCCCGCCCGCGGGCCTGGCGTGATGGACGCGGCAGCCGGCGGCCGTCAGCACGGCCACCGCCGCGTCGAGATTCTCGCGCTCGAAGGCGCGGTTGAACGTGTCGGCGAACAGCACCACCTCGCGGCCGGCTTCAGGACCCTCGGCAGCCGCCCTCGGCGCGAAGATGTCCGCGCGCCATGCCGGCAGGGAGCGCCTGGCCGAGAACTGCGCCAGCTTTTCCGACAGCGCCGCAAGGGCCGGCACGCGGTCGCGCAGGTTGAACAGCCAGGGCGCCTTCGCCGCAAGGCGCGCATAGCGGGGCAGGTGGGCGACCAGCCGCTCGTGCAGTCCCGCACCGTAGAGCTGGTAGCGCTGCGCCTTCATCTCGATCTTCATGCGCGCCATGTCGACGCCGGTCGGGCATTCGCGCTTGCAGGCCTTGCAGGAGACGCAGAGCGACAGGCTTTCTTCCATCTCCGGAGAGGTCAGCGCCCCCGCGCCGAGCTGTCCGGTCATGGCGAGGCGCAGCGTGTTCGCGCGCCCGCGCGTGACGTGCTGCTCGTCGCGCGTCACCCGATAGCTCGGGCACATGGCGCCGCCGTCGAGCTTCCGGCAGGTGCCGTTGTTGTTGCACATCTCGATGGCGCCGAGGAAACCCTTCGACGGACCAGGATAGTCCGACCAGTCGAGCGCCGGCTCGATCTCGAGCCCTGCATAGTCCGGCGGGTAGCGGAACAGGGTGCGGTCGTCCATTTTCGGCGCGCGCACGATCTTGCCCGGATTGAACAGGCTCTCCGGGTCGAACCGGTCCTTGACCTCCTCGAAGGCGCGCACCAGCCGTTCGCCGAACATCTCGCCGTGGAATTCGGAGCGCACGATGCCGTCGCCGTGCTCGCCGGAATGCGAGCCCTTGTACCGGCGCACCAGCTCGAAGGCCTGGCTCGCCATGGAGCGCATGCGCTTCGCATCCACGTCCAGCTTCATGTTGAGCACGGGGCGCACATGCAGGCAGCCGACGGAGGCATGGGCATACCAGGTGCCCTCGGTGCCATGGGCGCGGAAGATATCGGTGAGCCCCGCCGTATAGGCGGCGAGGTCCTTCAGCGGCACCGCGCAATCCTCGACGAAGGAGACCGGCTTTCCCTCCTCCTTCATGCTCATCATGATGTTGAGGCCGGACTGGCGCATCTCGGTGACGGCCGCCTGCCAGGCCGGCTCGGTGACCGGGACCACGCCGCCGAAACGCGCGCCGGCTCCGTCCCACGAGAAGCCGAGATCGCCCATCAGGGCTTCGAGATCCTTCAGCTTCCGGAGGTTGGCGGCCTCGGTCTCCTCGGCAAATTCCACCACCAGCAAGGCATCGGGGTCGCCCTTCACCACGCGCTCGACGGTCGGCCGGAACATGGCGATGGCGCGGGCAAGACCGATCATCGTGCGGTCGACCAGTTCGACCGCGATGGGGTTGAGCGTGACGAGGTGCTGGGCCGCGTCCATCGCCTCGTGGAACGAGCCGAAATGGCAGATGCCGAAGACCTTGGGGCCGATGAGCGGCCAGAGCTTCAGATCGACGGCCGTGGTGAAGACCAGCGTGCCCTCCGAGCCGACAAGCAGATGGGCAAGATTGTTGGTCGCCCCGTTCGGCACCAGCGCATCGAGATTGTAGCCGCCGACGCGGCGCTGCACCTTCGGGAAGCGCTGCTCGACCTCCGACACCTCACGGTCTCCGAGAGAAAGAAGGTCACGGGTCAGCGCGTCGGTATCGTTGCGCAGGGCCTCGTCCCGCGCGACCTCGCCGAACCAGCGCCGCGTGCCGTCGGCGAGGGCGGCTTCCACCGCGATGACATTGTCGCGCATCGTGCCGTAGCGCAGCGATCGGCCGCCGCAGGAATTGTTCGCCGTCATGCCGCCGATGGTGGCGCGGGAGGCGGTGGAGACGTCGACCGGATACCAGAGCCCGTGCTTCTTCAGTTGCCTGTTGAGGTCGTCGAGCACGATGCCGGGCTCGACGCGCACGCGCCGGCCCGCCACATCCAGGTCGAGGATGCGGTTGAGCTTTTTCGAGCAATCCACCACCAGCGATGAATTGACCGTCTGGCCGCATTGCGAGGTGCCACCGCCGCGCGGCAGGACGGTGACGCCCTCCGCGCGGGCGAGAGCCACCGCGCGGATCGCATCGTCCATTGTCTCCGGCACGACAGCCCCGACCGGCATGATCTGGTAGATGGAGGCGTCGGTGGCATAGCGCCCGCGCGAGAAGGCGTCGAACAGCACATCGCCCTTCACCTCAGCCTTCAGCCGATGCTGAAGAGGCGTGTCGGGCCTGTTGCTCATGTCGTTCATGGTCGCTGCCTGCACTCCTGCCGCGCGGGGAGCCTGCTCCCCTTGACTTGCATTTTGCATTCATTATTCAAGTTGGCAAGGCGCTTTGCCCGTGGCCCTGCCGGAGATGTCGATGACCGCCAACGCCCCCCGCACCGCCGGCCGGCATTTCCTCCAGATCCCCGGTCCCTCCCCGGTGCCCGAGCGCATCCTGCGGGCCATCGCCATGCAGACGATCGACCATCGCGGGCCGGATTTCGCCCGCCTCGGTCTTGGCGTGATCGAAGGCATGCGCTCCATCTTCAGGACCAAGGGTCATGTCGTCATCTACCCGGCCTCCGGAACGGGGGCCTGGGAGGCGGCCCTCGCCAACACGCTTTCCCCCGGCGACAAGGTCCTGATGGTCGAGACCGGCCATTTCGCCACGCTGTGGAAGACCATGGCCGGCAAGCTCGGCATCGAGGCGGTGTTCCTGCCCTCCGACTGGCGCGCCGGTGCCGATCCGGCGGCCATCGAGGCTGCGCTGCGCGAGGACAAGACACACAGCTTCAAGGCGGTCTGCGTGGTCCACAACGAAACCTCGACGGGCGCCACCTCGCGCATCGACGAGGTGCGCAAGGCCATCGACGCCGCCGGCCATCCCGCCCTGCTGATGGTCGATACGATCTCCTCGCTCGCCTCCGTCGACTATCGCCATGACGAATGGGGCGTCGACGTCACGGTCGCCGGCTCGCAGAAGGGGCTGATGCTGCCGCCGGGCCTGTCGTTCAACGCAGTCTCCGAGAAGGCGCTGGCGGCATCGAAGACTGCGACCCTGCCGAAGAGCTTCTGGGGCTGGGACGAGATGATCGCGTCCGGCAAGTCCGGCTATTTCCCCTACACGCCCGCGACCAACCTGCTCTATGGCCTCGACGAGGCGATCCGCATGCTGCACGAGGAGGGGCTCGAGAATGTGTTTGCCCGCCATATCCGCCATGGCGAGGCGACGCGCCGGGCCGTCGCAGGCTGGGGCCTGGAGAACCTCTGCACCAATCCGAAGCATGTCTCGCCGGTTCTGACCGCGGTGGTCATGCCCGAGGGCCATGACGCAGACCGGCTGCGCGGCATCATCCTCGATGCCTTCGACATGTCGCTCGGCACTGGCCTGTCGAAGGTGGCGAAGAAGGTCTTCCGGATCGGCCATCTCGGCGACATCAACGACCTGACCCTCGTCGGCACGCTGGCCGGCGTCGAGATGGGCCTGTCGCTGGCCGGCGTTCCGCACAAGGCCGGCGGCGTGGCGGCGGCGATGGCCTATCTGGCGGAGACCAGGAAGCCGGCGGCGTGAGGCTGGAATGAGGCGGCTTGCACGGCGGTCTTGCGTCCTTCCAAGCGAGCCTAGAATGACGCACTTCGGTGATGCTGTGCTGAACAGGAGCCGATCATGAACGAACATCCGCTGATCGCCCGCCGCTCGCTCGCCGCCGAACTCACCGGCCGGCTGCGCGACATGATCGTCGAGGGCACGCTGAAACCCGGCGACAAGATCGCCGAGCCGGATCTCTGCGTCCTGTTCGGTGTCTCGCGCACACCGCTGCGCGAATCGCTGAAGGTCCTTGCGGCCGAGGGCCTGGTGGAGCTGACGCCCAACCGCGGCGCGCGCGTCGCCCGCATCGCTCCGGAGGCGGTGGAGGAGCTGTTCCCCATCATGGGCATGCTGGAGGCGCTGGCGGGGGAACTGGCCTGCGCGCGTCTGGACGCGGACGATCTCGACCGGCTCGAGACCATGCATGCCGAGATGGTCGGCCTGTGGCAGCGTGGCGACTGGGTGCCCTATTCCAGGCTCAACCGGGCGATCCACGAGGAAATCTTCCGCCTCGCCGGCAATGCCACGCTCTCGGCGCTCTACCAGAGCCTGCTGGTGCGCATCCACGCGGTGCGCTTCGTCGCGCGCAAATCGCCCGAGCGCTGGGCCGAAGCCGTGGACGACCACGAGCGGATCATGGTGGCCCTGCGCGCGCGCGACGGGGCGGCGCTGTCGGCGGTGATGCGCGAGCATCTCAGGCACAAGGCCGACATGGTCCACGAGGCGCTCCGCCAGCTCGGGGAGCCGGAGCAGGGCTGATCCGCCGCTTCGGGTCTCCCCATTCGGGCCGCCCGGCCTATCTTCAGGGTTCTCTCCCCCGGCTCTTGAACCCGGATGCCCCGATGACCGCCTTCTCCATCCTTGATCTTGCCCCCGTGCCGGAAGGCTCCACGCCCGGCGACGCGCTGCGCAACACCATCGACCTTGCCCGCCATGCCGACCGGCTTGGCTACACGCGCTACTGGCTGGCCGAGCACCACAACATGACCGGCATCGCCAGTGCCGCTACCGCCGTGGTGATCGGGCAGGTGGCGGCGGCCACCAGCCGCATCCGGGTCGGTGCCGGCGGCATCATGCTGCCGAACCACGCGCCGATGGTGATTGCCGAGCAGTTCGGCACGCTGGAAAGCCTGTTTCCCGGACGGATCGACCTCGGCCTCGGTCGGGCTCCCGGCACCGACCAGCGCACGTTGCGCGCATTGCGTGTCGATCCGATGGATTCGGACAATTTCCCCCAGGACGTGCTGGAACTGCAGGCCTTCCTCGCCCCCGTCCAGGAGGGGCAGGTGATCCAGGCCGTGCCGGGGGCTGGCACGCAGGTGCCGCTGTGGATCCTCGGCTCCTCCACCTTCGGCTCGCAACTCGCCGCCATGCTCGGCCTGCCCTATGCCTTCGCCTCGCATTTCGCGCCCGACGCGCTGATGCCGGCCCTTGCCGTCTATCGCTCGAAGTTCGAGCCATCGGCACAGCTGGCCAGGAGCCATGCCATGGCCGGCTGCAACGTCTTCCTCGCGCCAACCGACGCAGAGGCGCGCTACCTGTTCACCTCCGCGCAGCAGCGGGCGGCCGGCATCTTCCGCGGCGCGCGCGGGCTGTTGCCGGCGCCGATCGACGATATCGAGACGTTCTGGAGCCCGATGGAGAAGGCGCAGGCTTCCCGGATGCTGCAATATTCCTTCGTCGGCTCGCCGGACACAGTGAAGCGCGGACTGGAGCACTTCATCGCCAACACGCAGGTCGACGAGGTGATGGTCGCGTCCGCCATTTTCGAGCACGCCAAGCGCGTTCGGTCCTACGAGATGCTGGCCGAGGTGGTGAAGGAGTTGAACGGCGCCGCTGCGGCGGCCTGAACGGTTCAGAGGCCGAGGACGGTCGCGATCTCATCGGCCGCCACCAGCGCCGAAAGCCGGCCGGCGGCCACATCGGCCTCGATGGCCGGCAGGCGGGCCTTCAGCTTCGGGTCGCGCTTGAGCCGCCCGGTGAACCGGTCCTGCAGCATGGCCCACATCCACTTGACGCCCTGCGCGCGGCGCCGGGCCTCGAAGTCGCCGGAGGCCCCTGTCTTCGCCCGGAAAGCGCCGATCTGCTCCCAAAGTGTATCGAGCCCTTCGTTGGCAAGGCCCGAAATGGTCATGACCGGCGGCGCCCAGACAGCCGAGCGCGGCGCCATGATGTGCAGCGCTGCGCGATATTCGGCGGCCGCGGCGCGCGCGCGCCTCAGTCCGTCGCCGTCGGCCTTGTTGACCGCGATGATGTCGGCGAGTTCCAGAATGCCCTTCTTGATGCCCTGAAGCTCGTCGCCCGCGCCCGGCAGCATCAGCACCAGGAACAGATCGGTCATGTCGGCAACCGCCGTCTCCGACTGCCCGACGCCCACGGTCTCGACAAGGATCACGTCGAAGCCCGCCGCCTCGCAGAGCAGCATGGTCTCGCGCGTACGCGCGGCAACGCCCCCGAGCGTGCCGGAGGAGGGCGACGGCCGCACGAAGGCATTGGCATCGACCGACAGGCGCGCCATGCGCGTCTTGTCGCCGAGGATCGAGCCCCCCGTCCGCGAGGAGGAGGGATCGACCGCCAGAACCGCGACCCGGTGGCCGGCGGCGGTGAGGTTGGAGCCGAACGTGTCGATGGTCGTGGACTTGCCCGCTCCCGGCACGCCGGTGATGCCGATGCGGATCGCCCTGCCGGTCTGCGGCAACAGCCGCTGCACGAGATCGCGCGCCACCGCCTGATGGTCGGGACGGGTGCTTTCGATCAGCGTGATGGCGCGCGCCAGCACGGCGCGGTCGCCGGCGCGGATGCCGTCGGCCAGCCTGGCGGGATCGGGAAGGGCGCGCATCAGCGCGTGGTATCAAAGCCACGCGCGGGAGGCGAGCGATTCGGCCTGCCAAACCGCCGCCGTCCCGCCCCATTGCCGCCACCCGGCCTGCCTATGCGCTCGTCTCCGCACCGGCAGCCCCCGATGGCTGCCCCCGTCCCGCCGGCCCGATCCGCAGGACCTCTTGCCCCTCCGATGACCATGCCCGCGCAGCCGAACCGAAATCCCGTTGCCGTCGCCGGACGCTTCCTTCTGCTGCTGGCGGGTGCCGTTCTGCTCTCAGGCTGCATCGGCCCGAGCCTTGCGGGCGTGACGGGCGCGTTCGGGTCGCTGACCGGCCCTGCGGGCGAACCGCGGCGGGTGCTGGTCCATGTCGCATCGACCCGTCCGGCGCTCGCCGGCGACACGCCCGGCGCACCGACGCGCGAGCGCGCCCGCTTCTATCGCCAGCAGGTGACCGTGCCGCCGGGCCACCGGCCGGGAACGATCGCGCGGCCGCAGCTCACCCCGGAGAATCCCGGCCGGCACTTCACGCTGGCCGGCCGCGAGGCCGTGGCGCCTGACGATTTCCGCTCCGGGCTCGCCCGCGCCATAGCGGCGCGCCCGGACGACCAGCGCGACGTGCTGGTCTATGTCCACGGCTTCAACACGGACTACGAGGAGGCCGCCTTTCGCCTGGCCCAGGTGGCAACCGATGCCGGCTTCCGCGGCACGACCGTGCTGTTCACCTGGCCGAGCTACAACCGGGTGCTTGCCTATGGCGGCGACCGCGAGATTGCCACCGCCTCGCGGGATGCGCTGGACAAGCTGCTCGCCGATCTCGGCGAAGTGCCCGGCATCGGCCGCGTGCATCTGATCGCCCATTCGATGGGCTCGTTCGTGACCATGGAGGCGCTGCGACAGGCGGCCATTGCCGGGCGCGGCGAGATGAACAACCGGCTTGGCGAGGTCATCCTGGCCGCGCCCGACCTCGACGTCGAGGTGTTCCGCCAGCAGATGGCGCGCATCAGCCGGCCCTCGCGCATCTCGCTGTTCGTGCAGTCGGACGACCGGGCGCTGGCCGCCGCCGCGCGCATCGCCTGGGACCGCCCGCGGGTCGGTGCGCTCGATGTGCGCGATCGCCGCCATCGCGAGATCATCTCCTCGCTGGGGGTGCGGGTCTTCGTGATGCAGTCGGGTGGCTGGACCGATCTGATCCGCCACGGCACCTTCGCCGAGGCGCCCGAGATCGTCCGGCTGATCGGTGGCAAGATCGGCCAGCCGCCGGTCGTCGAGGATTATCTGCCGCAGGTGCCGGCAGAGGCGCCGCCGCTGCCGGCCGAACTGCGCCCACCCCACGAGCAGAACCCGATGGCCGGCGCGCCTGACAGCGCACGGCAGGTCACCGCCGGCCCGCTGGAGCCGGCGCCGCCGCGTCCCTGATCGGCCGAAATCCCGGTCAGCCGCGCGCCGTGCGGCCCAGCAGGATCGCTTCCAGCGCCGCAACGTCGGATGCGAAGGCATCGGGCCCGGCGGCCTTCAGCGCTTCGGCCGTGGCAAACCCCCAGCCGGCCGCGACCGAGGCGATGCCAGCCTTGCGCGCGGCCTCGATGTCGCGCACCTCGTCGCCGACCGCCACGGTGGCTCCGGGCGGCACGCCGAGGTTCTTCAGAACGGTGCGGAAGCGGGCGGCCTTGCCGAACAGCGAGACCCCCGCACCGAAGGCGGAGACATGGGCGGCGGCCGGACCCAGCACCCGCCGGATATTCGCCTCGGTGTTGGAACTGACGATCGCGATGACGGTCCCGGCCGCCGCGAGGCGGTGAAACAGGTCGTCCACCCAGGGGAAGGGTGCGATATGTTCGATGTCGCGGCTCGCCAGGCCGCGCATATGCGCGGCGATGAGCGGCAGCTTCCAGACCGGCACCCCGAGTTCGCTGATGATCTGACGGCTCGACAGCCCGCGCAGCTTCTCCCGCTCCTCCGGCCCGGTCTCCCGGAAGCCGAAATGGCGGGCGATCTGGTTGAGCTTGCCGGAAAACCAGGCTTCGCTGTCAGCGATGGTTCCGTCAAAATCGAAGAGGACGAGGCGGATCGGCTCCATTCGCCCATGCCTGCCAGCAGGCCGCCGGGCGGTCAAGGCGTCATGCCGCCGCTGTCTTCTCCCGGTTCCATGGCCCCATCCGCCAGAGCATGATGAGCCAGATGGCAATGGTCGCCACGCCCAGCATGCCGGCGATCGGCCTTTCGAAGAAGGCGAGGAACGAGCCGTCCGACTTGATCATCGAGGTGATGAAGTTCTGCTCGAACATCTCGCCCAGCACCAGGCCGAGGATGATCGGCGCGACCGGGAAGCCGTTCTCCTCCAGGATGAAGGCGAGCACGCCCATCGTCAGCATGATGATGATGCCATAGACCGAATTGGTCATGGCATAGGAGCCGACCACGCAGAAGATCAGGATCATCGGCAGCAGGATGTTGCGCGGCACGCGCAGCACCTGCTTGGCCGACTTGATGATCGTCCAGCCGAGCGGGAGCATGAGCAGGTTGGCCAGAACGAAGATCATGAACACCGCATAGATCAGCTGCGGGTTCTGCAGGAACACGGTCGGGCCGGGATTCATGCCCTTCATGTAGAGCACGCCGATGACGATTGCCGTGATCGAATCGCCGGGGATGCCGAAGACCAGAGCCGGGATCCAGGCCGAGGCGAGCGCCGAATTGTTGGCGGCCCCGGCATCCACGATGCCCTCGACATGCCCGGTTCCGAACTTCTCGGGTTCCTTCGAGAAGCGCTTGGACATCGCATAGGAGATCCAGGCGGCGATGTCTGCGCCGGCACCGGGCAGGGCCCCGATCACGACGCCGATGCCGGAACCGCGCAGGAAGTTCACCCAGTAGCGCCGCAGCACGGTGCCCACGCCCTTGAACACATGCCCGACCTTCTGCACGACCTCCTGCGGCGTGACATTCATGGTGGAGGCGCCGCGCAGCAGTTCGGACACCGCGAACATGCCGATCATGGCCGGGATGAAACTGACGCCCTGCATCAGTTCCACCGTGCCGAAGGTGAAGCGCGGAAAGCCGGCGGCCGGGTCGATGCCGATGGTGCCCAGCCCGAGACCGATGAACAGCGAGACGAAGCCCTTGACCGGATCGTTGGTGGCCAGAAACACCGCGCAGGTCAGTCCGAGCGCGGCCAGCCAGAAATATTCGAAGCTGGAGAAGGCGAGGGCAAATTCGGCCAGGGCCGGCGCGCACAGCACCAGAATTGCCACGCCGATCAGCCCGCCGAGCACCGAGGTGACGAGATTGACGCCCAGATTGAGATCAAGCTGGCCCTTCTTGCCCATCAGGTAGCTCTCGTCCGCATAGGCAGCGGAGGCGGGCGTTCCGGGCATACGCAGCATGGCGGCGGGGATGTCGCCGGCAAAGATCGCCATGGCCGTGGCGGTGACGATGGCGCCGAGCGCCGGCACCGGGTCCATGAAGAAGGTGACGGGGATCAGCAGGGCGGTCGCCATCGTGGCGGTCAGCCCCGGCATCGCGCCGACGAACATGCCGAAAATGCCCGAGGCGATGATGATCAGGATCACGTCCCAGCGGAAGACGAGAGCGAAGGCCTGGGCGAGGATCTCGAATGTCATCGGGCGCGCCTTACAGGATGAGGTCCATGAGGCCGCGCGGCAGGGGCACGCGCATCATCGAGGCGAAGAACCAGTTGACCGCGAAGGCGCCGACAACCGCCGTGACCAGCGCCACGGGCAGGCGCACGCGGAACCACAGGAACAGGATCAGCAGGACGGTGATCGTGAGCGGCACGAAGCCGATCCGGTCGACCACCAGGATATAGGCCAGCGCAGAGCCGAGAATAAGCAGGACCGAGATCACGCCCCCGGTCGACGCGGCCCATTCCGGCCGGACGAAAAGGGCGCCGCCGGCGCGCCATTCGCGGTAGCCCCGCGCGATCAGCACCAGGCCGCAGACGATCATCAGCGACGCCAGCAGGCGCGGGAACACCGCCGGCCCGTAGTTCTGGCCCGGAAATGGCGGGAATGTCGTCGTCATGGCAATGACGAACAGGGCGACGGCGATCATCACCGCGCCGGAGACGAGATCGTTGACGCGCACGGGGCCGGCCCTCGCGGGGGAATGGCCGGGGGCGGCGGCGCCGCCCCCGGAGAGGGGATCAGGAACCGCGTGCGAGGCCGGCCGCCTTCATCGCAACGCCCATGGAGGTGTTGCCGGCGGCCATGAACTGCGCGAAGCCCGTGGCGTCCGCCCACCGGACGCCGAAGCCGCGAGCCGACATGAAGCTGCGGAACTCGCTCGACTCGTTGATCTTCTTGCAGACCGCCGTGTAGCGCTCCGCGATCGGGGCCGGCAGGCCCTTGGGAGCGGCGATGCCGCGCCAGGCACCGACCGTGTAGTCGACGCCGATGGCCTCCTTCAGCGTCGGCACATTGGCGAATTGCGGGTTGCGCTCCGCGGCCATGATGGCCAGCGACTTGGCGCGTCCGGCATCCAGCATGGCCTTGGCCTCGGGAACCGAGCAGGTGACGATGTCGACGCCGCCGGCTGCCAGATCCTGCATGGCCGGGGCTGCGCCGTTCGAAGGCACCCACGGCACGGCGCTCGCCGGCAGGCCCATGGCGCCGAGCCAGCCGACCAGCGCCAGGTGCCAGATGCCACCCTGTCCGGTTCCCGACGCCTTCAGGCGGCCGGGGCTGGCCTTGATGGCATCGGCCAGGGCCTTGAGATCGGCATAGCGGCTGTTGGCGGCCACCTGCACGCCGGGCGGGTCTTCGTTCATCAGGGCGATGGGCGTGTAGCTCTCCGGATTGAGCTGGGTCAGCCCCTGCCAGTGCATCATGGAAATCTCGACCGTGATCATCCCGATCGTGTAGCCGTCCGGAGCACCGGTCGCGATGGCCGAATGGCCGACGACGCCCGAACCGCCGGTGCGGTTGACCACGTTCACAGGCTGGCCGAATTCCTTTTCCATCAGGGTGGCGATGATGCGGGCGGTGGCATCGGTGCCGCCGCCTGCGCCCCACGGCACGACCATCTGGATCGGCCGTGCAGGAAAGGTCTGGGCGATGGCGGGGGCGGCAAGCGGCGCGACGAGGCCGGCGCCGGCGGCCGAGGCAAGGAGATGGCGTCGTGTCAGATGGGTCATGCGGATCCTCCCGGGTGCGATATGCGGCCGGTTCTCCCGGCTCAAAGCTTGTATGGAAGGCTGCAC
Source organism: Phreatobacter sp. (assembly GCF_051860605.1). Lineage (GTDB taxonomy): Bacteria > Pseudomonadota > Alphaproteobacteria > Rhizobiales > Phreatobacteraceae > Phreatobacter. Next base: position 57,449 of record NZ_JBHYDR010000003.1, on the reverse strand, counting down.
TGGATCGGAGGTTCTTTCAACCGTTTCGATTGCCGCATTGTCCTTCCGCAGGGGAGCCATGAGCGCACTTCGCGCCACAGCACCGGCAGGCTTGACCGCGCCCCCGTCACCGAACCGTGCGGTCCGGGTGCTATGGCGCCCGCGTCGGTCGGATCACCCCTCGGGCGCCGCGGTGAAGAGCGCCAGTTGGGCCGCAAATGCACGCCCGAAGGCAGGGCGCGCCTTTCCGCGGGCGATGTAGGCGGACAGGCGCGGATAGCCGTCGAGCAGCGTCGAACCCTCCAGCCTGCGCAGCACCGACACCATCATGAGGTCGCCTGCGCTGAAGTCTCCGTCGAGCCAGTCGCCGTCGCCGAGCCGCTCCGATAGCGCCGTCAGCCGGTCGCCGATGCGCTGTTCCACGAGACCGAGGTGTTCCGGGAGCCAGGGCCTGCCGCGCTCCGCGTAGGTCGCCGTCTCGCGCTCGACGATCGGCGGCTCGATCGTGCTGAGGGCGGCGAACATCCAGGTCACGGCGCGCGCCCGGCCGTTGGGATCGGCTGGCCAGAGGCCGGGATGATGATCTGCGATATGCAGGACGATCGAGCCCGACTCGAACAGGGCAAGGTCACCGTGCTCGAAGGTAGGGATCTGTCCGAAGGGATGGAGGCCGAGATGGGCGGGCTGCTTCATGGCCCCGAACGAGACCGGCCGGACGTCGTAGGGCTGGCCGACCTCCTCGAGGGCCCAGCGCACCGGCATATCGCGCGCAAGGCCCCTGCCGCGGTCGGGAGATCGTTCGAAGACGGTGATCGTGGGGGCCATGGCGGGTCTCGAAGCGGTGCGGGCGAAAGAGCCCGGCCTGGCGGGAGCACGGGCCCCGAAATCTGCGACAGCCGGGCGGCCGGTTCCATTCCAGTCTGCCGGGATCGAGCCTGCTGCTGACAGGTGTCAGGCCGGCCATCGGCCGTTCGGTGAACGCTCAGGCGGAGGCAGCACCACGGAACAGCCTCATCGCTGTCCTCAAGGCCTATTCCGCCGCCTGCACGTAGCCGAGCTTGGCGTTGAGCTTGTCCATCAGGTCGATGGCAGCCTCCGCGATGGGCGTGCCCGGCGGGAAGATGGAGGAGGCACCGGCCGCATAGAGCGCGTCGAAATCCTGCGGAGGGATCACGCCGCCGACGACGATCATGATGTCCTCGCGGCCCTGCTTTTCCAGTTCCGCCCTCAGTTCCGGCACGAGGGTCAGGTGGCCGGCTGCCAGCGAGGACACGCCGACGCAGTGAACGTCATTCTCGATCGCCTGCCGGGCCGCTTCCGCCGGTGTCGCAAAGAGCGGTCCGATATCGACGTCGAAGCCGAGATCGGCGAAGGCGGATGCGATCACCTTCTGGCCGCGGTCGTGGCCGTCCTGGCCGACCTTGGCGACAAGGATGCGCGGCCGGCGGCCCTCGTTCTCGGCAAAGGCCTCGACCATGGTCTGGACCCTGGCGACATTCTCGTTCATCGCGCCGACCTCGCGCTTGTAGACGCCTGAAATGGCCTTGATCTCCGCCTTGTGACGGCCGAACACCTTCTCCATGGCATCCGACATCTCGCCGACGGTCGCCTTGGCACGGGCCGCATTGATGGCGAGGGCCAGAAGGTTGCCCTTGCCGGCCGCTGCGGCGGTCAGCGCGTCGAGAGCGGCCTGGACCTCGGCCGGATTGCGCTCGGCCCGCAGGCGCCGCAGTTTCTCGATCTGCGCCTCGCGGACGGCGGTGTTGTCCACCTTGAGCACGTCGATCGGCTTCTCGCCGTCCGGGCGGAACTTGTTGACGCCGATCACCGACTGCACGCCGGAATCGATGCGCGCCTGCGTCTTGGCGGCGGCCTCCTCGATCCTGAGCTTCGGAATGCCGGCGTCGATGGCCTTGGCCATGCCGCCCAGCGCCTCGACCTCCTGGATATGCTCGAAGGCCTTGGCGGCCAGGTCCGCGGTCAGGCGCTCGACATAGAGCGAGCCGCCCCAGGGGTCGATGATGCGCGTCGTTCCGCTCTCCTGCTGGAGGAAGAGCTGGGTGTTGCGGGCGATGCGGGCGGAAAAATCGGTCGGCAGCGCCAGCGCCTCGTCGAGGGCATTGGTGTGCAGCGACTGGGTGTGCCCTTGCGTCGCCGCCATGGCCTCGATCTGCGTGCGCACGACGTTGTTGAAGACATCCTGCGCCGTCAGCGACCAGCCGGAGGTCTGCGAATGGGTGCGCAAGGCCAGCGACTTGTCGCTTTTCGGCTCGAACGGCTTCACCAGCTTCGCCCAGAGGAGACGCGCGGCGCGCAGCTTCGCCACCTCCATGAAGAAGTTCATGCCAATCGCCCAGAAGAAGGACAGGCGCGGCGCAAACTGGTCCACCGTCATGCCGGCGGCGATGCCGGCCCGGACATATTCGACGCCGTCGGCGAGCGTATAGGCGAGCTCGAGGTCCTGCGTCGCCCCGGCTTCCTGCATGTGATAGCCGGAAATCGAGATGGAATTGTATTTCGGCATCTCCTTCGCCGTATGGGCGAAAATGTCGGAGATGATCCGCATCGAGGGGCCGGGCGGGTAGATATAGGTGTTGCGGACCATGAACTCCTTGAGGATGTCGTTCTGGATGGTCCCCGACAGCCTCGACTGCGGCACGCCCTGTTCTTCCGCCGCCGCAATATAGAGCGCGAGGATCGGCAGCACCGCGCCGTTCATGGTCATCGACACGCTCATCTGGTCCAGCGGAATGCCGGAGAACAGCGTGCGCATGTCGTAGATGGAATCGATGGCTACGCCCGCCATGCCGACATCGCCGGAAACGCGCGGATGGTCGCTGTCATAGCCGCGATGGGTGGCAAGATCGAAGGCCACCGAGAGGCCCTTCTGCCCCGCCGCGAGATTGCGCCGGTAGAAGGCGTTGGAATCCTCGGCCGTGGAGAAACCGGCATATTGCCGGATCGTCCAGGGCTGGTTGACGTACATCGTCGGATAGGGGCCGCGCAGGAACGGCTTGATGCCGGGCCAGGTGTCGAGGAAGTCGATGCCGGCGAGGTCGGCCTCGGCATGGACCGGGCGCACGGCGATCTCCTCCGGCGTCAGCCAGGCAGAGCCACCCGAGGCGGTCGCGCCGGCCTCGCGGAACGGTACCGTGGTGAAGTCGGGGATGCGGCTCATGTGGGCCTCCTCACGCATCCAGCGCGGCGCGCGCCGCTTTCAGGCACTCTACCACGTCGCAGCCGGCGAAGATGAAATCATCGACGCCTGCCACCTTCAGCGCCGCCTCCAGATCGCCGGGCCGGCCGGCAAGCCAGATCTGCCGAGCGCCGGCGTTCCTCAGCGCCTCTGCCGCATCGGCGGCCTCGCTGGCATAGAGATCATCGGACGAGCAGAGGCAGGCGATGGCCGCCCCGCTCGCGCGGAAAGCGGCGACGAGCGCGGCAAGATCGCCGAACGGCTCCGGGATCGGCGCGGCAAAACCCCCGGCCTCGAACAGGTTCCGGGCGAAGGTCGCCCGCGCCGTGAATGCGGAGACCGGTCCCAGAACGGCGAGGAAGACCTGTGGCCGCGCGCCGCGTCCGGCAGTCAGCGCATCCAGCGCGCTCCGCAGGGCCTCGAAGGGTTCGGCAAGGCGCATGGGCGCCAGCGGATCGACGAACACCGTGTCGGACTTCGGTCGCGACAGCGCCGAGCGGAGGCTCCCGCCGGCAAAGGCCGTGACCTGCGCCGCGAAGCGTTCGCCGCCGCCGGCCGGCGGCAGGTCGACGGTGGCCGGACTGCGCCGCGTTTCGCGATGCGGCGGGGTAAGCACCTCGGGCACCGTTTCGTTGATGTTGGGGAATTCGGACGCACCGGTCAGCGGCTCGCGGCGCCTGGCGATGGCCGAGATGCGTGCGGCCCGCGCCTTCGCCACCGCCGCCTGAACCGTGCCGGTCGAAAGCGCGGCAACGATGCCGCCGGCCTTCTCCCAATCCTGGAACAGCGCCCAGGCATGCCGGCAGATCTCGTCCGTCAGCGCCTCCATGCCACCGGAGCCGGCCGCCGGGTCGGCGACCCGGTGCAGGTTCGATTCCTCGATCAGGATGAGCTGCGTGTTGCGGGCAACGCGCCGTGCGAAGGCATCGGGAAGGCCGATGGCCGCCGTCCAGGGCTCGACCATCACATGGTCGGCGCCGCCGATGCCGGCGGCGAACACCGCGGTGGTGGTGCGGAGCCAGTTCACGGCCGGATCGACCCTGGTGAGCATCCGCCAGCCGGTCTCGGCATGCAGGTCGAGAGGCGAGGGGGCGAGGCCCGTCGCCTCTTCCATCCGCGCCCAGAGCCGGCGCATGGCGCGCATCTTGGCCATCGACAGGAACTGGTCGGCATCGGCCGTCAGGACCACCGAAACGGCGCGCGCCGCCTCGTCAAGCGGCAGGCCGGCAGCCTCCAGCACGCGCAGATACTGGACAGCGGTGCCGAGCGCGAAGGCCAGTTCCTGCGCCTCGGAGCCACCGGAATCGTGGATGACACGGCCATCGGCGACAAGCTGGCTGCCGGCGAAGCCGCGGGCGCGCAGGCCCAGCACCGCATCGCTGGCCTTTGCCGCCGCGCCGTTCCAGTCTTCCAGCGTGCCGCGGCGGGCGAAGGCACCGATCGGATCGATGCCGAAGGCGATGTTCAGCGCCGCCGGGTCCAAGCCGTCGCGCGCGACCTTTGCCGCCAGCATGGCGGCGAGATGGCCCGCCGCGGTGCCGGCATCCACGCGGATGGGGATGAGGTCGAGCATAACGCCGTCCAGCAGGCGGTCGAGATCGGCCAGATCGTCGATGACGAGCGCATCGCCCCGCCGGTCGCCGATCGCCCCGCGCGTGACGATGACGAGGCCGGACGCGCCGCCGGACAGGTCCTCCAGCGCCAGCGCATTGGCCTCGGCCGGATCGGGGTGGTCCATGCGCTGGACGACCGTCCACGGCGCGCCGGGCGCGCGTGCGGCGAGAGGGGTGGCGCCGGTCTTGCGCGGATAGAGCGGCTGGATGGCGATGCCGTCCGCCGTGCGGTTCACCAGCACCTTGTCGAAGGGCTTGCCCTTGAGCACGGCATCGACGGCCGCACGCCAGGCGGCTTCGGTTGCGGGGGGGAACTCGGAGGCGAGGGCGAGCGGTTCGCCGGTGTCGGTCATGGAGTGGGCCATGCAGCTTCGATGCCATGAAGTCGCGGCAACCGGAAGGCGTCCTTTGGGTGGAAAGGCGGAGCGGGGCAGGCGCTTTACCCTCCCTTAACCATGATCGCCGCATCTCTTGGAGGGTTGCGAGGTCCGGCGGTGCGCTCATGAAGGTGGTGATCCTGGCAGGCGGTGGCGGGACACGCATGTCGTCCGATGGCGGTCTCGCGCCCAAACCCCTGCTCGATATCGGCGGCCATCCGATCCTCTGGCACATCATGCGCTCGTTCTCGGCGCAGGGTTTCGACGACTTCGTCATCGCCACCGGCCAGCAGGGCGACCGGATCAAGCGGTTTCTCATCGACGCGGTGGATACCGCCGGCGATCTCGACATCGACGCCGGTCGCGGCCGGATCGTCCGCTCCGGCGAGACCGGTGCCTCCTGGCGCGCCACGGTCGTGGACACCGGCACGCTCACCGGGACGGGCGGGCGGCTGGCGCGGCTTCGCCCCCATCTCGCCGGCGCGCCGTTCATCGTCGCCTATGGCGACAGCCTCTCGGATGTGGATGTCCATGCCGTCATCGACCGCCACCGCCGCCGCGGCCATCCGGTCACCGTCACGGCCGTGCGCCCGCCGGCCCGCTTCGGCGGCCTTCGCTTCGATGGCGACAAGGTCGCCGGATTTGTCGAGAAGCCGCAGATCGGCGAGGGCTGGATCAATGGCGGTTTCGCCGTCTTCGACCCCGTCATTCTCGACCACCCGGCACTGGCTGGCGACGGGGCGACGCTCGGCGGGCTGTTCGAGGCGCTGGCGGCCGAGCGCCGTCTCGGCGGCTACCAGCACGAGGGCTTCTGGCTGGCTGCCGATACCCTGCGCGCGCTGAAGCTGCTCGGCGAGCTCTGGGAGAGCGGCGCTGCGCCGTGGATGCGGCCTCCGATCGTGGCCGATGCCCCGCCCCTTGCGCCGGCCGACGCGCCAGCGCTTGCGCCGGCCGATGCTGCGCTGCGCCCGGCCGCGTGGAGCCTTGCATGAAGGTCGTCGACTGCCCGAGGACCCGTCTCTACGCGATTGTCGCCGAGGCCTTCGACACCATCGGCTGCCAGCCGGCCATGATCGAGCTTGGCGTCCACAAGGGCGACAATGCCGAACTGCTGATGGAGGCGCTGAAGCCCCGCCGGTCGGTGCTCATCGATGCCTGGAGCGCCGAGGCGCTCAAGGCCTATTCGCATTTCGAGGCCCTGCCGCCCTGGCTTCTGCCGCTGACCGCCTTCGAGCGCTATTTCGGCGGCAGCCTCAGCGATCAGGCGACCTTCGACCGCACCTACGAGATCGCGGTTCAGCGCTTTGCGGGCGACGAGCGGGTGGAGATCATCCGCGACGACACGGTTCCGGCCTGCGCGCGCCTGCGCGACCGCCATGGCGCGGGGTCCTTCGACTTCATCTATGTCGATGCCAACCACCAGTACGAATATGTCCTGCGCGACCTGCTCCACTATCAGGACCTGCTGGCGGAGGACGGCGTGATGATGCTCAACGACTGCTGCCACAGCCTGAAGGGCATGAACCAGAATCTCGGTGTGCTGGAGGCGGTCGGCAATTTCCTCAAGCGCGCTGAGTTCACGCCGGTCGCGCTGACCAGCACCGACATGGGCGACCTCGTCATCGCGCGTCAGGGATCGGCCGTGGTCCGCGCGCTGGATGCCGCGCTCGACGGCTCGGACCTGTCATTCGTGGAGGTCATGCCGCAGATGCTGCCGGCGGCGCATATCCGCGTCAGCCCGCAGGGGCGCGCGCGTGTGAGCTTTGCCTGAGGTGCCACAAACCCGGCCGCGCCCCTGACGGACGCAGCCGGCGCGTGCTCACGACGGTCAGATCAGACGAACTGCGACAGGCCCGGCGTGCCGGCGACGATCTGGCCCATCACGTCCTCGCCCGCATGTTCGCGGCCGAAGGCCATGAGCTCGCGGCCGACGGTGGAAATCTGGCCCATGTCGAGGCCGGCGCCCATCAGATTGGCGCCGAGGCCCATGATGCCGCCGCCCATCATGCTGCCCATCATGCCCATCAGGCCGCCGCCGCCATCGCCGCCGGAGGCCTGGGCGATCAGGGTTTCCGAGCCGGGCAGGGCGGCCAGCATCTGCTGCACCTGCTCCTGCGGGCCCTCCTTCTGCAGGAAGCCGAGGATCATGCCGACAGCCTTGGCGGCGAGGGCCTGGTCGAGGCCGGCAGCGGCTGCGACGCGGTTGATGAGGTCCTCGATCATGTCGGTCTCCGAAGGCGGGCTCCCGGCCCCCTCTGGGCCGGCGCCGCGCAATATGGCCGCGTGCGCGAGGGCCGGCAAGCGGCCCGGTTCCGCCGGACGGCACTTTGTGGTTTGCTCCACAGCGACGATCCATCGCAAGGACGACTGACCACAAGGGAGGCCCGCCATGTCACATGCCGCCGTCTGGGAGGCCGAACGGCCCTCGACCTATGACCGCTCCACCGTCGAGGCGGTGGTCAACCTCTATCTGGACGGTCTGCACGAGGGCGACGCCGACAAGCTGGCCGACGCCTTCCACCCGACCGCCGACCTGCGCTGGCAGGAAAAGGGCGAACTCAGCATCCTCACGCGCGACGACTGGCTGGAGCGCGTGCGCAAGCGGCCCTCGGCCAAATCGCAGGGCCAGCCGCGCCACGATTTCGTGGTGATGGTCGACCGCTCGGACGCCCACACCGTCTTCGTCAAGGTGCAGTGCGCCCTGCCGCCGCGCTTCTTCACCGACTATCTGGTGCTGCTGAAGCTGAACGACGGATGGCGGGTGGTCTCGAAGGCCTACCGGTATGAGTTGAGGGAGTGAGCGGCGGGCTTCGTCTCAAGGGCATGTCCTCCCACGTCGATGGCCGTCCCCGGCCCGGCCATCGACAGCTCCCTTGTTCCCGGATGTCCGCTGGATGAAGGGAAACAGCCGACCAAAGGGCCTCGCGCCCCCTTTGTCTTCTTCGGGCTTCGGCAATGGCTGCGCCTTGCCCGCCCGTTGGTATCTGACCGGAAACGTGGCCGAAATACCGTCCCGCCCGCGCGACATGGTCCGGTTGGCCGGCGAGCCTAGCGTGCACTGAGGCAATCAAACCTCAAGTGTGAAGCTCATGCCCTATATCGCCGCAATCGCCGTGGCCGGCATCCTGCTCCTCCAGGCCTCGGGCTCGATCCCGCTGTCCAGTGTCGGTGGACCTATGACCATCGCGGCCGTCTTCCTGGCCGCCGCGCTTGCAGTGGGCCTCCACGAGGCCTGGACGAAGCGGCGGAGCCTCGTTGGCTGGATCGTGAATATCGTGGTCTCGCTCATCGGCGCATTCGTGGCTGCTCAGCTCGGGGGCCTCGCCATGGTGACGATCCTGCCATTCCAGGGTTCGTTGGCGGCCGCGGGCGGACCCGTCTTCGCGATCGCGCTTGCCGGAGCGATGCTGGCCACGCTGTTGGGGGCGTGGGGAGCGATCGAGGCCGTGAACCGCCTGTTCCGACGCGCCGGTTGAGCGCTGCCGGGCCCCCGTCCTTCACCACCAAATCGTCTGGGTCCTGCTCAAACCCGGCGACGGTCGGCCCCCAGTCTCGGGTCCTGCCGGGCGAAAGGCGAGGGGACAGGCCTCAGCACACCCCGACCTGACGGCCGCAGGTCGCGCGCGCCCTTACGATGTTTTCGCGCAGGCGCGCGAGGCCGACCGCTCCCACCACCACATCGTCGCCGACCACGTAGCTCGGCGTGCCGTTGATGCGCAGCAGTTCGGCGAGGCGCGCATTCTCCGCCAGCGTCGCGGCCACCTGGGGGGAGGCCATGTCGCGCTCCAGCCGTGCCATGTCGGCGCCGACATCGCGGGCCGCCTCCAGCGCGCGCGCCCGGTTGGCCTGGCCGCGGCCGCCCAGCAGCTTCTGGTGGAATTCGAAGTATTTCGGGCCGTCCAGCTGCATCTTCAGGGCGATGGCCACCTGTGCCGCCTCCACCGAGCCGGGACCGAGAACCGGGAAATCCTTCAGCACGAGACGGATGCGCGGATCGGAACGCAGCAGCTCGACGGTCTCGGGCAGCGCCCTTTTGCAGAAGCCGCAATTGTAGTCAAAGAACTCGACCAGCGTGACATCGCCCTGCGGATTGCCGAGCACCACGGCATTCGGCGAGCGATAGAGCCGATCGCGATTGGCCTGGAAGGCTTCCGTGCGGGCGCGCTCCTCGGCCTGCGCCTGACGGCGCTCGAGTTCCACCAACGCTTCCTGCAGCACCTCCGGATTGCGCAGCAGGTAGTCGCGCACGATGGCCTCGATGCGCGCGCGCTCCTCGGCCGTGGGCTGGGCCGGCGCGCCCTGCGCCAGCACGGGCGCCAGCGGGGCCGTCAGCGCCAACGCGCCGGCGATGAGGCCGGTCCGGGCGAGCTTGGCGAGGCGGTGCAGCATGGAATGTCCCTCAGTTGCGCCGCGGCGGGCGCTCATTGACGATATCCTGGGCCTGAGCCCAGCCGGGCGAGCCGGCCGGCAGCGAGGCCTGGGCGCGGCGCGCAAGGCCGCGCGCGGTGTTCACGTCGCCCGAATGCAGGGCCGCATAGGCCGCGGCGAGATCGGCCTGGCCGCGGTCGTTCTTGCGGCCATAGGCGACGGCAAGGTGCCGGTAGCCGTCGGCGGCCTCCGGCTCGCGCTGCAGGGCGAGGCGCAGTTCGCGGATGGCCGGATCGAGATCGGCGGGACTGCCCGCGCTGATCAGCGCGTGGCCGAGCATGATGCGGATCAGCCCGGCATTGGGGGCGAGCGCCACGGCGCGGCGCAGCGGGCCGATGGCGGCACGCGGCTGGCCGGTCTCGAGCAGGATCTGCCCCTTGATCTCGTGGAAATAGGCATTGTTGGGCTGGGCGCGGATGAGCTCGTCCGCCAAAGCCGAGGCCCGGTTGCGGTCGCCGAAGCGGAACATCTGGATGGCGCGCGCATAGCGGGCCGGCAGCGAATTGTCGGAGGGCGGATAGCGGCGCGTGATCGCGTCCTGACGCTCCAGGAAGCCGGCAAGCTTGGCCCGCGCCAGGTTGTGGCGCATGACAAGGGCGGGGGGGTCGGCCTTGCCGTAATGCGGGCTCGCCTTGGCCAGCGGTTCGATGACGGCGATGCGGTCGGCCGGGATCGGGTGGCTGATCGCGTAGGGGTCGGCGCGCCGCGCCTCGAACATCGACATGTTCTGCAGCCGGCGGAACGTCTCCACCATGCCGCGGGCCGACTGGCCGGTGGCGTTGAGATAGGTGATGGCAGCCCGGTCGGCGGCCGCCTCCTCGCCGCGCTGGTAGGAGAGCAGCGAGCGCATGGCGATATGCGGGCCGGCCATGATCGCGCCGGGGGCGGCCTCCGCGACGCCGCTCGCCCCGCGCCCGCCGACGGCCCCGGCCGCGATGGCGCCGGCGCCGAGGATCATGCCGATGGCGGCGATCACCTGGGCGCGCTCCACGGCCTCCCGCAGGCGCGCCAGGTGCCCGCCGGCAATGTGGCCGGTCTCGTGGGCCATGACGCCGATCAGTTCGTTGGGCGTGCGAGAGTCGAGGATCGCCCCGGCATTGATGAACATGCGCCGGCCATTGGCGACGAAGGCGTTGAAGCCGCGATCGTTGACGATGATGACATTGGTCTGGCTGCCCCCGACCCCGGCCGCGCGGAACAGCGGCCGCGCATAGTCGCGCAGCAGGTTTTCCAGTTCCGTGTCGCGGATGATCGGCAGGCCGCGCCCCTGCGCGCCGGCAATACCGGTCATGGCCACCAGCCCGGCAAGGGCGGCGGCGGCAATGCGGACAGGCAGACGGAAAGGCTTCATGTCGTGCGCAGCCTAGACAAGGGCTCGTTCGGCGGTCAACGCAGGCACCATCACGTTCGGGCGAGGGTCGTGACCCCCGCGACGCACTGTGTTAGGCGCTCACCCGGCCCTCTTGGCCGCCCAACCGGGCGAAACCATGACGTCGCCGACCCGGCCCGGCCATCGCGCCTCGGCCATCCAGACTTCCGACGGGGATCCATCCATGTCGCGCGAGGGCATTGCCCGCCAGCTTCTCACACCCACGCGCCGCGGTTCGGTGGCGCCCTTCCTGGTCATGGACGTGATGACCGCCGCGGCAAAGGCGGAAGCGGAAGGCCGGAGCATCATCCACATGGAGGTCGGCCAGCCGGCCGCGCCAACCCCGGCAAGCATCCGCCAGGCGGCGGCAAGGGCACTGACCGACGGGCAGATCGGCTACACGCTGGCGCTGGGCATTCCGGAACTGCGCCAGCGCATTGCGCGCCACTATGCCGGGACCCACGGCGTGGAGGTGCCGATCGGCCGCATCGCCGTGACCATGGGCTCCTCCTCTGCCTTCATCCTGTCGTTCCTGGCGCTGTTCGAGGCGGGCGCGCGCGTGGCCATCGCCAGCCCCGGCTACCCGGCCTACAAGAACATTCTGGAGGCGCTCGGCTGCGAGGTGGTGTTCATCGAGACCACTGCCGCGACCCGCTATGCAGTGACGCCCGACATGCTGGCCGCCGAACATGCGCGCAAGCGGCTGGACGGCATCCTCATCGCCAGCCCCGCCAATCCGACCGGCACGATGATGACGCCGGAAGCCCTCAAGGCGCTGATCGAAGCCTCGCAGGATCTCGGCATCCGCTTCATTTCGGACGAGATCTATCACGGCCTGTCCTACGAGATGCCGTGCCACACGGCGCTGGAGACCAGCGACGACGTCGTGGTCATCAACTCCTTCTCGAAATATTACTGCATGACCGGCTGGCGCATCGGCTGGATGGTGGTGCCGGAGAGCCTTGCCCGCTCGGTCGAATGCCTGGCCCAGAACCTGTTCATCTCGGCGCCGCAGCTCTCGCAGGTCGCGGCGCTCGCCGCCTTCGACGCAACCGCCGAGCTGGAGGCGATCAAGGCCGGCTATGCCGCCAACCGGCGCGTGCTGCTGGAGGGGCTGCCGAAGGCCGGGCTCGACCGGCTGCTGCCGGTGGACGGCGCCTTCTACGTCTATGCGGACGTGGCGAAATATACCAATGACAGCCTCGATTTCGCCCGCCGGATGCTGGCCGAGACCGGAATTGCGGCGACACCCGGCCCGGACTTCGACCCCTATGGCGGCCTGCATGCCGTCCGCTTCTCCTTCGCCGGCTCGACGCCGGACATGGAGGAGGCGGTGCGGCGCCTGGCCGCCTGGCTGAGATAGGGCAGGGGCGGTCAGCCACCCGCGCGGTGGATGCAAGCTGCGCGCTTTCGCGCCTTCCCTATCGGGACCGGCCCCGCCACCATGCCCCGCCGCAACATGAGGGGACACAGGCATGGCCAAGGCACCGATCTGGCAATGGGGCGCCACCGAGACCGCTTCCGCGATCGCCAGGGGCAAGATCACGTCGGAAGAGGTGACGAAGGCCCATATCGACCGGATGAAGGCGGTCAATCCGAAGCTGAACGCCGTCGTCGTCGATCTGACCAAGGATGCCCTGAAGGCGGCGCGCGCGGCCGACAAGGTGCTGGCGAAGGGCGAGCCGGTGGGGCCGCTGCACGGCGTGCCGGTCACCATCAAGATCAATGTCGACGTGAAGGGCCAGGCCAATTCCAACGGCGTCGTCGCCTTCAAGGACATGTTCGCCCCCGAGGACGCGCCGGTGACGGCCAATCTGAAGAAGGCCGGTGCCGTTGTGCTCGGCCTGACCAACACGCCTGAATTCTCGCTGCGGGCCTTCACCGAAAACCCGCTGCACGGGCTGACCCTCAATCCCTGGAGCCCGGACATCACCTGCGGCGGCTCCTCCGGCGGCGCAGGCGCCTCGATGGCCGCCGGCATCGGCTGCATCGCCCACGGCAACGACATCGGCGGCTCGCTGCGCTGGCCGGCCTATTGCAATGGCATCGCCACCATCAAGCCGACTCAGGGACGCATTCCCGCCTTCAACCCGAGCGCGCCGGCCGAACGGCCGCTGATGGCCCAGTTCATGTCCTCGCAGGGGCCGCTCGCCCGCTCCGTCGCCGATGTCCGGCTGGGGCTGGAGGCGATGGCCCAGCGCGACCCGCGCGACCCCTGGTGGGTGCCCGCGCCCCTCAGGGGGCCGAAGCCGAAGGGGCAGGTGAAGGTCGCCCTGGCGAAGATCCCCTCCGACATGAAGACCGACCGCGACGTGATCTCGCTGGTCCGGTCGGCTGCCGACCACCTCGCCGATGCCGGCTACGACGTGAAGGAGGTGGAGGTGCCGGATCTCGACGGCACCTGGCGCCTGTGGTGCGACCTGATCATGACCGAGATGCATGTGCTGCAGGAAAAGCAGATGCGTCAGGTAGCCAGCGACGGCTTCAAGACCACCATGGACGGCTTCCTCAAGCTGGCCACCCTGCTCGACTACGAGGGCTACATGAAGGCGATTGCCCTGCGCTCGCGCTTCATCCGCAACTGGCTGGCCTTCCTGGAGGACTATCCCGTCGTCCTGACGCCGCTCTCGGTCAATCCGGTCCCCGAGACCAATGCGGACCTCAAGGGCGCCAAGCGCATCGCCGAGGTGTTCTGGAACGACGTGCGCTTCATGTCGGCCATCAACCTGCTCGGCCTGCCGGCCGCCGTGGTGCCGGTCGGACTGGCGAAAGGCACGCCGGTCGGCGTGCAGATCATCGCCTCCCGCTACCGCGAGGACATCTGCCTCGATGCGGCGGCGGCCGTCGAGAAGCGTGCCGGCCGGCTGGTGCCGGAGCTCTGGAAGCGGATGGGGTGAGGCTCCGGGCCGTCACTCGCCGGGGCCGGGGATCGGCGGGCGCTGGTGACGGCCGGAGAAGTCGACCCAGGCCAGGATCGCGCCGAAGCCGACGAAGACGACGAGGACAAGGCCGAGAAAAGCGGTCTGGGTCATGAGGGTCTCCCGCGGGGACGAGGTGCGCCTTTGGCGGGGGGAACGCCGGCAACTGGTTTCAGATGAGACTATCTGCCCCGGAAAGCCTTGATCTGGGTCAACGACCGGGGGTCTTCGGGGAACGGTGCCCGGTCCTGCGGCCCGCATCGGCTGCGTCGATGCGCGTGGCAAACGCGCTTGGCGTTCCGCCCGGCCCGTTGCTACAACCGATGCCACCTTCGCCAGCCCCGGGACGCACAGCATGGCCGACGACAAGCTCCTCCTCGGCAAGAGCACCAAGCAGGAGTTCCTGACCCTGAGGCTGGCCAACCGGCACGGCCTGATCACCGGGGCCACCGGCACCGGCAAGACCGTCTCGCTGCAGGTGCTCGCCGAGGCCTTCTCCAATGCCGGGGTTCCGGTCTTTGCCGCCGACATCAAGGGCGACCTTTCGGGCGTTGCGGAGATGGGCGAGGAAAAGCCCTTCATCCTGGAACGCGCCAAGACGGTCGGCCTCGACTGGCACGCCGATTCCTTCCCCGTCGTGTTCTGGGATCTGTTCGGCGAGCAGGGCCATCCGATCCGCGCCACCGTCGCCGAGATGGGGCCCGTGCTGCTCGCCCGCCTGATGGATCTCAACGACACCCAGGAAGGTGTCATCAACATCCTGTTCCGCTATGCCGACCAGCACGGCATGGCGCTGCTCGACCTGAAGGACCTGCGCGCCATGCTGCAGGAGCTGGGTTCCAACAAGGAACTGCAGAACCAGCTGCGCACGGCCTATGGCAATATCTCGCCGGCCTCCATCGGCGCCATCCAGCGCCAGCTTCTGACGCTCGAGAACCAGGGCGGCTCGCACTTCTTCGGCGAGCCGGCGCTCGAGCTGAAGGACCTCATGCGCACCGACCGCGAGGGTCGGGGCATGATCAACCTGCTCGCCGCCGACAAGCTGATGGCGAGCCCCAAGCTCTATTCCACGTTCCTGCTCTGGCTGCTGTCCGAACTGTTCGAGGAACTGCCCGAGGTGGGCGATCCCGACAAGCCGAAGCTGGTGTTCTTCTTCGATGAGGCGCATCTCCTGTTCAAGGACGCGCCCAAGGCCCTGCTTGAGAAGATCGAGCAGGTGGTGCGCCTGATCCGCTCCAAGGGCGTCGGCGTCTATTTCGTCACCCAGAACCCGCTCGACGTGCCGGAGACCGTGCTGGCCCAGCTCGGCAACCGCGTCCAGCATGCCCTGCGCGCCTTCACGCCGCGCGACCAGCGGGCGGTCAAGGCGGCCGCGACCACCTTCCGCCAGAACCCAAAGCTCAACACCGAGGAGGCCATCACCCAGCTCGGCAAGGGCGAGGCACTGGTGTCCACGCTGGAGGGCAATGGCGTGCCGTCCATGGTCGAGCGCACGCTGATCTGTCCGCCCTTCGGCCGCATCGGCCCGGTCAGCGAGCAGGAGCGCCGCCGGATCATGGCGAGGAGCCCGGTCCGCGGAAAATATGACGAGGCGGTGGACCGGGAATCCGCCTACGAGATCCTGCAGAAGGCCGCACAGCAGAAGGCGCAGGCCCAGCAGCAGGCCGAGCATCAGGCCGAGCAGGCCAGTTCCGGCGGGCTCGGGGGCATTCTGGGCGGCATTCTCGGAGGTGGTTCGCCACAAGGCGCACCGCGAGGCCGTGGCCGTCCGCCCGCCAGCGCCGGCGAGACCATCGTCAAGAACGCCGCCAATTCCATCGCACGATCCATCGGGACGCAGGTGGGACGGGCCATCGTGCGCGGTGTGCTCGGGGGGTTCCTGCGCCGCTGATCAGGTATGCACATGCCGCCCGAAAGCGAAAATTCCATTCAATTCAATGGAAAACCGTAGAGGGACCGTAACCCGCCGTCTTTATGCCACCTCCCCGACAAGAGTGCGCCTTCGCAGGCTGGTCTGCAACGGTCGGTAGCGACTGGGAGCCGGACAACCTGCCATCGGGGGCCGGCGTCGGGAATGATGGCATGGCTGGAACGAAGCAATTGCAGGACGCGCGGATCGTCCTCCTGCGGCTCGATGGGGCAGAGGCCGAACAGGCCGCGAAAGCCCTGCAGGAATTCGGGCTCTCCAACGTGGTGGCTCTCAGCAATCCGTCCGAACTGTCCGTCCATATCCAGGACGGCAGGGTGGATGTCATCGTGCTGGCCGATACCGACCTTCCCGAGGAATGGCATTCGCCAGCCGGCCTAGCGCGGCCGCCGGCCGCCGCCGTCGATGCCGGCATTCCCTGCCTGCTTCTGCTGTCCGGCGTGACGCGGGCGGCCGCCAACGCGGCCCACGCCGCCGGCTTCTCGGCCGTGATGGCCGCCGATTCCGCCCCCCGCGTCATCTACCGCCGCCTCGGTGCCCTGCTCCAGCGGGCGCGCCGCGTCGGCCGCACACGCGACGCAGCCGGCGAGCCGGCCTGACGGCCGGTCAGGACCCGCAGACCGAAGCTCTGCCGCTCGAAAACCCTTTGCAAGAAGACCTGCCGCGCACGGCAAGGCTTGCTCGCGCAGGCCGGCCTGCTAGCGTCCGCGCCTCCCAACCGGATGCCCCGCCATGACCGCACGCCCCCTCGACCAGGTTCTCGCCCATGTCGACCAGTCGCTCGACCAGAGCCTCGACCGGCTGTTCGCCCTGCTGCGCATCGCCTCGGTCTCCACCGACAGCGCCTATGCGAAGGATTGCGCGGCCGCCGCCGACTGGCTGGTCGCCGACCTGAGGACCATGGGTTTCGAGGCTGCGGCGCGCGACACCGGCGGGCATCCGGCGGTGGTGGCGAAGAGCGCTGGCGGAGCCGGTCCGCACGCCCTGTTCTATGGCCATTATGACGTGCAGCCGGTCGATCCGCTCGACCAGTGGGAGACGCCGCCGTTCGAACCGCGCATCGCCACGGCGCCGGATGGCACGAAGCGGATCGTCGCGCGCGGCGCCAGCGACGACAAGGGCCAGGTGATGACCTTCGTCGAGGCCTGCCGGTCGTGGAAGGCGGTCACCGGCTCGCTGCCTGTGGGCATCACCATGCTGATCGAGGGCGAGGAGGAATCCGGCTCGGCGCACCTGTTCGACTTCGTGAAGGCCAACCGGGCCGACCTTGCCGCCGATGTCGCCCTGGTCTGCGACACCGGCATGTGGGACGCCGGCACGCCCGCCATCACCACCTCGCTGCGCGGCATCGTCGTGGAGGAGTTCAAGGTTGTCGCGGCCAACCGGGACCTGCATTCGGGCGTTTATGGCGGGGCGGCCGCCAACCCGATCCATGTGCTCTCGCGGATCGTCGCCTCGCTGCACGGCCCGGACGGACGCATCGCGATTCCGGGCTTCTACGAGGGCGTCGAGGACCTGCCCGCCGACATCCTGGAGGACTGGAAGGGCCTGAACCTCACGGCACAGGATTTCCTCGGCCCGATCGGGCTCAGCCAGCCGATCGGCGAAAAGGGCCGCCTTTTGATCGAGATGGTCTCGTCGCGGCCGACCTGCGACGTCAACGGCATGTGGGGCGGCTATACCGGCGAGGGAGGCAAGACCGTGATCGCCTCCGAGGCCTGGGCCAAGCTCACCTGCCGGCTGGTCAGCAAGCAGGATCCGGTGAAGGTGCGCGACGCCTTCCGCGCCCATGTCCGCGCCCAGCTGCCGGCGGACTGCAAGGTGGAGTTCTTCGGATCGCGCGGCAGCGCGGCCATTTCCCTGCCCTGGGACATGCCGGTTCTGGCCAGGGCGCGCGCGGCGCTGACCGACGAATGGGGCAGGAAGGCCGTGACCATCGGCTCTGGCGGCTCCATCCCCATCGTCGGGGCCTTCAAGGCCGATCTCGGGCTCGATTCGCTGCTGGTCGGCTTCGCGCTGGAGGACGACCGCGTCCATTCGCCCAACGAGAAATACGACCTGAAGAGCTTCCACAAGGGCATCCGGTCGTGGGTGCGCATCCTCGACGCGCTGGCCGACTGATCGCCCTCAGTCCCGCCCCGTTTCCGGCGGGGCGGTCCAGGCGCGGATGGCCGGTGCCCGGTCCGGTCCCGTGGCTGCGCCCGCAAGCCCGTAATGGCGCGCGAGGGCCGCAAGCGCCAGCTTCAGCACCAGCTTGCCGGCCCGCGCCGGCCACTGCCGCTCGCGCTCGACGGCCGCGAGACCCTTCAGGAAGCCGCAGACATCCATCAGCACGGAGCCGAGTTCGGGGCCGACGCGGTCGATGGCCTTGCGTAACTGCTGGCGGGCGGCCAGCACCACCTCGGAATAATCCTGCGCGCCCACGCCCCGGCCCCCCGAGACGGGGGTGACCCAGGCAGCGCCCAGCTTCGGCGACAGTCCGGCCAGCGTGAAATCGCGGCGGAAGCGCTCCCCGGCCTCCACCTCGTGCGGTTCCAGATAGGCGCGGCCGGCGCCATCGCGGCGGGTCGCCAGCCAGCGCAGCGGGCTCTCGGCAAGGTCGATCTCGACCACCTCGCCGGTCTCGCCGACGATCCGGATGCGTTGCTGGTGAGCCCTGCGGAAGCGGTCGTCGTCGGACGACGCATCGTCGGTCTCGCCGGTCATGGCCGACGCTCCGGGGCGGTGTCGGAGCCTGCCCGCAGCGGCATCAGAATATCCTCGAGGGCCTGCACGAACAGGTCGAAGGCGGGATCGTCCCGCCGGTCCTCGATCCGGCGCAGGGCGTGGCGCAGCGAGGCGCGATCCCGGCCGAAGGCGGCCGCAAGGCGGGTCAGGTCGTGGCCGAGCGTCACATGGGCGAGGTAGATGGCCAGATGGCGCGCCTCGGCGATGACCGCTTCCCCGCGCCGTGGCGCCGTGATCGCATGGGGGTCGATCTGGCTTGCCCAGGCCGCCAGCGACACGGTGACGGCGATGGTCGGACTGGCGGGCACGGGGGGCGCGCGCCACGGACGCAGCGTGTCGGGCTGAAGCATGTCTCATGTCTCCTCTGAACAAGGAGGATAATCCTAGATCAGCAAAGGGAAAGGGAAATAAGTCAGGACAAGCCTGCTGCCGCCAGATTCGCACCTGCACGCGGAAACGCCCGACATATCAAGGCGGTGCTGCTGATCGCAGGGGCATCTCAAAGCGCACGGCAACCGAAAGTTGTCCCCGGTATCCCCCGCACCAGCACTCTCCTGCCAGTCTTGCGGGAGGTTTCTCATGGTCCGGGGATCACTGACACGGAAAGGACGGATCAGGACGTGGCGGAGCGCCAGCGCGGCAGGTCTGGCCGATCCTGCCGCCGGCATCGCGGCCGAGGCGCTGTTTGCCCGCGCCGATCCACCGGGCCGCCCGGCGCTTGCGGGACGGCTGCGGCGCGAGCGCCTCCATGCCGCCAGCGGGTCCGGCTACAGCATCGCGCGCCATCTCGCGCTCATCCGGGCGCTGGCCGGTGAAACGAAGAGGGCGCCGCGCGGATCGCTCCGCGGGCGCCCTGAAAAGGGTTCGGCCGGTTAGGGCCGGGAGGGCTTACCGGCCCTTGCGGCGGCGCTGCTGGCCGAGGCCCATCTGCTTGGCAAGCTGCGAGCGCGCAGCCGCATAATTGGGGGCAACCATCGGGTAGTCGGCAGCAAGGCCCCACTTCTCGCGGTAATCCTCGGGCGACATGTTGTACTGCGTGCGCAGATGGCGCTTCAGCGACTTGAACTTCTTTCCGTCCTCAAGGCAGATGATGTAGTCCGGCGTGATCGACTTCTTGATCGGCACGACCGGCTTCAGCGGCTCGGTCGGAACCTCGATCTTGCCGGCCGAAACGTTCATCAGGGCCGAATGGACGCTGTTGATCAGATTCGGGAGATCGGCAGCCGCCACCGAATTGTTGGCCACATAGGCCGAAACGATATCGGCGGCCAGTTCGATGTAGTTGTTGTCAGTCGACGTGTCGGCCATGGCCAGAACAATCCCTTGAAAGGCGGCGCCGTTGCGGCCGCGACGATGAACGAGCGCAAGCCCGTTCTTCCGTGAAGGCAATGATCCGACGATGTTCAGATCGCAAAGGCGATTCGATCAATCATCGGCAAGAGCCAGATACTGCCCTTGCGTGGCCATTTCAAGACCGGAAAGTCATCATCTAAGTAGAAAAACGTGCGGTGATGGCACAATTGGTTAGCACAATTGGCGCCGACGGTTGGGTAGGTCCCGGAAAACGTGCGTGGCGGACATGAATGCAACCGTTCTGTGGAGACGCGCGACAGGCGGTTCTGTCAGGTGGGCCGGACCGTCCGCGTCGCCGCGTTGCGGCACGGCCGTCCAGCCCCTAAGACAGCGCATCGGCCCTCATCGGCAGCGGGCCAGGCGGTGGAGACAGCCATGCCCCTCGACCTGACCCATGGACCAGGCCCCGTGGCCGAGCGCCGTCCGGCCCGGACCGATGTCCACGGCACCGCGCTCCACGACGACTACGGCTGGCTTCGGGCGGACAACTGGCAGGACGCGCTGCGCGACCCGTCGGTGCTGCCGGCCGACATCAGGGCCCAGCTCGAGGCCGAGAACGCCCATGCGACGAAGGTGCTCGCGCCGGTTCAGCCGCTCATCGCGGCGATGGTCGGCGAGATGCGCGGGCGCATCAGGGAAGACGATTCCGGCGTGCCGATGCCCGACGGGCCCTTCGACTATTTCGACCGGTTCAGGGAAGGCGGGCAGCATCCGCTGGTCTGCCGTCGCCCGCGCGGCGTCGAGGGGGCCGAGGCGATCCTGATCGACGGCGATGCGCTGGCCGAGGGCCGGGCCTTCTTCGATCTCGGCGGGGCGGGCCACAGTCCGGATCACCGCCTGCTGGCCTGGAGCTATGACGACAAGGGCTCGGAATATTTCACCCTGCACGTGCGCGATCTGGAGACCGGCGCGGATCTCGCCGACACGGTCCCCGAGACGGCGGGCGATGCTGTCTGGTCCGACGATGCCCGGGCGCTCTACTACATCCGCCTCGACGACAACCACCGGCCGCTGAGGGTGTTTCGCCACGTCATCGGTACGCCGGCGACCGACGATGTGCTCGTCCATCACGAGACCGATACCACCGTCTTCGTCGGGCTCGGCCAGGCAACCGCCGGTGGTCTCGCCTTCATCGTCGGCTCGCAGAGCGATTCCACCGAATTGTGCGTGCTCGATCTCACCGATCCGGCAGCCCGGCCGCGCCTTGTCCTGCCGCGCAGTGGCGAGACCAAATACGACCCGGACTTCCATCCCGATTTCGCCGGCGAGCCGACCCTGTTCCTGCGCACCAATGCCGACGGTGCCGAGGACTACAAGATCGTCGCAGCCCCGCTCTCCGACCCCTCTCCGGCCAACTGGGTCGAGGTGGTGCCGCACCGGCCCGGCGTGCTCGTCCTCTCGGTCACGGTGCTGGCGGACTGGCTGGTGCGCCTCGAGCGCGAGAACGCGCTGCCGCGCATCATCATCCGCAACCTGTCGAGCGGCGAGGAGCACGCCATCGCCTTCGACGAGGAGGCCTATTCGCTCGGCGTCATCCCCGGCTACGAGTTCGAGACCGACACGCTGCGCTTCGTCTATTCCTCGATGACGACACCGTCGGAGACCTTCGACTACGACATGCGCGCCCGCACGCGCACGCTGCGCAAGCGCCAGGAGGTGCCCTCCGGCCACGACCCGGCCGACTACGTCACGCGTCGCCTGCTCGCCCCTGCCGCCGATGGCGAGACGGTGCCGGTGTCGCTGGTCTACCGGAAGGGCACGCCGCTCGACGGCACCGCGCCGGTCCTGCTCTACGGCTACGGCTCCTATGGCGCCTCGATGCCGGCCTCGTTCTCCACGGCACGGCTGTCGCTGGTCGATCGCGGCTTCGTTTACGCCATCGCCCATGTGCGCGGCGGCATGGAGAAGGGCTATCGCTGGTACCGGACGGGCAAGCGCGAGCACAAGCGCAACACCTTCACCGATTTCATCGCCGCGGCCGAGCATCTGATCGCCCAGGGCTTCACGGCAAAGGGCCGCATCGTCGCGCAGGGCGGCTCGGCCGGCGGCCTGCTGATGGGGGCGGTCGCCAACATGCGGCCCGACCTGTTCGCCGGCATCCTCGCCGAGGTGCCCTTCGTCGACATCGTCAACACCATCCTCGACGACAGCCTGCCGCTGACCCCGCCGGAATGGCTCGAATGGGGCAATCCGATCACGGATGAGGCGGCCTTCCGGCTGATGCTGTCCTATTCGCCCTACGACAACGTGGCGGCGCAGGACTATCCGCCGATCCTGGCGCTCGGCGGTGTGTCGGACCCGCGCGTGACCTACTGGGAGCCGGCCAAATGGGTGGCGCGCCTGCGCGCGACCAAGACCGACACCAATCCGGTCCTGCTCATCACCAACATGGAAGCCGGTCATGGCGGCGCCGCCGGCCGGTTCGACAGGCTTGCCGAGGTGGCGCGGTCCTATGCGTTTGCCGTGGCGGTGACGGGTGCGCCGGAGGCGCCGCCTGCCTAGTCCCTCCGCCCGCCGAGCCTCACCGTCAGGGCGAGGTGGGCGAGCGCCAGCAGGCCGAAGCCGACGCCGGCAATCCCGAGCGCGGGAATGCCGCCGAGGCTCTTGGCGAAGCCGCCGACCGACGAGCCGATGGCAGCGCCCAGATAGATCGAGGCGGCGTTCAGCGCCAGCAGCACCTGCGTGCGGGCAGGGTCCAGCGAAACCAGCCGCGTCTGCTGCGGCACGGCCACGGCCCAGCCGACCGCCGACCAGCCGAAGAGAAGCGCGGCCCCGAGCCACGGGTCCCAGGCCATGCCGGTGAGCGCTGCCATGAAGGGCAGGGGCCCTGCGGTTGCCACCGCCAGCGCCTTCACGGCCCCGACCCGATCGGTGAGGAAGCCGCCGAGCGCGTTGCCGGCCACCGAGCCGAGCCCGTAGATGACCAGCAGGATGCCGACGGTGCCGGGCCCCGCGCCGGTCTTCTCCTCGATCATCGGGGCAAGGAACGTATAGGGCGCCCAGGCCGAGCTCATCACCGTCACGGTGAGCAGGATCGCGATGGCGAGGCGAAAGTCGGTGAGCGTGCCGACGAGATCCCTGAGGTTGGCGGGGGCGATGCCGATGCGGCCCGGCGCGCGCAGCACCAGGGCGACGGTCAGCCCGAAGGCCGCGAGCGCGACCGTCACGAACACCCACATCCAGCCGAGCGTGTAGCCGATATAGGCACCGGCCGGCACGCCGAGCACCTGCGCCACCGTCAGCCCGGCATAGACGGTGGCCAGCGCCCGGCCGCGCTTCTCCGGCGCCACCGAGAACAGGCCGACGCCGGCTGCGGCCGGTGAATAGAGCCCGGAGCCGAGCGCCATCAGGATGCGGCCGCCATAGAGCGTGGTCGACCCCGTGGCGAAGGCACAGGCCAGCGAGCCGATGCCGAACAGGATCATTCCGGACGCGAGCACCGTGCGCCGGTCCCAGTGTCCGGTCAGCGAGGTGGAGAGCGGCGAGCCGAGGGCATAGGCCACCGCATAGGCGCCCATCATCCAGCTGGCCCCGACCGGGGTGAGCGACAGGTCGCGCGACATGGGCGTGATGACGCCGATGACGCCGAAGGCTCCCATGCCGACCACGAATGTCCCGAGGGACAGGAGAACGAGAAGCGGCATGCAGCCCCGGGGCGAATGCGAATGGTCGACACCCTATCCGAACTTGCGGCAAGTCACGATGACGAAGTCGCAACAACCGGCCCGCCAGGATGCGAGGTCACGATGATGTTGGTGGTCAGGGCCGGTCCTGACCGCGAACATGACGCCTCAGTCTGGCACGGTGCGGAGTGTGGCATGGCAGGAGCCTCTGGACGCAGTCTTTCGCGCCGCGCGGCGGCCGCCTTCGCGCTGACGCTGGCCGCTCCCGGCCTTGCCCGCGCCAACCGGCCGCAGATGGTCGATGTCGTTCTCGCGCTGGCTGCCGACGGCTCGGGCTCCATCGATACCGACGAACTCCGCCTGCAGCGGCAGGGCTATGCCGATGCGCTGGCCTCGCCCGAGGTGCTCTCCGCGATCGCCCGCGGCAGTCATGGCGCCATCGCGGTGATCTACACGGAATGGGGCGGCCCGCATTCCCAGCATGTCATCGTCGAATGGGAGGCGATCCGCGATGCGCCAAGCGCCCGCGCCTTCGGCGAGAAACTGGTGTCGCGGCCCCGCGCCGCGCGCGGCTACAACTCCATTTCGGCGGCCATCGACTTCTGCGTCGGCCATATCGAATCCGGCCCGTTCCGGGGGCTGAGGCGTGTCATCGACGTCTCCGGCGACGGGCCGAACATCGGCGGCCGGCCGGTGGAGGCCGCGCGCGACGAGACGGTCGCCAAGGGCATCACCATCAATGCGCTGGCCATCATCCGGCCGGGCGGGCAGGTGCCCGCCCGCATCGGCCAGCCTCTGCCGGACTATTACCGCGAGGCGGTGATCGGCGGCCCCGGGGCCTTCGTCGAGATCGCCGACGAGACCCGCTCGTTCGCCGATGCGGTGAGGCGCAAGATCGTCACCGAGATTGCGTGAGGGCGGACCGGCAGGCCGGCACCATGCGCGGTCCCGGCGGCGAGCAAACCCCCGGCCGCAGCCGGGGGTGCGGGATGGTTGCGTCATGCGGGCAGGGCCTGCGCCGGCTTACAGCCAGCCGCGCAGCCAGACCTGCTTGTAGATGTAGCCGTTGCGGTCGATGTGCAGCGCCATGTTGGCGCCGTCGCGGGCACGGGCGCGCACCACGACATGGTGCTTCTTCTCCTCCAGCAGCCCCTGGAACGTGAAGCCGGCCCGGCTGACTGCCTGCTGCAGCGCTTCGGCGGCGAGCGGCCGCCACTCGGCGACATGGTCCTTGCTGTGGTTGGCATCCTCGATTTCCCACAGCCGACCGGTCAGGTCGAACGACACCCACAGACGCCGGCCGTCCTGGGCGCGGGCCTCCACCTCGAGATGCTCGCGCTTGCGCTCGATCTCGCCGAGCGGGGTGAGGCCGAGGCTGCGCAGCGTGTCGAGCGGCTGGCTGGCAAAGCCCTGGCTCGACTGCACCTCGGCGGGGTCGCGCGGCGGGCCGAGGACCTGCGAGGCCGCCGGCAGGGCGCCCAGCGCGAGAACGAGGGCGGCGGGAAGAATGAGGGCTTTCATCGGGTGCTCCTTTGGTTGACCGATGGCGCCCTTATGCCCGCACCCGCCACAACCGCCCTTGTCGGACGGCGTTCAGGCGCGGTTCAACCGATGGCGGGCCCGCGCGCCCCACCGCCCCGGCCTGCCTCTCAACGAAAAACCCCGGCGCAGGGCCGGGGTTTTCCGAAGTTCGGAACGATGGAACGCCTCAGGCGGAGGCCTTCTGGAACATCTCGTCGACATAGTCCCAGTTGACGAGGTGCTCGATGAAGGCCTTGGCATAGTCCGGCCGGCGGTTGCGGTAGTCGATGTAGTAGGAATGCTCCCACACGTCGCAGCCGAGAATCGGCATGGCGCCATGCACCAGCGGGCTCTCGCCGTTCGGCGTCTTCATGGCCACGACCTTGCCGTCCTTGACGGCGAGCCAGCCCCAGCCGGACCCGAACTGGGTGACGCAGGACTGGATGAAGTCCTCCTTCATCTTGTCGACCGAGCCGAAGCCGTCGACGATCGCCTTCTCCAGGCCGCCCGGGATCTTGCCGCCGCCATTCGGCTTCATCCACTTCCAGAAATGGATATGGTTGTAGTGCTGGCCGGCATTGTTGAAGAGGCCGGCATTCTTGCCGAACGAGCCCTTCACGACCTCCTCGAGGCTCTTGCCCTCGAATTCCGTGCCCTTGATCAGGTTGTTGCCGTTGGTGACATAGGCCTGATGGTGCTTGTCGTGGTGGTATTCCAGCGTCTCCTTGGACATGTAGGGCTGGAGCGCATCGTAGGCATAGGGCAGATCGTCGAGCGTGAAGGCCATGACCTCTCTCCTCATTCGACCATCGATGCCGGAAGGGGACATGCGACGGATCAGGGGCAAAGCGACGCCATTCACATAGGGCTCCTGCCGCGCCGGGGCAATCGTTTCGGCCGTTGACCTGGGCTATGTCTTGCCGGCAGTTGCGAGAATCTGGCTCTTTGCCTTTGATAGGTCACTTTTTCGCGGCTTTGACCGGATCGGTAACAGCCGTTGTCGGCGGAGTGAAAGGACTGTCCATGGCCATCCTGCTGAAGGTGGCGGCTGCCGTAGTCACGGTGGCCGGGCTCGTGACGCTCTACCGGGGCACAGACCCGTCCCTTCTGACCTACGGCTACACGCTGATGTCGGTCGGGGCGGTGTTCGCAGGAGCCGGCATCGTGCTGTTCGGTCTCGGCGAGGTGGTCGGCCGGATCGAGGCGCTGAGGCTGGCGCTGGCCGGCGAGCCGCTCGCCCTGCCGGCCGCGCGGCCGGCCCCGTCCATGCAGCACGCCGCGGACGCGGACGATGATGGCCTCGTCACGCCCGCGCCGGTCCGCGTCGAGGCCGCGCCGCCGCCGCCGGTTCCTGCCGCGCCGGTTCCCCCGACGCGCGAGAGCATGGGGCTGAGGCCGATCGGCATGGGGGCCGCCACGGCGGTGGCCGCAACCGGCCTTGCGGTTGCCGCCTCCCGCCCGGCCGCCGCGGCCGCGGCCGAGACGGCCCCGGCCCAGCCGGCGGCTGCAGGCGAGACCAGCCTCGACGACCTGCTGGCCGACCTGCGCGGCGAGCCCAAGGCCGCTGCGGCGCCGGAGCCTTCCACCCCAGAGCCCGCGCCGCTGGTCGCCGATGCCCATGCCACCGCCGGCGAGGAGAAGGCTCAGGGACAGCCGGCCGCGGCCGCCGATCCCGACCCAGAAGACGTCCCGCTGGTCGCCGATGCCGGCCCGCCGGCCGGCGACCTGAAGGTTGCAGGCGAGCCGGCCGCGCGCGCCGAGGCGGCAGAGCCCGACCCGCTGGCTTCGCTGTCGCAGGCGCTCGAGGATCTGTCGGACGAGATCGCCCGCGGCGGGCGTCCGGACGCGCCGGCTGCGGCAGCCCCGCCGCTCGCGGCGGTCGCGCCGGTTGCAGCGGCGGCACCGATGGCGCGGATCGAGCCGGTTCTGGTCGAAAGCGTGCAGCCGGCGCCTGTCGCCGCGCCGGCCGTCGTCCAGCCGCCCGAACCTGAGGAGTCGCGCCTCGACCCGGAACCCGCGGCACTCGAACCGCCGCCGGTCGAGCCCGCCCCGATCCAGCCGCCCCGCGATCCCGCTGACGAACTGGCGGACCTGATCGCCGCGGAAGTCAGCAAGGACATGAAACAGGCCGATCGGCCGGAGCCCGATCTGGCGGCTTCGGTCAGCGCGGATCTGGATGCCGAGCCCGATGCGACGCCTGTCGCCAACGCCGAGCCGGACAGCTTCCTGGCCCGGCTGCGGCGGTCCATGGGCGGCGGCGCACCGAAAGAGGCCGACAAGCCCCGCGAGGAACCCTCGCTCGCTCCTGCGCCCGTTGCCGCGCCCGTTGCCGCGCCACCGCCGCTCCAGGTCGCCGTAGCGGACATGGCCGATGGCGATGCCAAGGCGCCGCTCAACGTCGCGGCCCTGGCGCAACCGGCCAATGACGACCATCACCTCGACGCCGAACCTGCCGGTCAGGCAGAGCTCGACACGCCCCCCGCCCCCGAGCCGGTGGCGGCGTCCATCCCGCTGTCCATCGAGGAGGAGATGGAACGCGCGCTGATGGGCTCGCTGGCAGACAAGCTCGATCTCGCGCCGGAGCCAGTGCCGGAGGCCGAGCCGGCGCCAGAGCCGGAGGCCGAACCGGAGCCTCAGCCGGAGCCGCCGGCGCCCGAGCCTGTCCGATCGCGCCCGACTCCGCCGCTCCCGCCCCTGCGGCCGGTTCCTGATCCCGCTCCGATTTCCCGCGATCCCGCCCCGCGCGATCCGGCCATGGCCACCCTGGCGCGCGATTTCCCGGAACTCGGCGACCTGCTGTCGCCGAAGAAGGCATCACCCGTGGACCCGGCCGATGCGCTGATCGCCGATCTGAAGGGGATTTTCGACGGCGGCCAGAAGGCGCCGGCGCGCACCGAGCCGGGCTTCGGCACGCCTGCTCCCGCGCCGCCTCCGCTGCGCCGGCCGGTGGCGCCGCTGCTGCGCGAGGGTGTCATCGCCCAGATCCCGTTCCGGCTCTATGGCGATGGCACCATCGAGGCCGATCTGCCCGAGGGCACGACACACTTCGCCTCGCTCAGGGATTTTCGCGCTCACGTCGGCGGCTGAGCCGCCGGCGCGCCCCGCGCCCTTGCCGCAGGCGCGGCCGTCACACCTTCGGGCCGGCGGCAGCGTAGTCGAAATAGAGCTCGCGCGCCTTGCGGTAGTGCGGGCCGGGCTGAAGCGCGCGATCGTCGATGCGCGTCACCGGCATCACCTTGGAGTAATTGCCGGTCGTGAAGATCTCGTCGGCCGCCTCGAAATCGGCATAGCGCAGGCTCTTCTCGACGACCGTCAGGCCGGCCGCCTTCAGCAGTTCGATGGTGCGCTGGCGCGTCACGCCGTTCAGGAACGTGCCATTGGTGATCGGCGTATAGACCACGCCGTCCTTGGCCATGAACACGTTGGACGAGGCGGTCTCGGCGATGTTGCCGACCATGTCCATGACCAGGCAATTGTCGAAACCGCGCGACCGCGCCTCGCGCAGCGCCCGGCCGTTGTTCGGATAGAGGCAGCCGGCCTTCGAATCGGTCGGCGCGTTCTCGATGGTCGGACGGCGGAACTTCGACAGCGTCACCGACGAGCCGGCCGGAACGCCCATCGGCGCCTCGTAGAGGCACAGGCAGAAGCGGGTCGTCTCCGGGTCCGGCAGGATGGCGCTCGGCCCGTCGCCTTCGGCCCAGTACATCGGCCGGACATAGAGCGCGGTCCTGCCGTCGAACTTGCGCGCGCCGTCGCGGGTCAGCCCGACGATGGTGTCGATGTCCATGCTGGCCTTGAGGCCGAGCGCCACGGCCGAGCGGTTGAGGCGGGCGGCATGCATGTCCATGTCCGGCATCAGGCCGTCGAAGACCCGGGCGCCGTCGAACACCGACGAGCCAAGCCAGAACGAATGGCTGCGAGGGCCGGTGAGCGGCACGTTGCCCTCGACCCAGTCGCCGTCGACATAGGTCCAGGTTTGCGACCAGGCGGTCATGGAAATCTCCCGATGGCAGGAAGGAAGGGCAGGGAACGGGGCGCAGACCTTAGCGGCGGCGCGCGCCGCCATCCATGAATTGTGGTGATTGCAGCCTTGAACCGGCGCGATGGGTCAGGGCGCCCGCCTTGCCCGCGGACGGGGCCCGTCCCACACTGCGGGCGGGAGGACAGCCCGATGACCGGCACCGCGACGGCCCAGACCACCTTCATGTTCGATGCCTATGGCACGCTGTTCGACGTGCATGCGGCCGTCCAGCGCGCGGGCGCACCGCTCGGGGCCCTGGCGGAGCCGGTGTCGCAGCTCTGGCGGACGAAGCAGATCGAATATTCCTGGACCACCACGCTGATGGGCGCCTTCGAGGACTTCTGGATCCTCACCGAGCGCGGCCTCGATTTCGCGCTCGCCCGCCATGGCATTTCCGACGGCGCGCTGCGGCAGGCCCTGCTCGACGCCTATCGCACGCTGGATGCCTATGCCGACGTGCTGCCGGCGCTGGCGCGGCTTAAGGCTGCCGGCAAGGCCACCGCCATCTTCACCAATGCCACGCAGGTGATGGTCGACCAGGCGATCGACGCGGCCGGCCTGCGCGGCTTTCTCGACCATGTCGTCACGGTCGAGCCGGTCGGCGCCTTCAAGCCCGTGCCGGCGGTCTATGCCCATGCGCTTGCGGCGGTCGGCGGCGGAGCGCCCGCATCGGTGGTGTTCGTCTCCTCCAACCGCTGGGACGTGGCGGGCGCGGCGGTTGCGGGCTTCGTGCCGGTCTGGGTCAACCGCACCGGCCAGCCCGGCGAATATCCGGGCCGCGATCCGGTGGTCACGCTGCCGGACCTTGCCGGCCTCGGTCCGGCGGTCGCCGCCTGATCAGCCGGCGAGCGCCGCGCGCGCATCGGCGCGGATGCGCTCGATCATCGAGCGCACGCCGTTGGACCGCTGCGGGGTGAGGTGCTGCTCGAAGCCGAAGGCGCGGAACAGCTCGAAGGCATCGCTGGCGAGGATGTCGCGCGCTGGGCGGCCCGAATAGAAGCCGAGCGTCAGCGCCACCAGGCCCTTGACGATATGGGCGTCGCTCTCGCCCTCGAAGTCGATGACGGCGTCGGGACCGGGATTGCGCACATGGGTGACCAGCCAGACATTGCTGGCACAGCCCTTCACGCGGTTGTCCTCGCTGCGCTGGTCCGGCCTCAGCGCCGGCAGCGCCTTGCCCAGTTCGATGACATAGCGATAGCGCTCCTCCCAGTCGTCGATCAGGGAGAAGGCTTCGGTGACCTCGTCCATCGAGGGAAGGGCTGCCTGGCTCATGGGCCCGATATAGCGACCGCCGGCCGGGAAACAAAGCCCGCGAGGCGGATTGCAGCAGGCCTTACACCGGCCGGCGGGGCGGCAGCGGGGCGCGCCGCGGTGCCGATCCGGCCGGTGCCGTCACGCCGCCGAAGGGCACGGCGAGGTCGGCCGGCGTCAGCGTATCGCGGGCAGGGCCCTCGGCCGCGTCGGTCACGGCCGCGCCGGCCTGCGATGCCGAAGTGTCCCCCTGGCTGGCAGCGTCCCCCTGCATGGCCTGGCCGACCAGGCGGATGCCCTCGGCGCAGGCCGCCGGATTGTCGCGGCAGAAGGCCAGCGTGCGTTCGGTAACGGCCCCGGCAAGGCCCGATGGGGCCGTAAGGGCGGCGATCGGGCCGGCTGCCGACGGCGCCTCGGCGCGCGGCGCCGGAGCCGTTTCGGGCAGGAAGTACACCACCAGGCCCAGCCAGAAGCAGGCCTTGATCAGTCTGAACATGACGCCTCCCCGTTTCCGGGGTCCCTGTGACGGACGGGCCTCTGGGGGCTCCTTTCCTGTCCTTGCCGCGATCCTGCCCGCCGCCCGTGAACAGGGGGTTGGCGGAGAAGGTGAATCCCCGGCAAACGGGCCGCTGGCGCTGGAAATGGTTGACGGGTTCTGAGGCGGCGGGAGCGGGCAAGACTTCCCTAACCATGGGCCGGAAAAGCGTCCGATGCCCTCCGCCGCCGGGGTCGGGCCGGGCCGACTTAGGGTTTCCTTCACGCGGCGGTGCAATTCTCGCCACGAGAACGGCCGAGGCCGCGAGCAGGGGTGAGTGCGTTGCGTGAAAGCGCGTTGATCGGTTCGGTCAGATCCTATCTCGACGGCCTCGTACACGCGTCCGCGGCCGCCGATGCGGTCGTCTTTGCCCGCCACCGGGCCTTCATCGCCACCCGCCTCGTGCCCGGCCTGATCGCCCTGTCGGCCCTGCCGCTGTTCCTCGCCTTCCACGGCGTTCCCGGTCCGCTGGAGGCGATTGCCTTCGGCTGGCTGGTGCTGCCCATCGCCATCGCCTTCTACCTCGGCCGCACCGGCCACTATGACAATGCCCAGCTCATGGCGGCGGCCTCGCTGACCGGCGTCGTGGCACTGGTCGCCGCGCTCTCGGGCGGTCTCACCTCGTTCGTGGTGGTCTGGTTCGCGCTGGTGCCCGCCGAGGCGGTTCTGTCCGGTTCGCGCAAAGTCGTCGCCGCCTCGGGCGCCATGGTGATCGCCGCCGTGGCCATGCTCGGCTTTGCCGGCGAGTGGAACCTGCTGCCGCCGACCCGCATCGCCGCGGGCTCGCAGGAGGTGCTTGCCTTCGTTTCGCTGGCGGCGGCCGTCATCTACGGCCTGGGTCTCGCCCTGTCGGCGGCGGCCGTCAGCCGCACCGGCGAGGAGGCCAGCTCGATCGGCGAGCGGCGCTATCGCCTGCTGGCCGAGCACATGACCGACCTCATCACCCGCCATGCCCGCAACGGCTCGGTCACCTTCGTCTCCCCCGCCGCCGAGCGCATCCTCGGTGTCGCCGCTCCGGCCCTGCACGGCCAGGGCCTGTTCGACCGCGTCCACGTCGCCGACCGCCCTGCCTATCTCAGTGCCCTGTCGGCAGCGTCCGCCCGCGGCATCGAGGCGAGCGCCGAGTTCCGCCTGCGCCGCGAGAGCCAGGGCGACGACCTCGTCTTCATCTGGGTCGAGATGCGCTGCCGGCCGCTTGCGGCCCGTCCCGGCGAGGAGGCCCAGGTCGTCGCCGTGCTGCGCGACGTCTCCGACCGCAAGAACACCGAGGCCGCCGTCGCCGCCGCCCGCGATGAGGCCGACCGGGCCAATGCCGCGCGCACGCGCTTCCTGGCAAATGTCAGCCACGAACTGCGCACGCCGCTGAATGCCATCAACGGCTTCTCCGAAATGCTCATGCAGGAGGAGGCGATGCGGCTGGATCGCGACCGGCGGCAGGAATATGCCACGCTGATCCGCGATTCAGGCGAGCACCTGCTCAACCTGGTCAATTCGATCCTCGACATGTCGAAGATCGAGAGCGGCCATTTCGAGATCACGCCAGAGCCCTTCGACGTCCGCGCGCTGGTCGGCCAATGCCTGCAGATGGTCGAGATCAAGGCCATGCAGGGCGAGGTGAAGCTTACCGCCGACACGGCCGCAGCCCCGCCCGAGGTGACCGGCGACAAGCGCGCCTACCGGCAGATCCTGCTCAACCTGCTGTCCAATGCGGTGAAGTTCACCCCGGCGGGCGGCGAGGTTGCGGTCACGCTGCGCCGAGATGCCTCGTGGCTGTCGATCTCGGTGGTCGATACCGGCATCGGCATTGCAGCCGCCGACCTGCCGCGCCTCGGCAGCCCCTTCTTCCAGGCCCGGTCCAGCTATGACCGGCCCTATGAGGGCACGGGCCTCGGCCTGTCGGTGGTCAAGGGCCTGGTCGAACTGCATGGCGGGCGGGTCGAGATCAGTTCGGTCGTCGGCAAGGGAACGCGCGTGACCGCGCGCCTGCCGATCGACTGCGAGAGCCAGCGCGGTGTGGTGGAGGCACTGGCGGCAAGGCCGTCGGCGCCTGAGGGCCCGGCCGTGGCGCCCCTGGGGGAGGGCCGGAAAATTGCGTGAAGCGGCGTATGACGACGAGGACGCCCCGCATCGGCGCGGGCATGCCTTCGACCCTGACGAGGACGCGCCGCCGCGCCGCTCGCTCTGGCGCGCGATCATTGGCGACAGCCCCGGCGACCGCCTGGCGCTGGCCTGCCTGCTGTTCGTCGGCGCCGGCATCGCCTTCAACGCTCTGGTGCGACAGACCGGCCCCCATCCCGCCCCGCTGTTCGGCGCCGCCCGCTCCGAGGTGACGGCCGTCGTGCGCCCCGCGCCGCTGCCCCCCGAACGTCCGGCCGAGGTGCAGACCACCGCCTCCGTGACGCCGCGGGCCGATACCGCCCCCGCCGTGGAGCCGGCCGCCCGGCCGCGCGCCGAAATCGTCACCGACATCCAGCGGGAACTTGCCCGTCGCGGGCTCTATGACGGCGCCGTCGATGGCCTCACCGGGCCGAAGACCGATGCCGCCATCCGCCGCTACGAGACCCAGGCGGGGCTGAGGGCCTCGGGTGAGGCCAGCGAGACCCTGCTCGGCCATATGCGGCGCGGACAGCGGCCGGCGCCGGCCCGCCAGACCACCCGCCCCGCGTCGCCCCAGTCGATCGGCGACCTGATCGACCGCCAGGGCCGCGCGCCGGCCCCGGCCGAGCGGCCCCGCACGTCGCCCCAGCAGGCCCGCGGCCCGCAGTCGATCACCGACCTGATCGCCTCGCAGAGCGCCTCGGCCGCGCGCACTCGCTGACCGCCCGCAAATCGGCGAGACTGGCCCGGTCCTGGCCGCCGGCGGGGCCGTCTCCGCGGAGCCCGAATGTCGCGCGTCACCTCCGACCTGTGGGTCTCGGCCTATCTGAGACGCATCGCCATCGAGGGCGGCTTTGCCGTGCTGCGCCGACGCGGCGCGACCGAGGCCGGCGCCATCGCGGTCGTGGTCTCGCGGCAGGCCGACCGGCTGGCCGCGCTCTACCTGCAGGCGCCGCAATCGGCCTATGGCGAGGAGCGGCCCGAGGATCGACTGTTCGTGCCGGCCTTCACCGAGATTTTCGTCGAGGAAGAGCGGATCGCCGACAAGCTCGCCCGCGAGACACGCTTCGACCCCGACCTGTGGATCGTCGATGTCGAGGAGCGCGAGGGCCGCCCGTTCCTGGATATCGCGCGCGTGTGAGAGAGGCCGGTCAGGTCTCGCGGCGGCTGCGGCCGGGCACGGCCACGGGATCGCCTGGCCGACGGGCCGTGCGGGCAGCCGGGCTGGCGGCGCGGCGGGCACCGACATGGTCGCTTGAATCGCTTGCCGTGGCCGGCTGGTGGCGGCCGGTGCGCGGCTTGTCCATCGCGGGCTGATGCGCCTGCCAGCCGCCGGCCAGCGCCATGGCCACCGGGCGCGGCACGGCATCGTAGAGCTCGCGCAGCTGCTGCAGCGCGCCTGCGCCAGCGCCCGCCTCGCCCAGCGTGAAGATCAGGATGCGTGTGGCTGCCTCGACGCCGAGGTCGAGCGCCCGTGCCAGCACCACCAGCGGCTCGCCGCCGGGGTCGGAGGCGATGCGCGAGGCGATGGCCGCCGGCAGGCCGAGATGGAGGACCAGCGCCTCCGCGAGGGCGTCCGGCCGGCGGGTCAGGGCCGCCCGTTCGATCGCCCGGCCCTGCATCGGGTCGGGCCCGTCGGGCGGCGGCAGGGAGGGGCGGGTTTCCAGCGCGAGCGCCGCGATGATCGCCTCGCGCCCGGAGGTGCCGCTGTCGAGGAAGAGGGCCGCGCGCTGCTGGATCGTCGGCGGGGGGCCGAGCCGGCGGGCGCGCGAGGCGAGGGCGGCGCGGATGCGCGCATCGTCCATGTCCTCAAGCGCCACCAGCGCGGCAATGCCGATGTCCTCGCGCAGCGCCACCGCCAGCGCCTTGTCCGCATCGCCCGAGCGCACGGCCAGGAACAGGTCGTCGTCGGAGAGGGTCGTGGAGCGTGCCAGGATGGGCAGGGCGACGCGCGCCGTATCGGCCGCCAGCCGTCGGGCCACCGCCAGAGGCGTCTGCGGATGGTCGGCAAGCTTGGCCGCGACGATGGCGCGGTCGGCCTCGCCGGCGCGGTCGAGAAGGTTGAGCACCAGCTCGCCGAACCGGGTCACCTCCTCGGCGGGGTGGCGGGGATGGAGAACGAACTGGTCGACGACGACGCGCAGCAGCGTCGTCCGCACGTCGATGCCGTTCGACCGCGCAAGACCGACGAGGGACTGGACCGGAGGCAGGCGCGACTCGGGCATGCGGTTGGGATCGGTCCGGTGCGGACGGGTGACAGGGTGTTCGGCATGGGGTGCGGCTGAGGTCCGGCCGCCGGTTGACGACACTAGTGCCTAACCCGTTAGCGCCTCGTTAACCGGTTTTTCGCGCCAGGCTCCTGGTCTTGCGCAAGCCCGCGTCCGGGCGCCCCCGGCGCGCAATGTCAATTCACATCACCTGACAGGGAACCTTCCGCAGCGCCGGAGGTTATCGGGGCCCTGACACTCGCCTGATCCTTGGGAGGACCCCATGAAATACCTGTCTCTCGGCGCGCTTGCCGCCGCACTGCTCTTCAGCGCCCCCTCGTTCGCCCAGGACCTGCGCATCCGCGCCGGCGAGGGCGGGATCTCCGTCCGTGCCGGTGACGACCGGCCGGGCTATCGTCGCAACCGCGGCTCGGAGCGCGTCATCATTCGCGAGCGCCGCGCCCCGCGCGTGGTGGTTCGCGAGCGCTGCCGCAACGTCGTGATCCGCACCGAGCGGCCCAACGGCACCGTCGTGGTGCGCCGTGAGCGCCGCTGCAGCTGACCTCGGGTCGGATTGCGGTCTTGACGGCAAGGGCGCTCCCGCAAGGGGGCGCCCTTTCCTGTCGACGGGCAGATCATCGGTGTCTGCCCTCGGTCCGAGCGATGGACTGCGGATATCCACGGCGACGAAACCGCGGTCCCCTGCCGGCCGCGCAGGGCCTAGCTTTCGAGCGTCGGCACGGTTTCACCCGTGAAACGTCCGGTCTCGGCGATTGCCAGCGATGCCTGGCGCAGGTCGGCGAGCGCCTGTCCGGGGTCGAGATCCTGAAAGCCTGCCCGCGGCTCGTTGCGCTCGAGATAGACCCTGAGGGTGGCGCCGCGCGTCCCCGTCCCGGACAGCCGATACACGATGCGGGCATCCTCGCTGACAAGCTGGATGCCCTGGCCGGAGGCAACGCTGCCATCGACCGGGTCCACATAGCTGAAATCGCCGGCGTCCCGGATCGTCAGGCCGGCCGTTGTCGACCCAGGCAGGGCCGGCAGCCTGTCGCGCAGCGCCTGCATCATCCGGTTGGCCTTGTCGGTCTCCAGGCCTTCGAAATCCAGCCGGCGCGAATAGTCCCGCCCGAAGCTCGCCCAATGGTCGTGCATGATCGCGGCGACCGACAGCCGGCGCGCGGCCAGAATGCTCAGCCACATGAGCACCGCCCAGAGCCCGTCCTTCTCGCGGACATGGTCCGATCCGGTTCCCGCGCTCTCCTCGCCGCAGATCGTGATGCGTCCCGCCTCGAGCAGGTTGGCGAAGAACTTCCAGCCGGTCGGGGTCACGAACAGGGGGATGCCGAGCCGGGCCGCGACCCGGTCGAGGGCCCGGCTCGTGGGCATGGACCGCGCCACGCCGGCAAGGCCCTTAGCAAAGGCCGGGACGCGGTGGGCATTGGCGACGATCACGGCCAGGCTGTCGCTGGGCGACACCACCATACCGGGACCGAGGATGAGATTGCGGTCGCCATCGCCGTCCGAGGCGGCTCCGAAATCCACGGCACCGGCGCGGACGACCTCCTCGTAGAGCGCTTCGGCATGGTGAATGTTGGGGTCCGGATGCACGCCGCCGAAGTCCGGCAGGGGCGTGGCGCGCATCACGGTGCCGGCCGGGGCGCCGAGCCGCCGTTCGAAGATCTCCATGGCATAGGGGCCGGTCACCGCGTTCATGGCGTCGAACCGCATGGTGAAGCCGCCCCGGAACAGCGAGGCGATCGCGCCGAAGTCGAACTGGCTCTCCATCAGGTCGGCGAACATCCCCACGCTGTCGATGATCTCGACCTGCATCGCCCCCAGCGTCTGGAGCCCGTCCCGGTCCAGCGGGACATCCCCGGCCGGCCAGATCCGATAGCCGTGGCAGCGCTTGCTCCGCGCGAAGATCGCATCGGTGACCGGGGCGGGGGAGGGGCCGCCATGGGCCATGTTGATCTTGACGCCGACATCGCCATCCGGACCGCCGGGATTGTGGCTCGCCGACAGGATGATGCCGGCATGGGCCTTGCGGGAGCGGATCAGGGCCGAGGCCGCCGGCGTCGAGAGCAGGCCGTTGCGGCCGACGATCATGCGGCTCACCCCGTTCGCGGCGGCAATGCGCAGGATCGACTGGATGGCCCGGTCATTGAAGAAGCGCCCGTCGCCGCCCAGCACCAGCGTCCGGCCCTCGACGGCGAGTTCGTCGAAGGCCGACTGGATGAACAGTTCGAGATAGTGCGGCTGCGCGAAATGGCCGGTCGGCTTGCGCAGGCCGGATGTGCCCGGCTGCTGGTCGGGAAAGGGCTGGGCTTCCACGGTGACGATCACGGTGGTCTCCGGTAACGGGACTGGGTGGGGCGATGAGATTGCGTCAGGGGCGGCGGGCGGCCCTGATGCACAGCAGGCTGGCTGCGATCAGATAGGCCGCGGCTACAAGGCCGATCGGTCCGATTCCTATACCCGCATCGAAAGCGACACCCATGACGAATGGCGTGATGGCGGAAGCTACCACCATCACCGAGGCCGCGACAGCCCTGACCGTGCCGATCTGCTCGCTTCCGAAGGTCTCCGCCAGCAGCGAGGTGATCACCACGCCGTTGGCGCCCGTGGTGATGCCCATGAGCACGAAGAAGACGGCGGCGCCATAGGGGCCGGTGGCGAAGCCGAGCACGATCGAGGCGGCGGCAAGCGGCAGCAGGAAGATGCGGCTGGACCGCCGCGCGCCGAAGCGGTCGACCAGGAGACCGAACGCCATCGTGCCGGCGATCGACACGAGCGCGGTGAGCGACACGCCGATCGCCAGGCCGTCCAGCCCCCATGCCAGCCGGTCCGCCAGCAGGCGCTGGTGGAAAAAATATCCGGTGGAGATGGCGGCCGGTCCCATCATGGCTGGCACGAAGATCAGAAAGCGGCGGTCGCGCAGCAGGATCCGCGCGCGATAGCGGCTGCCATCTGCCGCCGCGCCGGCGACAGGGCTCAGTTCGCGCGCATTGAGCGGGTTGCGATAGGCCAGCCCCGCCATCACCAGCAACGCGAGCGCGATGGCCTGCCAGGCCGAAACCCAGCCGAAGGCGGCCATCGCGGCGATGCCGGCGGGAGGCAGCAGGGCGCCTCCGACCTGGAAGCCGAGGCTGGCGAGCCCGATGGACCGGCCTCTCACCGGTGTTGGGAGGCGCGCGGTCATGGTCAGCGCCGCATGGCTGAGCGTGCCCTGACCGAACAGCCTCAGGGCGAGAATAGCCGCCGCGACCAGCCAGACGGTGGGGGCGATGGTCAGCGCGAAGGCGGCGCAGGCAAGCCCGACGAGCGAGAGGGCCGCGAAGGTGCCGACATGCACCCGGTCGATCCAGGCGCCGGCCCAGATCATCACGATGCCCGACAGGAGGGTCGCGCCCGAAAAGATGCCGCCGACCTGGCCGTGCGACAGGCCGAAGGCCGACTGGATGTCCGGAACCGACAGGGCGATGAAATAGGTCTGGCCGAACGAGGACAGGAAGGCGAGGCAGAAGCCGAAGGCTATCGTGCGGCTGTGAGGCCTCAGCAGGCCGGCGGGCGGCGGATTGTTCACCAGAGGGTCTCTAGACCGCCGCTACCGGGGTGAACATGCTGCCCCGCGCAGGTCAGCATCGCGCAGCGGCAGGCCTCATCGTTGCACCGGGGACACGCCCGGCGCCGCATTCACCGCAAGCCAACCATTCGCGCAATCACCC
The DNA here is from genome assembly GCF_051860605.1 of Phreatobacter sp. GTDB lineage: Bacteria > Pseudomonadota > Alphaproteobacteria > Rhizobiales > Phreatobacteraceae > Phreatobacter. The sequence goes on along the minus strand of NZ_JBHYDR010000003.1, from coordinate 18,579 downwards.
GCCTCCCGCTAACGCCTCGTTAACCAAAGGGCCTCCTAAATGCCCCCGCGCGTCGGCGGATGACCGCCGGGCATGGCCGCATTGGAGGGCAGCGCACAGGAGGGATCCATGGGTCTGGTACTGCGCTTTCCACTGGAACGACGGCGGGTCGCCGGACCCGACCTCGGGGACACCCCGCGAGGCGCGGTGCTGCTGCTGCCCGTGATCCGGATCGAGCGTCATGACATCCAGCGTCATGATCTGCCCGCTCCCCCCATGCTGACGGTGGAGCCGCCGCTCCGGGGCGGAGACAAGCCGCGCCGCCGCCGCAAGAGTGCCTGAGTTCGCGTTCCGAGCGTTTTCCTCCACCCGGCCGAACTGAAGGCTCCGTTCCGCATGCCGCACGTGTCCGCGCGTCCGCTCAATGGCGCCAGCACGCGCCGCTTCCTCCTCGCCGGCCTTGCCGCGATGACGCTCGCCGGCTGCGCGCCGCAGGGCGATCTCGGCCGGCCCGCCCCCAATGTCCTCAATGACGAGATCATGCCCTGGCTTGGCGACCATGCCGCCCGCCAGCGCGGCGAGCCCGTCTCCGGCTATGCCATGACCGATGCCGAGCGCGAGCTGCGCCAGCTTGGCTACGGGCTGATGATGCCGACCCATCCCCTCGACCGCTGGAACCAGTTCTGGGCCGAGCTGCGCCGCACCCGCATCGGCGATCCGGTCGCCTATGACCCCGATCCGCGCGGTTATTGCCGCACGCTGGCCCGCGAGGCCTATCGCTCGTCGACCTCGCGCTTCGTGCGCATGACCGATGACATGCGCGCCGACCGCCAGCGCATCCGGCCCTTCTGCGCCAAGGCCGTGCAGGTGGCCGAGGCCGACCGGGTGCGCGCCGGGGCGCTCGGCTATATCCCGGATCTGTCGCCCGTCGAGGTGCGCTCGGCGCGCGACCGCATCGCCGAGAACCGCATGATCGTGCGCTGGGTGCGCCACGGGCTCGACCAGCACGCCGAGGCCTATCGCTGCGCGCTGCACACCCAGATCGTAGCCACGCCGGAGCCGCAGGCGGTGATGGCCGAGCGCGAGCTGGCGGGCCTGCGTGCCGATATCGCGGAATTCGACAAGCTGTGCGCGGCCGTTCCGGCCCGCGGCCGCGTCGGCGTCGAGGTGCCGGGTCCCGGCTACTACCCAATGACGCCGCGCGAGGAGACGGTGATCAGCAAATAGGCGGTCGACTTCAATCCCCCGCCACCTGTTCGGGGGTGAGGATCTCGCACAGGGCGCCGTTGGTCAGCTGCTCGCGGATGAGCGGCGCCATCGAGGGCTGGGCGGCGAGCGCCCGCACCAGCACGAAGCCCTCCGTGGTCGGCGAGACCATGATGAGGTTGTCGGCGGCGGTCTCCTCCTCGCCCGTGGCAAGCTCGCGCCGCTGCGCTGCCGTCACCACGAACAGGTCCATGGTGCCGCGCGCCGCCGCCCGGTCGTTGATGGCGCCGAAGGCGAGGCCCGTGGCCGTGTAGAGCGAGATCGAGGTGTAGTGCGGCGTCACCGGGGCGCGCACATGCAGCACGCCGCGCGACAGGTCGAACCGGCACACGGCCGTCTCGAAGGCGGGGTCGGCGAGCGGCAGCACGGTCTCGCCGCGGCCCGACAGGGTGGTGATCCGGTTGATCTCGGCAAGACCGGCCAGCCGGGCGCGGGCATCGGCCGGCGCCAGCCGCGGCAGCGCGAAGATCGTGGCGATATGGACGATCAGGCCGAGGATCAGGCCGGCGACGATCCAGGGCAGGGCGGCGACAAGGCGGCGGGTCACGGGCATGACCTCCGCCGGATCGAGGGCATGGCCGTGCCCGGCGAGATGGTGGTGGCGATCGGCGTGTCGTAGAGCCTGAGGATCAGCCGGATGGACGGGGCGCCGCCCGAGGGCAGCCAGTTGCCGGGCCGGGCCTCCGGGCCGACCGTGATATCGGCTGGACGCTCGCCGAAGCGGACGATCTCGTGGCTGGTGAAACCCTGCCGGACGCTCTCGTCGACCACCGGCCGCCAGTCCTCGCCGGCCACTGCCACGGTCCAGAACCGGGCCGGCGGCATGGAGCCCGAGACGAGATAGGTGCAGCGGCCGTCCAGCGCCTCGCCGGCATCGTCGCGCGAGGCGATCAGGGCGAGGCCGTCGGCGAGCGCCAGGGGCAGGGTGCCGAGCCGGGCAGTGACGGCGCGGGCATAGGGGTCGGCCTCGCCCGTGCCGGCCTTGGGCGTGGCGAGCCACGGGCCGATCTGCAGCACGCCGGCGCCGGTTTCCCGCCCGACCGTGCTGGCGGTGAGGCCGAGCCCGGTCGCGGCCCCGATGGCAAGCATCAGGAACAGGCCCGTCAGCGTGCGCAAGGGTTCCGCTCCCTCAGCGCACGACCGCGCCGCCCGGCGCGTCGGGCGCCGAGGTCAGCGGGCCGGGACGGGCGGGTTCGGAGGTCTCGCGCAGCAGCCGCTCGATGCGGCCAAGCACCTCCAGTGAACGGCGCGAGAGAACCTGCGGCCGCTCGAACAGGCCGGCGCTCGGCACCGGCGCCGCGCTCGGCGCGCCGGGGGCGGCCGGACGCGGCCGGTCCGGCAGGCCGAAGATCGGGCGCGGGTCCAGGCCCTGGTGGCCGGCGGCCATGACCTGCGAGAAGGTCATGCCGGGCAGCGAGCCGCCGGTCATCCGGTTGGTCGGCGAATAGTCGTCGTTGCCGTACCAGACGCCGGTCACGAACTGGCTCGAATAGCCGATGAACAGCGCATCGCGATAGGAATTGGTGGTGCCGGTCTTGCCGCCCACCTGCACGCCGGGCACCTGGGCGCGCCGGCCGGTGCCCGATTCCACCACGCCGACCATGATGGCGTTCATCTCGGCGGCCAGTTCGGGAGAGAAGATGCGCCGCGGCCGCGGCAGGTCCCGGTCGGCGCGCCACAGCGTCTCGCCGGCCGTGTTGCGGATCTCCACGGTGGCATGGGGCGTCACGGCGAAGCCGCCGGAGGCAAAGCTCGCATAGGCCGTGGTCAACTCGATGAGCGAGACCTCTGCCGCCCCGATCGGCAGCGGAGCGGAATCGGTCAGCGGCCGGGTGATGCCCATCTGCCGCGCCGTCTCGATGATCTTGCGCCGGCCGATGCGGCTGTCGCCGCGGCCCATCTGCTGGGTCAGGATGACCGGAATGGTGTTGATCGAGCGCACCAGCGCCGCCGTCACGGTGGTCGAGCCGGAGAACGAGCGGCCATAGTTCTGCGGGCACCAGTTGCCGAGGCAGATCGGCCGGTCGACCACGATGGAGCGGCCGTTGATCAGCCCCTCGCGCATCGCCGTGCCATAGACGATCGGCTTGAACGAGGAGCCGGGCTGGCGCATCGCCTCGGTGGCGCGGTTGAACTGGCTGGCGCCATAGTCGCGCCCGCCGACGATGGCGCGCATGGTGCCGTCGACATCCATCATCACCACGGCGGCCTGCGAGGCGCGATAGTCGGTGCCGTATTGCCGGATGACCGATTCCACCGCCAGTTCGGCCTGCCGCTGGATCGTGAGGTCGAGGCCGGTGCGCACGGTGAGCACCTTGTCGGTGATGCGCGGGGTCGCCGCCACCAGCCGCTTCACGTCCTCGAAGGCGTAGTCGAGATAATAGTTCGGCACCACCTCGTCCTTGCGGTCGATGGGGGTTGCCGGATTGCGCCTTGCGCCGAACACCTGGCCATCGGTCATGAAACCGGCCTCGACCAGGTTGTCGAGCACGACATTGGCGCGGCCGCGAGCCGCCGGCAGGTTGACATGCGGGGCGAAACGGGTCGGCGCCTTGAACAGGCCGGCCAGCATGGCGGCTTCCGCCAGCGTCACGTCGCGAACCGACTTGCCGAAGTAATATTCCGAGGCTGCCTCCGCGCCGAAGGCGCCGCCGCCCATATAGGCCCGGTCCAGATAGGCCTTCAGGATCTCGTTCTTGGTGGCGCGCGCCTCCAGCCACAGGGCGAGGAAGGCCTCCTTGATCTTGCGCTCGATGGAGCGCTCGTTCGACAGGAACAGGTTCTTGGCCAGCTGCTGGGTCAGCGTCGAGCCGCCCTGCACCACGCCGCCGGCCCGCGCATTGGTCATCAGGGCGCGCAGCGTGCCGATCAGGTCGATGCCGTAATGCTCGTAGAAGCGCCGGTCCTCGGTGGCCAGCACCGCCTTGATCATGTGGTCGGGGAACTCTTCCAGCGGCACGGAATCGTTCAGGCGGATGCCGCGCCGGCCGATCTCGTTGCCATAGCGGTCCTGGAACACCACCGACAGGTCGCCGCGGGTGCGCCAGTTCTCGTCGGTCTCGCGGAAGGCGGGAATGGCGAGCATGAGCAGCACGACGAGCCCGCCGGTGCCGAGCGTCATGCCTTCGGACGCCACCTCCGCACCGACCCGCTTCCAGCCGAACAGCTGCACGCGGTCGGCAAGGTCCGCCAGCCGCTCCCAGGCACGGCCGGCCGCACCGGCGAGCCGCCAGAGCCCGTCGTTCAGCCGCGCATCGAGGTCGAGCAAGACGCGCTTCAGCGTCGCGCCCCACCCGCTCCTGGGTGTGAAGTCGCTCACCCGGCGAATCCCTCAGGAAGGTCTGGTGTTGACGATCTGCTTACCATAGCGGAAAGGGCATTCCCCGGCCAACCGGGCGGGCCGCTTCACGGTCCGACCTCGATTCATGGTTACCTGCGGGGCAGGGTCAGGCAGACCGGGTCCGGCAGACAGGGAGCAGGCGGCGTGCAGGATCGATCGATCCCGTTCTGGAAGACCAAGAGCCTCGAACAGCTGTCCCGCACCGAATGGGAGAGCCTGTGCGACGGCTGCGCCCGCTGCTGCCTGAACAAGCTGGAGGACGAGGACACCGGCGAGGTCGTCTATACCTCGGTCGCCTGCACGCTGCTCGATGGCGAGGCCTGCCGCTGCACGGATTATGCGAACCGGCAGAAGAAGGTGCCGGACTGCGTGCGCCTCACGCCGGAGGAGGTGCGGGAACTGCCCTGGCTGCCGCGCACCTGCGCCTATCGCCTCGTGGCCGAGGGCGCCGATCTCTACTGGTGGCATCCGCTGGTCTCGGGCGATCCGCAGTCCGTCCATGCCGCCGGCATCTCGGTGCGCGGCCGCATCACCGCCCATGAGCATGACCTGAAGGCACTGGCCGAACTGGAGGAGCACCTCGCCGACTGGCCGATGGCCGAGGGAACGTGAGGCTGCCGGAGGCGAGAGACGGTTCTTCAATCCATCCGGAAAACGCAAGGGCGGTCAGAATCGGACCCCATGTCGCCGGAGCACCAACTCGCTCCGACCCACCCGAAAGGGGGGCGTCCTGCCCTGCCGCTCCGCTCATGATCTTCCCGCTTTTGGGGGAGGATGGAAATGCGGTCCGGGTTCGCAGGTCAGTTGGTCCTTGCCAGGGTTGGAAGCACCGGCATCGATGAGCGTGTGCAAGGTCACGGGCGGCCGCCCTGCCTGATCCTGGCAGGAGACGAGGGATGCGCTGCATCGCCCCCTGCGGCCGATGCCCGGGTGGCCGCCGCCCCCTGCACCTGCACAGGTCATTGAGATGCGCGAGGTCTCAAGAACTCTGGATTCTGCGGCCGCCATCCTCAAGTCGGCACCAGACATCACGATTGTCGACCAGCTCGCACTGAAGCTGAACGATGCCTTTGACGCGTCTGTCGCAGCAGGGACAACTGACGAATTCGTCTCGCTGTGCAACCGGCATCCCATCCATTCATATTTCCTGGAAGATCCCTATACCCGACGTGCTTTCGAGAAGCCGAGAGGCTATGCTGGTGACGCCGTAATGCTGGACTATATTTATCGACCGCAGGCGATGAATCTGTCTCCCATGGGCCGTATCATCCACCAGGCCACGATCGGGCTGCCCAATGCCAGGAGCATCATCTACCGGGCGAACCTGCTCGCCAGCCAAATCGACAGGGTTGCCGAAACGACGGAGTCGCCCCGCATTCTCTCCGTGGCATCGGGGCATATGCGCGAGTTGGATCGCGCCGGCCTAGGGTACAAATGCGAAATATGGGCTCTCGACCAGGACGAGGAGTCGTTGTTCGAAGCAAGCCGGTCCTATCAATACATAACAAGGTTGATCAACGCGCCTGTGTCGGACATCGTCAGAAAAGGTTTGGACGAACGATTCAGCCTCATCTATTCAGCCGGACTGTTCGATTATATTCCTCACAAATTTGGCGTTGCCCTCATCAGGGCTCTCTACGAATCCCTCGAGGAAGGCGGCATTCTGATTGTGGGAAACTTCACCCGCGACAGTCACGGCAGGGGATACATGGCCGGAATCATGGATTGGAGACTGATCTATCGAAACGAGCACGAGCTTTATTCGATGTCTGAACAGGCCGCGCCATCAGCCGAGATCGAGGTTCATCGGGATGAGCCAGGCAATGTTGTCTATTGCCGGCTCCTGCGGCGGAACGAGACGCACGTCATGACAGCAGCCCGTCGGTTGCGCCGCTGACGCAGGTGAAGCGGCAGCAGAAGCGCGGACCATGATCGCCACCCGCGTCTCGGGCGGCGCGGCGAGCGGACATGCCGGGCGGGCCATTGGGGCGGGCCATTGCCCGCCGCCCCGGAACAGCCGACCATGGCTGCCGGAGGCGAGCATGACCGACCCTGGACAGGACGATCTCGACAGCATCTTCCGCCCGAAGCTGGAGGCCGAGCGGCAGGTACTCGAGGCCGAGGTGGCGGCAACCGCGGCCGATCGGGCTCCCGTCGAACTCGACCAGCAGAGCGTCGGGCGGCTGTCCCGCATGGATGCGCTTCAGGTTCAGGCCATGGCCGAGGCGACCCAGCGCCGCCGGCAGGTCCGGCTCCAGCAGATCGGCGCGGCCCTCGACCGCATGGCCGCCGGCGACTACGGCTTCTGCCTCGACTGCGGCGAGTTCATCGGCAAGGGCCGGCTCGGCGTCGACCCCGCCGCCCGGCTGTGCATCGCCTGCGCCGGCCGCTGAAGCGCCTCACTCCGGCCCGTAGACCCCGAGCCAGCGGGTGACCGCGGCCAGATAGGCCTCGCGCACCGGCGGCTTCGACAGGACGAGGTCATGCAGTCCGCCGGCGATGCGGATGAGCGTCACATGGGGGCCGATCCGGTGGGCGCGGGCCGCGATCTGTTCGACATCCAGCACGCTGTCGGTCCGGTCGATCGCGTCATGGCTCCGGGTGGTCGGGCCGGAGGCGTCCGAGCAGCAGACCAGCACCGGGCAGGGGACGGCAAGACCCGCCGCCACCGCCGCATGGCCGCGCCGGATCGCCCGCATCCAGTCGGCCCGCACCGGAAAGCCGGCCAGCGGCTTGAGGGCGAGGTCATAGTCCCATTCGCCGCCACCGGAACGGTGGATGGACAGGCCATAGGCCTCGGCCAGCCCCTTCGCCAGAACGAGATGCGGCATCAGGCCGCCCAGAACGTCGATGACGGCGGTCGCCGGACCGCGCATCAGCCAGCCGGCATTCAGATCGAGCCAGGGGCTGTTCAGCACCAGCGCCCGATACGCACCGGGCCGCCGGTGGGCATGCAGGCTGGCGACCAGCCCGCCGGTCGAATGGCCCATCAGCACAAGACCCGAATGGCCGCGTTCAGCACGGATGATCTCGGCGGCAAGGTCCAGCTCCGCGTCATAGACAGCGAGATCATCGGCATGGTTCGGTGTCTGGTGGGGCCGCATAGAGCGCCCGTATTTGCGCAGATCCAGCGCATAGAAGTCGCAGCCGGCCGCCTCCAGCGCCTCGGCCAGATGGGTCTGGAAGAAATAGTCGATGAAGCCGTGGACATAGAGCACAGCCGGGCCGTCGCGCGGCGGCCGGTCGCGATGGACGAGGCTGGCCACCACCTCGCCCTCGGCGTCCGGGGCAAGCTGAAGCGTCCGGCATGTCCAGCCGTCGCCGAGGATGTCGGGGGTCATGCGCCTTGTCTCCGCGAGCCGGGCCTCAGGCTAGGCCGGCCGGGCGGCGTTGGGAACCGTCTCCCTCCTTCGACGGGTGGCGGCGCCGTCCGGTGCGGCTAGTCTCATCGGCAACGAGGGAGCCCTGCCATGAGCGAGACCACCGGCCATATCGACCCGACGAAGGAGCGCTTCGCAGCCTTCCGCGACCTGCCGACCGACGAGCCGATCCACATGCTGAACCTCGTCCGGTTGCGGCAGAGCGCGGCCTATCCGGATGGCCGGCAGGCCACGGGACTTGAGGCCTACCGGGCCTATGGCCGCGAGAGCGGGCCGGTGTTCCGCCGGCTCGGCGGCCGCCAGCACTGGATTGGGCGGCCGGACCTCGTGCTGATCGGACCGGAGACCGAGCGCTGGGACATCGCCTTCATCGCCGAATATCCGACCGGTCAGGCCTTCATCGACATGCTGCGCGACCCGGCCTATCGCGAGGCGGTGAAGCACCGTCAGGCGGCGGTGGAGGATTCGCGGCTGATTCGCATGAAGCCGCTGAAGGCCGGCGAGATTTTCGGCGAGGAGGCGTAAGGGCGGCCCGGCATCGGCATCGGCATCCTGCGTCCTTCGAGGCTCGCTGTCGCTCGCTCCTCAGGACGAGGAGCGTGGTGGCTTGCATCAGCGGCGGATGAAGCGCGGCGGCCCGGCATCGGCTGCCGGGCCTGCAGGTCTCCACCGTCCTCATCCTGAGGTGCGAGGGCGTCAGCCCGAGCCTCGAAGGACGCACGACCCGTCTTGCCGGGGCCGGGGTCGTCGCGAGCCGCTGTTCGGTCTTCCCGATCGCCAACAGGACCACCGTCATTTTCTATGAATATGGTCCTTGACAGCGTGACGATGGTTTGATAGATTCTGGGTATGTTCGAAAACTGCGCCCGGCGGGGGAAACCCCGGCCGGGCGCTTGTTTTTCCGGGCCTTCAGGCCGAGCTGAATCACGCGAAACATCAGGAGGTTATCTTGCCTCAGTCCGGTTCTTCCGGTCCACCCGAGATCGCGGCTCCAGGCGGCCCCCGGTCCACCGCCATGGCGGCGCCGGCGAAATCTGGCCGCACGGCTCCCGAACGGGCCGGACAGGGGCAGGGGCAGGCCGGGACGCCCGTCACCGCCCCGCCGCTGCGCCTGTCGGTCGATCCCGCCCCGTCCGGCGAGGCCGTCTCCCATCGCGGCCTGCCCTGCCCGGGCCTCGCGGAGTGCCCGGAACGGCCCCGCCTCGTCCGGCGGCTCTATGACGCCGCCGAGCGCGAGATCGAGGCCGTGGAGGCCAGTCTCGGCGGCCCCTCGGCCACCGCCGCCCGCCGCCTCGGCGCGCTGGCCGCGACCCTCGACCGGCTGGCCGCGCTCGACCGCAAGGCGCTCGCCGGCCGCACTGCTGCCCGCGCCCCCGCCGGAGATCTCCATGCCGAAGCGCACCATGCCGAGCCCGTCGCAGCGCCTGTGGACGCCGAAGCCTGGGCTGAAGGCCTTGCGGCGCAGCTTGCCCCGGGCAAGGCCGGAGGCGCTCGCGGCCCTGCCTGAGGCGGAGATCATCCGCCTGAAGGCGTTCTGGCCGGCCTTCGCCCGGCGCGAACAGATGCCGCCGCCGGGGGCCTGGCGGGTCTGGGCCTTCATAGGCGGGCGCGGCGCCGGCAAGACCCGCGCCGGGTCCGAATGGGTCCACGGCATCGTCCACGGCCGCGACGGCTTTGCCCCCGCCGCCGGTCGCATCGCGCTGATCGGCGAGACCATCGACCAGGTCCGCGAGGTCATGGTCGAGGGGGTCTCGGGGCTCCTCGCCACCGGCTTTCCGGCGGAGCGGCCGCGCTACGAGCCCTCGCGGCGCCGGCTGGTCTGGCCGAACGGAGCGGTCGCGCACGGCTTCTCCTCCGAAGACCCGGAGGCGCTGCGCGGGCCGCAATTCGACGCCGCCTGGGCTGACGAGGCCGGCAAATGGGTTCACGCGGAGGCGGTCTGGGACATGCTGAGCTTTGCCCTGCGCCTCGGTCAGCGACCGCGCGTTCTGGTCACGACCACGCCGCGGCCGACCGCGCTGATGCGCCGCCTGCTCGCCGATCCGGCAACGGCCGTGACGCGCTCGGCCACCGCCGCCAATGCCGCCAATCTCGCCCCCGGCGTCGTGAAGGACCTTCTCGCCCGCTATGGCGGCACCCGGCTCGGCCGGCAGGAACTGGACGGCGAACTGATCGCGGACCGGGCCGGCGCGCTGTTTTCGCGGGAGACCTTCGAGACCGGCCGCGTGACGGCGGCGCCGGCCCTCCGGCGCATCGCGGTGGCGGTCGACCCGCCGGCCTCGCACCGCAAGGGTGCCGATGCCTGCGGCATCGTCGCGGCCGGCATCGACGCGGACGGCATCGTGTTCGTTCTCGCCGACGACAGCGCCGGCGGGCTGAAGCCCCACGAATGGGCCGCCCGGGCCGCGGCGCTCTACCGGCGGCTCGATGCCGATGCTCTCGTCGTCGAGGTCAACCAGGGCGGCGACATGGTGGCCGCCGTGATCGGCGAGGTCGCCCCCGACGTGCCGGTCACGCCGGTGCGGGCGGCGCGCTCCAAGCACCTGCGCGCCGAGCCGGTCGCGGCCCTTTATGCACAGGGCCGGGTGCGCCATGCCGGCCGCTTCCCGGCGCTGGAGGACGAGATGGCCGATTTCGGCCCCGACGGCCTGTCGAACGGGGCAAGCCCCGACCGGCTCGACGCGCTGGTCTGGGCGGTGACCCATCTGGCGCTTAGGCCCCGTGCCGAGGCGCGGGTGCGGGGGCTTTAGGCAAGGGTGGGGCCTGCATCAAGGGCTTTGCGTCCTTCGAGGCTCGGCGTTCGCCTCGCACCTCAGGATGAGGGGGGGTGTGGCTGGCATCGGAGGGGCCTTGCTGGCAGAGGGGGTGGCCGCTGGCAGAGGGGGTGGCTGCTGGCAGAGGGGGGTGGTTGCTGGCATCGGCGGCCGATGAGGCTCGACCCGCCGCACTCCAAACCGCCGGTCGTGCAACCCACCACCTTCCTCATCCTGAGGTGCGAGCCCGGAACGGGCGAGCCTCGAAGGACGCAAGACCGGCAGAGCCATCTGCCTGCCATCCACCTGGCGCGACCCGTGCCCCGGCCCGCGCAACCTGACGCTTCAACCCCTTCCCGCCGCTTGCGGAGACCCTCATGTCCTTTCTGTCCTCGCTCTTCCGCGCCCCCGAGGCGAAACGCTCCCGCGCGGCCCTCATCGCCCTGTCCGGTCCGCCGCGCGCGGCCTGGACCCATCCCGAGCCGCGCCGCTTCCATGCCGAGGCGCTGGCGGTGAACCCGGTGGCGGCGCGGGCCGTGGCGCGCGTCGCCGGGGCGGTCGCCGAGATCCCCTTCCAGGTGACGCGCGACGGGGCGGATGCCTCCGCCCATCCGGCCGTGCTTCTGGTCGAGCGGCCGAACGGCGCGCAGGACCGGCTCGCCTTGACGGCCATGCTGGTGAGCCACCTTCTGCTCACCGGCAATGCCTATGTCGAAGCCGTGTCGGTCGGCGGCGAGATGCGCGAACTGCATGTCCTGAGGCCCGATCGCATGCGTCTTGTCCCCGGCGAGGGCGGCCGGCCCGCCGCCTTCGACTACGAGGTCGACGGCCGCCGCCTGCGCTTCACGCAGGAGGGCGAGGTGCCGCCGGTCCTGCACATCACCCTGCCGCACCCCTTCGACGACCATTTCGGCCTCAGCCCCCTGACCGCCGCGGCCGCCGCCATCGACATCCACAATGCGGCCACCCGCTGGACCAAGGCGCTGCTCGACAATGCCGCGCGGCCTTCCGGGGCGCTGGTCTATTCCGGCGGCGACGGCACGCTCTCCGAGGACCAGTACGAGCGGCTGAAACACGAGCTGGAGGAGGGCTTTGCCGGCGCCCGCAATGCCGGCCGGCCGTTGCTCCTCGAGGGCGGGCTCGACTGGAAGGCGCTGTCGCTGACGCCGAAGGACATGGACTTCATGGAGGCCAAGCATGGCGCCGCGCGCGAGATCGCGCTCGCCTTCGGCGTGCCGCCCATCGTGCTGGGCATTCCGGGCGATGCCACTTATGCCAATTACCAGGAGGCCAACCGCGCCTTCTGCCGCGACACGGCCCTGCCGCTCGGCCGAAGGATCATGGGCGCGCTGCTCGGCTGGCTGGCGCCGGGGGAGGGGCTTGTCGCCATCCCCGACGAGGACGCCATCGGCGCGCTTCATGCCGAGCGCGAGAGCCTGTGGCGGCGGGTGGAGCGGGCAACATTCCTCTCGGACGCCGAAAAGCGCGAGGCGGTCGGCTATCCGCGCGAGCGGCCGGAGGGGTGAGGCGGGCCCGCATCCGGACTTCTGCGTCCGTCGAGGTCCGTTCGCCGGGCGCTCGCGCTCCTCGACGGATGCAAAACGCCGATGCCGGCCAGCCTTGCTGGCCGGGCCCCACCCTCACCCTCTCCGCGCAGCGAGGAGGGTGAGGGTGTGGCAAGTCAGCTCCCCCACGACCGACTGCAAGCTGCCCATTGCCGATTGCCACACGCAAGCCCGGAGCCTTCCATGCTGCCATCCGCAGAACCCGTCCTGCGCGCCTTCGCCGAGCGGGCCGACCTTGCCGCCCTCGCCCTGTTCATGTGGGCCGCCGCGACCACCGGCCTGCTGGTCTGGACGTTAAGGGAACTGGCCGCCGCCAACCGCCGCTTCGACGCCTTCGTGCGCGAGCTTGCCCGCTTCAACGAGCGGGCCGGCAGGGGCGGGGACTGACCGCATTGTCACGCCGGTCTTCGCCAGCCGTTCACCATGACGGGCGAGGTCTGCCGCCGTTTAACCGGCCGGCAGAGGCGGGCGCTCCAGGATGCCGCAAAGGCCCGGAGTGCGCGCCATGCTGCCGAAGTCCTTCTACCTCCTGATGCTGCCGCTGGGGGCTGCCGCCGTCATGCAGCCGGAGGCCTTCACCATGCTGACCGCCATGGTCGGCGCCGAACGCGCGCCGCAGGCGCAGGTCGCGACGGCCCCCCCGGCGCGGCCCGAGGCCGCATCCTGGCCGATGCGCCGCATCGTGTCCGGGCAGGGCGGCCATTTCCAGGTCAATGCCCGGGCCGAGGGCCGGCACCTGTCCATGCTCGTCGACACCGGCGCGACGCTGGTCGCCCTCACCTGGGAGACCGGGCTGTCGCTCAATCTGGTCCGGCCCGGCACGCCGCCCAATGTCGAGGTGCGCACCGCCAACGGCAATGTCCGGGCCTGGCGGGTGACGCTGGCCAGGCTCGAGGTCGAGGGCCTCGCTGTGTCCGGGGTCGAGACCATGGTCATGCCGGCCGGCGCGCTCGGCACGAACCTGCTCGGCATGAGCTACCTGACGCGGCTGCGCCGCTTCGAATTCGCCCAGAACAGCCTCGTGCTGGAACAGTAGCGGCGCCGGCCCCCCGCGGCGGCCGCCGCGGGAGAGAGCCGATGCCCATCCGCCTGAATCCGAAACCGAAACGCGAGACAAGCCCGCCGCCGCCGCCGGCGCGCGAAACCATCGGCCGCTTCGTCGAGACGCTGGCCCGGCTGGAATCGCGCGGCGGCGCCCGCCCGCCTTCCGGGCCGAAGGCCGGCGCAGGAAGCCGGGGAGGCGCCCGATGAGCCGCCCCCCCGCTGCCCTGCGCGACATCGCGCCGCCGCCCCGGCTCGATCCGGGCACCGGCCTGTTCACCGGCTATGCCTCGCTGTTCGGCCTCGCCGACGCGCAGAACGACGTGGTCGAGCGCGGCGCCTTCGCCGCCTCGCTGATCCGGCGCGGGCCGGCCGGCATCCGCATGCTCTGGCAGCACGATCCGGCCGAGCCGATCGGCTGCTGGCTCGGCCTGTCCGAGGATCCGGTCGGCCTCAGGGTCACCGGCCAGCTCGTCACCGCCACCACCCGCGGCCGCGAGGCGCGCGACCTGATGGCCGCCGGTGCCGTGGACGGGCTGTCCATCGGCTTCCGCGCGATCCGTGCGGCTCCCGGCCGGCGCGGCGGCCTGCGCCGGCTCCTGGAGGTCGATCTCTGGGAGGTCTCGGTGGTCACCTTCCCGGCGCTTGCCGGCGCACGGGTCCTGCGGGTCGCAGCCTGACCGGACCTGCCTTCCACCCCCGCAACCCGCGCCCCGGCGCGGGTTTTTCGTTTCACCACCCCCAACGAGGGAATCAGACCATGCCCGAGATCCATACCAATGCCTCGCCCGAGGCCAAGGCCGTGCTGCCCCACGAGGCGCACCTGACCCATGCCGAGCTGATGCGCCTGTTCGAGACCTTCCGCGAGGCCAACGACGCGCGCCTCGCCGAGATCGAGCGGCGTGCCGGCGATGTGCTGACCGAGGAGAAGGTCGCCCGCATCGACCGCGCGCTCGACGAGAAGATGGCCCGGCTCGACCGGCTGGTGCTGGAGGCCCGCCGGCCGCCGCTCGGCCGCGAGACCGGCGCTCCCCGCCCCGGCGCGGGCGAGCACAAGGCCGCCTTCGAGGCCTATATCCGCTCCGGCGAGACGACCGCGCTCAGGGCCGTTGAGACCCGCGCGCTGTCCGCCGGCTCCGGCCCGGATGGCGGCTATCTGGCCCCGCCCGAGGTGGAGACGGCCGTCACGCAGCGGCTGGCGGCGGTCTCGCCGATCCGAGCGATTGCGGGCGTCAGGTCGATCTCGGCCGGCACCTACCGCCGGCCGTTCTCGCGCACCGGTCCTGCTTCCGGCTGGGTCGGCGAGACGGCATCGCGGCCGCAGACCGACAGCCCGGTGCTCGCCGAACAGGTGTTCCCGGCCATGGAGCTCTATGCCATGCCGGCGGCGACCCAGACGCTGATCGACGACGCGGCAGTGGACATCGAGGCCTGGCTGGCCGGCGAGATCGACACGGTCTTCGCCGAGCAGGAGGGCGCCGCCTTCGTCAACGGCAACGGCACCAACAAGCCGACCGGCTTCCTCGCGGTGACGCAGGTGGCGGAAAGCGCGTGGGAATGGGGCAAGCTCGGCTTCCTCACCACCGGCGCGGCCGCCAGCCTGCCGGACGAGGATGCCGCCGACCTCATCATCGACCTCGTCCACGCGCTCAAGGCCGGCTACCGCCAGAACGGCCGCTTCGTCATGAACCGTCGCACCCAGGCGGCCGTGCGCCGGATCAAGGATGCCTCGGGCGCCTATGTCTGGACCCCGCCGGCCCGGGCGGGCGGGGAGGCGAGCCTGTTCACCTTCCCCGTCACCGAGGCGGAGGACATGCCCGACATCGGCGCCGGCACCACGCCGGTGGCCTTCGGCGACTTCCGCCGCGGCTATCTGGTGGTCGACCGGCTGGGGCTGCGCATCCTGCGCGATCCCTATTCGGCCAAGCCCTACGTGCTGTTCTACACGACCAAGCGGGTTGGCGGCGGGGTGGCCGATTTCGACGCGATCAAGCTGCTGAAGGTGGCGGCCTGAGGCCTCCGCCTCAGGGCGGGTTGCCGCCGTCGATGCGCGCCCAGGGCGGCAGGCCCGACCGTTCGGGCGCGCGCGGCGGCGGCAGCACCGCGACCCGCGGATTGCCCGGCGCCCGGCGCTCGCCGGCGGCCACCGCGCCGCGGATCCACGGGGCGATGCCGACCACCGGCATCGTCACGGTCAGCGAGCCGCAGCCGCGCGTCTCCGGCGGGCCGGAGACGAGGCTGACGACTCCGACCACCGAACCGCCGGCAAAGGCCGGCCCGCCGGAATCGCCCTGGCAGGCCGAGGGGCCGAAGCCGCGCTCGATGCGGCGCCGGTCGCCCAGCGCCACATAGCCCGAGGGCGAGCGCTGGATCACGGGGAGCGACACGCGCCGGAGCTGCCCGGCGCTGCGCATGCTGTTGAGCTGCTGCCGGCCGAAGCCTGCAATCGTCACCCGCGAGCCGGGCGCCGGGTCGCGCGAGCCGATGCGGGCCGGGCCATAGCCGGCCGGCGGCAGGTCGCGCATGGTCAGCACGGCGACGTCGATGGGTGCGGTGCCGCCGAACGGGCTGGCAACGCCCGGATGGCCGGCCGCGGCCACCACCGGGGTCAGGGCCACGATCCGGGCATCGCGGATGAAGGCGATGACGGCGAGCCGGGCGCCGGCCACGCAATGGGCCGCCGTCAGCACGCTGCGCCGGCCGATCAGCGTGCCCGTGCAGCCATTGGCGTCGCCGGTGACGACGAGCACCGAGGACCGGGCGGCGATGTCGCCGGCCGGTACCGGGCTGCCGCCGATGATCGCCTGCGCCGGCGTTGCCGCCAGCGCCAGCGCGGCGAGGGCGGCGCTCAAGGATGCGGCCGTGAGACGGGGGGCCTTCATGCTCTGCCTCATTGCGAACCTCCGAGGCGCCGGACCGTGTCTTCGATCCAGCGGCGGTGGGGGGCGACGGGAACGGTGCCCGTCAGGGTTCCACAGCGGGACGATCCGGGGCCGGTCGTCCAGCTGACGATGCCGGCCAGAATCGGCCGGCCGGACTGCGATGCAAAGACGGGGCCGCCCGAATCGCCGGTGCAGGCACCCAGCGGCGCGCCTGACCCTCCGGTCAGCCTGACCTGATAGGTTGAGGGGCGGCCGGTGACGGTCAACGCGGCGGATCGCAGCACCCCGGCGCTGCGGGCATCGCCCTCGCGGGCGGGCCCGTAGCCGACCAGGCGGATGGCGGAGCCGGCCGGCGGCACGCCGCCGGTCGCCAGCGCGGCCGGGCGGAAGCTTCCGCCGATCGGCCGGGCGGTGCGCACCACGGCAAGGTCCACCGCCGTGCGGCGGGCCTGCCAGTCGGCGCGCCGGTAGGCGGGATGGACCGCACGGCCGGTCACCTCGTTGAACACAGGCACCCGGCCCGCGCCGAAGACGAGCACGGCAAGCTGGTCGCCGCCATCGACGCAATGGGCGGCGGTCAGCACCAGTTGCGGGGCGATCACCGCGCCCGAACAGAAGCCGTTGCGGCCGGAGATCATCACGGTATGGGCGGCCGCCGCGTCGCCCTGGGCCACCGGGCTGCCGCCGATCACGGCGCGCACGGGACTGGCCGGCAGGGTGGCCGTCAGGGCCACGAGGCCGGCTGCGAGGAGAGGTCGATGCACGGCAGGTCCTTCGGGGGCGCGTCGGGCGGATCAGGCCCTGTGCCGGGCCGCCATGTCAACAATGGGGCGGGTGGGAGTAGCGCATGAGAACCAGCCCCACCCTCACCCTCCCCGTGCTGCCGCGCGGAGAGGGTGAGGGTGGGGTCTTCGTGAAGAGGCCCACCCGCCCGATGACCGCCGTCACAGACCGACGCAGCACGCAGTCCGGTGCTGCAGCCGGAACGTTGCCTCACAACCGCCCGCCCGGTGACCGCCGTCACAGACCGGCGCCACGGCCCGCGCAAGTCTCGCCGCCGGATCGTCACGGAAGCGACAGCGCCCTGCCGCGCTGCCGCCGGGCGGACCGGCAGGCTTCGGCAGCTTCGATGAACCCGGCGGCCGCCCGCCGCCACCCACGGACACAAGGACAGGGTGCCATGAGCCTCTACCGCATCGAACCGCCGGCCGCCGAGCCGGTCACGCCCGCCGACCTCAAGGCCTTCCTGAAGCTGGACGGGGCGGAGGAGGACGCGCTGATCGCTTCCGTCGCCATGGCGGCGCGCGCCCATCTGGAGGCGCTGACGCAGAAGGTGTTCATCACCCAGCGCTGGCGCATCACCCGCGATTCCTGGCCGGCTTCGGGCCGCATCGCCCTGCCGATCGGGCCGGTGACCAGCCTCGACCGCGTGACGGTGGATGCAGGCGAAGGCCCCGAGGATCTTGCCCTGACCGGGCTGACGCTCGACGGCCTCGGCCAGCCGCCGCGCCTTGCCTTCCGGCCGCGCAGCCTGCCGGTCCCGGCCGTGCCGCTCGGCGGCATCGCCATCGAGGTGACGGCGGGCTTCGGCGGGCCGGACGACGTGCCGGCGCCGCTCGTCCAGGCGGTCCGGCTGCTCGCCGCCCACTGGTTCGAGAACCGCACGCTGGTCGGCATCGGCCACGAGGTGTCGGTGACGCCGCGCGGCATCGAGGCGCTGATCGCGCCCTTCCAGGTGCGGAGGGTGGCATGAGCACGACGGCCTCCGGCGTCAATCCCGGCGTGCTGCGCCATCGCCTCCTGCTCGAGGGACCGGTGGAAACCCCGGACGGGTCGGGCGGAACCGTCCGCAGCTTCGCCGGGGAGGCCTCGCTCTGGGGCCTGATCCAGCCGCTCGGCGGCACCGAGGCGCGCCAGCAGGACCGGCTCGCCCAGCGTCTCACCCACCGCATCCTGCTCCGCCGCCGCGAGGGCCTGACCGCCGCCCACCGGCTGCGCCGGGGCACCCGCCTGTTCGATATCCGCGCCGTGCTCGAGGACGTGCCGAAGCGCGGCTACCTGACCTGCCATTGCGAGGAGACATCGCCATGACGCCGCTCGTCACAGTCGCCTTTGGCGGCCTGAGTGCAGAGGCCCGCCTGCCGGGCTGGACGCTGCCCTTCGTGGTGCGGCTGGCCGACCGCTTCGTCCTGACGGCGGCCAATGGCGGCCTGCCGCTGCGGCTGGTCCATGACCGGGGCTCGGTCACGGTGGTGGACGAGGCGCCGGGCGCCTTCGCCCGCGAATATGGCGCCGTGGACCGGCCGGCCATGCCGCGCCTCGGCCCGGCGGTTGCGGCCTTCCGGGCGGGAGGGGCGGCATGAGTGTCGCGAC